>JAGWUH010000052.1 GCA_028868535.1 Sphingomonadales bacterium | reverse complement strand
CTCGGGCTCGATGGCGAGGCGACGCTGGCGCTGCGCCGTGCCGGGCTGGGCACGATCGGCGAACTCGCCGACCGCCCGCTCGCCAGCGTCGCCGCGCGGTTCGGCGAAGCCGCGGTGCGGGGCTTGCGCGCCCTGCTGGGCGAAGTGGCGACGCCGCTGGCGCCGCTGCCGCACGAAACCCCGTTGCGTTTCGAGCGCCGCTTTGCCGAGCCGGTCGCGCACCAGCCGGCGATCGCCGCGGCGCTGCTCGGCCTGCTGCGCGAGGCGGCGGGCGAACTTGCCGCGCGCGATCGCGGCGGGCGGCGCTTCCGGCTGACGCTGTGCCGCAGCGACGGCGCCAAGCGGCGGCTGGCGATCGACACCGGCGCCCCGACGCGCGACCCGGCGCTGGTGCTGCGGCTGCTCGACGAGCGCATCGCCGGCCTCGCCGATCCGCTCGATCCCGGCTTCGGCTACGACAGCCTGTCGCTGGCGGTGCCGGTGGCCGAGCCGCTGGCGGATATCCAGCCCGAGCTCGACGGTGCCGAGCGGACCGAGGCGGCGCTCGCCGAGCTGATCGACCGGCTGAGCACCCGGCTCGGCGAACACGCGGTGCGCCGGCTGGCCCCGCGCGACAGCCACATTCCCGAGCAGGCGCAACTGGCGCTGCCGGCGATCCACGCCCCGGCGCCGGTGCCCTGGCCGGCGCCGGCGCCGGGCGAGCCGCCGCTGCGGCCGCTGTTCCTGTTCGATCCGCCGCAGCCGGTCGACGTGCTGGCGGAAGTGCCCGACGGCCCGCCGCACCGGTTCCGCTGGAAGCGCAAGCTGCACGAGGTGCGGCTCTACGAAGGCCCGGAGCGCATTGCCGCCGAATGGTGGCAGCGGCGCGAGGGCGAGGAGGCGGGCAAGGGCGGGCTGACCCGCGACTACTACCGCGTCGAGGACGTGCGCGGGCGGCGCTTCTGGATCTTCCGCCACGGGCTTTACGCGGAAAAACCCAACCCGAAGTGGTTCGTGCACGGGCTGTTCGCGTGACCTTCGCCGAGCTCGTCGCCGCGACCAACTTCAGCTTCCTGCGCGGGGCGTCGCATCCGGCGGAGATGGTCTGGCGCGCGCACGGGCTGGGGATGGCGGGGATCGGCATCGCCGATCGCAACACCGTCGCCGGGGTGGTGCGCGCGCATCTCGCGGCGCGCGACCTCGGCGCGGCGGCGGGGGATTTCCGCGTGGTTTCGGGGGCGCGGCTGGTGTTCGCCGACGGCACCCCGGACATTGTCGCCTATCCCGCCACCCGCGCCGGCTGGGGGCGGCTGACGCGGCTGCTGACGGTGGGCAACCGGCGGGCGGAAAAGGGCGATTGCATTCTGCGCCTGCCCGATCTGCTCGATCATGCCGAAGGGCTGCTGCTGATCGCGCTCGGCGGCGAGGCGCGGCTGCTGGCGACGCTGGCGGAGGCGGCGCCGCTGTGGCGCGGGGTGACGATGCCGCGCGGCGGCGCCGATGCGCGGCGGCTGGTGCAAGTGGCGGCGCAGGCCGATGCCGCCGGTGTGCCGCTGCTGGCGACGGCGGACGCGCTCTATGCCGTGCCGGAGGATCGCGTGCTCCACGATGTCGTCACCTGCATCCGCGAGGGGGTGACGCTGGAAAGCGCGGGCACCCGCCTTGCCGCCAATGCCGAGCGGCACCTGAAAGCCCCGGCGGAAATGGCGCGGCTGTTCCGGGCGCGGCCCGATGCGCTGGCGGGGAGCATCGATCTGCTCTCCCGCATCGCATTCCGCCTCACCGACTTGCGCTACGAATACCCGCACGAGCCGGTGCCCGAAGGGTGGGAGCCGCAGGGCTGGCTCGAGCATATGGTGCGCAGCGAGGCGGCGCGGCGCCACCCCGATGGCCTGCCGCCGGCGTGGGAAAAGGCGATCGCCGAGGAGCTGGCGCTGATCGCCGCCAAGAACTACGCCGCCTATTTCCTGACCGTCCACGACGCGGTGCGTTATGCGCGCAGCCTCGATCCGCCGATCCTGTGCCAGGGGCGCGGCTCGGCGGCGAATTCGGTGGTCTGCTACCTGCTCGGCATCACCTCGGTCGATCCGATCGCCAACACGCTGCTGTTCTCGCGCTTTCTTTCCGAGGAGCGCGACGAGCCGCCCGACATCGACGTCGATTTCGAGCACGAGCGGCGCGAGGAGGTGATGCAGTACATCTACCGCCGCTATGGCCGCGAGCGGGCGGGGATCGCGGCGACGGTGATCCACTATCGCCCGCGCAGCACGATCCGCGAGGTCGGCAAGGCGATGGGGCTGAGCGAGGATGTCACCGCGCGGCTGGCGGGGACGATCTGGGGCCACTGGGGCCGCGACGTGCCCGAGAGCCGGATCGAGGAGGCGGGTTTCGCGGTGGACAACCCCGGGATCGCGCGGCTGCGCACGCTGGTCGGCCGGTTGTTGGAGGCGCCGCGCCACCTGTCGCAGCACGTCGGCGGCTTCGTGCTCACCGAAGGGCGGCTCGACGAGCTGGTGCCGATCCACAACGCGGCGATGCCCGACCGGACCTTCATCGAGTGGGACAAGGACGACATCGACGCGCTGGGGCTGATGAAGGTCGACGTGCTGGCGCTGGGGATGCTGACCTGCATCGCCAAGGCGTTCCGGCTGATGCGCCGGCATGGCCTCGGCGAGCACGACCTGCAGAACGTGCCGGTCGAGGATGCGGAAACCTACCGGATGCTGCAACGCGGCGATTCGATCGGCACCTTCCAGGTCGAGAGCCGGGCGCAGATCGCGATGCTGCCGCGGATGAAGCCGGCGCGGCTCTACGATCTCGTCATCGAGGTGGCGATCGTGCGGCCGGGGCCCATTCAAGGAGGCATGGTCCACCCCTACCTGCGGCGGCGCTGCGGCGAGGAGGCGGTCGAGTTTCCTTCGCCGGCGCCGCCGCACGATCCGCACGAGCTGCGCGGGGTGCTGGAAAAGACGCTGGGGGTGCCGCTGTTCCAGGAGCAGGCGATGAAGCTGGCGATCGTCGCCGCCGGGTTCACCCCGGCGCGCGCCGACGGGCTGCGGCGGGCGATGGCGACGTTCCGCAACCACGGCACCATCCACCGCTACGAGCAGGAGCTGGTCGAGGGCATGGTCGCGCGCGGCTACCAGCGCGAATTCGCCGAGCGCTGCTTCGAGCAGATCCGCGGCTTCGGCGAGTACGGCTTTCCCGAGAGCCACGCGCAGGCGTTCGCGTGGCTCGCCTACGTCTCGGCGTGGTTGAAGTGCCGGCACCCGGCGGTGTTCACGGCGTCGCTGCTCAATTCGCAGCCGATGGGGTTCTATGCCCCGGCGCAACTGGTGCGCGACGCGCGCGAGCACGGGGTCGAGGTGCGCGGCATCGATGTCGCCGCCAGCGACTGGGACTGCACGCTGGAGCCGGGGGGCAAGGCCGGGCTGGCGCTGCGGCTGGGGTTTCGCCAGATTTCCGGCTTCCGCAGGGAATGGGCGGCGGGGATCGTCGAGGCGCGTTCGGATACCGAGTTCGCCAGCCTCGAGGACCTGGCCCGGCGTGCGCGGCTGCCGGCGGCGGCGTTGCGCAAGCTGGCCGATGCCGATGCCTGCGGCGGACTGGGGATGGGCCGCCGCGAGGCGCTGTGGGAGGCGCGGCGCACCCCGGCGGCGGCGCTGCCGCTGTTCGCGCACGCGGGCGCGGCGGAACTGGGGCGCGAGGCGGATGCGGCGCTGCCGGCGATGGCACCGGCCGAGCAGGTGATCGCCGATTACCAGACCACGCGGCTGTCGCTGAAGGCGCACCCGATGGCGTTCCTGCGCGCGGCGCTGGCGGCCGAGGGCATCCTCTCGTGCGCCGAATGCAACGCGCTGCCCGACGGGCGGCGGGCACGGGTGGCCGGGGTGGTGCTGATCCGCCAGCGGCCGGGCAAGGGCAACGCGGTGTTCATCACGCTCGAGGACGAGACCGCGATCGTCAACGCATTGCTGTGGGCGCGCGAACTGGAACAGCAGCGCCGCGCGGTGATGGCGGCGCGGCTGATGCTGGTCGAGGGCGAGGTCCAGCGCAGCAAGGAGGGCGTCGTCCACCTGATGGCGCGGCGGGTGATCGACCGCAGCGCGCTGCTCGACCGGCTGGCGCGCGGCGAGGGGGCGCCCGGCCCGGCCCCGCCCGCATCGCCGCGCCGCCACCCGCGCGACGTGCGCATCCTGCCGCGCTCGCGCGATTTTCATTGACCGTTCCCCTTGCGAAGCCGGCCAACTCCCGCTTCAATCGCGCGGCAAAGGGAGAACCGAACATGCCACTGGCCCACGTTACGTACGGCACCGTCGACCTGGAGCGCGCCGCGAAGTTCTACGACGCGGTGATCGCCGAGTTCGGCGGCAGCCGCAGCTTCGCGCGCGACACCGCGATCGGCTGGGCCTTTGCCGAGGGTGGGCCGAG
This sequence comes from Sphingomonadales bacterium, assembly GCA_028868535.1. GTDB lineage: Bacteria > Pseudomonadota > Alphaproteobacteria > Sphingomonadales > Sphingomonadaceae > Novosphingobium. Next base: position 16,096 of record JAGWUH010000052.1, on the reverse strand, counting down.
CATCGGCATCTGCCTGCCCTTTGACCAGCAGCCGGCGACGCAGGGCAACGGCACGATGTTCGCGATCATGGCCAGGGACGAGGACCAGGTGCGCCGCGTCCACGCCGCCGCACTGGCCAACGGCGGCTCGTGCGAGGGGGCTCCCGGCCTGCGCGCCAACGGCTTCTATGCCGCCTACTATCGCGATCCCGACGGCAACAAGCTCAACGCCTTCTGCGTGCCGGCGGCCGGGTGATCGCCGTGGCCCTGCCGCGAAGCCTGCGTGACAAATTGCGACAAATTCGGGGGTCGGCGGCATATTCGCGCGACAGGTCGGGCGTAGAAGCACTCGCGAAGGCCGCGCTGTCGCTTGCGGATACCCTGTCCCCCCCGAACATCCGCCGGCGGCACGCGGCCTTCAAACCGGGATTTCTGAAAGGACTGGACATGAACCGATGGAAGCTCGGGCTTTCCGTCGCGGGGCTGGCGTGCGCCGGCGTCGCGCTGGTCGCCGCTGCCCAAACACCGTCAGCCCAAACATCGTCGGCCCAAAAATGGTCAGCAATGCCTGGCGCCCCGCGCGAGATGACCCGCGATGCGGCGAAGGAGGGTGCCGAGAAGCTGTTCGCGGCGATGGACCTGAACAAGGACGGCAAGCTCGACGCCGCCGACCGCGCGGTCAAGATCGGCCAGATGTTCGACCGCCTCGACACCAATCACGACGGCAGCCTGTCGCGCGCGGAATTCCTCGCCGCGCACCAGCCGGGTGGCCCGATGGAGCATCCGGGAATGGGTGGCCCCGGAATGGGTGAACACGGAATGGGTGAACACGGAATGGGCGATCACGCCGGCATGCGGGCCCGCGCCATGGGCATGGGCATGATGATCGCGCGCGGCGCCGATCCGCAGCACACCGGCACCGTCACGCACGATGCGTTCATGGCCTCGGCGCTCGCGATCTTCGACAAGGCCGATACCAACCACGACGGCAAGGTCACCGCCGAGGAACGCCGCGCGGCGATGCCGCAGCGGGGCCGCTGGGGTGGCGGCATGGGTGGAATGGGCGGCATGAGAGGCATGGGCGGCATGGGCGGCCATATGGACCACGGTCCCGATGGCGACGACATGCCACCGCCCCCGCCCGCCCAGTAAGGAGCCGCTTCCGACCGTGACCGTTCCGCCCGAAACCGGCCCCACCCGCATCCTGCTGGTGGACGACGAAGCCAGCTTGCGCGAACCCCTGTCGGCCTACCTAGGCCGTCAGGGGTTTCACGTCAGCGAGGCCGCCAATGCCGCCGAGGCGCGCACGCTGCTGCGCGATGCCGCCGTCGATCTGGTCCTGCTCGACGTGATGATGCCCGGCGAGGACGGCCTCTCGCTGTGCCGCCATCTCGTCGAGACCCGGGCGATCCCGATCATCATGCTGACCGCGCGCGGCGAGGCGACCGACCGCATCGTCGGGCTGGAAATCGGCGCCGACGACTATGTGGTGAAGCCGTTCGAGCCGCGTGAACTGGTCGCGCGCATCCGCAGCGTCCTGCGCCGCAGCTCGCGCGCCGCCGCCGAGCCCGGCGCCGACGAGGACTACCTGTTCGACAACTGGCGGCTCGATCCGCTGAAGCGCCGGCTGATCGACCCGGAGGGCGCCCTGGTGGCGATCTCCTCGGTCGAGTTCCGCCTGCTCAAGGCGTTCCTCGACCATCCCCGCCAGGTGCTCGATCGCGATCGCCTGCTCGACATGGTCCAGGGGCGCGAGGCGCACCTGTTCGACCGCGCGGTCGACAACCAGGTGAGCCGCCTGCGCCGCAAGATCGAGGTGGACAGCCGCAATCCGCAACTGATCCAGACCGTGTGGGGCGGCGGCTACATGCTGGCGGCCGATGTCCGCCGGGTGCCCGCGCCGGCGTGATGCCGCGTCGCCGCTTTCCGCTCTGGCCGCGCAGCCTGACCGGCCAGGTGCTGCTGGCGCTGGCGCTGGCGCTGCTGCTGGCGCAGGCGATCGGCGCGACGCTGCAGTACCGCGTCCAGATCGAGCGACGTCGCGATGCGCAGGTGCACATGCTGGCGTTCCGCGTGCTCAACGCCTGGCGTCGCGCCGGCGAGGCGCTGCCGCCGCGCGCGCGGCGCGAGCCGCCGCCGCCCGACGGGGAACTTGCCGGGCGGCGCGATGGCGATGGGCCGGGGCGGGACGGACGCCACGACGACCCGGGCCACGCCGGACCCGGTGGTGATGCGCCCAATCATGATGGCATGGCCCACGGTCCGCCGGAAGGGGGCTCGCTGTTCCGCCTGATGCGGCCGGTCAGCGTGCCGCGCTTCGTGCCGCTGGCGGGCGAGCAGCGGCTGGGCCATACCGAGACCGAGCTGCGCGAGATCTTCGCCGAGCAGGATGTCCGGCTGGCCGACGTTGTCGTCGTCGAGCGGCGGCTGGCGGACGACCCGACGTTGCGCGCGGCCCTGGCGGCCCGCGCAGCGATGGTCCCGCGCGACGACCAGCCGATGTCCGATCGCATGCTGGTGGCGGCGGTGCAGCGGCGGCCGGGCGGCGAATGGCAGGTCGCGCGGGCGCTGAACCTGCCGGGCCAGCCGCACATGCTGGCGATGCTGATCCTGCAGACGGTGTTCCTCTATGCGGTGCTGGTGGGGGCGATGGCCTTCACCATCCGGCGCATCACCCGGCCGCTGGCGGCGCTGACCGCACGCGTGGGCGAGTTTGCCCGCACCCGCAGCCCGCAGGGCCGCCTGCAGCCGCAGGGGCCGGAGGACATCTGCCGGCTGATCGAGGCGCACAACGGCATGGAAGACCGCATCGGCGCGCTGCTCGACGAGAAGGACGTGATGCTGGGCGCGATCGGGCACGACCTGAAGACGCCGCTGGCAGCGCTGCGCGTGCGCATCGAATGCGTCGAGGACGAGCACGAGCGCCGCAAGATGGCCGACACCATCGACGATCTCGCGCGGAGCCTCGACGACATGCTGTCGCTGGCGCGGGTGGGACGGCCGAGCGACCCGCTCGAGACGACCGAGCTTTCCGCCTTCGTCGCGGCGCTGGTCGAGGAGTTCGAGGATCTCGGCGAGCCGGTGGCGCTGGCCGACAGCCAGCGCGTGGTGTTGCCGGTCCGCGCCACCTGGCTGCGGCGGGCACTGCGCAACCTGGTCGGCAACGCGATCCGCTATGGCGGCGGGGCGCGCGTCGCCGTGGCGCGCGACGGTGCGCAGGCGGTGGTGCGGATCGAGGACGACGGGCCGGGCATTCCCGAGGCCGCGATCGCGCGGATGCTCGAGCCGTTCAAGCGCGGCGATCCGTCGCGCAACAGCGAGACCGGCGGCGCCGGCCTGGGGCTGACCCTGGCGCGCGCGATCGCCGAACAGCACGGCGGGACGCTGACGCTGGCCAACCGCCGCGACGGCAACGGTGCGATCCGGGGCCTGTCGGCGACGCTGCGGCTGCCGCTGGCGTGAGCGGCGCTCAGGCCGGCAGGGCCAGCGGCGCGATCTCGCGGTCGACCTCGCCGATCTTCTTGCCGCCCTCGAAGCGGCCCAGCCCGTAATCGCCGCGGATCGTGGTGCGCTGCATGCGCCGGTAATGGCGGGGATCGCAGCCTTCGACCGCGTGCAGCACGCGCAGGTTGTCCCAGATCACCATGTCGGTCGGCTTCCAGTCGTGCCAGTAGGGCTCGATCGCCGCGTACATCGCCTGCAGCGCCTCCTCGAGCAGCGCGTCGCCCTCGGGGTCCTCGTGGCCGGCCATGCCGACCGCGGAGAAGCCGCAGTAGTGCGCGACCTTCTCGCCCGTCGGCCGGGTCCACACCATCGGGTGGATCGCGCGCGGGAAGCGCCGCGCTTCCTCGGTGTTGGCGCGCTCGCTCTCGGTGTCGCCGAAGGTGCGGAAATAGCGGCCGAAGCGCATCTGGGTCAGCCGCACGTCGAGCGTGTAGAGCACGCTCCTGTCCTCGATACGCGCGCGCAGGTCGGCGGGCAGCCGGTTGTAGATGGCGATGCCGTCGGCGAACCCGGTGCGGCCGCCTTCGGGCGCGGAGGCCACCGCGCGCAGCACGCCGGCATAGTTGAGCTCGTCATTGTAGCTGTGGTCGAAGTGCCAGGGCAGGAACGAGATCACCCGCTTGCCGTCGACCTCGACGATGCCGTGCAGGTGCCCCTGCATGTCGCGCGGGTGATGCTGCATGTCGATCACCCCCTCGGCGAGGTCGGGATCGGCACGGGGGACGTTGCGGGTGGGGTGGTCCTTCAGCGGGCCGAACACCTTGCTCAGCTCCACCTGCACCTGCGGGCTCGGCTCGACATCCTCGAAGACGATGAAGCCGCGCGCGACGAACAGCGCCCGCAGCCGCTCCCGCAGGCTCTCGTCGGCAAGGTTGTCCCGCGTCACCCCGCGCACGCGCGCGCCCCAGTCGTACTGCGGGCCCAGCTCGCCGATGGTCACGCCGCTGATGGTCAATTCGGTCATGGTCTGTCTCCCGCGGTCCCGCCGTTAATAGGCCGGTGTCGTTCCATTCATGCGGCCACAGTTGCGGCGCAAGGTCAAGCCCGGCACGGGGGCGCGGGCACCGCCGGCGCGATCAGCGCGCGGTGGCGGCCGGCAGCGGCAGCAGCAGCTCGACGCGGAAGCCGCCGCTGCCGGGCAGGATCGCGCAACTGCCGCCCAGCTCGTGCAGGCGCTGGCGGACGTTGCCGAGGCCGTGGCCGGCGCGCGGGCCCGGCGCGCCGGCGGCGATGCCGACACCGTCGTCCGCGATCGACAGCTTGACGAAACCGCCGGGAAGCTCGGTGCGCACGCTGAGCCGGGTGGCGCGGGCGTGCTTGATCGCGTTGGTGACGATCTCGCGCAGCGCCGAGGTCAACGCCTTGTGATGCGCGTAGCCGAGCTCGGGATCGGGCTCATCGAGCATTGCCGATACCGGCCAGTCGAGCGCGATGCCGGCGGCCTCGACGCGGGCGGCGGTCTCGAAGCGGATGTCGGCGAGCACGACCGACAGCGGCTGGCTGCGGCCGGCCAGGCTGGCGACCATCGTCCTGATCTCGCCCAGCGCCTGGCGCAGGTCGCCGCGCACGGCGCCGACGTCGGTGCGGTGCAGGCCGGTGAGCAGCAGGCCCGAGACGTCGTCGTGCAGGTCGCGGGCGATGCGCTGGCGCTCCTCGGTGACGCCGCGCGCGTATTCGGCGCGGGCGCGCGCCGCCTCGGCCGAAAGCGCGACGAGCTGGCGCGCGGTGGCGAGGTCGTCCGGCGAGAACAGGCGGCTGCCGCGCCGCGCGAAGCGCAGGCGCAGCGCGCCGTCGTCGGCGGTGGCGGGCAGCGCCAGCTCGGCGCCGTCCTCGCGAAGTTCGGCGGTGGTGACGGCGGCGGCGAGCGGGGCGATCTCCAGCGGTTCGAACAGGCGGTCGAGCAGCTCGCGCCAGCCTTCGCGGCGCGCTGCCGCGGTGGCGGCGAACGCGGCCAGCGCCGCCTGGCGGAACAGCGCCTCGCCGGACACCGGGCGGCGGCCGGTGACGAGGCGCAGCACCAGCGTGCGCAGCGGCAGGTAGCCGTAGCCGACGACCAGCAGCGCCAGTGCCAGCGCCAGCGGCCGGTCGAGCCGCAGCACCTGCGCCAGCGCGGCATCGGCGACCAGCAGCAGGGCGACGCCGAGCACGCCGAGCACCAGCCGGTAGGACCAGCGGTCGAGCGTGAACAGGCGGACCCGGCCGACGCCGAAGGCGATGGCGCCGTAGATCGCGAAAAGCGGGATGATCGACATGCCGTCGGAGGCCAGCGCCGGCGTGCCGAGCAGCACCGGCGCGGCCATGCCGACGGTGAGGAAGGCGGCGCTGGCGAAGGTCGCGACCCCGATCCAGCGCAGTACCGCCCGCCCGGCGGGGTCGCCGGCGGCGAGCCGCCATTGCCGCAGGAAGATGGCGACGAAGGCGATGGTGACGAGCAGCAGCCCGGCATAGAAGCCGGCCAGCGGGATCGCGCCCAGGCCTTCGAGCGCCCCGGCGGCGGTCGCCAGCGCGAACAGCGCGTGGTCCACGCGCGGCGGCACGAGGTCTCGCGGGACGTGCAGGAACAGGACCGCGAGTCCCACCGCGCAGAGGTTGGTGCCGATGAAGTTCAGCGCCTGCGCCACCTGCAGCAGCGTGCCGGGGCCGGTCAGCCCGCGCGCGTCGAACACCGCGCCGGACAGGGCCGCCAGCAGCACCCCGCCGCAGCTTGCCGCGAACAGCCGGGCGGGACGGTGGCCGGGCGCGCTGGCGCCCATCCACGCGCCGAGCAGGCCGATCGCGCAACCCTGGGCGAGCAGCAGCCAGACGTCGAGCGGCAGGTCGCCCGGGGTCGCCTCGCGTCGGGCGAGCGGCACGACGACGGTGCCGCCGGGCAACGCCAGTTCGGCGCGGGCGCCGGGCGCGGCGGCGAGCGCGGCGATGCGATCGGCGCGCGCATAGAACGCGCGCAACGCCGCCGGGCCGCCAGGCGGGGCATGATCGTTGACCAGTTCGCCGGCGGGCACCGCGAGGACGCCGGCAGCGCTGCGCAGCGTGACCGGGGCGGCAGCGTCGAGCAGCAGGGGCGAGGCACCATCGGGACGGGCGGCGACCAGCGCGGCGCCGTGGCGGCCTTCGGCGGCGACGAAGCCGATGCCGTGGCGCGGCATCGCCAGTGCCAGCAGCGTCGTCGCCAGTGCCAGCGCGAGCAGCCCGTGGACCGCGATGCCGAGCCGCACCGCCGGGGCGGAGAAGCGGCCGGGCCCGCGCCTGCCGGGACTTTCACCCCCCATCGACCGATCAGGTCAGGTTGCGGCGCGCGGCTTCGAGCGCGGCCTCGGCGCGCGAGGTGATGCCGAGCTTGCGGTAGATCGCCTTGACGTGGGTGGCCACGGTCTGCGCCGAGATCGCCAGCGCGGCGCCGGCTTCGGCCAGGGTCAGGCCGCGGCCGATCAGGCGCAGCACCTCGGTCTCGCGGCCGGTGAGCTGGCGCTCCTCGCCCCCGGCGCCGGCGGCGCCGGCCGTGACGAAGGCGGCATGGGCGCGGAAGTGATCGAGCAGCCGGCGCGCCATCGGCGGCGACAGCGCCACCTCGCCCCGGCCGATGCGCCGCAGCAGCTCGACGATTTCCTCCGCCGGGCGGTCCTTGAGCAGGTAGGACTGGGCGCCGGCGGCCATCGCCTGCATCAGGTGGGCGTCGTCGTCGTAGATCGTCGAGACGACCAGCTGCGCGGCCGGGTAGCGCTGGCGCCATTCGCGGATCAGGTCGACGCCGGTGCCGTCGGGCAGGCCGAGATCGACAAGGAACAGCAGGCCGTCGCCGGGGCCGGGGTTGCCCGCGGCCCAGCCGCGCGCCTCGGCCAGCGAGGCGGCGTGGTAGACGCCGGTGGCGGGGAACGCCTGGTGGACGAGGCCGCTCAGCCAGTCGCGTGTCGCGGCGATGTCCTCGACGATCAGTGTGCGGGCGGGCAGGGCGGCGTCCGGGGTCATGGCCGGGTTATAGCCGCGCCACCGGCTGCCGGAATACCACGATCGCGGGAGTGCGGCTCAATCGGCATGGACCACGACCGGGGGAAGGTTCGCGTCCCCGGCACGGCGCGGGTTGCGGATCAGCAGGCAGGCCGGGGCGACCAGCAGCGCCAGCAGCAGCAGCGCCTGGAAGGTGTGCAGGTAGGCGAGCATCGCCGCCTGCCGGGCGATGCCGCCGGCCAGCGGTACCAGAGCGTCGGGCAATCCCCAGTCGAGCCCGGGCAGGCGCAACTGGGCGACCGGGTTGTCGGGCCGCGCCGCCTCCACCAGCCGCGCCTGCGCGGCGGCGGTATCGCGGATCGTCATCGTCTGCAGCACCGACAGGCCGATCGAGCCGCCGAGGCTGCGCACCAGCGTGAACAGCGCCGATGCCTCGTTGCGCAAGTGCGAGGGCAGGGTGGAGAACACCGCCAGCGTCAGCGGCAGGAACAGGAAGCCCGAGCCCAGCCCCTGGGCCGCCGCGACCAGGCCGAAGGTCATCTGGCGGGCGTCGAGCGACAGCGTCGTCAGCGTCCAGATCGAGGTGACGATCAGCACCAGCCCGGCGAGGATCATCCGGCGCGGGCCGAACGCGGTGACCAGCCGCCCGGCGAGGAACACGCCGACCATGTTGGCCAGCGCGCGCGGCAGCGACAGCATCCCCGCCAGCATCACCGGGTAGCCGAGCAGCTGCTGCATGATCGACGTCATCAGCGGGACGACGCCGACCAGCAGCACCCCGACCATCGCCGAAAGCAGCGAGCCGATCAGGAAGTTGCGATCGCGGAAGGTGGCCGGCTTGAGGAAGGGATCGGCCGCGGTCAGCATGTGGACCAGCGCGGTCCAGCCGGCGAGGCCGGCGACCACCGCCTCGATGCGGATTTCGGTGGCGGAGAACCAGTCGAGCAGCTGGCCGCGATCGAGCAGGAGCTGCAGCGCGGTGAGCGCGATCGAGACGGCGAGGAAGCCGGTCATGTCGAACGGGCGGACATCGGCGCGCAGCTTGTCGCGCAGGAACGCGACGAGGCCGACGAAGCCGACCGTGCCGATCGGCAGGTTGATCAGGAAGATCCAGCGCCACGAGAACGATTCGGTCAGCCAGGCGCCCAGGGTCGGGCCGATGGTGGGGCCGAGCAGGGTGCCGAGGCCGAACAGCGCGATCGCCGACCCGTGCTTCTCGGGCGGGTTGATGGCCAGCAGCAGCACCTGGCTGAGCGGGACGAGGCTGGCGCCGAAGAAGCCTTGCAGGAAGCGGAACAGCACCAGCACCTCGATGTTCGGCGAGGCGCCGCAGCCGAGCGAGGCGAACGTGAAGCCGAGCACCGAGGCGGCCATGATGCGGCGGCGGCCGAAGCGATCGGCGAGCCAGCCCGAGAGCGGCGTCGCCACCGCCTGCGCGACGAGGTAGCTGGTCAGGACCCAGGCGATCTGCTCCTGCGAGGCGCCGAGGCTGGACTGGATGCGCGGCAGCGCGATCACCGCGATGGTGCCGTCGAGCGTGACGATCATCACCGAGAACAGGCAGGCGAGGGTGATCAGCGTCCGGCGCAGCGGATCGGGGTAGGCGGGGGCATCGGCTTGCGGCGCGGTCACGGCAGGCGGACCCTGACGCCGGCCCAGAGCGTGCGCGGCGCGCCGAGATCGAGCGAGCCGGCCTGGTTGCGGGTGATGACGGTGGTCCCCGTCAAATTCTCCGCGCGCAGGACGAGGGTGACGGGACCGGCCAGCGGGGTTTCGGCATAGGCGGCGAGCGTGGTGGCGGCGGGCAGCACGTCGGTCTGCAGGTCGTCCTCGTACTGCGCGCCGGCGTGGCGCACGGTCAGCGCCAGCGTCGTGCCGGGGCGGGGATGCAGCCCGAAGGTGGCGCTGGCGGCGAGGCGGGGAACCTGCGCCGGGCGCAAGCCGTCGAGCGCGGCGGCGGCGCCGGTGGCGCGGACTTTCGCGTCGGTCCAGGCGAGCGAGCCGTCGAGGCTCCAGAGGCGGCGGGCGAGGTGGGCGGTCGCTTCGATGCCGCGGGCGCGGATCGCGTCGACGTTGCGGCGCTGGCGGGTGATCGTCACCGTGGTGGCGGTGGTGACGGTGGACAGGGTGACGTTGGCGATGGCGTCGTCGAGCCGGTCGGCGAACGCGGTCAGCGCCAGCGCGATGCCGGGCGCGGGAGTCCAGTCGAGCCCGGCCTCGACACCGTGCAGGCGCTCGTTGGCGAGGCCGTCGTTGGCGAGGGTGGCGGTGCTGACCGACTTGCCGTTGCTGGCGGCGGTGACGGTGAACGGGCGGTAGAGCTCGTTCAGGGTCGGCTGGCGGAAGTTCGCGTAGCCGGCGGCGCGCAATGCCAGCCCGTTGCCGAGGCGCAGCAGCGCGCCGGCGCGCCAGGTCAGCGCCCAGTCGGCGCGGGGGGCGAAGCGGTTGTCGGTGGTGACCGTGCCGGCCGGGCTGGCGACGGTGAAGAAGCCGTCCGCCACGCGCCAGCGGTCGGCGCGCAGGCCGGCGGTGAGGGTGAGCGCGCCGTGGGTCCAGTCATCCTCGGCGTAGAGGCCGGTGTCGCGGTTGCCGCCGCCGGCCTGGCGCCGCGCGGTGACGGCGCCGGTGGCGGCGCTGGTCAGCACTTCCTCGGTGCGGCCGCTGCCGCTGCGGGTGTCGAGCCCGAGCCGCAGGACATGGCCGCCGCCGACCGGCGGGCGCAGTTCGAGCTTCCCGCCCCAGCCGGTCGACGGGGTGCGGTACTGGTTGAGCGTCGGCCGGAAGGTGGTGGCGGAGACCGTCACGCTGGAGAAGCCGCGCGCCTGGAGATAGGCGATCGCGTCGAACTGCCAGCGCCCGCGGCCGACCAGCCGCAGGCCGGCGTCCTGCCCTTGCGCGCCGTTCAGCGCACCGGCGAAGCGCAGCACGCGGTGATCCTCGAACGCGAGGCCGTGCGCCTGCAACTCGATGTCCGGGGCGACCGGCAGCACCGCGCGCAGGCCGGTGGACCAGCTTTCGTAGCGGGCGCGGACGCTGGCGGCGGTGCGCTGGTCGGCCGGGGTGGTCCAGAAGCCCTGGCCGCGGTCCCAGCGGCCGGAGACTTGCGCGAACCCCTGGCCGAGGCGGGGGGTGAGCATGGCGGAAAGCTCGCTCTCGCCGCGATCGTCGACGAGCGCGCTGGCGGCGAGCAGCCCGGCTTCGGCGGCGTTGGCGCTGGTCAGCTCGATCGTGCCGGCGACGGCGCCGGCGCCGAACGCGCCCGAGCCGCCGCCGCGGGTGACGCGGACCGAGCCGAGCCGTTCGGGAGCCAGCGCCGAGAACGGCAGATAGCCGAAGAAGGGATCGGCCAGCGGCACCCCGTCGAGCAGCACCAGCGTGCGGCTGGCGGCGTTGCCGCCCAGCGCGCGCAGCGTCGCGCCCTGGGCCGAGGGGTTCGATGAGCGGCTGTCCGACCGGCGGAACTGCTGGAAGCCGGCGACGTTGGCGAGCGCGTCCTCGATCCGGCCCGAGGCGGCGGTGGCGAGCGTCTCGCGCGGGAGGGTCTGGACGTCGTAGGCGGGGGTCGCGGGAGTATCGCCGAGGCCGTGGCCGGTGACGACGATGACCGGCCCGTCGCCGGCGCCCCCGTCCCCGGCGCCGCCGTCTCCGGCCCCGCTGTCCCCGGCCCGGGCGGTGGCGGGCGTTGCGGTCAGAGCGATCGCCAGCAGGACACAGGAACCGCGCATCGACAACCGGAAGCCTTGGCAAGACGGGGGAAGGAGGCGTCCTCTTATCGCGGCTCTCCCCCGCCGTCTCCCGGTTTCGCCTTGTCACCCGGCCGCCCGCGCGATTATGCCGTGGCGATGCCCGCCAACCCGCCAGCCCCCACGCGCTATCGCACCAAGGAGGAGCAGGTCGCCGATTTCCTGCGCGAGGGGATCATCTCCGGCCGCTATCCGCGCGGGGCGCGGCTCAAGCAGCAGGAGATCGCGACGCTGCTGAACACCAGCATCACCCCGGTGCGCGAGGCGCTGAAGCTGCTCGAGGCCGAGGGCTACGTCACCGGTGACAGCTTTCGCGGGGCGACGGTGGCGCCGTTCGACCTCAACGCCAGCCGCGAGACGCTGAACCTGCGCATCCTGCTGGAGACGCAACTGGTGCGCGAGGCGGCGGCGCGGGTCGATGCGGCGGAGATCGCCGAGCTGACCGCGATCGCCGCGCAGTTCGCGCAGGCGTTCGACGCCGGCGACAACGAGGCGGCGCGCGCCGCCAACTATCGCTTCCATCACCGCATGTTCGAATTCGCGCGGATGCCGCAGACGCACCACTTCGTGCAGATCCTGTGGGCGCGCTATCCGTTCGACCTGATCAACCGGTTGAAGGGCCGGGTCAGCCGCGCGGCGGAGGAGCACGACGAGATGCTGGCGGCGCTGATCGCCAGCGATGCCGCGGCGGCGATGCTGGCGACGCGGCGGCACATCGAATCGGGCTGGCTGGAATTGCAGGCGGCAGTGGAGGCGGGCTGATCCGCGGCCCGCGCGACGGGGGATTTGCATGGCGACGACGAGCGAGCAACCGGCGAAACCGCCGCGGCCGAAAGGGTTGGCGCTGCTGCGCGCGGCGCTGGGGACGCGCAAGTCCGCGTGCATGCTGGGGTTCGGGTTTTCCTCCGGGCTGCCTTATGCGCTGCTGATCGGCACGCTCAACGCCTGGCTGGGCGAGGTGAAGATCAACCTGGCGACGATCGGCGTGCTGTCGTGGATCGGGCTTTCCTATTCGTTCAAGTTCCTGTGGTCGCCGCTGGTCGATCGGCTGGCGTTGCCCGGGCTGGAGAAGCTGGGGCGGCGCAAGAGCTGGATCCTGCTGTGCCAGGCGGTGCTGGTGGCGGCATTCGCCGGGCTGGCGCTGACCGATCCGGCGCAGGCGATCGGGCGGTTCGCGCTGATCGCATTCGTCGCGGCGCTGGCTTCGGCGACGCAGGACGTCGCCGTCGATGCCTGGCGGATCGAGGTTTCGGACGCGGCGACGCCGGTGGAGCTGCTGTCGGCGATCTACCAGTTCGGCTATCGCATCGCCTCGATCGTCGGCGGGGCGCTCGCGCTGGTGCTGGCGGCGCGGATGGCCTGGCCGACGGTCTATGCGCTGATGGCCTGCCTGGTGGTGCTGATGGCGCTGGTGACGCTGCGCGCGCCGGATACCCCGCGTGGCGAGGGCGGGGCGCTGCACGCGGCGCTGGCGCAGCCGGGGGAGCTGGCCCCGAGCGCGCGGGCGCTGGCGCTGATCGTCGTGCTGGCGAGCTGGGGCTGGGCGATCGCGACGCTGCTGCATTTCATGGTGACGGTGCTGGAGCCGGCGACGCCGGGGGCGAAGCCGCCGTCGGTGGCCGAGTTCACCAAGGAATCGGGGCCGTGGATCATCCTGGCGACGGTCGGGGTGCCGCTGGTCGTGGCGGCGGTGGCCAACGCGCTGAAGGCGCGGGGGACGGCGGTGCTGGCGGCGCCGGACCCGGACAGCGGCGCGGTGCGCACCGCCGCCAACCACCTTTACGCGGCGCTGGTCTCGCCGCTGGCCGAGCTGGCCGGGCGGATCGGCTGGGGCGTGCTGATCGTGTTCGGGCTGATCCTGACCTACACGTTGTGCTACAACATCTGGGCCAGCTTCGCGTTTCCGTTCTACCTGAACTTCCTCAAGTATTCCAAGGACGAGGTGGCGTTCGCCTCGAAGCTGTTCGGCATCTTCATGACGATGCTGGGCATCAGCTTGGGCGGGTATTCGTTCGCGCGGCTGGGGCGGATGCCGACGATCCTGGTCGGCGCGATCCTGCCGATCCTCGGCAATTTCGTCTATGCCGACCTGGCCGAGGGGGCGGTCCATATCGACGCGGTGGGCCGGGCGACCGGGCTGAACTGGCTGTTCGCGCAGTTCGGCTTCGATGCCCGGATGGTGCGGCTGCTGCTGGCGATCAGCTTCGAGAACGTGTCCACCGGGCTGGCGGGGGCAGCGTTCGTCGCCTACTTGTCGGGGATCGTCTCGCGCCGGTACACCGCGGTGCAGTATGCGCTGCTGTCCTCGCTGACCTTCCTGATCGGCTCGCTGGGGCGCGGCGTCGCCGGCGAGGCGTTCGACCGCTATGGCTACGCGCCGGTGTTCCGCTGGACCGCCGCCGCCGGGCTGGTGGCGGTGCTGTTCGTGCTGCTGGAATGGGCGCGGACGGCGCGGGCGGCGCGGGCCGTGCCGGTGGCGGCGGATTAGGTTTCGCGCAGGCGGGGCATCAGCTCGACGAAGTTGCAGGGGCGGTTGCGGCTGTCGAGCTGTTCGTCGAGGATGCGGTCCCAGCCGTCCCTGACCGCGCCGTTCGAGCCGGGGAGCGCGAAGATGTAGGTGCCGCGCGACAGCACCGCGCAGGCGCGCGACTGGATCGTGCTGGTGCCGATGGTGCCGTAGGATATCCAGCGGAACAGCTCGCCGAAGCCGGGGATGTCCTTTTCCTTGACGCGGTCGAGCGCCTCCGGGGTGACGTCGCGGCCGGTGAGGCCGGTGCCGCCGGTGATGATCACGCAGTCGATGTCCTGGTCGTCGATCCAGTTGTTGAGGCGGCTGGTGATGTGGCCGACGTCGTCGCGCTCGATCGCGCGGGTGACGAGGCGGTGGCCCTTGGCGCGGATGCGTTCGGCGAGGATGTCGCCCGAGCTGTCCTCGGCCGGGCCGCGCGTGTCCGAGACGGTCAGCAGGGCGATGGCGATGGGCTTGAACGTGCGGGTCTCGTCGATGGCCATGGCGGGCTCCTTCGCGCGGTGGGTAGACGCGAAAGCGGGGACAGGGCAAGCCGGGCCGGGAATTTCGACGGGCGCGAAAGGACGTGCGGGATGCGGGCTTCGGGAGTGGCGGGGGGATTGGCGGCGCTGGTGCTGGCGCTGGCGAGCGGCGCGGCGCGGGCGGACACGGTCTATGTGCGGGCGGGGCGGCTGCTCGACGTCGAGGCCGGGTCGGTGGCGGCGGCGCGGGTGCTGAAGGTGGTGGACGGGCGGGTCGCGGCGATCGTGCCCGACGCGCCGGGGGCGGTGCCGGCGGGGGCGGCGGTGGTCGACTGGAGCGGCTTTACCGTGTTGCCCGGGCTGATCGACATGCACGTCCACCTCGCCGATGTCGACCAGACCAGCAACCCGGCCGAGGCGCTGCTGCACGCGCCGATGGAGGTGGCCTATATCGGCGCGCGCAACGCGCGGACGACGCTGCTGGCGGGGTTCACCAGCGTCCACGATGTCGGCTGCGCGCGGGCGTTCGCCGATGTCGAGCTGCGCAACGCGATCGATCGCGGCGACGTGATCGGGCCGCGCATGGCGGCGGTGGGGGCCTATATCACCGTGCCCGGCGGCGGCGGCGAGGTGACCGGGCTGGCGCCCGACGTGAAGCTGCCCGACGACATGCGCGCCGGGGTGGTGACGAGCCCGGCGGACGTGACGCTGAAGGTCAACTACCTGTTCCAGCACGGGGCGGATTCGATCAAGCTGCTGGCGACCGGGGCGGTGTTCGCGATCGGCAGCGAGGCCGGGCAGCAGGAGCTGAGCGAGGACGAGATGCGCGCCGCGGTCGAGGCGGCGCGGGTGCGGCACTCGTGGGTGACCGCGCACGCGCACGGCGCCGAGGGGATCAAGGCGGCGATCCGCGCCGGGGTGCGCGGCATCGAGCACGCCAGCCTGATCGACGACGAGGGCATCGCGCTGGCGAAGGCGAAGGGCGTGTTCCTCGACATGGATATCTACAACGGCGACTGGACCGACGAGATCGGCCGGCGCGACCACTATCCCGACGACTACATGCGCAAGAACACCGAGACGACGCTGGCGCAGCGCGAGGGTTTCCGCAAGGCGGTGAAGGCGGGGGTGAAGCTGGCGTTCGGCACCGACGCCGGCATCTATCCGCACGGGCTGAACGCGCGGCAGTTCAAGTACATGGTGCAGTGGGGGATGACGCCGCTGCAGGCGATCCGCGCGGCGACGGTGGTTTCCGCGGACATGCTGGGCTGGCAGAATGACGTGGGATCGCTGGCGCCGGGACACTATGGCGACATGATCGCGGTGGCGGGCGATCCGCTGGCCGACGTGACGGTGCTGGAGAAGGTGGCGCACGTGATGAAGGGCGGGGTGGTGGTGAAATAACCCAAATGGCTTGGCGTGCGGGGGTGCTTGCCCCCTCCGTCAGCGCTTCGCGCTGCCACCTCCCCCGGTGGGGGAGGTTGGAAGAAAAGGGTTTCACGCAAAGGCGCAAAGGCGCAAAGGCGCGAAGGCGCGAAGGGGTCGCGCTGCGCCGCAGGCCTTATCCGTTTCCGCAAGCCATGCAGTGGAAAGACAAAGCGGCTTCGCCGCCGGCACGCCCTCTTTGCGCCTTTGCGTGAAACCCCTTCGTTCTTGCTTCCTGAGGACACACGAAACCGGCCGCTGGCGAGCGCGGCGTAACGCCAAGGGGAAGGACGCGGGCACGAGATCGGGCCGGCGTTGCCTGCTACCCCCCGCCTTTGGATGGGGAGCGCTAGCGGGACTGCTTCGTGTCGCGACCGGCCCGGTGAAGGACAGCCTTGTGAACCCCGGGCTCGACCCTGCCGAAAAGGCGGTGGTTCCCTGGCACCCCGATGGTGGCGAAGGGCCGGTCGGGCCGGTGCGTTCGCCAAGCGGTCTTGCCATGGGCCTTT
>JAGWUH010000051.1 GCA_028868535.1 Sphingomonadales bacterium | reverse complement strand
TGCAGCACGACTTCGGTGGAATAGCGGTCATTGCCCGACTGGTCCTGCCACTTGCGGGTGCGCAACTGGCCCTCGATGTAGACCTTGCTGCCCTTGCGCAGGTAGCGTTCCGCCACGCCGACCAGCCCTTCGGAGTTGAGCACGACCGAATGCCATTCGGTGCGTTCCTTCTTCTCGCCGGTGTTGCGATCCTTCCAGCTTTCGCTGGTGGCGATGCGCAGGTTGGCGATCTTGCCGCCGTTCTGGAACGACTTCACCTCGGGATCGGCGCCGAGGTTGCCGATCAGGATGACCTTGTTGACGCTGCCTGCCATCGAATCGCTTTCCTCTCATGCGGGGGCGGTGCTGGGTAGAAGATCGGGCGCGGCCCGGCGAGGGCCGGAGTCCCGGGTATCCACAGCGCCCGCCAGGGCGGCGGTGTTGACACGGGTTGACAGGGTTCAGGGGCGGTTTGGCGCAACCCTGCCGTCGACTCGATCAGACCGGCAAATGTTCCTGATTTGTACCTGACAATCGTCGCGATGTCAAGGCCGGTGGCGCGGGTCAGCCCAGGCCCAGCGCCACCGCGCTCCAGTAGGTGATCCCCGCCGCGACGTAGGCGAGCCCGAACAGGTAGGCGAGCATGAACGCCGGCCAGGCCCAGCCGTTGGTCTCGCGCCGGGTCACCGCGATCGTGCTCATGCATTGCGGCGCGAACACGAACCACGCGAGGAACGCCAGCGCCGTCGCCAGGCTCCAGTGCTTCTGCAATTGCCCGGCGAGGGCATGGCCGGTCTCGCTCTCGTCGTTGCTGGCCACGGCATAGGTCGTCGCCAGCGATGACACCGCGACCTCGCGCGCGGCCATGGCCGGGATCAGCGCCAGCGCGATGTCGCGGTTGAAGCCGATCGGCCGGACGACGACGGCGAGCCCGTTGGCGATGTGGCCGGCGAGGCTGGCGTTGACCTGGTCGCGGCCCGGCTCGGCACGCGGGAAGTTCAGCAGCAGCCACAGCACGACCGAGACGGTGAAGATGATCGTCCCGGCGCGGCGCAGGAAGATCCACGCGCGCTGGAACAGGCCGATCGCGAGGTCCTTGAGCCGCGGCATCTGGTACTTGGGCAGTTCCATGATGAAGCCGCTGGCGGCGCCCTTCGTCACCGACGCGCGCAGCACCAGCGCCACCACCATGGCGCCGACGATGCCGGCGACGTAGAGGCAGAACAGCACCAGCCCCTGCAGGCCGATGCCGACGGCGCCGAGATGCCAGACGTCGCGGTGGGGGATGAACGCGGCGATGATCACCGCGTAGACGGGCAGCCGCGCCGAGCAGGTCATCATCGGCGCGATCAGGATCGTCGTCAGCCGGTCCTTGGGATCGGTGATCGAGCGGGTCGCCATGATGCCCGGCACCGCGCAGGCGAAGCTGGACAGCAGCGGGATGAAGCTGCGCCCGGAGAGGCCGACCCCGGCCATCATCCGGTCCATCAGGAACGCCGCGCGCGCCATGTAGCCCGAGGCCTCGAGCGCGAGGATGAAGAAAAACAGGATGACGATCTGCGGCAGGAACACCACCACCGCGCCGACCCCGGCGAGCACGCCGTCGGTGACGAGGTCGCGGGCGAGGCTGGGCGGCATCGCGGCGCGCACCCCGGCGGTCAGCACGTCGACCCAGCCCTGCAGCGCGTCGGCGAACGGCTTGGCGCCGGCGAACACCGCCTGGAACACGATGAACAGCAGCGCGAACAGCACCGCCGGGCCGAGCCAGGGGTGCAGGAACAGGCGGTCGAGCTTCGAGTGGAGGCGGTGGCGCGAGGTCTCGGAGACGATCGCCGCCTCGGCGATGGCATGCGCGGTCAGCCGCCGCTCGGCCATGTCGGTGAAGGGGCGGTGATGCTCGTCCGGGCGTTCCTCGGCGACCGCGATCGCCGCGGCCAGCTCGCTCAGGCCGCGCCGGCGCACCGCCACGGTGGCGATCACCGGCACGCCGAGCGCCGCCTGCAGCGCGGCCGGATCGATTACCAGGCCGTCGCGCTCGGCCAGGTCCACCATGTTGAGCGCGACCACGGTGGGCTTGCCCAGCGCGATCACTTCCTGCGCGAACACCAGGTGCTGTTCGAGGTTGGAGGCATCGAGCACGACGACGAGCACGTGCGGCGAATCCTCGCCGGGGAGCTCGCCCATGATGACGCGGCGGGTGACTTCCTCGTCGGGGCTGGTCGGGTGCAGGCTGTACGAGCCGGGCAGGTCGGTGAGCTCGACCGGCTCGCCGCTCGGCAGCGTCATCCGGCCGGCCTTGCGCTCGACGGTGACGCCCGGATAGTTGGCGATCTTCTGGCGCGCGCCGGTCAACGCGTTGAACAGCGCGCTCTTGCCGGCGTTGGGGTTGCCGACCAGCGCGGCGGTGCGCCGCATCGTCATCGCGCCGATCCTCCCCGCCACCCGTCCATCAGTCGCTCTCGACCTCCATCGCCATTGCGTGCATCCGCCGCAGCGCCACCGTCATCCGCCCGACGGTGACCGCCAGCGGATCGCGGCCGGCGAAGACGCCGCGATGCGCGATCGCGACGCGGGCGCCGACGTCGATGCCGAGCGCGCGCAGGCGTTGCGCTTCCTCCTGTGCCAGGCGCGGCCAGTCGACCGCGACGATGCGCGCGCGCTGCCCGATGGGGAGAAGGTCCAGAGTCATCATCACTTCCGCTGCCAGACGCCCAGCTTAATTGCAAGTCATTCGCAATAATTGACCTAAGTCAAACCGGAACGCGGCAAGGTGCCCCGGCGCAAGGTTTCCAAGCGCGGTCGCGCGCGGCAGGCAAGCGGGGAATGGAGCGGGGCGGCGAATACTGCGCGGGCGTTGCCGCCGCCCGGGCCGGATCAGCCGGCGGCGATCGCCGCGGCGGCAGCCTGCACCGGCTGCGTCATCGCCGCCAGCGAGGTGGCGACGTGGCCGCCGACCAGCACCAGCGCGGCGATCCGCGTGGCGGGGTGGATCGCGCCAAGCTCGCGCCGGTCATGCCGGACCAGCAGCGCGACCGCGCCGAGCTGGACCGCCAGCGCCACCCATTCGCCCCACGGCCCGAGCAGGGGCATCGGCAGCAGCCGGCCGAGCGCCGGCTCCATCAGCAGGATCGTCGCGCCGAGCAGCAGCCGCGCGTGCCAGTCGGTCTGGCGGCGCCGGGCGATGGCGAAGCCGACCAAGCCGGCGAACAGCGAGGTCTCGATCACCACCAGCGCGAGGAAGAAGCCGGGGGTGAAGAACGGCGGCACGAAGTTCACGCGCAGCGCCGTCGTCACCGCCATCATCGCCAGCAGCCAGATCACCGGGACGAGCGCCGCGCTGGTCCAGCCGAGCCGCCGGTGCAGCGCGAGGCTGCCGCTGTCGGCCAGCGTCGACTGAACGACCAGCAGCGCCAGCCACGAGGTCATCGCCATGCCGTGGAGGTGGAACCACACCGGCACGGTGCGGTAATCGACCAGCCCGCGCGCGGCGAACTGCAGAAATCCGAAGACGATGAACAGCGAGAGCCAGAACGACATCCTGCGAAAGAAGGCGTGCCGGCCGGATTCGACGGGTGCGATGGTCGCCATGAATGTTCCCCCTTGTTGCGGCGCCGTTTCCCGGCGCCCTTCACGCATCGACTGGTATCGGTCATTCGACGGCAGCCGGTTGTTCCGGCCTGCCCGAGGTCAACTGCGGAATCCGCCGCGCGCCGATGAAGCGCCGGCAGGGCTCGATGAACGGCGAGCCGGCGGCATGGGTAGCAGCATCGTCGCGGTCTGGCGATAGGGCCGGCGGCGGCGCAATCGACTGCGCCGGCGGTATTTTTACGCGATGGCGGCGATCGCCCGCCAGGTTTCGCCTTCCGCGGCGACGAGGCCGCGCCGTTCGAGGTCGATCAGGTGGGCGAGGACCGAGCGGCCGGCCGCCGGCCACAACGTCTCGGCGACGCCCTTGTACATCCGCGGCACCATCGCCGCGACCGGCTGGGGCGCTTCCGCCAGCAGGCGCATGATCTGCCGCTCGCGCTGGCGGCGGTGGCCGATCATGCCGCGCACGAGCTGGCGCGGCTTGTCGACCTGCGGGCCGTGCGCCGGATAGTAGACGCGGTCTTCGCGGGCGTGGAGCTTTTCGAGGCTGGCGAGGTAGGCGGCCATGTCGCCGTCGGGCGGGGCGACGATGCTGGTCGACCAGCCCATGACGTGATCGCCGGTGAACAGCGCCCCGGTTTCCACCAGCGCGAAGCACAGGTGGTTCGAGGTGTGCCCCGGCGTCGCCACCGCCGCCAGCGTCCAGCCGGGGCCGGCGATCGTCTCGCCATCGGCCAGCACGCGATCGGGGCGATAGGCGGTGTCGAACGCGGCATCGGCGCGCGGGCCGTGATCGTCGAGCGCGAGCGCGGCGCAGCCGACCACCGGCGCGCCGGTCAACGCGGCCAGTTCGGCGGCGGCGGGCGAATGGTCGCGGTGGGTGTGGGTGCAGGCAATGGCCAGCACCGGCGCCCCGGCGATGGCGGCGAGCAGCGCGCGCAGGTGTTCGGCCTCGTCCGGGCCGGGATCGATCACCGCGACGCCGCGCGCATCGCCGACCAGGTAGGTCTGCGTGCCGGTGAAGGTGAAGGCGCTGGGATTGCCGGCCAGGACGCGGCGCACCAGCGGTTCGAGCGGCTCGGCGGTGCCGGTGGGCCAGGGGCGCGGGGGGAATTCCATCGCCGTGCTATGAAGTCTGGCGCGGGGCCTGTCGAGCCGCGTTTCGGCGCTGTTGCGCGGGCGGCCTCAGGCCGCGTGCGGGCTGCCGGCGAGGCGGTCGCGCAGGCGGGTGATCGCGCTGGGCTGGGTCATGTCGCGTTCGCGGAAGCCGCGATCGATGCGCAGCAGCCGCGCGTAGAAGCGCTCGGTCGTGCCGATCAGGGTACGGATGCCGCCGTCGAGCAGGGCCATGCGCTCCGGATCGGAGGCCGGGAAATCGGGCGAGAGGCGGCCGTGGCGGCGGAGCTGGAATTCGGACAGCTCGCCGGTGAGGAAGGCGCGTTGGTTCAGCAGCCAGGCGATCGCGTGCATCATCCGCGTGGTCGTGCGCAGCGCCTCGCACGAGAGCGCGACGCGCGCGGCGTCGCCCTCGCTCGCGGCGTCGTCGATGCGGCCCGACCGGTCGAACGCCGCGCGCACCTCGTCCGAGAGCACCAGCGCCTCGCAATAGAGGCCCTCGATGATCCGGGGGTTGATGTTGGCGGTGCCGGGGGCGGCGGTCGATGCGGTTACAGGCATGGCTTCCTCTTGGTGCCGGCCATGATACGCGAAATTAACTCTTGACCCCAAACAACTTTCCCGTCCCCGCCTGTATCGTAGCGGGACATTCGGGCCGATTCGACGACGTTCCGTTCCGAAAATGCGTTGTTTTGCAATTATGCGCCCCGGAAATTATCGAAAGGGGACGGAGGACCTGTTCTCTGTGGACAACCGGCGTCGTGGCGTCCCGGAACGGGATTTCACGCGATGATATCGGGGATCAGGTAGTCCTCGATCAGGGTGATCTGGTCCTTCAGTTTCAGCTTGCGCTTCTTCAGCCGCGCGATCTGCAACTGGTCCGAGGCGCCGGCGCCGGTCAGCGCGTCGATGGCGGCGTCGAGGTCGCGATGCTCGATGCGAAGCACTTCCAGTCGCTTGCGCAGTTCGTCCTCGTTCACACGTCCGCCCTTTGTCTTGCAGATCCCGGACCCCGCCTGTCGACGCAGCCGCACAGGCCGCGCAGTTGGTCGCCGTTCCGGTCCGAACCGGCGAATTTTCCCTGCTGGGCCACTTATCAAGATAGGCTTAATATGCTTGCATGACAATCGCACCACGGGAGGCGGGGTGACCGAGTCGAAGGTCTTGACCGCAGCCGTGGGCAGGGCGGGTCCGGGAGGGGCCGCCAGCCGGAATGAGGGGAAAAGGATCGCGGCCCTTGCACTTGTCCCTGCGGTGCCGGCCAGTGCGGCCCAGAACCGCGCGGCGGAAACGGCAGGCCAGGGCAGAGCCGCATGGATGCGTTCACTGCAACAACCAAAGAGGAGGTTCTCCCCATGGAAACGTCGCATGCCAGTGCCCTTATGCTCAAGCACGCCGGTCTCGAACGACAGATCCAGGATGAATTGAACCGACCCAACCCCGACATGGCGACCGTCCAGTCGCTGAAGCGCCGCAAGCTCAGGATCAAGGACGAACTCTCGCTGCATTGATGCCGCGAGGCGGACGCCCGCCGCTGCCCCGGCGATCGATCGGGGTGACGGCGGGCGCCGCCGCGCCGGCCATTTCACCCGGCGGGCAAATGCGCTAGGAGCGGGTCTTCCCTGAGGAATGCTCCGGAACGCCACATGCCCACCGCCGTTGCCGCCGCCCGGCAGATCCTCACCAGCCTGCACGAGGTCATGGCATCGCGCAGCGCCGCGCAGGCCAAGCTCAACACCGTTGTCGAGGTGATCGGCGAGAGCCTCGATTCCGAGGTCTGCTCGATCTACCTGCTGCGCGAGGGGATGCTCGAGCTGTTCGCGACGCGCGGGCTGGCGCAGGAAGCCGTCCACGTCACCCGCATGGCGATCGGCGAAGGGCTGGTCGGCACGATCGCCGGGCAGATCGATACGCTGAACCTCGCCGAGGCGGCGACCCATCCCGACTTCTCGTACCGGCCGGAAACCGGGGAGGACAAGTTCCACTCGTTCGCCGGCGTGCCGATCGTGCGGCGCGAGAAGGCGGTGGGGGTGCTCTGCGTCCAGCATGTCGAGCCGCGCCGCTACGAAGAGGTGGAGATCGAGGCGCTGCAGACGGTGGCGATGGTGCTGTCCGAGCTGATCGCCAATGCCGACCTCGTCGACGAGGACGAGGCGTTCGGGCTCAGCGAGGCGCAGACCGGGCCGCAGCAGCTGAAGGGGCTGACGCTGGTCAAGGGGCTGGCGAGCGGGCTGGCCGTCTATCACCAGCCGCGCATCACCATCGAGCACACGATGGCCGAGGACATCGAGGCCGAGCGCCAGCGCGTCTATCTCGCGTTCGACCGCATGCGCGAGCAGATCGACCACATGGCCGGGCAGGCCGAGTTCGGCGTCGGCGGCGAGCACGAGGAGGTCATCGAGACCTACCGCATGTTCGCCTATGACGAGGGCTGGAAGCGCCGGATCAACGAGGCGATCGACAGCGGGCTGACCGCCGAGGCCGCGATCGAGCGGGTGCAGCAGCGCACCCGGATGCGGATGCGGCAGATCGACGATCCGCTGCTGGCGGACCGGATGCACGACCTGGAGGACCTGTCGAACCGGCTGCTGCGGATCGTCTCGGGCCAGCTCGGCACCGCCGCCAGCAAGGGGCTGCGGCAGGACGCGATCCTGATCGCGAAGAACCTCGGCCCGGCCGAGCTGCTCGAATACGACAAGCGCCGGCTGAAGGGCGTGATCCTGGAAGAAGGCTCGCTGACCGCGCACGTCGTCATCGTCGCGCGGGCGATGGGGGTGCCGGTGCTGGGCCGGGTGCGCAGCTTGCGCGGGGTGATCCGCGAGGGCGACCTGCTGCTGCTCGATGCCGACCAGGGCAGCGTCACGGTGCGGCCGGCGCCGCCGATGGTCGAGGCGTTCGAGGCGCGCTTCGCGAAAAGCCGCGAGCGCCAGGCCGCCTATGCCGCGCTGCGCGAGGCCGAGCCGGTGACGAAATGCGGCGCCCGCATCACCGTGATGATCAACGCCGGCCTGCGCGAGGACATGCCGAACCTGAGCCTGACCGGGGCGGACGGGATCGGCCTGTTCCGCACCGAGTTCCAGTTCCTGGTCTCGGCCACGCTGCCCTCGCGCGAGCGGCAGACGCGGCTTTACCGCGAGGTGATGGATTCGGCGGGCACCAAGCCGGTGGTGTTCCGCACCGTCGACATCGGCGGCGACAAGGCGCTGCCCTACCTGCGCCACGACGACGGCCCCGGCGAGGAGAACCCGGCGATGGGCTGGCGCGCGCTGCGCGTCGCGCTGGAACGCGACGGGCTGCTCAAGGCGCAGGCGCGCGCGCTGCTCGAGGCGGCCGGGGGCCGCACGCTCAACGTCATGTTCCCGATGGTGGCGGAACCGTGGGAGTTCGACGCCGCCAAGGCGGTGTTCGACAGCCAGCTCGCGATCCTGCGCCGCAACCGCAAGCTGCTGCCCGAAACGATCCGCTATGGCGCGATGCTGGAAGTGCCGGCGCTGGCCGAGATGCTCGACGTGATGCTGCCGAAGCTGCAGTTTCTGTCGATCGGCACCAACGACCTCACCCAGTTCCTGTTCGCCGCCGATCGCGCCCATCCCAAGCTGGCCGAGCGCTACGACTGGCTGAGCCCGGCGATCCTGCGCTTCCTCAAGCGCGTCGTCGATGCCTGCGCCGCGCACGGCGTCGATCTCGCGGTGTGCGGCGAGATGGGCGGCCGCCCGCTGGAGGCGCTGGCGCTGCTCGGCCTCGGCATCCGCCGGCTGTCGATCACGCCGGCCTCGGTCGGGCCGCTCAAGGAGCTGATCGGCAAGGTCGATCTCGCCGCGATCGGTCCGGCGGTGGCGGGCTGGCTGGCCAACCCGCCCGTCAACCTGCGCGCCGAACTGTCGGCCTGGACCGCAGCGCACGGCATCGCCTTCGACTGACGCCGCTTCGGAGGCACCCCGCTCGGCACCGTCGTCGCGGCAGGGGAGCACCCTGCCGCATCGACACGCCGCCCATGCTGTCAAACGCGCGCAATAAACCGCTACTTTTCAAGGATTTGAAAGCGCAGGGCGATCTGTGTGGTTTTGGCCGGTCGGTCCCTTAGGGCATTGACAATTCATAATTCAGGGCGTTGTTTCGCCCCCGGAACGGGACGCCCGCGATTGCGGGTGGTTCGGGGTCGACGGACGCAATTCGGAATAGAGATGGGCGTGGAACAACACATGGCGGAGTTGCCGCTGGAGGGTGCCGGCGCGCGCCTGCGTATCGCACGCGAAGCCGCCGGGCGCAGCCGGGCGGACATCGCCGCTGCCACCAAGATTTCCGAGCGGTTGCTCGCCGCGCTGGAGGACGGCAACTATGCCGCGCTGCCCGCGCGCGCCTATGCCACCGGCTTCGCCCGCAGCTATGCCCGCGCGGTGGGCCTCGATGCCGAGGCGATCGTGCGCCAGGTCCGCGCCGAGCTGGACGGCGCCCCGGTCTTTCCCGAGCAGGCCATCGCCTCGTTCGAGCCCGGCGATCCAGCCCGCGTGCCCAGCCGCCGGCTTGCCTGGGGCGCGGCGGTGCTGGTGCTGCTGGTACTGGCCGGGCTGGCGGCCTGGCGCCTGATGTCGCAGCCGGCGGAAGGCCTGCCGTCGATCCTGCCCAGCGAGACGCCCGCCCCGGCGGCGCGCCCGGCGGCGCCGGCCCCGGTTCTCCCGGCGGCCAGCGGCCCGGTGGTGATCACCGCCGATGCCGCCAACGTCTGGCTGCGCGTCAGCGACGGTGAGCGCGTGCTGCTGCAGAAGAACATGGCGCAGGGCGAAAGCTTCGCGATTCCTGCCGACGCGGTCGATCCGCGCCTGCGCACCAGCCGCCCGGACGCGCTGGCGATCACCATCGGCGGCCAGCCCGTCGCCCGCATCGCCGATCGGCAGATGCTGGTGTCCGACGTGTCGCTGACCGCGACGGCGCTGCTGGCCCGCGGGACGGCGCCGTCCGCCGCGCCCGCACCCGCAGCCACGACAACCACGCCGGCAATCGCCGCGCCTGCATCGGCCGGATCATCCCCCGGATCATCTTCGGTCAGGCCGCGCCCGCGTGCCACGGCGACGGCGGCACCGACCCCCGCGCCGGCGGCGGAATCGCCCGCCGCGCCGGCGCCCGCGGCCAATCCATCCACCGCTACGCCATAGCGCAGGCTCGACAGCGCATGGCCGCTGCGGCACATGGCGAAGCCGTGCCTCCGCGCGGGGGCACGACCCTTTGACCGGCGCTTGATTGGAGCATGGAAGTGACGAAAGCCCGCAGGTTCCCCATCCGCCCCGCCACCTGGTCGGCGCCGGGCCGGGCGCTGCTTGCCCTCGCCCTGCTGGCGGGCACGGCGGCCCCCGCCGTCGCGCAGGATTCGACCGTGCAGGAGCTGCGCATCCGCCAGCTCGAGGCGCAGATGCGCGACCTGCAGCGCGCCAGCGGCGCGGTCCGCACCGTCGCGCCGCAGAACGGCCCGGTGGCAGCGCCGTCCGCCCCCGCCGGCGCGCCCGCGACCTCGCCGCTGACCGACCTGCTGACCCGCATGGACGCGCTGGAGGCCTCCGTCGCGCGGCTGACCGCGCAGAACGAGGAACTGTCGAACCGCATGCGCCAGCTCCAGCCCGCGTCGGCCGCCGCCACCCCGGCCGCCGCCGCGCCTGTCGCCGCGGCCCCGGCGCCGCTGGCGCCCACGCCGGTAAAGCCCGCCACCGAGGCCCCGACCAACGCCAACAACGCCAACCTCGCGGCGATGACCGGCCAGGCGGCCGCTTCGGCCCCTGCCGCCAAGCCCGTGGCCGCGAAGCCGGCCAAGCCCGAAGCCCCGGCCAAGCCCAGCGCCCAGCGCATCGCCGCGGTCAAGGCTGTGGTCAAGCCGCAGACCAACGATCCCGGCGACGACGAGTACAGCTATGGCTTCCGCCTCTACCAGGCCAAGTTCTACCCGGAGGCGGCGCAGCAGCTGAAGCTGTTCGTCGACAAGTATCCGAAGCACATGCGCCTCAGCCAGGGCCGCAACCTGCTCGGCCGCGCGCTGCTCGACGATGGCAAGCCGCGCGAGGCGGCGCCGTGGTTCCTGCAGAACTACAAGAGCGATCCCGCCGGCAACCGCGCCGCCGACAGCCTGCTGAACCTTGCCGAGGCGATGCGCCAGATCGGCGACAGCTCGCGCGCGTGCATCGCGCTGAACGAGTTCGCGACCAACTATGCCGGGGAAGCGCGGGGCCGCCTGCGCGAGCAGTATGACAAGGTCAAGGGCACCGTCACCTGCAACTGAGCCGACGGCAGCGGCGTTGACGGGGCCAAAGACCGTGATGCCGACGGCGGTGCCCGGCGCGCGCTTCGCCGCCGATCTCGCCCGGATCGCGCCGTTGGCCGAGGGGCAGCGCCTCGGCGTTGCCGTGTCGGGCGGGCCGGACAGCCTGGCGCTGCTGCTGCTGGCCCACGCGACGCTGCCGGGCCGCGTCGCCGCCGCCACCGTCGATCATGGCCTGCGCCCCGAGGCCGCCGCCGAGGCCGCGTTCGTCGGCCGTGTCTGCGCCGGGCTGGGCGTGCCGCACGCGGTGCTGCCGGTCGCGGTGGCGCCGGGCAACGTCCAGGCCGAGGCGCGCGCGGCGCGCTATGCCGCGCTGGCCGCCTGGCTGGAGCGCGAGGCGCTGGCCGCGCTCGCCACCGCGCACCACGCCGATGACCAGGCCGAGACGCTGCTGCTCCGCCTCAATCGCGGCTCCGGCGCCGCCGGCCTCGCCGGGGTGCGCGCCCGCACCCAGGTTCCCGGCACGCGCCTGCCGCTGGTGCGGCCGCTGCTCGACTGGCGGCGCGGCGAACTGGCGGCGATCGTCGCGGCGGCCGGGCTGGAGGCGGTGGCCGATCCGTCGAACCAGGACCCGCGCTTCGACCGCGCCCGCCTGCGCGCGCATCTCGCGTCGGCCGACTGGCTCGACGTGCCGGCGCTGGCGAAAAGCGCCGGCCATCTCGCCGATGCCGATGCCGCGCTCGACTGGGCGGCCGCGCGCGAGTGGCAGGAATGCGTCAGCGCCGAGCCGCTGGGGCTGGTCTATCGCCCCAGCGCACCGCGCGCGGTGGCGCTGCGGGTGCTGGCGCGGCTGGTCCGCGAGCTCGACGGCGAGGCGCCGCGCGGCGCCGCGGTGGCGCGGCTGTTCGATACGCTGCTGGCGCGGCAGCCGGCATCGATCGGCGGGCTGGTGGCGCGGCCGCTGCCGTCCGGCTGGAGCTTTTCGCGGGCGCCGCGGCGCCGGGGTTGATACGCGTCAGCCGAACACGTCGGCGCGCGGCCCGGCGAGCTGCGCGTGCATCGCCGCCATCACGCTGCTGAGCAGGAGCTGGAACAGGCCGAGCATCGCCGCGCTGACCACGGCCTCGGCGATACGGCCGGTCTCCGGCCCGCCGACCAGCGCCGCGACGCTGCCGACGATCATGCCGATCACCCCCATCAGCACCTGGCTGCCCAGCACCAGCAGCACCAGGAACATCAGGATGCGGCCGACGTTGCCGCCGGTGAGCTGCCAGGAGCGCTTGAGCACCTGCCAGGGCTGGAAGCGATGCTCGATCGCGATCACCGGCGCGGCCATGATCATCCGCACCTGGCCGAACACGTAGATGCCCAGCGTCATCCCCATCAGCAGCGCGCTGCCGGCGCCGCCGGTCAGCGTCAGCAGGGCGCCGCCGATCGCGGCCACCACCATGAAGCCCAGCACGAACAGCAGCATCGCGCCGAGATAGGGCAGCGCGCCGATCGCACCGCGCCGGATCGCCTCGCCGACGGTGGGGCGGCTGCGATCGGTGCACAGCGTCAGCACCGCGAGCATGCCGCACGCCTCGATCAGCATCAGCCCGAGCAGGTAGGGCGCGACCTGGCCCATGAACTGCTGCATGGCGGCGACGATCTGCGGCGCGGTCATCCCCGGCTTCATGCCCGGCTGGGGGGCCAGCAGCATGAACGCCAGCCAGGGCAGCATGAAGAACACGCCGGCCAGCGCCAGCAGCACGTCGCGGTTGGCCGAAAGGGCCGCAACACCGTCGCGCCAGGCGCGTGAACTGTCGAATTGCATCATGATTCCCGTTTCCCGCGCCCGGCTTTCCCCCTTGATAACCGCAGCGAATGCGCCCACGCAACGCGCCATGTCTGATAAGGCGTCCGATACCCCGCGGCAACCGCAGAACCGCAGCCCGGAAATCCGCCGTGAAACCACGCTGGTCCCCTATCGCGCCGCGCTCGACGCGATGGCCGCCCGCAACGAGGCGATCCAGCGCGACGAGGCGGACGAACTGCTGTGGTTGCTCGAACACCCACCGGTCTACACCGCGGGGACCAGCGCCGATGCCACCGAACTGCTCGACCCGCGATTCGAGGTCGTCAGCGCCGGGCGCGGCGGGCGCTATACCTATCACGGCCCGGGCCAGCGCGTGTGCTATGTGCTGCTCGACCTCAAGCGCCGCACGCGCGATGCCCGCTGCTTCGTCCACGCGCTCGAAGGCTGGGTGATCGACACGCTCGGCGATTTCGGCGTGGAAGGCTGGCGCAGCGATGCCGGCGTCGGCATCTGGACGCGCGACGTCGACGGCCGCGAGGCCAAGATCGGCGCGATCGGCGTGCGCATCCGCCGCTGGGTGACGATGCACGGCTTTGCGGTCAACCTGGCGCCCGATCTCGCGCATTTCGGCGGCATCGTCCCGTGCGGGATCGCGGAAAAGGGCGTCACCAGCCTTGCGCGGCTGGGGCTGGAGGTTGATTCCGATGCCTGGGATCGGGCATTGCTCGCCCGCGCCGACGCATTCCTCGCCCGGCTCGACGCCGCGCGCGATGCCAACACCTGCGGACCGGAGGCCGCGCCATGAAGCCCATTCCCTTGCTCGCGGCGATCGCCGTCCTCGCGCTTTCCGGCTGCCATCGCGACGGCAAGGGGGGGGACCAGCGCACCGCCAGCGGCCAGGTGCTGCAAGGCTCGATCAGCGACGCGATGATCCCGTACGAGGCGCTGACGTCGAAGCCGCCGCTGGCACCGCGCGTCGCCGCAAAACCGGCCCGGGGCGCCGCCGCCGATGCGACGGGGGATGCGGCCGCAGCCGATGGCGCCCCGGCCGACGCGGCACCGGCGCCTCCATCCGCGGCCGCGCCGGCGGCGACCCCGTCAAGCGCGATCCATTATTGAGCCGGCTATCGCCGCGGCGTGCGAGCCGCTAAACCGGGGGATGCCCCCCACCCGCCCTCCCGCCGCCCGCGATTGGCAATGGCGCCACGTTGCCGCGCTCGTCATCGGCAATGCCGCGCTGGCGCTCGGCCCCTGGTGGGTGCGGCTGGCCGACAGCGGGCCGGTTTCGGCCGGATTCTGGCGGCTGGCGCTGGCCTTGCCGGTGCTGGCCTTGTTGGCGCGGCGCGAAGCGGCGGGGGCCGCGCCGGGCGGGCGGCAAGCCTGGCTGACGGCGGCGGCGGGGGTGTTCTTCGCGCTCGATCTCGCCGCGTGGCACCTGGGCATCGTCCGCACCCGGCTCGGCAACTCGACGCTGTTCGGCAATTCGGGCAGCCTGATCGTCATGGCCTGGGGGCTGGTCACGGCGCGGCGCGCGCCTCGGGCTGCCGAATGGGCGGCGCTGGCGGCGGCGCTGGCGGGCGCGGCGATCCTGTTCGGGCGCAGCTTTGCGATCAGCCCGGTCTCGTTCGTCGGCGACATGCTGTGCCTGCTCGCGGGGCTGTTCTATGCGGCCTATATCCTGCTGCTGCGCAACGGCCGCGCCCACATCGGCAACTGGTCGCTGCTGGTGGGCGCGACGCTGGCCGGGGCGCCGGTGCTGCTGGCGATCGCGCTGCAGCAGGGGGAGCCGGTGTGGCCGCGCCACTGGGGGCCGCTGGTGACGCTGGCGCTGTCGAGCCAGGTGCTGGGGCAGGGGCTGATCGTCTATGCGCTGCGGCACTTCTCGCCGCTGATGATCGGGCTGGGGCTGCTGACCCAGCCGGTGGTCGGCGTGCTGGTCGGCGCGCTGGTGTTCCACGAGCCGCTGGGGGCGATGGACCTGCTGGGGATGCTGCTGGTCGCCAGCGCGCTGGTGCTGGCGCGCGCGGGGGAGCGGTGACCGGTCAGCGCGCGCCCAGGTCGCCCTTGCCGACGGTGCCGCTGGCCATTTCCAGCATGCGGTCGAGGCTGCGCTTTGCGCGCAGGCGCAGGCCTTCCTCGATCTCGACGCGCGGGGTCAGGTCGCGCAGCGCGACGTAGAGCTTTTCCAGCGTGTTCAGCGCCATGTAGGGGCAGACGTTGCAGTTGCAGTTGCCGTCCGCGCCGGGGGCGCCGATGAAGGTCTTGCCGGGCATCGCCAGCTGCATCTGGTGGATGATGTGCGGCTCGGTGGCGACGATCAGCGTGTCGGCGTCGGTCGCCTTGGCATAGTTGAGGATGCCGCTGGTGCTGCCGACATAGTCGGCATGGTCGACGATCGCCGGCGGGCATTCGGGGTGCGCGGCGATCGGCGCGCCGGGGTGCTGGGCCTTCAGCTTCAGCAGCTCGGTCTCGCTGAATGCCTCGTGGACGATGCACACCCCCGGCCACAACAGCATCTCGCGATCGAACTTGCGCGACAGGTAGCCGCCGAGGTGCCGGTCCGGGCCGAAGATGATCTTCTGCTCGCGCGGGATCTGCTGGAGGATGGTCTCGGCGCTGGAGCTGGTGACGATGATGTCGGACAGCGCCTTCACCTCAGTCGAGCAGTTGATGTAGGTCAGCGCGATGTGGTCCGGGTGGGCCTTGCGGAACGCGGCGAACTTTTCCGGCGGGCACGAATCCTCGAGGCTGCAGCCGGCGTTGACGTCGGGCAGGATCACGGTCTTTTCGGGCGCGAGGATCTTCGCGGTCTCGGCCATGAACTTGACGCCGCAGAAGGCGATGACGTCGGCGTCGCTGGCGGCGGCCTTGCGGCTCAATTCGAGGCTGTCGCCGATGTAGTCGGCGAGGTCCTGGATTTCCGGGCGCTGGTAATAGTGCGCGAGGATGACCGCGTTCTTCTCCTTGCGCAGCCGGTCGATCTCGGCACGCAGGTCAAGCCCGGCGAGGCTGGCGGTCTGGACGGTCACAACGGCATCTCCTTCAGGTGCGCCCCATCTAGGGATGGAAAGCGGCGCACCCAAGGGAAAAACTCACATTGCGGCGACGATCCGCCCGACTACGCCGCCGCGTGCCAGCCGTTCCAGCCCGGCGGGGATCGCATCGAAGCCGATCGGCGTTGCGGCGATGGTGAGCAACCCTTGCGCCATCATGTTGATCACCGCCTGGGTATCGGCCTTCGTGCCCCCGCCCGAGCCGCGCAGCGTGACGTTGCGGCCGATCAGCGCCATCGTCGAGATCGTCGCCTCGGTCCGCCCGAGCCCGACCTGCACCACCCGGCCATAAGCCCGCACCGCCTCGATCGCGCCCGCCGTGGTCTCGCCGAAGCCGGCGAAATCGACGATCAGGTCCAGCCCCAGCGGCGCCAGTTCGCGCACGCCGGCCACCACGCTCGCCACGCCCTGCGCGCGCGCCGGCTCCCAGGCCTCGTGCCGCGGCTCGGCGGCGTGGACCTCGGCGCCGAGCAGCACGCCGATCCGCGCCGCGGTCATCCCCAGCCCGCCGAGGCCGACGATGCCGAGCTTGTGCCCGGCCTGCAGTTCCCCGGCGCCGACGAGCGCGGCGTGGCTGGTCTGCCCGGCATCGGTCGCCGCCGCGCCCTGCACGTAGCTCACGCTGTCGGGCAGGCGGATCAGGCAATGTACGGGCAGCAGGCAATGCGTGGCATAACCGCC
The DNA here is from genome assembly GCA_028868535.1 of Sphingomonadales bacterium. Taxonomy (GTDB): domain Bacteria; phylum Pseudomonadota; class Alphaproteobacteria; order Sphingomonadales; family Sphingomonadaceae; genus Novosphingobium. The sequence goes on along the minus strand of JAGWUH010000051.1, from coordinate 4,280 downwards.
GTCGCACTGCCGCCCCGGGCAGAACGCCACCGTACCCGAGGCGACGACGCGATCGCCCGCGCGCCACTCCGCGACTCCCGGCCCGACGGTTACGATCTCGCCCGCGATCTCGTGCCCGAGCACGATCGGCGGCGGCACCGGCATGAACGGGGTCAGCGTCCCGTCCATACGGCCGACGTCGCTGTGGCAAAGCCCCGATCCGCGCACTGCCACGAGCACCTCGCCGGGGCCGGGTTCGGGGGTGGGGCGTTCGATGCGTTCGAGCGGCCGGTTGGCGCCGGTGAACAGCCAGGCGATCACGCCGAACGCCCGGTGGTGACCACGATCTTGCCGACCTGGCGGTTGCTTTCGAGCCGCCGGTGCGCTTCGGCGATGTCCTCGAGCGCGAAAGTGCGGTCCAGGGTGGGCCTGAACGCCCCGCTGGCGAGGCGCGAACCGACATAGTCGACCAGCCGCGCCCGCGAATCCACCTCCTCGACCAGCAGGTTGGCGGCGAACCCGCGCAGCGTCAGGTTCCCGCCGGTCAGCGCCAAAAGGCCCAGTTCCGCGCTGTATCCGCCCAGCATGCCATAGACGATGACGATGCCCTTGGGCGCCATCGCCCCCATCAGCGCGGTCAATCCCGGCCCGGCCACGGCATCGAACGCCACCTGCGCGCCGCGCCCGCCGGTCAACTCCCGCACCCGCGCCGCGACGTCCTCCTCGTCCGAGACGATGACGTGCGCCGCGCCGGCCGCGCGCAGCGCCGCCGCCTTGTCGCGCCCACGCGTCACCGCGATCGGCACGGCGCCGTGGTCGTTGGCGATCGCGATCGCGGCGAGGCCCACCGACGACGAGGCGGCGTTGATCACCACCGCGTCACCGGCGGCGATGCGGCCGATCTCGACCAGCGCGTAGGCGGTGCCATACTGCATCCAGCTTGCCGCCGCCTCGACCAGCGACTGCGACGGCGCCACCGGGACCAGCATGTCGGCCGGATAGGCCAGCGTATCGGCGTAGGTGCCGTAGCGCTCCATATCTAGCCCGAACAGCGTCGCGACGCGATCGCCGACCGACCAGCCGGTAACGCCCGGCCCGAGCGCCTCGATCACCCCGGCGGCTTCGTAGCCGAGCCGCGCCGGGAAGGTCACCGGCATGTACTGGCCGGCGCGCGACATTGCCTCGACCCGGTTGAGCCCGAACGCGTGCACCGCGATCCGCACTTCGCCGGGGCCGGGCTGCCCGATGTCGACCGCATCGACCTGCAGAACTTCCGGCCCGCCGAACGCGGGGAAGCGGACGACGCGCGCGCTCACAGCTTGAACCCGCCGCTGGCTTCGACGGTCTGCGCGGTCACCCAGCGGCCGAGCGGGCCGGCGAATGCGTAAACGATGTCGGCGATCTCCTCGGGCTGGCCGAAGCGGCGCAGCGCGGTTGCGGCGATCACCGGCGCGGCCTTTTCCGGGTCGTCGACGATGTAGGCGTTGGTCTCTCCGGCGGTGAATCCGGGCGCCACCGCGTTGACCGTGATGCCGCGCGGGCCCAGGTCTGCCGCGAGCACGCGGGTGAACGCTTCCACCGCCGCCTTGGCCATGGTGTAGACGATGATGCCGGGATCGGTGAGCCGCGAACCGGCGGACGACAGGTTCACCACCCGGCCGAAGTCGTTGATGCGGCTTTCGAGCACGCGGGTCAGGAAGAACGCGGCGCGGCAGTTGTTGTCGAACACGGTATCGTAGAACGCCTCGTCCGCATCGCGGATCGTGCCATATTCGCCGCCGCCGATGTTGTTGACGAGGATGTCGATGCGGGGCGGCAGCCCGCGTGCCGCCAGCGCGGCGTCGAGGCGATCGCGCAGGGCCTCCGCCTCGGCCTGGCCGCGCAGCTTCGCCTGGAGCGGGAACGCCTGGCCGCCCGCGGCCGCGATCCGCGCCACCGTCGCCTCGGCGGCGGCGTGGTTGCCGGCGTAGTTGACCGCTATCAGCGCGCCCTGCGATGCGAGCTTGCGGGCGATCGCCTGGCCGAGCCCGCGGCTCGCCCCTGTCACCACCGCCACCTTGCCGGCCAGTTCCATGCCTGCTCTCCCTCGTCGCGCATACTTGTGCGCGCTGTTGGCCGCCATGCAACCGTCAGGCGCGGGCGCGAATGCCCTGGAAGGCAGAAAGCGGGGCTACTTCTTGCCGCTGACCGAGAAAGTGCCCGAGACGCGTCCGCCGGGGCCGGCATCGGTGACGGTGTTGTGGCTGGCCAGGTCGATCACCATGCGGCCGCTGCGCAGGGTATCGCCGCCGCCGCGATCCAGCGCGACGTTGCCGACCATGGTGATGATCCGCTTGTTGAAATCGTAGACCGCGACGTCGCCGCGCGCCGATTCGCCGCCGCGCCGGACCGATACCCCGCCGACCGCGTCGAGCCGCTGGATCTTCAGCGAACCCTCGTTGGTGTAGGACACGGTGGTGCGCGGCGCGGTCAGCGTCAGGTCGCCCTGGGTGATCTGGACGTTGCCCGACAGCACGACGCGGCTGGCCTTGTCCTGCAGCTCGATGCGGTCGGCCGAATAGTTGACCGGGGCGTTGCTGTCGTGGCCGGCGAAGCCCTGCGCGGCCAGCCCTTCGAGCGCGACGATGCCCGCCAGCGCGGCGACGAAGCCGCCGATTCCGTAGCGCAGCGTGCGGGAGAGGGCAGGGGTCATTTCGGCATCCTGATTTGTCCGGGCACCATGCGCAAGTGGGCATGACCGTCGAGCGTGACCGTGCGGTTGGCGAGGTCGGCGAACAGGCGGTCGGCGGAGAAGGTCCCGCTGGGCACCTGGCCGGAGACGCCGCCCGCGCCCACCGCCTTGCGCGTCTTCAGGTCAATGCCGACGTGGCGCGTGGTCATCGCGTAGCCGTCGGCGGCGCGGAAATCGAGCTGCCCGTCGACGAGCACCTTGTCGCTGTCGAGGTCGTAGCGGCCGGCCGGCGCCGAGACCTGCGCCGGCCCGTCGGCGAGCTGGATCTGCGCCTTGAGGTTCTGCATCTCCACCTCGGGCACCCGGGCCGAGCGCTGGACCGCGTTCCCCGCCGTCACCTCGAACGGGCGGCCCTGGTTGTCGGCGCCGCGATACATCGCGTTGGACACGCGCAGCCGTTCGTGGACGATCGCCACCTTGTTGCGATCGAGCAGGAACGAGACCTCGCTGCGCGGAAACAGCGGTGAGACCAGCATCACCGCGGCGACGGCGCCGACGCCCATCGGCAGCGCGGCGTTGAGCAGGTGGACGAGCCGATCATGCGCGCCGCCCGGCGCGGCGAACTCGCGCCGTTCGTCGCGGAGCTTGTCGGCCTGCGCGGTCATCGCGGCTCAGGCGGACTCGTGGCTGAAGATGTCGTGCTCGGGCCAGCCGGCGAGATCGAGCGCGGCGCGGTGCGGCAGGAAATCGAAGCAGGCCTGGGCCAGTTCGGTGCGGTTTTCCCGCGCCAGCCGTTCGACCAAGATGGCATGCGCGGCGTGGAGATAGCGCACGTCGCTCGCGGCATAGTCACGCTGCGCCTCGCTCAGCTCGGCTCCGCCCCAGTCGCTCGATTGCTGCTGCTTCGACAGTTCCTTGCCCAGCAGTTCGCGGACCAGGTCCTTCAGGCCATGGCGGTCGGTATAGGTGCGGACCAGCTTGCTGGCGATCTTGGTGCAGAATACCGGCGCGGCGGTGACCCCCAGGTAATGCTCGATCGCGGCCAGGTCGAAGCGCGCGAAATGGAACAGCTTTACCCGGTCGGGGTCGGCCAGAACGGCCTTCAGGTTGGGTGCGGCAAAGTCCGATCCGGGCTTGAACCGGACCAGGTGTTCATCGCCGCGACCATCGGATATCTGCACTAGACACAACCGGTCGCGCGGCGTGATCAGGCCCATGGTTTCGGTATCGACCGCGACTGGCCCGGGGGCGAGCACGCCGGCGGGGAGATCGTCTTCGTGAAGGTGGACAGCCATATGGGCAGAGTGCTTAGGCCGATCCGCGCGGGGAGGAAAGCCCCGGCGCGCAAGAGGAGCGAAGTGACGATGGGCAACAGCGATGCAGTGCCGTCCTCGTGGCGCGCCGCGCTCGATCCGGTGCTGGCCACGCCCGAAGCGCGGCGGCTGGGCGGGTTCCTGAGTGCCGAGGAAGCCGCAGGCAAGGCGATCTATCCGCCGCGTGGGTCGCGGTTGGCTGCGCTGGAACTGACCCCGCTGGACCAGGTCAAGGTCGTGATCCTGGGCCAGGATCCCTATCATGGATCCGGACAGGCCCACGGCCTGTCGTTTTCGGTCCAGGATGGGGTCAAGGT
>JAGWUH010000050.1 GCA_028868535.1 Sphingomonadales bacterium | reverse complement strand
CCCAAGCGTATTCTCATCGGGACCGTGGTCTCCGACAAGACCGACAAGACCGTGGTCGTGAAGGTCGAGCGCAAGGTGAAGCACCCGCTCTACGGGAAGATCATCCGTCGTTCGAAGAAGTACCACGCCCACGACGAGGACAACTCGTTCAAGGCCGGCGAAGTCGTCCGCATCGAGGAGACGGCGCCGATCTCGAAGCTCAAGACCTGGAAGGTCATCGAGCGCGTGACGGCGGGCAAGACCGCGGCTGTCGAAGCCGACGTCTGAGCCCAGTTTGAGATTTTGGAACTGCCGGACCTGTACCGGCAAGCCAGGAAAAAGGAACCGGATCCATGATCCAGATGCAATCCCAGCTTGACGTCGCTGACAACAGCGGTGCCAAGCGCGTCCAGTGCATCAAGGTGCTGGGCGGATCGAAGCGCCGCACCGCCGGCGTGGGCGACGTCATCGTCGTCTCGGTCAAGGAAGCCCAGCCGCGCACCCGCGTCAAGAAGGGCGACGTTCACCGCGCGGTGATCGTGCGCACCCGCAAGGACGTCCGTCGCGCCGACGGCTCGGTGATCCGCTTCGACAGCAATGCTGCCGTGCTGATCAACAAGAACGAGGAGCCGATCGGCACCCGCATCTTCGGGCCGGTGGTGCGCGAACTGCGCGGCCGCGGCTTCATGAAGATCATCTCGCTCGCGCCGGAGGTGCTGTGATGGCTGCCGCCAAGATCAAGAAGGGCGACAACGTCGTCGTCCGCTCGGGCAAGGACAAGGGCCGCACCGGCACCGTCCTCCAGGTCCTCCCCAAGGAGGGCAAGGTGATCGTGCAGGGCGTCAACATCGCCACGCGCCACAAGAAGCCGAGCCAGCAGGATCCCAACGGCGGCATCGACCGTCGCGAGGCGCCGATGGCGATCTCGAAGGTCGGCCTGGCTGTCGACGGCAAGCCGTCGCGCGTCCGCTTCGAAACCAAGGACGGCAAGAAGGTCCGCGTGGCCGTGAAGTCCGGGGAGACCATCGATGGCTAATTACACCCCCCGCATGAAGGCGAAGTACGACGCCGAGATCGCGAAGGCGATGACCGAGAAGTTCGGTTACAAGAACGCGATGGAAGTGCCGAAGATCGAGAAGATCACGCTCAACATGGGCGTCGGCGAGGGCACGCAGGACCGCAAGAAGGTCACCACGGCCGCTGCCGAGATGGAACTGATCTCGGGCCAGAAGCCGGTCGTGTGCCGCGCCAAGAAGTCGGTCGCCCAGTTCAAGCTGCGCGAAGGCATGGCGATCGGCTGCAAGGTCACGCTGCGTCGCGAGCGCATGTTCGAGTTCCTCGATCGCCTGATCACCATCGCGATGCCCCGCATCCGCGACTTCCGTGGCCTCAACCCGAAGTCGTTCGACGGTCGCGGCAACTACGCGATGGGCCTGAAGGAGCAGATCATCTTCCCGGAGATCAGCTACGACCAGATCGAGAAGGTGCGTGGGATGGACATCATCATCACCACCACCGCGAAGACCGACGACGAGGCGCGTGAGCTGCTTCGCCTGTTCGGTTTCCCGTTCCCGCAGGAAGGCGAAGCCAAGCAGGCGGCCTGAGGCCCCCTCGCTTGATGCTGGATTTGAAGAAGAGAGCTTAAGTCCATGGCGAAACTGAGTTCGATCAACAAGAACGAGCGGCGCAAGAAGCTCGTGAAGAAGTACGCGGCGAAGTACGCGAAGCTGAAGGCGATCGCGGACGACAAGTCGGCCGACGAAACCGAGCGCCTGATCGCGCGCCTCAAGCTGGCGGAAGTGCCGCGCAACGGCAACCCGACCCGCGTGCGCAACCGCTGCGCCACCACCGGCCGCCCGCGCGGCTACTATCGCAAGTTCGGCCTCTGCCGCGTCGAGCTCCGTGATCTTGCCAACAAGGGCATGATCCCGGGCGTGACCAAGTCGAGCTGGTAAGGAATCCGCGATGGCTTTGACCGATCCCCTGGGTGATATGCTCACCCGCATCCGCAACGGCCAGCAGGCGAAGAAGGACTCGGTCCTCTCGCCGGCCTCGAAGCTGCGCGCCCGCGTGCTCGAGGTGCTGCAGCGTGAAGGCTACATCCGCGGCTACTCGGAGGACGCCACCGGCGCCCACCCGCAGCTGCGCATCGAGCTGAAGTACTTCGAAGGCGAACCTGCGATCAAGCACGTCGCCCGCGTCTCCAAGCCCGGCCGCCGCGTCTACTCGGGTTCCAAGGAACTCCCGGTGGTCCGCAACGGCCTCGGCATCACCATCGTCTCGACGCCGCGCGGCGTGCTCTCGGATGCCGAGGCGCGCGCTGCCAACGTCGGCGGCGAAGTGCTGGCGGAGGTGTTCTGATGAGCCGCATCGGCAAACGCCCGGTCGCCATTCCGGCCGGCGTCACCGCTTCGATCGCCGATGGCGTGCTGACCGTGAAGGGCCCCAAGGGCACGCTCACGCTCGGCCTGTCGGACCAGATCAGCTATGCCGTCGAAGACGGCTCGATCTCGGTCCAGCCGGCGAACGACGGCAAGATCGCCCGCAGCCACTGGGGCATGCAGCGCACGCTGGTGTCGAACCTCGTCGAGGGCGTCACCCAGGGCTTCACCAAGGTGCTCGAGATCACCGGCGTCGGCTATCGTGCCACGGCGCAGGGCAAGACCCTGAAGCTGCAGCTCGGCTACAGCCATGACGTCAACTTCGATGTCCCCGAGGGCATCGAGATCAAGACCCCGGACAACACCACGGTCGAGATCAACGGCATCGACAAGCAGAAGGTCGGCCAGGTGGCCGCGGAAATCCGCCGCTGGCGCAAGCCCGAGCCCTACAAGGGCAAGGGCATCAAGTACCGTGGCGAGTACATCTTCCGCAAGGAAGGGAAGAAGAAGTAATGGCCAAGCTGTCCCTCTTCGAGCGCCGCAAGCGCCGCGTTCGCACCGCGCTGAAGGCCCGCTCCGGCGGTCGTCCTCGCCTGTCGGTCCACCGCACCGGTCGCCACATCTACGCCCAGATCATCGACGATGCGTCGGGCCGCACCGTGGCCGCCGCCTCGACCCTGAAGAAGGGCGAGAAGTCGATCGGCGCCACCGCCGCCGCCGCTGCCGAAGTCGGCAAGGCGCTGGCCGAGGCTGCCAAGGCTGCCGGCGTCACCTCTGTCGTGTTCGATCGCGGCGGTTTCCTGTTCCATGGCCGCGTCAAGGCGCTGGCCGATGCCGCGCGTGAAGGCGGGCTGGAGTTCTAAGATGGCTGACGAAGTGATCCAGGAAGGCGAAGCCGCCGGTAACGCTGGCGGTTTTGCCGCCGCTCCCGAAGGTGGCGAGCAGCGCGAAGGCGGCCGTGGCCGTGGCCGTGGCCGTGGCGGCAACGATCGCGGGGGGGACCGTGGCCGTGGCCGTGGCGATCGCAACGACCGTCGCGGTCGTGGCAACGACGAGGAAGGCGGCGAGGAGCTGATCGAGAAGCTCGTCCACATCAACCGCGTCTCCAAGACCGTGAAGGGCGGCAAGCGCTTCGGTTTCGCCGCGCTCGTCGTGGTGGGCGACGGCAAGGGCCGTGTCGGCTTCGGTCATGGCAAGGCGCGCGAAGTGCCGGAAGCCATCACCAAGGCGACCGCCTCGGCCAAGAAGAAGATGGTCCGCGTGCCGCTCAAGGATGGCCGCACGCTGCACCACGACGGCAAGGGCCACTTCGGCGCCGGCAAGGTCAGCGTCCGCTCGGCCCCGGCCGGTACCGGCATCATCGCCGGCGGCCCGATGCGCGCCGTGTTCGAGAGCCTCGGCGTCCACGACGTCGTCACCAAGTCGGTCGGCACCTCGAACCCCTACAACATGATCCGCGCCACCTTCGACGCGCTGACCGACCAGACTTCGCCGAAGTCGGTCGCCCAGCGTCGCGGCAAGAAGGTCGCCGACCTGCTCGGTCGCGGTGGCGCTTCGGCGGTCGAGGCAGAAGCCGAAGCCGCGGCGATTGCGGAGTAACGATCATGGCGAAAATCAAGATCAAGCAGATCGGCTCGCCGATCCGTCGCCCCGAGAGCCAGAAGAAGATTCTCATCGGTCTCGGGCTCGGCAAGATGCACCGCGTCGTCGAGCTCGAGGACACCGCGGAAGTGCGCGGCGCCATCGCCAAGCTCCCGCACATGGTTGCCGTGGTCGACTGACCCCGAAAGCCTGCTGCTCAGACACGAAAGCCCCGGTGGCAACACCGGGGCTTTTTTGCGTCAGCGTGTTTCTCCCGCACGTCATCGCCGACGCGCACCCTGGCGGTCTGCGCGGGGCTTGATGGATCGATGAAGATCACGGTCGAGCCTTCGCCGAGGCCCGGTGCCGCGTGCATCGCGGCGCGGAGTTCGGGTTTCGCCCGGGGATCCGGCGAAACCGCGGTCAGGCCGAAGTCGAAGGTAGCCGTGCGGTCGCCGCCGCTCGCACTAACGGCCCGTTAACCATCGCCGCATAGGGTTTCCGCCGAGCGGGAGACCGGGACGTGCAGCAACCCCTGATCATCGCCGGCATTCCCCAGGCAGCGGACGCGCCCCGAGCCGTTGCCGCGCCCTCCGCCGATCACCTCTGCCTGCTCGATGCCGGTCGCGGCCTTGCCGCGCTCGCGGTGGTCATGCTCCACTATTACCATTTCCTCTTTCGCTTTCCGCAGAACACGCTCGATCCGCGCTGGGCCGCGTTCGAGCCGGGTTTCGGCGTGCTTTGGCCGCTCTACCAGTACGGCGTATACGCGGTGAACGCGTTCTGGATGATCTCGGGCTTCGTGTTCGCGCGGGTCTACTGCGGGGCAGGGGCCACCACCCGCAGCTTCGTGGTCAACCGCGTCGCCCGACTGTATCCGCTGCACGTGTTGACGCTGCTGGTCATTGCCGCGCTGCAGGCGCTTGCGTTCCGGCGCCTCGGCTTCCATCCGATCTACGGTTTCAACGATTGGCCCCGCTTCCTCGAGCATCTCAGCTTCACCAGCGCCTGGGGCTACGACAGCCACTCCGCCTTCAACGCGCCGATCTGGTCGGTTTCCGCGGAGATCGTCGTCTACGCGCTGTTCTGGCTTGCCGCGGGCTGGCTGCATCGCAAGGGCCCGGTGGCCGCCCTGATCCTGGCCGCCTGCGCCGGGTTGCTTCTGTTGACGGGCTCGCACAACCTCGTGGCCGCCTGCGCGTACTTCTTCTTCGCCGGCGCCGCGCTGGCGCTGGCGATGCGCAGCTGGAGCAGGGGGCAATGGCGGGTGGCGGTCGCCGCGCTGGCGCTGGCGGCGCTGCTGTTCCTCTCGTCCTCCCGGCCGGTGGTGTGGAATGCGCTCGGGCTGCCCAGCCTGTTCGGCGCGCTTGTCCTGCTGCTCGCGGGGCTGGAGCCGGTAGCCGGGGCGCGGCTGCGCGCGCTCGGACTGTGGATCGGTGACACGACCTACGGCACCTACCTGTGGCATGTGCCGATGCAGGTGGCACTGATCATCGCGCTGCACGGCCGTGTCGACATCATGGCGCTTGCCGCGCGCCCGGCTTTCCTGCTCGCCTGGCTGGTGGCGGTGCTGCTGGTCGCACGCATCAGCCTGGTGCTCTATGAACGGCCGATGCGCCGCTGGATTCGCGACCGCTTCGCCTGACCGGCCGCAACCAGGCGCGAAAGCCCACGTTTCCGAAGCGACGGCTCCTGAAATAATAAATTAAGCATCTTTCCTTAGGGATTTCCTGACTGGAGATCCGCCTTGCCGTCCTGTCGCCGCTCTCTCGAACCCGCGTCCCCAGGCTGCCCGGGGAACGTCCGGTGAACGCCGTCGCGCTGCTGCGCCGGATCGCCTGGCCGACCGATGCCGGCGCGTTCCGCCTGTGGCTGGCGCTGGTCGTGGTCGTCCACCACCTGACGCTGGTCGAGCTTGGCAAGGCGCCGGTGCTGGCGTTCTTCTTCCTGTCGGGGTTCTGGGTCCAGCGCGTCTGGACCGAGCGCTACGCCCGCGCGCGGCAACCCTGGCTGACGTTCGTCGTCAGCCGCTGGTGGCGCATCGCGCCGCTGCTGCTGCTGGCGACGCCGCCGTCGCTGGCGATGCTGTGGCTGACGCGCGACGCCGACTGGCCGCTGGCCCTGTCGACGCCCTGGCGCCAGGCGCTGCTGCCGTTCAGCGTCGTCGGTTATGCGCAACTGCCGACGCGCCCGGCAGGGCCGGCGTGGTCGCTCGACATCGAGATGCAGTTCTACCTTGCCGTGCCGCTGCTGGCGTTGCTGGTGCGGCGCCTGCGGGCGGTCGCGGTGCTCGCGCTCGGCTTCCTGGTGTTCGAGGCGAGCCTGATGGACGGGCTGGGCGTCGTCCTGCCCAGCTTCCTGCCGTGGTTCCTGCTCGGCATGGTCGCCGCGGAAAAGCGTTGGCGACCCAGCCCGGCGATGGCCCACGGCAGCCTCGCGCTGGTGCTGGCGCTGGTCGCGGCGGTGCTCGCGGTACCGGCGCTGCGCGCCAGCTACCTCGCGCCGCACGCCCCCGAATACGCCAGCTTCAACCTCCTGCTCGGCGCGCTGATCCTGCCCTTCGCGCTCGGCACCGTCACGGGCGCCCGGCGTGCGGATCGCGTCGATGCCATGCTGGCGGACCAGTCCTTCCTGGTCTACATGCTGCATTGGCCGGCGATCATCGCCTTCCGCCACCTGCCGCTGGCGTCACCGGTTGCCGCGGTGGTTGCGGCGACGCTGCTGATGGGCGTTGTCGTTGTCGTATCGGCGCTGGTCTGGCGGCATGTCGACCGCCCGCTCAACCGCCTGCGCAAGCGCTGGGTCGATGCGCGCATCGCCACGCCCGATCGTCCCTGCGCCGCACCGCTTGCAATTTCCCCCGCCGCCCGCTAGGGGCCGCGACTTCCATCAACGCGCGAAACCGCCTGTCCCCCCGGGGCAGGCCCAAGCGAAAGCGAGTGCAGACCCATGAAGCTGAACGAACTCAAGGACAACAATGGCGCCCGCAAGGGCCGGATGCGCGTCGGACGCGGCATCGGCTCGGGCAAGGGCAAGACCGCCGGTCGCGGCCAGAAGGGCGCCAAGGCGCGTTCGGGCGTCAGCGTCGCGGGCTTCGAGGGCGGCCAGATGCCGCTGCACATGCGCATCCCGAAGCGCGGCTTCAACAACATCTTCGCCAAGGACTATGCCGAGGTGAACCTGGGCCTGATCCAGAAGGCGATCGACGCCGGCAAGCTCGACGTCAAGGCGACGATCGATCACGCCGCGCTCAAGGCCGCCGGCCTCGCCCGTGGCGGCAAGGACGGCGTCCGCCTGCTCGGCAAGGGCGCGTTCTCGGCCAAGGCGAACTTCGCCGTGGCGGGCGTCTCGGCCGGTGCCAAGGCGGCGGTGGAAGCCGCCGGCGGCTCGGTGACGCTTCCCGAAGTCGGGCCCTCGGAGCACGAGAAGAAGCTCGCGCGCCGCGACGCCAACAAGGCTGCCAAGGCCGCCAAGTAAGACTTTAGACTAATATCGCGGGCGGGGGTGTTGCATCCCCGCCCGCGTCCTATATGGCCTTCTCCGGATTGAGGGGATCGCCGTGCGCTTGGCACTTGCCAGCGCCGCGCCCAAGCAAGGCTTGAACGTTCCTATGGCTTCTCGCGCCGACAACATCGCCAGCAACCTGAGCCTGGCCAACTTCTCCAAGGCCACCGAGCTCAAGAAGCGCATCTGGTTCACGGTGGGCGCGCTGATCGTCTTCCGTTTCCTCAGCTTCGTGCCGCTGCCGGGCGTCAACCCGATGATCCTGTCGTCGCTCTACAGCCGGACGCAGGGCGGCATCCTCGACCTGTTCAACACCTTCTCGGGCGGCGGCCTCCAGCGCATGAGCCTGACCGCGCTCGGCGTGATGCCCTACATCACCGCGTCGATCGTCGTGCAGCTCGCCGCCTCGCTGCACCCGGCGCTCGCCGCGCTGAAGAAGGAAGGCGAGAGCGGGCGCAAGAAGCTCAACCAGTACACCCGCTACGGCGCGGTGCTGCTCACCGCGATCCAGGGCTGGTTCGTCGCCTCGGGCCTTGAGGCCTACGGCGCCTCGTCCGGGCTCCAGGCGGTGGTCATCCCCGGCATGCTGTTCCGCGTCTCGGCGGTGATCAGCCTGATCGGCGGCACCATGTTCCTGCTCTGGCTGGGTGAGCAGATCACCTCGCGCGGGATCGGCAATGGCGTGTCGCTGATCATCATGGCCGGCATCGTCGCGCAGATGCCGACCTTCATCGCCAACCTGTTCGAAGGCGGCCGCTCGGGTTCGATCGGCGCGGTCACGATCGTGTTCATGGTCGCGCTGCTGGTCAGCCTGATCCTGTTCATTGCCTTCATGGAGCGCGCCACCCGGCGGCTGTTGATCCAGTATCCCAAGCGCGCGACGCAGAACGGCATGATGCAGGCCGATCGCTCCCACCTGCCGCTGAAGCTCAACACCTCGGGCGTGATCCCGCCGATCTTCGCCTCGTCGCTGCTGCTGCTGCCTCTGACGATCACCCAGTTCGCCGGCAAGTCGGTCTCGCCCGACAGCACCGCCGGCTCGGTCATCATCGCGCTCAACCAGTACCTCGGCCACGGCAAGCCGCTGTACATGATCCTCTACGCGCTCGGCATCGTGTTCTTCTGCTTCTTCTACACCGCGGTTGTGTTCAACCCGGAAGAGACGGCGGACAACCTCAAGCGCAACGGCGGCTTCATCCCCGGCATCCGCCCGGGCAAGAACACCGCGACCTATCTCGATCACGTGCTCACCCGCATCACCGTGCTCGGCGCCGCGTACATCACCATCGTCTGCGTCATCCCCGAATGGGTGATCGCGCAGACCGGGGTGAAGCTGTTCTTCGCCGGTGGCACCTCGCTGCTGATCGTCGTCAACGTCACCGTCGACACCATTACCCAGATCCAGTCGCACCTGCTGGCGCACCAGTACGGGGACCTGATCAAGAAGGCCAAGCTGAAAGGCCGCATTCGTTAAGCTGACAGGGGGGTATCCAATGAACATCATTCTTCTCGGCCCCCCGGGCGCCGGCAAGGGCACCCAGGCCCAGCGCCTGGTCGAACGCCACGGCATGCGCCAGCTCTCCACGGGCGACATGCTGCGCGCCGCGGTCAAGGCGGGCACCCCGGTCGGCCTCCAGGCCAAGGCGGTGATGGAGCGCGGCGAGCTCGTCTCCGACGCGATCGTCAGCGCGCTGATCGGCGAGGAGCTCGACAGCATGGGGCCGGACGCCGGCGCCATCTTCGACGGCTATCCGCGCACCGAGGCGCAGGCCGCGAGCCTCGACGATATCCTGGCGCAACGCGGACGGAAGCTCGACCACGTGATCGAACTCGCGGTCGACGAGGACGCCCTGGTCGAGCGCATCACCGGCCGCTACACCTGCGCGCAGTGCGGCAAGGGCTACCACGATACGTTCGAGCAGCCGAAGCAGCTTGGCGTGTGCGACAAGTGCGGCAGCACCGAATTCAAGCGCCGCCCTGACGACAACGAGGAAACCGTGCGCACCCGCATGGCCGAATACCGCGCGAAGACCGCGCCGATCCTGCCGGTCTACGAGGCGCGCGGCATCGTCGCCCGCGTCAACGGCATGGCCGAGATGGACCACGTCACGGCGGCGATCGAGAAGATCATCGCCGGCTGATCGCCGCTGCGGCGTCTTGCGACATTATCCGGCAAGGGCGGGGAAGCGATTCCCCGCCCTTGCTGCATGGGGCTAGGGATTTCGCGCAGGCAGGCCTAGCCTCGCGCCCGCGAATCGATTTCCGATATCGCCAATCGCCGGCGGGCGGGGGGCTCCCGGCAAGAAGGGGAGTACATGCACATGCGCATCGTCAAGCTGGCGCTTGCCGCCACTGCCGCCACCCTCGGGCTGTCCGCCGCCGCACGGGCCGACGACATGCCGTTCACCCCGGGCAACTATGCCGAAGTCACCGACGTCTCGATCGATGACGGCCACTTCCTCGAATACATGAAGTTCCTCGACACCGAGTCGAAGGCGCAGGACGATTTCGCAAGGTCGCAGGGCTGGATGATCGAGACCCGCGTCTATGGCAATGTCCACAAGCGCGCCGCGGAGCCGGACCTGTTCATCCTGCGCACCTTCAAGTCCATTCCCGACGCGGCCGAGCAGTTGCGCCGCGAAAGGGTCATGGAAGAGCATTTCAAGACCAGCCAGGCGCAGTTCGAAGCGGCCTCCGGCGCGCGCGCCAAGTTCCGCAAGATCGGCGACGTCATGCTGTTGCAGGAACTGATCCTGAAATAGACGCGCCGTCCCGGCAGTCAGGGCGGGGAAGCGACTTCCCCGCCCTGGCCAGGATCAGAACTTGTAACCCGCCGTCACCCCGTAGGTCCGCGGCTCGCCGACCGGAGAGTAGGTCGAGCTGCTGGGGTTGTAGTGCGTGCGGTAGATCCGGTCGGTCAGGTTGTTGCCCCACACGCGCAGGTAGTAATGGTCGGTCGGGTCGGTCCAGGTGACCGATGCATTGACCAGCACGTAAGCGCCCTGGCGCGCGCGCTCCTCGTTCGAGCGCGCTGCATAGGGAGTTCCTGCCAGCATCACCGAATTGTTCGGCAGGGCGTTGGGGTCCAGTGCCTTGCGCGCGTTGTACGCCGCCAGCGGCTCGCCGCCCCATAGCGACGGGTTGGTGACGACGTAGCTGCTCGTGTACTTGGCGTTGGCGGCAATGCGCAGCCCACCCGCGCCCTTGCGGAACAGGTAGTCAAACCCGACGAACGCCGTGAAATCAGGCGCGCGCGCCATCTGCTTTCCGGTCAGGTCCATCGCTACCGCACTCACGTTCGGGAAGACCTTGAGCGGATCGCTGTTGACGTTGTAGCCGACGCCGTTGACGTTCACGCTCGACCCGACAAACACCGCGCGATCGCCATAGCGTGCGTGCAGCCAGGTTGCCCCGGCGCGCAGGTGAAGGTCGTCGACGGCCTCCCAGTCCACGCTGCCCTCGACGCCGTAGACGCGGGCCTTCGGCACCGATTGCAGGCTGACCACCGCCAGGTTCGTCGGCGGCACGAACACCGTGTAGCTGACCTGCAGGTCCTTGTAGTTGTAGAGGAACGCCGAGAGGTCGGCACGGAAGCGACGTTGCGCGGTCTTGATGCCAAGTTCGAAGGCGTTGATCGATTCCTGTCCGATCTGGCCCAGCGTCTTCCACGCCGCCATGTTGCCGTCGATCGGCGGCACCGAGTTCCATTCGCCGGCGCGGAATCCCTGCGACCACGAGAAGTAGACGTTGGTGCGCGGCGCCAGCTCGTAGCGGATCGAGGCGCGAGGCGTGAACTTGCGATACGTCGCACCCTGCGCCGAGCTGGCCCGCGTATAGGGCGTCCCGGTAATTCCACCGAGCGGGATCAGCACCCCGTTTACGGTGCAACCGGCGGTCGCCGTACAATAGGTGTTCTTTTCCGCCGCCACGTCCTGCGTTTCCGAGCTGTAGCGTCCGCCGAGGTTGACGCTGAGCCGCGGTGCCACGTGGTAAGTCGCGTCGATGAACCCGGCCCAGGCCTCCTTGGTCCGCCAGAAGAAGATCTCCTGGAGCTTGCGATAGCTCGACAACGGGGTGCCCGGCGTCGAACCCGCCGGGGCGGCATAGGCGACGTTGGCATAGTTGGGATCGTACGCGGTCTTGATGTTGTAGTAGTTGGCGCCGACGATCAGGTCGAGGTTGTCCAGGGCCTTGATCGTATAGTCGATCGATTCCTGCCAGGTCTTGTCGTGGATGATCGAATCCGAATAGCTGGTTGCCGCGTAGCTGCCATCGGCGTCGTAGGTCGTGCGCAGCTTGCCGTGGGTGTAGCCGGTGATCGAGCGGAGCGTGCCGATCCCTGTATCGAGTTCCAGCTTCAGCGAGCCTTCGTGCTGCTTGAAGTCGAGGGTGAAGGCGTCACCGGCCACTTCGCCCAGGCCGGTCGGCCGGGTCGCATTGGCGCCGGTGTACGGCGAACTGACGTTCTCGACGGCGGTAAAGAACACGCCGCGCGGATCGCTCGCGCGCAGATAGTTGTAGGCCAAGGTCGCCCGGAAAGAGTCGCTGATGTCGAATTTCAGCTTGGTCCGCAGTGATGCCTGCTTCAGCCCCAGTCCCCGCCCGTCGAAAGTACCGGGCGTCGTCCGGCTCGCGATCTTGTAGTAGCCGTCGGTCTGCCGCAGCGTCCCCGCGATGCTCAACCCGACCCGGTCCGACAACGGCCCGGCGACGTAGCCGCGGGCGCGGAAGTCATCGAAGCGGCCATAGGTGCCCTCGAGGTTGCCGGCCCAGCGCTTGCCCGGGTCGATGGTGTCGATCAGGATCGCGCCGCCGGTGGCGTTGCGGCCATACAGCGTGCCCTGCGGCCCTTTCAGCACCTGGATGTTCTGCACGTTCGGCAGGTCCATGTTCAGGACTTGCGCCGTGTACTGGTAGAGCCCGTCGACGAACAGCGCGACATTGTTCTCGTAGGCGCCGGCGTTGATCGTGGTGATGCCGCGGATCGCCGGCTGCGGATACGAGCCCGAGTTGTTGAGCTGGAAGCCGGTGGTGACGTTCTGCAGGTCGCGCACCGAGTTGACGCCCAGGTTGGTCAACTGCGATTGCGGCAACACCGAAACCGACATCGGCACGTCCTCAAGCGCCTCGTTGCGGCGCTGTGCGGTGACGATGATGTCGTTCGACGGCTCGCTTGCCCCGGCCTGGGCCGGTTCGGCCGCGAATGCCTGTCCCGGCAGGCAGAAGGCCATCAGGGCAGAACCCGCCAGCAATCGACGGAGTCCGGTCGTCTTCAAAAGCATGATATCGCCTCCCAAATTGGCGGCTGCCGTCTTTGCGCGGGCCGTCACCGGCAATTCATGTCAAATTGTCGCAAAATGTAAATAGGCAATGTGGTCGTATTTTGCCGGACGCGGCAATGACGCCCAACCCCTACAACTTTGGCGTCACCGCGTCGTCCACCGCCTTGCGCGTTCCCAGCACCTCGCGCGCCTTGGCGCGGATGTAGGCGTGCAACTGCCGGATCTGCGCATCGGTCAGGTATTCGAACCGGGGCATCCCCTTTTCCATCAGCGCCCCGGTCTTCAGCAGCGTCGCCAGCGAATCGAACGACAGCGCAATGCCGCTCTCGCGCAGGTCCGGCCCCGGCGTGCCGGTCGCATGGAACCCGGCGCCGTGGCACGCCGCGCACTGCACCGACAGCTCGCGGCCGGCCTTGACGTCGGCCTCGTCCAGCACCAGCGACGGATCGTCGACGGCGTCCACCTTGAACGTCGGGCCGGGCTCCTTCTTCAATCGCGCGGTCCCGCCCAGCGCGAAGGTCAGCAGCCGCCGCGTCTGCCGGCCGTATTTCCAGCCCACGTCCATGAACTTGCCGTAGGCCGCCGAAGTCCCGCCATAGCCGACCAGCACCGAGACATACTGCCGCCCGCCGATGCTGTAGCTGATCGGTGCGCCGACGATGCCCAGCCCGGCGTCGAAGCTCCACACGCGCTTGCCGCTCACCGCGTCATAGCCATGGAGCATGCCTTCGGCGGTGCCCTGGAACACCAGCCCGCCTTGCGTCGAAAGTACGCCGCCGTTCCACAGGTTGCGGTTGGTCACGTCCCACCGCGCCTTCTGCGCCACCGGGTCCCAGGCCACCAGGTGTCCGTGCCCGTCGCCGGGCTTTTCCGCCACCGGCGCGGTCGTCAGTCCCATGACGTTGAACGATCCGTCGCCGCCGCCGCCACGGCGCGAGAACAGCGCCCCGATCTGCTGCACCGGCACATAGACGAGGCCGGTTCGCGGGTTCCAGCTCATCGGCTGCCAGTTGTGCCCGCCCACGGTGCCCGGCCACATCTTGGTCAGCCCGGTCTCGTAGCGGATGTCGGGATATTCCTCCGGCCGCCCGCTGACCGGGTCGATCCCTTTCGCCCAGGTGACCAGCGTGGTCTTGCCCGGCCGGTTGAGCAGCTTCCCGGTCTCGCGGTCGAGCACGTAGAAGAAGCCGTTGGTCGGCGCGTGCATCAGCACCTTGCGCGGCTTGCCGTCGATCGTCAGCGTCGCCATCTGGATGTTCGGCGTCGCCTTGTAGTCCCATGAATCGCGCGGGTTCTCCTGGTAGTGCCAGACATATTTCCCGGTCGCGGCATCGAGTGCGACGATCGACGAGGTATAGAGGTTGTCGCCCTTCGGGTTGCCGGGATCGCGCCGCTCTGGATCGTAGGGGCCGGCATTGCCGACGCCGATGTAGACGCGATCGGTCTCCGGGTCGAAGGTCATGCCGTTCCACGCGGTGCCGCCGCCGCCGGTGGTCGGCCCGCCGGCATTCTTCAGGAACTCCGCGCCCCAGGTCCGGGCGGCGGCCTCCATCGCCGCGTTGCCGGCGTTGTCCTCGGGCTTGCCCGGCGTCGTGAAGAAGCGCCACAATTGCCGCCCGGTGGCCGCGTCGAACGCGGTGACGAACCCGCGCGCCCCGAAATCGGCGCCGCCGTTGCCGATGATGACCTTGCCGTTCATCACCCGCGGCGCCCCGGTGGAGATGTTCATCGCCCCTTGCGGGATCGATTCCGCCACCCACAGTTCCTTGCCGGTCTTCGCGTCGAGCGCGATCACCCGCCCGTCGAGCGCCGCGACGAACACCCGCCCGGCCTCGTAGGCGACGCCGCGGTTCGCCCCGAACGAGAAGTGCATCGCCATCGGCCGGTGCTTCCAGGTCTCGGGGTCATAGCGCCACAACAGCTTGCCGGTCCGAGCATCGACGGCATGGACCGCGGCATAGGAGCCGGGGAAATAGATCACCCCACCCACTTCCAGCGGCGTCGCCTCCAGCGTTACCTCGCCCGGCAGGTCGAGCGCCCAGGCCAGCCCCAGCCGCTTGACGTTCGCCGGCGTCAACTGCGCGAGGCGGGAAAAGTGGCTCTCGTCCACCCCGCCGCCGATCAGGGGCCAGTCGTTGCCGGCGCCGACGCCGATCGGGGGCGAGGCCGGCCCGGCCGCCGTCACCGCACTTGCGATCAAGCCCGCCACGGCCACCGCCAAGCCCACCTTGCGCATCGCTCTCTCCCTCATCCACGGTCGCAGGCCGCTTCGACGCGGCCGTTATGAAACGCCGAGTTTCGATAGTAACGCGGCGAGGCCGGTTGTAAACGGCGGGGTTAGGGGCATCGCTTGCCGCGCTTGAGCGGCCCGGCTGCCGGCCTGCAGTGCTGCCACGGTCCGGGGTCTCGGCGAAGCCATGCGCAGCGACGCGCCGGCGACGCAGCTCGTCGTGGCACTAACCCCGTCTTAACCCTCTCCTGACCACGGTCGACTTGTTCCTCGGGAGACGAGTCGATGGCAATAGCAGCGCATCTCGACGTGGCAGCCGATGCCGGCCGGCAGCCGCGTCCGCCGCGCCGGCAGCTGCGGCTGGCGACCCAGGGGCAGACCGCGACCGGCGGCTCCACCGATGTCCTGATCCACAACGTTTCCGCGACCGGCCTCCTGCTGGAAAGCAAAGCGGAACTGGCGGCCGGCGAACGGATCGAGATCGACCTGCCCCATGCCCGCACGACCGCGGCAACGGTGATCTGGTCCAGCGGCGCGCTCTATGGCTGCCAGTTCGATGCGCCCATCACCACCGCGACGCTCAGCGCCGCGCAATTGCGCGGCACCGCGGGCCAAACCCTGGTCGCCGCGCCCCTGCCGGCCCCTGTCTCGGAAGCCCGCGCGCCGGACGAAACCTTCGGCGTCCGGCTTCTCCGGCTGCGCCGGCAGGCCAGCCTCACGCTGGGGCAGCTTGCCGCCGCGCTTGGCGTCAGCAAGCCGACGGTCTGGGCTTGGGAACAGGACAAGGCGCGTCCGGCCCTGCATCGCCTGGACGCGCTGGCCAACGCGCTGGGCGTGCCCGTGTCGGAGCTGACCGGGAAGAACGTATCGCCGGCGGGGGCCGAACTGCTGGCCCGATGCCGCGAACAGATCGCGCTCGCGTTCGGAACCAGCCCCGAGCGGGTCAGGATCATGCTCGAACTGTGATGCCCGCCCGGTGCCGCCCGGATGGTCGGTGCGCGGAAGCCATTCCCCGGCAATCACATTTTCAAAAATGCGACAAGCTGAAACAATTTTCTATTAACCATGAATACATTCATGGTAAATGAACCTCACAAGTACTGAATGAAGTTAAGCCGGTTAGCTAACAAAGTTAATCAAATTACATTTGGTCTTGTCTGGAAGCTTTTCAAGTTTCCTGGGTCGCTTATTTTTTCGGTTTACGGTCGACATGCGCTGTTAGGCAGAAGCTAACGGGGCGGCGCACTGTCGAAGTCGATAAGGCCGGGGGGCACACGACGATGGGGGTTCAGTTTACGCTGCGGGAGAGTTCTGCCCTTTATGCACTGCTGGCAGAACACAAGACGGACATCATTCTCAAGACCGATCGCCAGGGCTACATCGAGCACGCTTCGCCGGGGATCGAGCGGCTGGGTTACCGTTCGCCGGACATGCTGATCGGGCCGCACATCGTCGACCTAGTCCACCCCGCGCACGCGGCGGCGGTCTGGGCGGAACACGAAGCGGTCATCGGCGGCCTGCGCGAGGGGGCCTGGCTGGAGATCACCGCGGTGGCCGCAAGCGGGCGGGAGCGTTGGTACGCGCTGCAGATGCGCAGCCTGGCCGACGACCATGGCCGGATCTACGGCGCGATCTGCCTGATGCGCTGCCGTGAGGAGCGGCGGGTGTTCGAGGACCGGCTGTTCGCGGCGGAGATGAGCGATCCCCTGACCGGGCTGACCAATCGCCGCGCATTCATAGCGATGCTCCGGCACCTCGTTGACGAGCGGATCGACGCCAGCCTGGCGATCCTCGGGATCGACCACTTCCGGGCCATGAACATGCGCCATGGCCAGTCGTTCGGCGACGAGGTCGTGGCCGCCGTCGCCGAGCTGGTGCAGACGGTGGTGCGCAGGCAGGACATCGTCTCGCGCATCGGCGGCGGCAGCCTCGGCGTGCTGCTGCCGGGGGCCACCGCGGAACAGGCCGCGGGCATTTGCCGGCGGGTGGTCGATACCCTGGCGGAACTCGGCCGTGCCAGCCGTTCCGACAGCTTCGCGATCACCGCCAGTGCCGGCGTGACCGCCGTCGGCGGCACGCTGGACAAGACCCTGAAGCGCGCGGAAATGGCCCTGTTCATGGCGCGGGCCAAGGGCTGCAGCCGGCTGGAACTGGCCACCAGCCCCGACGGCGGTCCCCTGCTGGCCTGAGCCTGCCGTCGCCGCGACGGGGGAGGGGGCAACTGCCGAGTGGCCTGACGCTGCTCCATTTTGCGCCCGGGGCCGCCGGGCTCATGATGCGTGGCGGTGTCCGCAGTCGACGGACGACGGGCTGCCATGGTCGCAGCCGGCCGGCGACCTCTCGGGCGGCGGTCCGGGGACGGCAGGCACGGCCAGGCCGCACGCCCTGCACAGCACATGGCTGCCCGGCGCCAGGCCATGCCCCACCGCCACGCGCTCGTCGAAGACGTAGCATTCGCCGCGCCACAGGCTCTCCGCCTCGGGCACCGTCTCCAGGTATTTCAGGATGCCGCCCTTCAGGTGGAACACCTCGTCCACGCCCTCGGCCTTGAGGAACGCCGTCGATTTCTCGCAGCGGATGCCGCCGGTGCAGAACATCGCCACTTTCGGCGTCTTGCCGCCCGCCAGCAGCTTCGCGCGCTCGGCGCGGAACCATGCCGGGAATTCGCGAAACGTGCGCGTTCCCGGGTCGATCGCGCCGGCGAAGCTGCCGATCGCCACCTCATAGTGGTTGCGCGTGTCGATGACGATCGTGCCGGGATCGGCGATCAGCGCGTTCCACGCCTGCGGCTCCACATAGTGCCCGACGCCGGCCAGGGGATCGATCGCCGGCTCGCCCATCGTGACGATCTCGCGCTTCAGCTTCACCTTCATCCGCCGGAAAGGCATCTCCGCGGCGGTCGCAAGCTTGACCTCGATGTCGTCGCACCCGGGCAGCGTCCGCACGAAGTCGATCACCTCGCCTATCCCCGTGCGGCTGCCGGCGATCGTTCCGTTGATCCCCTCGCGCGCCAGCAGCAGCGTCCCCCGGATGCCGGCAGCGGCGCACACCTCTGCCAGCCGCCCGCGCAGGCTCGCCGCATCCGCGAACACGGCGAAGCGGTAGAGCGCCGCGACCACGATTCCGTCATCCCGATCCATGTCGCGCTCCTATCACCCCGCAGCCGAATGGCCAGTACCCCATGCGCAAATCCCGCGCATCTGCTCGCCGGCCCCATGGATGCGGCGCGACGGACCGGCCGCGCTCAAAAAGGGCGTTTCCCGCATGCCCTTCGTCACCTAGAACCTCCGTCATGCTCCGCGCCGCCATCCCGCTCGCCCTGCTGCTGGCCAGCCCCGCCCACGCCGAAGTCGCCGCGACCAGCGACCATGGCTTCGTCACCACCGCCCAGGCCGAGGTTCCCGGCAAGACCCCTTACGAGGTCTGGAAGGCGCTGCTGCAGCCGGGCAAATGGTGGAACCCGGTCCACTCGTGGTCCGGCGACGCCGACAACCTCTACCTCGACGCGCAGGCCGGCGGCTGCTTCTGCGAACTGCTGCCCCCGCCCAAGGATGCTCCCGAAGGCACCCGCCGCGGCTCGATCGAGCATGCCCGCATCCTCGCCGCGATGCCGCCCCGGCTGATGCGGCTGACAGGCGCGCTCGGCCCGCTCCAGGGCGAGGCGCTGACCGGCACGCTGACGATCACCCTGAAGCCGGACGGCGCCAACACGCACCTGACGTGGACGTACGTCGTCGGCGGCTTCATGCGCATGAAGGTGGAGGACATCGCCCCGATCGTCGACAAGGTGCTGGCGGAACAGGCCGCCCGCCTCGCCGAATTTGCCCGCACGCCCGATGCCGCCGCCGAACCGGTCGATCCACGCCGCCGCCCGAACTAGGTGGCCCTTTTCCCCGGGCCTGCAACCGGCTATAGCGTCGTCACGCCGGCACCGTCCGGGGCCGGACCGCGTTCGGCCTCGCCCGGCCGAATAATGCTTGACGGGGCGTTGACAGCGTCGGCGAATCCCCCTAAGCGCGCCCTCCACGCATCATTTCCGCAAGTGTCCGGCCGGCGATCGCACCATGCGCGCCATCCGGGCTTTTTGCCGTTCCGGGCTGCGGACGTGATCGTGTCAACGCGTTGAGATGGGGCCCCGCCACGGCGGCGCCCTGTGGAGCAGGAGAATCCAGTGGCTCGTATTGCCGGGGTCAACATCCCCACCAACAAGCGCGTGATCGTCGCGCTCACCTACATTCACGGAATCGGCCCGTTCAAGGCCCGCCAGATCGCCGACAAGCTCGGCATCGATCACAGCCGCCGCGTCCAGGACCTGTCCGACCAGGAAGTCCTGCGCATCCGCGAGGCGATCGACGCCGAACACACGGTGGAAGGTGATCTTCGTCGCGAGACCGCGATGAACATCAAGCGCCTGATGGACCTGGCCTGCTATCGCGGCCTGCGTCACCGCAAGGGCCTGCCGGTCCGCGGCCAGCGCACCCACACCAACGCCCGCACCCGCAAGGGCAAGGCCAAGCCGATCGCCGGCAAGAAGAAGTAAGCGCCAGACCGCCTACTTCGTGAACCACCGGATCTACGACAGGAATTCCGTCAATGGCACGTGAACCCCAGCGCCTTCGCAAGCGGGAGCGCAAGAACATCACCAGCGGCATCGCGCACGTGAATGCCAGCTTCAACAACACCATGGTCACCATCACCGACGCGCAGGGCAATGCCATCGCGTGGTCCTCGGCGGGCATGATGGGCTTCAAGGGCAGCCGCAAGAGCACGCCCTACGCCGCCCAGGTCGCCGCCGACGACGCCGGCAAGAAGGCCGCCGAGCACGGCGTGCGCACCCTCGAGGTCGAGGTCAAGGGCCCCGGCTCGGGCCGTGAATCGGCGCTGCGGGCGCTGCAGGCGGTCGGCTTCGTGATCACCTCGATCCGCGACGTCACGCCGATCCCGCACAACGGCGTGCGGCCGGCCAAGCGTCGCCGCGTCTGATCCTGCCCGTGCGGGTGGCGCGCCGCCCGCACAGACGGCCCGGCAGGAGGGGTGGGTGCCCCGAATGCCGGTCCTTCCCGCCAGAAAAGCATCCCAGGGGAAGTCCATGACTGTCAACATCAAGAACTGGCAGGAACTGAAGAAGCCCAACAACCTCGAGGTGAAGCCCGGGAACGACGCCAAGCGCCGCGCGACTTTCGTCGCCGAGCCGCTGGAGCGTGGTTTCGGCCTCACCCTCGGCAACGCGCTGCGCCGCGTGCTGCTCTCGTCGCTGCAGGGCGCGGCGATCACCTCGATCAAGATCGAGAACGTGCTGCACGAGTTCTCGTCGCTCGCAGGCGTCCGCGAGGACGTCACCGACATCGTGCTGAACGTCAAGCAGATCGCGCTGAAGATGCAGGGCGAGGGGCCGAAGCGCCTCCAGCTCTCGGCCACCGGCCCGGCCGAAGTCACCGCCGGTGACATCGCCGTCTCGGGCGACATTGAGGTCATGAACAAGGACCTGGTGATCTGCCACCTCGACGAGGGCGCGACGCTCAACATGGAGCTGACCGCGGATACCGGCAAGGGCTATGTCCCCGCCGTGTCGAACCGTCCGGCCGATGCGCCGATCGGGCTGATCCCGGTCGATTCGCTGTACTCGCCGGTCCGCCAGGTCAGCTACAAGGTCGACAACGCCCGCATCGGCCAGGAGCTCGACTTCGACAAGCTGAGCCTGACGGTCGAGACCGACGGCACCGTCACCCCGGAAGACGCGGTCGCCTACGCGGCGCGCATCCTCCAGGACCAGCTCGCACTGTTCGTCCACTTCGAGGACGCCGCCCCGATCGGCGCCTCGCCGATGATCGGCATGGCCTCGGCCCCGGCCGACGAGGGCGACACCAACCAGCTCAACCGTTACCTGCTCAAGAAGGTCGACGAGCTCGAGCTGTCGGTGCGTTCGGCGAACTGCCTGAAGAACGACAACATCATCTACATCGGCGACCTGGTCCAGAAGACCGAGGCCGAGATGCTCCGCACGCCGAACTTCGGCCGCAAGTCGCTCAACGAGATCAAGGAAGTGCTCTCGTCGATGGGCCTGCGCCTCGGCATGGACATCCCCGGCTGGCCGCCCG
>JAGWUH010000049.1 GCA_028868535.1 Sphingomonadales bacterium | reverse complement strand
TCGATCACCGGCATGAACTGCGTGATCGAACTGGTGCCGCCGCGCACGCTGCCGCGCACCAGCTCGGGCAAGCTGAGCCGCGCCAAGGCGAAGAAGCTGTACCTGACCGGCGAAATTGCGCCGTTCCAGCTCGCCGCCTGACGGCGAGCGCGCGGGACGCAAATATCGCTTGTCGATATTTGCCACTGTCAGACTCCGTGAATTCAACGTCGCCGCGACCAGCGGCGACCCTGCGTGGAGCGGGGTTGTGACGTCACGCGTGCGGCGGGGGTGTTGACACAAGTTGACAGGGTTCAGGGGGCGAAATCGGGGAGGCGGGATGGAGGCCGGACTTTGCGATCGTCACACGCAGCGGGCGCGGGAAATTCCTTGCGCGAAACAGCTTTGTCATGTTGAATCAGTGGGATATCACGGGTTCAAGGAGCGGAAGGGGATTCGCAGAAAGTGGCCGTGTAGGAAAGTGTTTTCTTGGTCGGCCGGGATTGGGACGAAGCCGTCGTTCCGTACAGATATGTTGAGCGGCAGCTGTCGTCATGAGCCGACACTGATCGCTTGTCCGCCCGGCATCGCGGAAAGACAGAAATTGCGGCGGAAGCTGAAAGATCGGTTCAAGCGGTCAATGGCGCGAAACGGACATTGGTTCTCGACCACTTCCCAGGGACAGGCCCCATTGCTTGGCTGCGAGCGAATTGGTTCAGGCTTCACAACGACGCCCAGCATGAGCGACTTGTGCGGGCTGATAGGCTAGCAAATGGTTCTGTTTGCGCTGCAATTTCCCAGGAGCCACGGCAACCCGCTACGACCGATGTCCAACTGTCTGCTGCTCTGCTCTTGCTCTGGCCGCGACCGTCCTGTTCCGTCTCTGATCAACAAGTGCTGAGCCCAGGGCTAAAATTGGAAGCGAAGTGCTTTCATGAATCACCCGCCAGGGCACGCCCCGTTGCGAGCCTCTGGCTGAGTGATGAACGTGATGCTTTCGGGGGCGAGACCGATCCGCCCGCTTGCCTCGCTACGCGATGTCAGAGCGGGCAGCGCGTCCCCATGACCGAGCGTCAGGGGCTTTCCGTTCAGAAGCAGTGCCTTGCCTTGAAGTTCCGGCGCGGTCAAAGCGTAGACTTTCGCCGGCCCGTTCACCAGAATCTCGGCAGGTGATCCTTTGAGGTTTATTGCCAGCAGTGTCACACCGCCGGGCTTTCCGCGCAAGCAATGTGCGTAGACATGGAGATCGGGCTTCGTCGGCCCTGCATCAAGGACCCCCGTGCCCATCAGGCGCCGCCACAGCAGGGCAGCCCAGTAGCTGGGGCGTGGCGCAAAGGTGCCGTCATCCAGCCACGCATAATTTTCCCCTTCGAGCGCGGACACGAAACTGGCGCTGAGCCCTTGCTTCGCGAGCCGGGCCTGCTGGTCCATCAGGCGGAAGGTGTCGAGAAAGGTGGCATGCCATGGCGATCCGCCGCATGCGGCGCCTCCCGTTTCGGTCAGCCAGATCGGCTTGCCGGGTGCATACCGGTCGCGCAGGCGCTTGTGCTCCTGAAAGGACGCATCGGCGCGACCTAGCCATTCCTCGGTCAGCGCCTGATCGGGGCTGGTCCCTTGCGGCGCGTTGGCGGGCGCGCAACGCGTCGAGACCGCGCCATAATAATGGTACGAAATGATGTCGAACTTCGGCGTCGGCGTTCCGCTCATCAGCTGTTCGGCAGAGGGATGGCCGGGAATGGTGCCACGCATCATCGTGTCACCGGGGCCGACGATCTTCATCGCCGGCGCATCCTTCGAAGCGAAAGCGCGGAACACGGCGAGATCGCGCGCGAACTGCGCACCATCGTAATCCTTCGGGCCATGGCCGAAGCTGGAGAGATTGGGTTCGTTAAACATCTCGGCTGCGTAGATTTCGCCGCCGATAGAACGGGTATAGGCAAGCCACGGCGCGGCGCGGACTGGCGTCCAGGTTCCCGAGGAGTCTCGAACGGTGGCATCTATCGCGAATGAGGTCAGTATCCTGGCATCGATGGACCGGGCAAAATCGATGGCACCCTTCCATGCCTCACGGGTGAGTATCTCGCGCCCGCCCTCGCGCATCTGGTCAGGGATCGGCCCATCGCTGTCATGGAAGTAAAGCGAATTGCCGCTCGTGCCGCTATACCGGATATAGCTCCGTGCCAGCGCAGCGGCCAGCTTGCGCAAGCGGGGGTTTTTCAAGTCGACAGGCGGGCGGTCCTCGTAGGTGTCCGAAGTTACATCGGCGACGTTGTGCGCACTAGCCGCCGGCCCCTTCAACGTATCGACCGCGCGCCATTTCCGGCCACCGGTAATCGGTGAGAAACCGATCTGAAACGATTGGAACCGCTCGTCTATCGTGCCTGTGCGCGGCAAGGTGCGGGTGTCGATGCGGAAAGATTGAGCCTCGCCCGGCGACTGGGCTGTTACCGGCCCGCATACTACGCCGGCAACAAGCACGACGGAGATAATGATTGGACGCGTCAAAACCTGCTCCCTCTGCGGCTCTGCCCCTCAGTCTCAGTGCAGGCTGCTGCCAGCCATCGCACATGGAAGCGGGATGGGCAACGAAGTGAAATTCTTCAGGGATTGCGGGATGGACGTCTCAGACGGTTGCTAGGGTAGCCAGCATGCAGGAGAGTGATTGATGTCAGCTATCGCAGTGGCTGCTGATGTCAGTGCCGGACGTTAGCGCCAAGGGCAGCGAATGTCGTGATCTGGTCGCAAGCCGACACTCCCCCCTACCCCTCCGCAAACCCAAACGGCACCTGCGACCTTCGATAATCATCCGCCAATATCTCCCGCCCGATCGGCGGCAACCCGCGCGCCGCGCAGTCCGGCCGGTGGCACAACCGACAACTGATCCCGATCGGCGTCGCCTCCACCCGGCGCGGGTCCAGCCCGGCCGCGTAGACCAGCTTCGGCGCATGCTCCGCCGCGCAGGCGAGCGCGATCGCGCGTTCGACGCGCGGCCGGTTGTAGCCGCCGCCGCCGGACAGCACCGAGCGGGCGATCGAGAAGAAGCGCTGGCCGTCGGGCAGTTCGAGCCACTGGGTGTGGACCTGCAGCGGCCGGGTGAAGACGCTGTGCACGCTCCACAGCGGGCAGCCGCCGCCGTGGCTGGCGAACGGGAAGCCGGCGCCGTCGAGCCGCTTGGAGACGTTGCCGGCGGCGTCGACGCGGATGAAGAAGAACGGCACCCGTTCCGCGCCGGGCTTGTTCAGCGTCGTCAGCCGGTGCGCGGTCTGTTCGAAGCTGGTGCCGAACTGGCCGGTGAGGGCCTCGATGTCGTAGGCGCGTTCCTCGACCGCGCGGGCGAAGCGGTCGTAGGGCATGAGGATGGCGGCGGCGGTGTAGTCCGCCAGGGCGCGGCGGACGAGGTTTTGCGCGGTGGCGTCGGCCAGCCCGGATTCGCGCAGGAGCGCGCTGAAATCGGGGCGGCATTCGCTGTAGGCGATCTGCAGCGCGACCTGGAACTGGCGGGTCGGGCCGGCGAGGGTATCGTCGAGCAGCAGTTGCTGGTTGTGGCGATCGAAGCGGCGGATCGAGCCCATCATCACCGGCGGCGGCAGCAGGCGGGTGCGGATGCCGTGGTGCTGGCCGAGGTAGGCCTGCGGCGCGCCGGCCGCCGCCACGCGCTCGGCGATCGCCTCGGCCTTGGCGTCGAGCGCGGGGAAGAAGTTGCGGCGGGCGGCGACGAAGGCGCGGGCCTGGGCGACGGGATCGGGGGTGGCGCCCGTTTCGCCCTGATCGGCCAGCGCGGCCTGTTCGCGGGTGTAGGCGCCGTGGAGGCGGAGCAGGGCTTCGGAGACGCCGGGGAAGCTGGCGGCGAGATCGGCGACTTCGAGCGCGGGCAGGTCGATATCGGCGAACAGCGGATCGCGCAGGATGTCGGCGAGGCGGCGGGCGTGATCGGCGCTGTCCTGGCCGGCGAGGTCGGTGACGTCGATGCGGTAGGTGCGGGCGAGGCGGAGGAGCAGTTCGGCGGTGACCGGGCGCTGGTTGCGCTCGATCAGGGCGACGTAGCTGGGGGAGATGTCGAGGTCCTCGGCCATGGCTTGCTGGGTGAGGCCGAGTTCGCGGCGCAGGCGCTTGAGGCGGGGGCCGAGGTAGAGGGGTTTGGTTTCGGCCATGACAAGCTCCTTTGTAAGTTCATTACAACATTACAATGGATGATTGTAAAGTCTTACAACGGCACTTCGCGCGGCATTCCGCGACTCCCGGGGGCGGCATATCCGGCGGGCAACACGCATTCCCCGGAGCTTTCCATGACCTACTCGCAGACCATCACCGAAGCGCGCAAGACCATCGGCGGCAACGCCAACTGGGACGGCATCGAGGCCGAGAGCGTCGCCCGCATGCGCCTGCAGAACCGCTTCCGCACGGGCCTCGACATCGCCAGGTACACCGCCGGCATCATGCGCCGCGACATGGCCGCGTATGACGCCGATCCGGCGAACTACACGCAGTCGCTGGGTTGCTGGCACGGGTTCATCGGCCAGCAGAAGCTGATCAGCATCAAGAAGCACTTCGGCACCACCAAGGGGCGTTACCTGTACCTGTCGGGGTGGATGGTCGCGGCGCTGCGCAGCGAGTTCGGCCCGCTGCCCGACCAGTCGATGCACGAGAAAACCAGCGTGCCGGCGCTGATCGAGGAGCTGTACACGTTCCTCAAGCAGGCCGACGCGCGCGAGCTGGGCGGGCTGTTCCGCGAGCTGGATGCGGCGAAGAAGGCGCAGGACGCGGTCGGCGTGCACCGGCTGCTGGCGAAGATCGACGCGTTCGAGACGCATGTCGTGCCGATCGTCGCCGATATCGACGCCGGGTTCGGCAATGCCGAGGCGACCTACCTGCTGGCGAAGAAGTTCATCGAGGCCGGCGCGTGCTGCATCCAGATCGAGAACCAGGTTTCCGACGAGAAGCAGTGCGGCCACCAGGACGGCAAGGTGACGGTGCCGCACGAGGACTTCCTCGCGAAGATCCGCGCGGTGCGCTATGCGTTCATGGAGCTGGGCGTCGACGACGGCGTGATCGTCGCGCGGACCGACTCGCTGGGCGCGGGGCTGACCAAGCAGATCGCCTATGTCCGCGAGAAGGGCGACATCGGCGACCAGTACAACAGCTTCCTCGATTGCGAGGAAGTCACCGCCGGCGAGATCGGCCACGGCGATGTGCTGATCACCCGCGACGGCAAGCTGATGCGGCCGAAGCGCCTGCCGAGCAACCTGTTCCAGTTCCGCAGCGGCACCGGCGAGGACCGTTGCGTGCTCGACTGCATCACGTCCTTGCAGAACGGCGCGGACCTGCTGTGGATCGAGACCGAGAAGCCGCACATCGGCCAGATCGGCGGGATGGTGAAGCGCATCCGCGAGGTGATCCCGAACGCCAAGCTGGTCTACAACAACTCGCCCAGCTTCAACTGGACGCTGAACTTCCGGCAGCAGGTGTTCGATGCCTGGACCGCGGAAGGCAAGGACGTCTCGGCCTATGACCGGGCGAAGCTGATGAGCGTGGACTATGACGGCACGCCGCTGGCGGACGAGGCCGACGAGCGCATCCGCACCTTCCAGAAGGACGCGGCGCGCGAGGCGGGCATCTTCCACCACCTGATCACGCTGCCGACCTATCACACCGCGGCGCTGAGCACCGACAACCTGGCGAAGGAATACTTCGGCGAGCAGGGGATGCTGGGCTACGTCAAGGGCGTGCAGCGGCAGGAGATCCGCCAGGGCATCGCCTGCGTGAAGCACCAGAACATGTCGGGCAGCGACATCGGCGACGACCACAAGGAGTACTTCTCCGGCGAGGCGGCGCTGAAGGCGGGCGGCGTGCACAACACGATGAACCAGTTTGCTGCCTGACGGCAGCGGGGAACCAGTTCGCAGCTTGAGGAGGCGACAATGGCTGAACCGAAGCGTGCCCGTGCGGTGCTTTCGACCGAGGACTTCAACCTGATCCGCGAGGCGGTGCTGTTCTACCTGCAGGCCAACGGCGACAAGGAAGGCAGCGCCAAGTTCTCGAACCTCTATCACCGGCTGGGCAGCGCCACGCGCTGATTTCCGTCCGGTCCACGATCTCCTGGGGAGGAGACAAGGCCCGTCGTGCCCCTGTGCGCGGCGGGCCTTTTTTGTGCCTGCGCCGGGCGTCCGGGAGCAGCTGGTAGGCCTACGTAGTCAACCTTAAACCGGTCGCACAATGCAATCGATGTAGGCGCCCCGCCACGGGCTCGCGGTTGGACGCGCGGGCCCGGCAACGGATGGGGTTCGCATGAGCATCAGAAAACAGATCGGGCGGGGCGGAGCGTGGCTGGCGGGGGCGTTCCTGCTCCAGACCGGCGTCACGCTGACGATGGACTGGCGGCTGACCGCGGCGGCCGAGCAGCAGCAGCTGATGGCCCGCGCCATCCACAACCACATGCAGGGCGACATGCTGCACGATGCGATCCGCAGCGCCGTCTATCGCGCGCTGCACGGCGCCGCGCGCGGCGACGCCGCCGAGCGCGACGGCGCGATCGACGAAGTCGCGGAGTTCAGCGCCGGGATGGAAAAGGCGGTGGGTGCCAACCAGGCGCTGCCGCTGGACCCGGACATTCACGAAGGGCTGGGGCGCATCGCCGCCGACCTCGATCGCTACACGCGGCAGGCCCGCGCCGTCGCCGAGGCCACGCGCGGCGATCCGGCGCGCGCCGAGGCGATGCTGGGCGATTTCGACCGCGCGTTCCGCGCGCTCGAACAGTCGCAGGACGACGAGGCGCGGCGCATCGAGACGCGGATCGGGCGCGCCGCCGACAGCGAACGCCGGCTGAAGTGGCTGTCCTACCTGGTGCTGGCGGTGGTCTCGGCGGGATTCGGCGGGCTGCTCAGCACGATGCTGCGCCGGCTGGGCCGCAAGGTGGTGACGCCGATCGGGCGCGTTGCCGACCAGCTCGACCGCATGAACCGGGGCGATTACGCGGTGACGCTCGACCCGCCGCAGGACACCGACGAGGTGGGGTCGATCCAGCGGGCCGCGATTCTCGTGCGGAACGCCGCGATCGAGCGCGCGGAGGCGCAGCGGATGCAGGCGGACGTCGTCGCCGCGCTGGGCGACGGGCTCGATGCGATGGCCGCGGGTGACCTCAGCCATCGCATCGATGCGGCGTTCGCCAGCGAATACGAAGCGCTGCGCCACGCCTTCAACCGCACCGGCGACGCCCTGTCGGAGCTGCTGGCCGGCGTGCTCGCCTCGGCCGGTAGCGTGGCGGTGGGTGCCGGCGAGATCCATGCGGCGTCGGACGATCTTGCCCGTCGCAACCAGCAGCAGGCCGCGAGCGTCGAGGAATCGGCGGCGGCACTGACGCAGGTTTCCGCGCTGGTGCGCGAGACGGCGGCGGGGGCCGGCGATGTCCGCGGCTCGGCCGAGCACGCGCACCGCGAGGCGCCCGACGGCGGCGCGGTGGTGGCGCGCGCGATCGAGGCGATGGCCGGGATCGAGCGCTCGGCGCAGGAGATCAACCAGATCATCGGCGTGATCGACGGCATCGCCTTCCAGACCAACCTGCTGGCGCTGAACGCCGGGGTGGAAGCGGCGCGCGCGGGCGAGGCCGGCAAGGGCTTTGCCGTCGTCGCCACCGAGGTGCGCGCGCTGGCGCAGCGCAGCGCCGAGGCGGCGCAGGATATCAAGCGGCTGATCGGCGCGTCGAGCGACCAGGTCCAGGCCGGGGTGGCGCTGGTCGGCGAGACCGGCACGCTGCTCGAGACGATCGTCGATCGCGTTGCCAGCGTGTCCCGGCACATCGGCGGGATCGCCGCCGGCGCCGCGAACCAGGCCGAAAGCCTGCAGCAGGTGAGCACCACCGTTGCCGGCATGGACCGGCTGACGCAGCAGAACGCGGCGATGGTGGAACAGGCGACGGCGGCGGCGCGCAGCCTGTCCGCCGAGGCGCAGGCGCTGGAGGCGAGCGCGGCGCGGTTCCGCATCGGCGCGGTGCGCGGTCCGGCGGCGCGGCCGCGCCTGGCCGCGTGAGCCAGGCGGGGGCGGCAGCGGCCGCCCCTGCCCCGGCCCGACGAACGGAACGTTTCGCGCGCTGGCGCGTAGACCTCGCAGCCAAACGCCACGAGGACTTGTCGATGCGTTCCATTCTTCTCTGGGTAATCGGGGTCCCGATTCCGCTGATCCTGCTGCTGGCGCTGTGCACGCATCATTTCTGAGCGGCGCCGGGGCACGTTTCCCCGCCCGCGTGCCGTATCACCCCTGCGGATAGACGCCGCGCAGCACTTCGTCGAAGTGGTCGCGCACGGCCTGGTTGCAGCCGCAGGCGCGCGCCGCCAGCGCATCGCGATCGGCGACGCGCAGCGTGCCGCGGCGGATCGCGACGATGCCTTCGGCCTTGAGTTGCTGCAGCACGCGGCTGGCATAGCTGCGGCCGACGCCGAGCAGGCCGGCGAACTGCTCCTGCGTCAGCATGACTTCGTCGCCGCCACTGCGCTCGATCGCGGCTTCCAGCCAGCGCGCGGCGCGCTGGACGATGGTGTGGCTGGCGTTGCAGGCGACCGACTGGAACACTTGCGCGAGCAGGCAATCGGCATAGCGGACGAACAGGCCGTGGATCGTCGGCGAGGCCTGCTTGGCCTTTTCCAGGTCCGTCGCGGCGATGCGGTAGAAGCTGCCGCCCTGCAGGACCGTCGCGCGGGCGAAGGCGGGGATGCGGCCATGGCTGACGATGCCGCCGAGCGCGCCCTCGCGCCCGACGATCGCCGATTCGACCGCGCTGCCCGATTCGGTGGGGATGACGAACGCGGCGACCGCGGCGTGGCGCGGCAGGTAGCAGAAGCGCACCGGATCGCCGGCTTCGCACAGCACGTGGCCGCGCGGCAGCGTCCATTCGCTGAGCCAGGGATCGATCAGCGCGATGTCCTCGTCGCGCAGCACGGAAAGCAGGTTGTTGCCATGGGGCGTGTAGCCGCGATGCATCGGGAACGGTCCTCCTTGTCGTGGCGCCGGCACCAGCCGTGCCCGGCGAGCGACGAAATCGGCAAGCGCGCAAAAAGGTTCCCGCCAGTGGCCACAAGTGGACAGACAGGACCCGGTGGTCTGGTACGCTGGCGCGATGTGGCAGGCATGGTCCCAGGAGGCGCGCGTGGATGACGGCGCGCACGCACGGCTGCGCACGGCGACCCGGGCGGCGCACGACGTGGTTGATGCCGCGTTCGCGCGGTTCGACCTGCATGCGCGCGACGGGCTCGCCGGGTTCCTCGGCGCGCACCATGCGGCGCTGGCGCCGCTGTGGCCCGCCTGGCGGCGCTTCGTCGAGGAGGAGCTGCGGCTCGCCGCGCCCGACTATCCGGCGATGCTCGCGGCGGACCTGGCCGAGCTCGAGGTGCCGCCGCCCGCCCCGGTGGCCGCGCCCGACGGCATCGGCGACGCGGCGGTCGGCTATGTCGTGACCGGGTCGCGGCTTGGCCTGGCGACGCTGGCGCGGCAGGGGTTCTGGGGGCAGACGCAGGGCCTCGCCGGGCGCTACCTCCAGGACGATCGCGGCCGCGCGGTGTGGGCCGGCCTGCGCGACTGGCTGGGCGACCAGCCGGCCGCCACCGGCGACGTGCTGGCCGCCGACGCGATGCGCGTGTTCACTGTGTTCGCGCAAGCGGCGCGCCAGGCCGGCTGAGCGTGCACACCGCCAACCCCTGGCACGTCGATCTCGACACGTGCGCGATGGAGCCGATCCACGTGATCGGCCGCATCCAGAGCTTCGGCACGCTGCTGTCGTTCTCGCCCGACTGGATCGTCAACCATGCCGCTCAGAACTGCGCGCCGGTGTTCGGGCGCGGCGCGCGCGACCTGCTGGGCCACAGCGCCGCGTCGGTGCTGGCGGCCGACGCGCTGCACGAGATCCGCAGCCGCGCGCAGATGCTCGGCTCGCCCGACGCGGTGGAGCGGCTGTTCGGGCTCGACCTGACCGGCGACGGCCGCCGGTTCGACGTCGCGCTGCACCATTCGGGACGTTCGTGGGTGATCGAGTGCGAGCCGGCCGGGAGTGGCCGCCAGCGCGACCACGTCAGCCTGGTGCGGCCGATGGTGGAACGGATGCGCAGCGCCGGTTCGGTGCAGGCGCTGTGCGACCTGGCGGCGCGGATGATGCGCGGGCTGACCGGGTTCGATCGCGTCAAGGTCTATCGCTTCGAACCCGACGGCGGCGGCGAGGTCGTCGCCGAGAGCGCGGCCGGCGGCATCGACAGCTTTCGCGGGCTGCATTTCCCCGCCAGCGACATCCCGGCGCAGGCGCGCGCGCTCTATGCCCGCAACCTGCTGCGGATCATCAGCGACATCGACGACCCGACGGTGCCGATCGTCCCCGCGCAAGGCCCGGACGGCAACCCGCTGGACCTGTCGATGAGCGGGCTGCGCGCGGTCTCGCCGATCCATATCGAATACTTGCGCAACATGGGGGTCAAGGCGTCGCTGTCGGTGTCGATCATGCGGCGCGGCAAGCTCTGGGGGCTGATCGCCTGCCATCACTATGCGCCGCTGGTGCTGGCTTATCCGGTGCGCACCGCGTGCGAGCTGTTCGGCGAGTTCTTCTCGTTCCTGCTCGAGCAGGCCGAGGACGAGGCGGCGCGGCAGCAGCACGCGCGCGCCGGCCGGCTGCACCAGGAGATCATGGCGCGGATCGCCGGCGGCGCGACGCTGCTGTCCGCGTTCGAGGAGTTTTCCGAGGCGATCCGGGACGTGATCCCGCACGACGGCATTGCCGGCTGGGTCGACGGGCAGTTCCTCAGCCGCGGCAGCACCCCCGATCGCGAGCAGTTCCTCGACCTCGCGCTGTTCCTCAACACCTGCGGCGCCGGGGCGGTGTGGGCGACCGACGCGATCTGCGCGATCCACGAGCCCGCCTGCCGCTGGGGCGACGCGGCGGCAGGGCTGCTGGCGCTGCCGGTGTCGCGCGCGCCGGGCGATTACGTCGTGCTGTTCCGGCACGAGCACGTCCACGACGTGCACTGGGCCGGCAACCCGGAAAAGTCGGTCGAGTTCGGCCCGAACGGCGCGCGCCTGACGCCGCGCAAGAGCTTCGCCGCCTGGAAGCAGGAACGGCGCGGCCATTGCCGGCCGTGGAGCGCCGACGAGATCGCGGCGGCGGACAGCCTGCGGGTGACGCTGCTCGAGGTCGTGCTGCAGCTGGCAGATGCGGCGCGGAGCGAGCGCGCCCGCGCGGCGCAGCGGCAGGACA
The DNA here is from genome assembly GCA_028868535.1 of Sphingomonadales bacterium. GTDB lineage: Bacteria > Pseudomonadota > Alphaproteobacteria > Sphingomonadales > Sphingomonadaceae > Novosphingobium. The sequence continues at coordinate 9,870 of JAGWUH010000049.1, read as the reverse complement.
CGCTGATCGCCGAGCTGAACCACCGCGTCCGCAACATTCTCAACCTGATCCGCAGCCTGGTGTTCCAGTCGAAGGCGAGCAGCGACACCATCGATGCCTTCGCGGCGATCGTCGGCGACCGCATCCACGCGCTGGCGCGCGCGCACGACCAGGTGACGCAGGCCAACTGGGCGCCGGCCTCGCTGCACCGGCTGATCGCCACCGAGTGTTCCGCCTATGCGGCGCCGGGGGCGGACGGGCGCGCCCGGCTGGCGATCGAGGGACCGGATGCGATGCTCAACCCGGCGGCGTTCCTGCCGCTGGCGCTGGTCGTGCACGAGCTGATGACCAATTCGTGCAAGTACGGCGCGTTCTCGCGGGCGGAGGGCGAAGTGCGGGTGGCGACGCTGCCGCGCCCCGACGGCGGGCTGGACTTGCGCTGGAGCGAGCACGGCGGTCCGCCGGTGGCGGCGCCGCAACGGCGCGGCTTCGGCACCGCGATCATCACCCGCACGATCCCGCACGAACTGTCGGGCGAAGCCGAGGTCGACTTCGACCCCGCCGGGCTGCGCGCACGCTTCGTGGTGCCGGCGTCGTGCATCGCTGGATTTGACGCCGGATTTGACGCGGGTGCGCCGGCCTTTGCGCCGGCCCTCGCCCCGGCCGCGACCGGCGGCGGGGCGCTGTCGGGCCTGGCGCTGGTGGTCGAGGACAACATGCTGATCGCGATGGAGGCCGAGGACCTGCTGCGCGAACTGGGCTGCGCGCGCTGCGAGCTGGCCGGATCGGTCGACGGCGCGCTGGCGCTGATCGCCAGGCACGACTTCGCGTTCGCGCTGCTCGACGTCAACCTCGGGCACGAGACCAGCGGGACCGTGGCCGAGGCGCTGCGCGCGCGCGGCGTGCCGTTCGCGGTGGCGAGCGGCTATGGCGAGGCCGAGGCGGTGGACCCGCGCTATGGCGGTGCGCCGGTGGTGACCAAGCCCTATGCCGCCGCGGACCTGGCGGCGGCGGTTGCCCGCAGCCGCGCCTGAGCGCGGGAACCTCCGGCCGGTTCAGGCACTTGCAATCGCAAGGGCAAGGACGGCAACGGTCAGGAGCGCGCATGGACAAGGCATTTTCGCTGGTGGCCGAGAAGATCGCGTGGGTTTCCGGCAAGCCGATCGCGTTCATCCTCGCGCTCGGCTCGGTGGTGCTGTGGGCGGCGCTGGGGCCGGCGTTCGCCTATTCGGAGAACTGGCAGCTGGTGATCAACACCGGCACGACGATCATCACCTTCCTGATGGTGTTCCTGATCCAGAATTCGCAGAACCGTGACATCGTCGCGATTCATTCCAAGCTCAACGAACTGATCCGCGCCGCACAGGGCGCGCGCAACGAGTTCATCGGCCTCGAACACCTGACCGACTCGGAGATCGAGGCGGTGCGGCTGCGCATCGAGACCGAGTGCATGGAACGCGCCCGACGCACGCAACCCTCGGATCAGGGGCGGATCGAATAATTTTTCGGGCGGGCGGAACCATAATTCATGCCGTCCGTATTGGGGATATCACCACTGACCCTCCCCCCCCCGTCTCAGTGGTGCCCCCTCTCGAACCCCTCGCGGGCTTCATGCCGGCGAGGGGTTTCGTTTTTCCGCCGGCGCCGCCCGGGATGAAACGGGGGCCCGGCGGAAACGAAAACGGGACCGGCCGGCAGGCCGATCCCGCGTGTGCTTGCCCTGACGATCAGGCCGCGCGTTCTTCCGCCTCGCGTCGGGAAGCCGCGATCGCCGCCAGCGCCTCGTTGACGCGGCGCGCCTCGTTGGCGAGCTTGGATTCGCGGTCGGCGGAGATCGGGTCGCTCGCGCTCATGCCCTCGGCCTCCGATTCGAGCAGCCGGTCGACGTCATGCTTCCATTCGCGCAGCAGTTCCTCGCGCGTGGCGAGATCGAGGTGGACGTCGTCGACGAGATCTTCCGGGCTCTTGTAATGGCGGCGGGGGTTGGGCGCCTTTTCCGCCTCGGCATCGCCCTCGATCGCCTGCGAAGGCATCGGTCGCCCTCCGGTGCCAGCGTTGCATTCCATCGTTGCCTCCTGACAGTCGCGGGGCAGGAGAAGCCCCGCCATCGGCAGAACGGCGGGGCTCGGGCAGGGTTCCGTCTACGCCGGATTGCGACTTTGCAGCCCGGCCGGAGATCGCCATGATCGGCGTGATCGGCGTGATCGGCGTGATCGGCGTGATCGGCGTGATCGGCGTGATCGGCGTGATCGGCGTCAGCAAATCGGAGCGAACCATGCGCGCAATCGGACTGTGGACTGCCCCGCTGCTGCTCGCCGCCGCCGCGCCACCGGCCCCGGTGCCCGACCCGGTGCAAGTTGCCGCCGCGGCGCTGCGCGATGCGCCGGTGTGGGACGGGCACAACGACGTGCCCGAGCAATTGCGCGACCGGCGCCGGGACGTGCTCGGCGATTTCGACTTCCGCGACACCACCGGGACCGCCGATGCCGCGAAAGGGCTGGGCGCGATGCACACCGACCTGGCGCGGTTGCGGGCCGGGCATGTCGGCGCGCAGTTCTGGTCGGTCTATGTCTCCGCCGCGCTGCCCGAGCCGCAGGCGGTGCAGGCGACGCTGGAGCAGATCGACGTGATCAGGCGGCTGATCGCGCGCTATCCGGCGGATCTGCAGTTCTGCACCACCGCCGCCTGCGTCCGGGACGCCATGCGGGCGGGGCGGATCGCCTCGCTGCTGGGGGCCGAGGGCGGGCATTCGATCGGCGGATCGCTGGGGGTGCTGCGCCAGTTCCATGCGCTGGGGGTGCGCTACCTGACGCTGACGCACTTTCGCGACACCGCCTGGGCCGACAGCGCCACCGACGCGCCGGCGCACGGCGGGCTGACCGATTTTGGCCGGCAGGTGGTGCGCGAGATGCAGCGGCTGGGGATGCTGGTGGACTTGTCGCACACCAGCGCGGCGACGATGCGCGCGGCGCTGGCGGTGGCCAGGGCGCCGGTGATCTTCAGCCATTCGGGTGCGCAGGCGGTGGACGGCAGCCCGCGCAACGTGCCCGACGACGTGCTCGACCGGCTGAAGGCGAACGGCGGGGTGGTGATGGTCGACGCCTATCCGAGCTACGTCAGCGAAAAAGTGCGGCAGTGGGTGGCCGGGCGCGCGGGCGAGGAGGCGCGGCTGAAGGTGCTGTTTCCCGGCGACCCGGCGGCGGTGAAGGCCGGGGTGGCGGCGTGGGTCGCCGCGCACCCGGAGGCGAAGGCCAGCGTGGGCGACGTTGCCGACCACATCGACCACATCGCCCGGCGGATCGGCATCGAGCATGTCGGACTGGGCGGCGACTACGACGGCATGGAGATCGGCCCGGAAGGAATGCACGACGTGTCCGGCTATCCGGCGCTGTTCACCGAGCTGGCGCGGCGCGGCTATGACAAGGCGGCGCTGATGAAGCTGGCCAGCGGCAACACGCTGCGGGTGCTGGCGGCCGCGGAAGCGTTTGCCGCCGCCCACGCCGCCGACGCGCCCGAGGAGGCGCCGACGGCGTTCTGAGCGACGGGCCGATCGGGCGGCCGGTCACGCCTCGATGTAGCGGTTGACCTCGCCGATCTTCTTGCCGCCCTCGAAGCGGCCGAGGCCATAGTCTCCCTTGATCGTCGTGCGCAGGGTGCGGCGCTCGTACTTCGCGTCGCAGCCCTCGACCGCGTGGAGCATCCGCAGGTTGTCCCAGATCACCATGTCGGTCTCCTCCCAGTCGTGCCAGTAGACGTGGGAGCCGCTGGCGAGCCGGTTGAGCGTGTGCACCGCCTCGTCGAGCAGGGCGTGGCCGGCCTCGTCCTCGTGGCCCTCTATGCCCACTGCCATCCACCCGGCGAAGTGCAGCACCTTCTCGCCGGTCGGGCGGGTCCAGACCGCGGGGTGGATCGCGCGGGGGAACTTCGCCGCCTCCGCGAGCAGCGCCGGGGTGGTCGAATGTTCGGTCAGGTGGACGAAATCGACGCCGTGGCGCATCTTCGAGAGGCGGGTGTCGAGCGTGTAGAGGACGTTGAGGTTTTCCAGCTTCGCCAGCAGCTCCTTCGGGAAGATGCGGGCCATGTCGATGCCGTCGACGAAGCCGGTGCGGCCGCCCTCGGGCGCGTTGATCGGCGCGCGCAGCACGCCGGCGTAGTTGAGCTCGTCCTGGTAGCAATGATCGAAGTGCCAGGGCGAATAGCGGGCGATGACCTTGCCGTCCTTCTCGACCAGCCCTTCGCCCTTGGCCGGATCGATCGGATCGGGCTTGTAGTGCATGTCGATGACGCCGGGGGCGAGATCCTCGGCGGTGCGGCCGGTGGTCGCGGTGGGGTGGTCCTTCAGCGGGCCGAACACCTTCGACAGCTCGACATGCATCTTGGAGCTCGGCTCCACGCCCTTGAACACGATCATGCCGCGCGTCTCGAACACGGCGTTGATCTCGTCGCGGACGGCGGGATCGGCAAGGGTCTCGAAAGTGACGCCTTCGATGATGGCGCCGAAGGACAGGTCGTCGCGCAGGGCGCGGACGTGGATCGCGGACATGGACATTCTCCCGTGCCGGCCGCGTTCGGACCGGCTGTTGATTTGCAGTTGCGAGACGGAGAGTATCCTATGCCGGACGGGCGTCAAGCGCGAGGGCCCGTGCCTGCGGCGGGCCGTGCCAGCGGACGGCGACCTGCCAGACCCGCGCCAGCACCGTTTCGGCCAGCGCCTGGGCGGGATCGCCGGCGGCGGCGACGGCGCCGCGATCGAGCACCAGCACCTGGTCGGCGTGGTTCATCGCCATGGCGAGGTCGTGCAGGACGACGACGACCCCGGTGCCGCGCGCCGCTTCGGCCTTCAGCGCCGCCATCAGCGCCGCCGCGTGGGCGAGATCGAGGCTGGCGAGCGGCTCGTCCGCGAGCAGCCAGCGGGGCCGTCCGGCCAGCACCCGGGCGACCAGCGCGCGGGCGCGCTCCCCGCCCGACAGCCGGCTGAGCGGGCGGTGGCGCAGCGGCTCGAGATCGAGCGTGGCGATCGCCGCGTCGATGGCCGCGGCGGCCTCGGGCGCGGGGGCGCCGCGCCAGGGCAGGCGGCCGAGGCTGACGAGGGTTTCGACCGACAGGTCCCAGGCGATATCGCCGGATTGCGGCAGGTATCCGATCGCCTGCGCGCGGCAGGCCGACGGCAGCGCGGCGAGCGGCTGGCCATCGAGCACGACCGCGCCGGTCGCGGGGAGGAGGCCGGCGAGGGCCGCCAGCAGCGTCGACTTGCCGGCACCGTTGGGGCCGCAGATCGCGGTGACGCGGCCCGGCGCGAACCGCGCGGTGACCCCGGCAAGGCGGCCGGGGACCGCGAGCGCGGTGCAGGCCAGGCTCACGCCAGGCCCCGGCGCAGGCGCAGCAGCAGCGCCAGGAAGAACGGCGCGCCGAGCAGGCTGAGCGCGACGCCGAGGCGCAGTTCGCCTTCCGCCAGCGGAAGCAGGCGGCACAGGCAATCGGCGACCAGCAGCAGCAGGGCGCCGCCCAGCGCCGAGGACACCAGCAGGCTCGACGGCCGCCGGTCGGTGAACGGGCGGACGAGGTGCGGCACCATCAGGCCGACGAAGCCGATGATCCCGGCCACCGCGACGCCGGCGCCGACAGTGAGGCCCACGCCGGCGATGACGAGGAACTGGAGCCGTCGCGGATCGACCCCGAGCGAGCGCGCGGCGAGGTCGCCCAGGGTCAGCGCATCGAGGCTGCGCGCGGCGGCGAGCAGCGCAGCGAGGCCGAGCACCGTCGGCGGCGCGGCGATCAGCACGTCCTGCCAGCTGCGATCGGCGAGCGCGCCCATCAGCCACAGCACGATCTCGCTGAGCGCGAACGGGCTGGGCGACAGGCTGATCGCCAGGCTCATCAGCGCGCCGGCGAGGCTGGCGATCATCATCCCGGCGAGGGTGAACAGCGCGACCCCGCCGTGGCTGTCTCCGGCGCGCCCGGCGATCAGCGCCAGCAGCGCCATCGCCGCGGCAGCACCGGCGAGCGCGAACAGCGGCAGGGCAAGCGCGCCGGCGGCACCGAGCCAGAGGCTGAGCACCGCGCCGAGCGCGGCGCTGGGCGCGATGCCGAACAGACCCGGATCGGCCAGCGGATTGCGCAGGTAGCCCTGCATCGCCGCGCCCGCCGCGCCGAGGCCGCCGCCGACGACCAGCGCCAGCGCGGCGCGCGGCGCGCGCAACTGGACGAGGATGACGAGGGCGTTGCCGGCGGCGTCGTGGAACGGATCGATCCACACCCGGCCCGCCAGCAGGGACAGCGGCAGCGCCAGCACCAGGGCCGCGAGCAGCAGGGCGGTGACGCGGCTCACCCGGGGACGCTCCGGCGGATCTGCGCGAGCCGGGCAGCGGCGCGGATCACCGTGGGCCCGGCGCACCATTCGAGCGCGGGATCGAGGGAGAACGTGCGAGTCCGGCGCAGCGCGGCCAGCGCCGGGTGGTGCAGCAGGCGGTTTTCCTGCGCGCGGGCGCTGCCGGCGGCAAGGATCACGTCCGGCGGATCGGCGAGCACCGCCTCGAGCGGCAGGACCTGCCCCTGGCCGAGGCCGCGCGCGGCCGAGAAGCTCGCGAAGCCGGTGCGCGCGAGCAGCTCGGCGATCAGCGTCGCCTGGCCGGGGACCATGCCGCCGGCCTGCCACACCAGCGCCGAGAGCGGCCGGCTGCCGCGCGGCGGCGCTGCCTGCGCCAGCGCCGCGCGCATGCGCCCGACCAGCGCCGCGCCGCGTTCCGGGTGGCCGGCCAGCGCGGCGATGCGGCGGACCTGCGCTTCCGATTCGGCGACCGTGGCGGCGATCGGGAACTCGGCCAGCGGGATGCCGAGGCGGGCATAGGCGGCACGGGTGGCCGGCGGGGTGAAGGTCCCGGTCAGCACCTGTGCCGGGCGCAGCGCGACCATGTCCTCGACGGTGCCTTCGCTCGACGGTAGCCGGCGGGCGGTGGCGAGATCCATCGAGGACTGGCCCGGCCGGCGGCTGAAGGCCGAAAGCGCCGCGATCTGCCCCGGATCGGCGACCTCCGCGAGGATCGCGTCGGTACACGGGTTGAGGCTGGCGATGCGCGGGCTGGCAGCCGGCACCGGGGTGCAACCCGCGAGCAGGAGCGGGAGCACGAGGCCCCCGATCCTGCCTGGTGCGGATCGCGATCCGGTCAGAGCCGCCCCCTGATGCCGACAGTGGCGACGCGGCCCATCGTGTTGTAGCCGGCCACTGTCTGATAGCGCTTGTCGGCGAGGTTTTCGATCCGGCCGAACGCTTCGAGGCGGGAGGTGACCGGGACTGAGGCGCGCAGCGTCACCGTCGCCCATGGCGCCAGCCGCGTCGTCGTCAGTGCGAAGTCGTCATAGTCCGATGCGCTGCCGGCGACGCGCAGGTCGACGCCGAGATCGACCTTCAGCGGCGTCGTCCAGTCCACCGCGATTGTCGCGGTGTGGCGGGGGCGCCGGGCGAGATCGCGGTCGCGCACGAGGTCACGCGACTTCACCCAGGCGTAGAGCGCGCGGGCGACGACCGGACCGGACCTTGCTGCGGCTTCGAGTTCCACCCCTTCGGCGCGGGCGCGGGCGATGTTGCCATAGGCGCCAAAGCCGCCGTTGGCGTTGGGATCGAAGTCGATCAGGTTGCGGCTGTCGCGCCGGAACACGGTGGCGGCGGCGTGGAACGCGCCGTCGACATCGCCCCAGTCGACCCCGGCTTCGTAGGACTTCGCGGTGCCGGGTTGCAGCGACGCGTTGCCGACGAACGAGCCGTAGAGCTGGTAGAGCGTCGGCGCCTTGAAGCCTTCGCCGTAGGATGCCCGGAGGCGCAGCGGGCCGACGAGCCGGATCGCGCCGTTGGCGCCGAAGGTGGTGTGCGTGCCGAAGCGGCTGTGACCATCGACGCGGACGCCGGCGGCGAGGCTGGCGGCGGGCGTGTACCAGCCGAGCAGCGCGTGACCCGACGACAGCCGCGCGGTCTGGCGCGGATCGAACGTATCGACCGAGCGGGTCCATTCGCTGTCCGCCCCGAAATCGAGCGCCAGCGGGCCGGCGAGCCGCGCGTGGCCGGTCAGGTCGATGCGGTTGAAGGCGCCGGAGTAGTCGCTGGGGCCGAAGCCGGTCTCGTAGTGACGGCGCACCGAGCCGAGCGCGAACCCGGTTTCGAGCGTCAGCCCGGGCACCGCGTAGCGCAGCGCGGCGCGGGCCGAATCCTCCTTGGTGAATTGCAGGTCGGGTGCATCCGGGCCGGTCAGGTCGAGGCCGAGGCGGCTGTCGGCGTGGCGGCCGTTGACCGTCAGGGTCAGCGCCGGGGCCAGCCGGACATGCGCCTTGCCATCGACGTACCACTGGCGATAGCCGTCGGGCTCCGTGCCGGCGGCCTTGGCCGAGATCCCGTCGCTGTTCGCATAGCCGGCATCGACCTGGAAACCGGCGGCTTCGCGCTGCAGGCCGGCCGCGGCGGTCAGGTAGGTCGTGTTGTGGGCGCCGTATTCGGCGCTGGCCTCGGCGCCGTCGACCGAGCGCGTCTCGATCGCGAGGACGCCGCCGATCGCCTGGCTGCCCCAGATCACGCTGTTCGATCCGCGGAACAGCTCGATCCGCCCGATCGAGCCGGCCAGCAGGTTGCCGAGATCGTAGTTGCCGCCCGGCGAGGCGAGATCGGCCATGCGCACGCCGTCGATCAGCACCAGGACCTGGTCGGAATCGGCGCCGCGCACGAACAGGCCGGTCTGCGCGCCGAGGCCGCCCGAGCGGGCGAGCGCGACGCCGGGGACGCGTTCGAGCACGCGGACCAGGTCCGGCCCCTGGATCGTTCGGATCGCCGTCGCGTCGAGGACGGTGATCGACTGGCCGGACTGTTCGGCGGGCAGTTCGGCGCCGGTCGCGGTGACGACGATCGGGCTGTCCGCGGCATCGGCGGCGCGCGCGGCGCCGGGCGCGAGGGCCGGGAGGGCGAGCGGGATGGCAAGGAAAATGGGCAGTTTCTTCAGCACACGACTATTCAGCATACGAGGCTCCCTTTGGCACGAACGATGCCGTTCGTGGCGGGAGCGCGCGCCATGCGGCACGAGCCTCGCTGCATTCCGGTACACCCCGCCCGGCGCTGAACGACCACCACCGGCAGGTCTCCTGGCTCTCCGGGTCAGCGCACCGCGCCCGCCTTCCCGGGCAGTGAGGCCCAGTGGCATGTGGACGCGGCGCTCGCCGGATACAGTTGCGGGGGCAGCTCCGGTTCGGGGCGGCATGGCCGGTCCCTGGCGGATTCCCTCTTAGCCGACCTGCCTTGCGGGCGGGCCGGAACCGGTAGCGATGCGGCGCCGATAGCCACCGCGGGCGCGGCTGGCAAGGCCGTGGTGACGTTGGGTTAACCGTGTCCGCCCGCCGCCCCTTAACCCGGTTAACGGCAAAGGCGGGTGCCGTCCCGCAAGGGGACAGCCCGGAAACGGCGGATGCGCCGGGGGATCGGCGGAGCTAGGCCAGGATGAAGCACGAACGCCGCAATTCCGCTCCGGACGCCTTGCCATGCCGTTTGCCCGCCCGCGCCAGACAGAGGACCGGTCCGTCCCGGCCGGCTTCGGCGTGGCGATGCCGGGGCTGGACGCCGGGCCTGCGCGCCGGGTCGCGGGCGGCGGGGAGCGCCTGAAGGTGGCAGCGCACTTGCGCAATCCGCTGTGGGCGCGCGCGCTGCTGCTGGCCGGCGTGGTCGGCGGCGTGCTGATGGCGAGCGGGCAGTTCCCCGGCTTCGACGGCGGCGCGCTGGCCGCGACCGGCGAGGAGCCGGCGCCGGGCGCGGGCGACATGGCGATCGCCCCGATGCCGTTCGAGAAGCCGGGCGACAGCTTTCCGGGATCGGCCTTCTATTACCTCGACGCGTCGGCCGCAGGCGCGCCGGCGCCGCAG
>JAGWUH010000012.1 GCA_028868535.1 Sphingomonadales bacterium | reverse complement strand
TGTCAGGGCCGGGGGCAGGCTTCGATCCCAAGGGACGCTGTTCGCGTGGCCACGACTTTGGACTGTCGCACCGCGGCACCACAACGCCGACCTGAACTTCTGCCTCCGATCATGGCCATGACCGTGGCAGGCCCCGGGCTGCTAACCTATCCGGAACAATTTGTCAAGCAAAATCAACCGCCGGCTCCGACAGTCGCTGGATGGCCCGGGCACTGCAAATATCGCTTGTCGATATTTGCCACCGTCAGACTCCGTGAGTTCAACGTTGCCGCGACCAGCGGCGACGCTTTGTGAAGTGGGGGTGTTACGCGAGACAGGCAGAAGAAGGGTTCACGCAAAGGCGCGAAGGAGCAAAGGCGCGAAGGGGTTGAGGGGGCGCGATGGGTTGTGTGTGGCGGCTCGAGGTCCCCGCTTTCGCGGGGATGACGGGTGGGATGGCCGAGGTCCCCGCTTTCGGGGGGATGACGGGCGGGTTGGCCGCAGGCGGGAGGGGGGTTGGTTGCTCTGGCCGGCTTCGTGGGGGTGGCCGCGGTCGGGCTCGATGGGTGACGAAAGCGGGTTGGCAGAGCCCGTTCAGTCCTGCGCGAGCAATCGATCGACCCAGGCCGGGACCAGTTCGGTGGCGGGGCCGAGGCGGGATTCGTGGAACCAGCGGGAGCCTTGCGAGGCTTCGAGGTTGAGTTCCAGCGTCCGCGCGCCGAGGTCGCGGGCGAGGCGGACGAAGCCGGCGGCGGGGTAGACCGCGCCCGAGGTGCCGATCGAGACGAACAGGTCCGCGTCGCGCAGGGCGGCGTGGATCGCGTCCATGCGATAGGGGACTTCGCCGAACCAGACGACGTCCGGGCGCAGCGCGCGTGTGCCGCAGGCCGGACACGGCGGGCGATCGAGCAGCGGGCCGGTCCAGGGGCTGCGCACGTCGCAGGCGGTGCACCAGGCCAGCAGGTGTTCGCCGTGCATGTGCAGCACGCGCCTGGCCCCTGCCCGCTCGTGGAGATCGTCGACGTTCTGGGTGACGATCAGCAACCGGCCGGGCCAGGCGGCGTCGAGACGGGCCAGCGCGGCGTGCGCGGCGTTGGGCTGCTTGGTCTGGATCGCGGCGCGGCGCATGTCGTAGAAGCGCAGCACGAGATCGGGATCGCGGGCGAACGCCTCGGGGGTGGCGACGTCCTCGACCCGGTGCTGCTCCCAGAGTCCTTGTCCACCCTGGCCGCCGGCATCGCGGAAGGTGTCGATGCCGGATTCGGCGCTGACACCGGCGCCGGTGAGGATGACGATGTTGCGGATCACGCCTTAGCCCGAACCTGCCGGATCAGGCCTTCCTGCGCGGTTTCGGCCACCAGGCGGCCGTCGCGGGTGTAGATGCGGCCGCGGTTGAAGCCGCGGCCGTGGCCGGCCCAGGGGCTGTCGGTGGCGTAGAGCAACCATTCATCCGCGCGGAAATCGTCGTCGTGGAACCAGATCGCGTGGTCGAGGCTGGCGGACATGACGTTGCCGTCCATCCAGCTCAGCGGGTGGGGCAATGCGGCGTTGGCGAGCAGCGTGTAGTCGCTGGCATAGGCGAGCATGGCGCGGTGGATGGCGGGATCGTCGGGCAGCGCGCCCGGAATCCGGAACCAGTTGGCCATGATCGCCGGTTCGGTCGGCTCGCCCAGCCAGGCGTCGGGCTGGCACGGCCGGAATTCGAGCAGCGGCGGGCGCAGCAACAGCGGGCGCAACGCTTCGGGGGCGCGGTGAATCTGGGCGCGGCGCAGCTCGATCTCGCTGGCGAGGCCCTCGGGCGGGGGCGCGTCGGGCATGGCGAACTGGTGGGCAAAGCCGGGTTCGCGGCGGTGGAACGAAACGGTGCAGTTGAGAATCGGGGTGCCCTGCTGGCGGGCGACGACGCGGCGGTTGGAGAACGAGCCGCCATCGAAATCCCGTTCGATGCCGTAGTCGATCGCGTGGTCCTCGCTGCCGCCGCGCAGGAAATAGGCGTGGAGCGAGTGCGGGGCGCGATCGGGCGCGACGGTGTGCTGCGCGGCGACGAGGGCCTGCGCGATCACCTGTCCGCCGAATACGCGGCCGATGCCGCCGGGCTTGCGCGGGCCGGTGAAACGGTCGGTGCCGGCGGGGAGGACGGCGAGCAGGGTGAGCAGGGTTTCGGCGGACGTCGCGGCTTCGCTGGGCATCACCGGTTCTTGCGGCGCGCGGGCGGCGGCGTCAACGGGTTGCCAGCCGCGCGGGGCTTGGCCATGAGGCGGAAACGCAAAGGACAGGTGGCATGGCGAGAATCGGGATCATCGGCAGCGAGGGGCGCATGGGGCACGCGCTGGCGGAGGCGATCGCGGCGGCGGGCGAGGTGCTGGCCGGTGGCATCGACAAGGGTGGGGACCCGGCGGCGCTGGCGGCAGGGAGCGACGTGCTGGTCGACTTTTCCAGCCCGCACGCGCTGGAGGCGAACCTCGACGCGGCGGTGGCGGCGGGGGTGCCGGTGGTGATCGGCACGACGGGCCTCGAGGAGCGGCACCACTGGCTGATCGACAGCGCGGCCGAGCATATCGCCGTGCTGCAGACCGGCAATACCTCGCTGGGAGTCAACATGCTGGCGTTCCTGGTGCGCGAGGCGGCGAGCCGGCTGGGCGAGGACTGGGACATCGAGATCGTCGAGACGCACCATCGCATGAAGGTCGACGCACCGAGCGGGACCGCGCTGCTGCTGGGCGAGGCGGCCGCGAAGGGGCGCGGGGTGCGGCTCGACGAGGTGGCCGCGCGCGGGCGCGACGGCATTACCGGCGCACGGCGGCGCGGCGACATCGGCTTCGCATCCTTGCGCGGCGGCACGGTGGCGGGCGATCACAGCGTCCACCTGCTGGCCGACAACGAGCGGATCACGCTGTCGCACCTGGCCGAGAACCGCGGCATCTTCGCGCGCGGCGCGGTGCGCGCGGCGCAGTGGCTGATCGGGCAGGCGCCGGGACGCCATGACATGGGCGGGGTACTGGGAATTTGACCAGGGCGGACGTCTTCGAGTTCTTCCGGCGGCTGGCGGAGCTGAACCCGGACCCGCAGACCGAGCTGGAATTCGGCAACACCTACCAGTTGCTGGTGGCGGTGGTGCTGTCGGCACAGGCGACCGATGTCGGCGTCAACAAGGCGACGCGGCGACTGTTCGCGGAGGTGAAGACGCCCGCGCAGATGGTGGCGCTGGGCGAGGATGGGCTGAAGGCGCACATCAGGACGATCGGTCTGTTCAATTCCAAGGCGAAGAACGTGATCGCGCTGAGCGCAATCCTGGTGCGCGACTATGCCGGCGAGGTGCCGGCGGATCGCGACGCCCTGACCTCCCTGCCCGGCGTGGGGCGCAAGACTGCGAACGTGGTGATGAACTGCGCGTTCGGGGCGGAGACATTCGCGGTCGACACGCACATCTTCCGCGTCGGCAACCGCACCGGGCTGGCCAGGGGCAAGACCCCGCTGGCGGTGGAGAAGCAGCTGGAGAAGAAGGTGCCCGGGCCGTTCCGCGTCGGTGCGCATCACTGGCTGATCCTGCACGGGCGCTATGTCTGCAAGGCGCGGACACCCGAATGCTGGCGCTGCCCGGTGGTCGACCTGTGCGGGTTCAAGGCGAAGGTGCTGGCGAAGAAGTAGGGGGCGCCGGAGACAGCAGTTCCATGCGATCACGCCGGTAGGTCATGAGGCCTTCGATTGGATAGATGCGATCGACGTAGGCACCAAACCAGTTGGGCATCCGTTCAAGCAGGAAGAACTGCGCGACCTCCTGTCGACCCGCCGGAACCGATATCCCTTCAACCGGTGCCGCCGCAGGGGCCACGAAATCTTTGTTGAACGTACCAACGACAGTGATGACACCTGGGCGTACCGTGAATGCGATTGAACCCATGCAGAGGCAGCCGGTGCGTGGAGTGTCTGCTGACGTCGTGTAATCCAGCGAATAGCCGAGATACGCGTACGTACCCGGAGGAACCTCCTGGAGGACCCACGCTGAACCGGCGTTCGTCGAGGGAGAGCGCCCGCCCAGAATGAACATGTGCTTCGGCACAAACCCACGCCAATCGGGTTGGCGAAGCACAAGAGGATTTTCCGCTTTTGTGGTCGACCAGGGCGCCAGCGAAACGGACGAGATATCGAGGAAGCGGGCAGGCGCCCGAGACCATACGTCCGCAAGGACATAGCCCATGTCCGCGGCCAGAACGGGGCGTGTGCCGGATATGGCTCGAGAACGCCATTCACTTGCCGGCATCGCGGTAGCCGCGGCGGCTTGCAGGACGAAAAGCGAAATCAAGGTGCCAGTTCCGGCGTAGTTGGCACCGGGCCCGACGCTGCTCTCGCTTGCACGGCGAGCAGGGCAAGGCGCTTCGCTTCATCGATAGGCGCGTCGTACTCGAAATTGAACCGTTGCCACAGCATTCGGGTCAGTCCGTAACGCCCATATCCCTTGAACGCCATGCAATGGCGAAGATTGAAACGACGCAACTTTCGCTTTTCGCCCGGTTCCGAAAACAGGCGCACAAGTTCACCGGCGAGAGGCATGGCCAGAACCGATGCCATCGAATACTGATACTCTCCGGGAACCGCGACGCTCGGGTGAAATTGCAGATCGCGGGAGAGTTCGTCGCACTCGACAATATCGGTCATGGCTTCTGCGAACGTCGTCTCAGGCCGGTAAAAGTAAAAATACTGGTCGAACTCGGCCTCGCTTGCCGCCGTCGGCGCGAACGTCAACTCGGGCATGGGTACCGAAGCCGGATCAATCGGGGCTGCGGCCGGCAGCGGTGTGCATGTGATCATGCCCGCCGATGCAAGCAGGGAATACAGAATACGCGATGGACGGGCATCCATTCTACTGGCCCGGATCGAGGTGCAGCCCGTGCCTGCCGTGTTCGGCGGCATAAGGGGCGTGGGGGTGCGGGGCGTCCGGATCGAGCGGGGGCTGGAGCATGCCTTCCGACTTGGTGATCACCGCCGTCGCCATCGCGTTGCCGATGACGTTGGTGGCGGAGCGGCCCATGTCGAGGAAAGTGTCGATGCCGAGCAGCAGCGCGATGCCCTCCACGGGCAGCTTGAACTGGCTGAGCGTGGCGGCGATGACGACGAGGCTGGCGCGGGGGACGCCGGCGATGCCTTTCGAGCTGACCATCAGCGTCAGCAGCAGCAGCACCTGCGTTTCGAGGCTGAGCGGGATGTTGTAGGCCTGGGCGATGAACAGCGAGGCGAAGCTGGTGTACATCATCGAGCCGTCGAGGTTGAAGCTGTAGCCGAGCGGCAGCACGAAGCCCGAGATGCGGCGGGGGACGCCGAAGCGGTCGAGCTGTTCGAACAGCTTGGGCAGGCCGCTTTCCGAGCTGGCGGTGGAGAAGGTCAGCAGCAGCGGCTCGCGGATGTAGCGCGCGAGCAGGATCACCCGGCGGCCGAGGAACAGCGCGCCCATCGCGAACAGCAGCAGCCACAGGATCGCGAGGCCGCCGTAGAACTCGCTGACGAGGACGCCGTAGGTGACCACGATCTGCAGGCCGCGGGTGGCGACGATGCTGGCCATCGCCCCGAACACCGCGAACGGCGCCATGCGCATGACGGTGCCGGTGACCTGGAGCATGAGCTGGGCGAGGCCTTCGGCGAAATCGACCAGCAGCTTGCCCCGCTCCCCGATCGCGGAAAGGCCGATGCCGGCGAACAGCGAGAACACCAGGATCTGCAGCACGTTGTTTTGCGCCATCGCGTCGACGACGCTGGCCGGGAACACCTCGAGCACGAAGTGGCGGAAGGTCAGCTCCTTGGTGGCGAGATCGCCGAGCGGGGCGGTCGGGTGCGCGTCGAGGCCGACGCCGGGTTGCAGCAGGTTGACCAGCAGCAGGCCGAGCGCGAGGCTGACGAGGCCGGCGACGATGAACCAGGCCATCGCCTTGGCGCCGATGCGGCCGAGTGCGGCGCTATCGCCCATGCCGGCGATGCCGGTGACGATCGTCGCCATGATCAGCGGGGCGATGATCATCTTGATCAGCTTGAGGAAGACGTCGGGGAGCAGCTTGAGCGTATCGGCGATCGTCGCCAGCGTGGCATCGCCGGCGGGATAGGCGGCGTGCAGCACCAGGCCGAGCGCGAGGCCGGCGATCATGCCGACGAGGATGAAGAGCGTGAGGCGGCGTTCCATGGCTTCCCCCGAAGGTCAGGGGCGAACGCTAAAGCCGACGCGGCCCGGGAGCAATGCCCCCGGGCCGCGTCCTGCACCGCCGCGTGGCGGATGGATCAGGGCTTCTTCACCGCCTGCTTTTCCGGGGCGATGGTGATGCGCACGGTCTCGCCCGAGTTGCCGGGGAAGCCGGTGAACATCGCCTCGACCAGGTTGGGGACGAGGTAGGAGAGCTTGTTCGAGGTCGAGGCGGCCTCGGCCTTGCCTTCGAACAGGCGGCGGCCGGTCTTGTCGTCGATCTTCAGCGAGACGCCGCTGGTGTAGACGGTGTAGCTTTCGAGGCCGTTGTCGAACCAGGGATCGTACCAGCCGAAGCCCCAGTAGCCATGGCGGTAGAAGCCCGGGCCGTAGAAGCCGTGGCCCCAGTAGCCGCCGGGGCGCCAGCCATACCACGGGCCCCAGAACGGGTCGCGGGCGAAGGCGGATTCGCGGACGTGCTCGCGGCCCTTGTCGACGCCGTAGTCGAAGTGGACGATCAGCGAGGCGGCCTGCGGGCTGGTCGCCTCGGTGTAGCCAGCCTTGAGCAGCTGGGCGGCGACGAGGCGGGAATACTGGCCGAACTCGATCCCGCCGGCGAGGGCCGGGTCCTCGGCGACGATCGCGAAGCTTTGCCCGGCGGGCGGGGGCAGCTGCGACTGGAAGCGGGTGACCTTGGCGTTGAAATTCTCGGCGCAGGCGGCGAGCGCGGACAGCATCAGCGGGAGCAACAGCAGGCGCAGCCAGTGCGTGAGCCTGCTGCCGTGATTCGTGGTCATTGCTTCTTGTCCTTTCACGAATCGACCCGGCGGTGTCCCCTCGCTGTCGGGCGATCTTATTGTGACATTGCCCTAGGTTGCGGGCCGTGAACAGGACTTGAATGAGCGGTGAACGCGCCCGTTCCGGGACGGCGGGGCGATGGCGGGCCGCGGTGGCGCGAAAGGACCGGCCTTTCGCGCCACCGGGCACGACCGCGTCAGTACGAGAACTTGACGGTGCCGCCGAACGTGCGCGGATCGCCCGGCTGGCCGGCGACCAGGCCGACGTTGCTGGGGGCGACCTGGAGCAGTTCGTAGTAGTTGCGGTTGAACGCGTTGCGCACCCAGCCGTAGATGTCGAAGCCATCGCCGCGGAAGCCGGCGCGGAAGTTGGTCAGCGCATAGCCGGCGATCTCGGTGTAGAGCGATTCCGACGGGTTCGACGAGAACCGCGAGCGGTAGCTGCCGTCGATGCCGAGGTAGACCTGGCCCCGCTTGCCGAGCAGCGTCGCCGGCAGGTTGCCCTCGATGCCGTAGGACAACGCCCACTTCGACACGCCGGGGAGGTGCTGGCCGGAGATGTTGCAGTTGGCCGGGCTGATGCCGCCGGGGGTGCCGGGGGCGCTGGGGACCTGGCTGCCGGTGGCGGTGGTGCCGCCCGACAGCTCGGGCGGGCACGGCGCGTCGACGAACTTCACGTACTTGGCATCGGTGTAGGCGAGGTTGGCGTATGCGGTGACGCGATCGTTCGGGCGGATCTTGAAATCCGCCTCGATCCCCTGCGAGCGGACCTTGTCGGCGTTGGCCAGGTAGCCGCGCAGCACGCCGAGCTGGCCGTTGGTGACGGTGACCTGGTAGTTGTCGATGTCGGTGCGGAACGCGGCGAGGTTGAACGTCGCGCGGCGATCGAGGAACTGGGTCTTGAGGCCGATCTCGTAATGCCGGACCGATTCCGGCTTGACCGTGCCCGCGGCCGCGATCGGCACGCCGGCGGAATCGAGCGGCAGGCCGTTCTGGTTGATGCCGATGGTCTTGAAGCTCTTGGCGAACGTCGCATAGGCGAGGACGTCGCGGGCGACCTTGTAGTTGACGTTGAAGTCGTAGCTGAAGTTCCAGTCGCTGGCCGAGGGGGCGCTGAGCTGCGGGGTGTACACGCCGCACTGCGCCGCCAGCCGCGAGCCCGACGGCGGGGTCGGGTTGAAGCACGAGATCTCGGTGCCGGTGCCGTCGAACACCCGGCGCTGGTAGAAGCCGGACTTGCGGTCGTAGTTGATGCGGATGCCGGGTTGCACGGTCAGCGCGTCGGTCAGCTTGTAGCTGACCTGGCCGTAAAGCGCGGCGCTGGTCGACTTCAGCCACTGGGTGTTGCGCGCGGTCAGGCCGTTGAGCACGGTGGGATCGTTGGCGAGCGCGCCGGTGAGATTCCACTTGCTGGCGTTGGCGCCCTGCTGCTCGAGCCCCTGGGTGTCGATGCGCTGGTGGAAGCCGAAGGCGCCGACGACGAGATCGATGCGCTTGCCCGAGTAGTTGTAGCGCAGTTCCTGGCTGTACTGGTCCTGCTGCGACGGGTTGTTCGACGCCGAGACCACCGAGAGGCCGGTGAAGTCGCGGTCGTTCTTGGGCTGCCAGTCCCAGAAGCGCCAGGCGGTGATCGAGGTGAGCGTGCCGGCGCCGAGGTTCCACTTGGCCTTGAGCGAGACGCCGCCGATCTTGTTGCCGGCCTGCAGCGGGGCGTCGAGATCGGTCAGCCGGTCGAAGGCGTTGGTGCTGGGCGGGGCATAGCCCTGCGCCGCGGCGAGCGCGGCGTACTGGCGGGCGAGCGCGCGCTGGGTCGCGCCGGTGCGGACGAAGACGGTGCCGCAGCAGACCGGGTGTTGCGAGTTGAAATCGCCCGAGAGCGTGAACGAGAGATCGTCGGTGGCCTTGAACAGCACCTGGGCGCGCACGCCGATGTTGTCCTGGCTGTTGATCCACTGGCCGCTCTTGACGTTGAAGATCGTGCCGCGACGGCTGGTGAAGGCGCCGGCGACGCGGACCGCGACGCGATCGCTGAGGCCGCCCGACACCGCCGCCTTGCCCTGCAGCAGATCGTAGTTGCCGGCCGAGAACTCGGCGCGCGCCTCGGGACGGAAGGTCGGCTGGTTGGTGGTGATGTTGATGGCGCCGGCGGTGGTGTTCTTGCCGTAGAGCGTGCCTTGCGGGCCGCGCAGCACCTCGACCTGCTCGACGTCGAGGAAATCGAACACGGCGGCGGCGACGCGCGAGTTGTAGACGTCGTCGACGTAGATGCCGACGCCCTGCTCGAAGCCGTCGCTGGTCAGCCCGAACGGCACGCCGAGGCCGCGGATGTTGACCGCGGTGTTGCGCGGGTTCGAGGTGTAGACCTGCAGCGTGGGCGCGATCTGCTGGAGCTTGTTGACGTTGAAGTTGCCGGTGGCCTCGATGCTGTCGGCCTTGATCACCGAGATCGCCAGCGGCACGGCCTGCGCAGTTTCGGCGCGGCGGCGGGCGGTGACGATGATGACGTCGCCGCGGCTGGCATTCTCGTCCTCGCCGGCTTGCGCCGGGGCGGCGTCAGCGCCGGCGACGGGCGCGGCAGCGGCGGCGGGAGCCTCGCTGGCCAATGCGGGTTGCAGGAAGGCGAAAAACGCCACGGGCGCGGCACTGGCGCGCAGGAAGGTGCGGATGGTCATCGTGGGTCCTGTTGCTGGTGATCACGATGCCTCCGGCGGTCCGGTCGGCGGTGTGTTCGGGAAAATCGGGAAGTGGAAGGAAGGTCAGTTCGGGCGGAGCCGCTTCTTTTCGGTGATGTCGATCTGGACGACGCGGCCGTCGTGGATGGTCAGCGTGACGCTGCCGAAGCGCAGGCCCGAAAGCGCCTCGCGGACGCTGGCGAGGCTTTCCTCGAGCAGGCGGGCGGGGTCGTTGCCGGCCCCTGCCTCGGGTGGCGGATCATGATCGCGTGACGAACTCATGGCGTTGCTCCTCGGTTGGGTGAATCGGGGAGCGCGCGCCGACAGGGTCCCGGCGGCGGCCGTGCGGGCGTGGCCTTGGGGACGGAGTGGTTGGGTCATTGCGTGTCTCCTCGTGGTGTCCGACGCATAAACTCAAGTTTTTAGATAGACATTATGGAAAAACTTTCTCCCGCGATGGCTGGGCTTTAGCGATCGCTGCGAGATCCTGTCGCGTTCCCCCCGAACGCCCCGGGCGCGGTGAGCCCGTCCGGACCCCGCGCCCATGCGCCGCGCGGGGTCCGCCGGGTCCGCGTCGCGCGCGCGGGGCGAGCGACGGTCCGCGTGTCGCCCGGTATAGCTCAACCTTTTTGCTAGACAATAGCCGGTGCGCTCGATTGCGCCCAGCCGCCCGCGATCGTCGACGAGGCGAAAACGCCGCCGGCGCGGGTCAGGCGAGCGCGTGGAGCGGGGGGGCGAAGGCGGCCGCCTGGCCGATGCGAACGCCGGCTTCGTCGCAGACGTTCCACACCGTGGCGCGGGCGATGGCGAAGCGGCGGCCCCGCGCGGAAATGCGGATGCCGGCATAATCGTCGATGAAACCGGCGGCTGTGACCCGGGACAGCAGGCGGGCGCGTTCGTCGCGCAGCGCCGGCTCGGCCGAGAGCCGCGAAGGCATGGCCCGCAGCGCCGGCAGCGTCGTCTCGAACGCGCGCAGGGCCATGCGGTTGCCGAGGAAGAACAGGGGATCGTCGCCCAGCCCATGGGCGAGGATGACCAGCGGCGCGTGCCAGATCGCCGCGACCGCGTCCCGGCCCGGCGGGACCAGCGCTCGGCCGGTCAGGCGCAGGTGGCTGGCGGCGACGGCGGCGATGCGCGCGGAGTCGGCGGACAGGGCCGCGGGCACGGCTTCCGGGGAATCGTCATCGACCATGCCGCGCGATCGCGCCGGGGCGGCGGCCGGTCAAGCGGGAACGCGGGTTTCCTGGCCCGCGCCGAGCGGCTAGGACCCGGCAATGGCCCCGCTGCTGTTCGCCCTGCTGCTTGCGCTGGTCGCCGGAATCGGCGCGCGGGACCAGGTGTTGCTGGCGCAGCTGGTGGCGCGCAACGGGCAGCGGCTGTCGTTGCTCGTCGTTGCCATCGGGACCGGCGCGGCCGCCTGCCTGGCGGCGGGCTATGCCGCGAGCCGCGCCGTCCCCGAGCTTGACCGGCCAGTCCGGCTGGTGGCGGCGGCGATGGCGCTGGCGATCGCCGGGATCGAGGCGCTGGCGATCGGCCCGCCCCGGCCGGCGCGCGAACCGACCCAGTCGCTGGCGGCGGCGGGCATCGTCTTCCTCGCGCAGCAGCTGACCGATTCGGTGCGGCTGGCGCTGTTCGCGGTGGCGCTGGCCACGGCCAGCCCGTTCGCCGTGGCCGGCGGGCTGGCGGGCGGCAGCGCCGCGCTGGCGCTGGGCTGGCTGGGTGGCGGGAAGCTGGCCGCCGGGCGGCGGCTGCGGCTGGCGCGGGCGCTGTGCGGAATCGTGTTGCTGGCGGCCGCGGCGGGGACGCTGGTGCAGGCCGACGGGCTTTCTGATCGAATTTGGCGATCAGTCAGTCCATGATTGCGAAGGAACCCGATCAGTCATGATCGCGTATAAGCAGCGCCATGACAGCAAAGGGAACCGAGACGATGGGCGACAACACCAAGGCGGCGCTGGCCGACAGCCTGAATGGCCTGCTGGCCGACCTGTTCAGCCTCTACATCAAGACCAAGAACTTCCACTGGCACGTTTCCGGGCGGCAGTTCCGCGACCTGCACCTGCTGTTCGAGGAACAGGCGGCGGAGCTGTTCGCGCTGACCGACGTGGTCGCCGAGCGGGTGCGCAAGAACGGCGCGCGGACGCTGACGTCGATCGGGTCGATCGGCCGTCGCACGCGCATCACCGACCAGGACGGCAGCGGGCTGGACGCGATGGCGATGGTGCGCGAGCTGCGCGACGACAACCGCGCGCTGGTCGAAGCGATCCGCGAGGCCAAGGCGGCGGCGGGCGCCGCGGGCGACAATGCCACCGAGGGCTTCGCCGACGACTGGACCGACCAGGCCGAGCGGCGCGCGTGGTTCCTTGACGAAATCGCCGCGTGACGGCAGCACGGGGGGCATGGCCCTGCCCCCCGTGACCGTGATCGAGAACGCCGACGACGACGCCATCGCCGCGTGGCTGGCGGGCCGGTTGCGCGCGGCGCTGGCGGCGACGCCAGGGGTCGTGGCGATCACCGTGCCCGGCGGATCGACGCCGTTCCCGATCCTGGCGGCGCTGGTGCGGGATGCGGGCATCGACTGGGGCCGCATCGACGTGTGGCCCGGTGACGACCGGCTGGTGCCGGAGGACCACCCGGCCTCCAACGTCGGGCGCATCCGCGCGCTGCTCGAACCCGCGGGGGCGCGGGTCACGGCGCTGGCCGAAGGCGCGACGCCGCCGCGCTTCGTCCTTGCCTGGCTGGGCATGGGCGAGGACGGGCACATCGCCTCGCTGTTCCCCAGCACCGATCCGCGCGTCGACGAGCCGCGGCCGGTGCGCCGGCTGACGCCGGACCCGCTGCCGCCGGAAGCGCCGTTCGACCGGGTCACGCTGACCCTGCCGGTGCTGCTGGCGAGCGGCGAGCTGATGCTGGTGATTCGCGGAGGAGCCAAGCGGCAGGTGTTCGACGCGGCTCTGGCGGGCGCCAGCGACCTGCCGGTAGCGCGGTTGCTGGGGGCGCGGCAGCAACCGGTGACGTGTTTCGCATGAACTGCCAACGTTTGTACTGAACAAAATTCCGGGGTCGCTAAGCGTTATTACGGAAGGCTCGCAAAACAGGCTGCAAGCGCTGCGGGATTAAATTGTGCGTCCGCAGTCCACTGGCCACGAGTCTCCATCCCTTATGCACAAGCGCATTGACATCGAGCAGGTCGAACTTGGCATGTTCATCCACAAGATGGAGGGCAGCTGGCTGAACCATCCGTTCTGGCGTGCGCAATTCCTGCTCGACGATCGCGCCAAGCTGCAGAAGCTGCGCGAGAGCGGGGTGCCGGCGGTGATCATCGACGTCTCGCGCGGGCGCGATGTCGGCAGCCCGGCCAACGACGAAGCGGGAGCGGCCGAGGATGTCGCGGGGGACGTCGCCGGGGATGTCGCCGAGGTCGTCGTCGTCGCGCCCGAGCCGGCCCCTGCCCTGCCCGCTGACGAAGGACGCCCGCTGACCGCGGCCGAGCGCCTCGCCCGTCGCCCGCGCACGCGGATGCCGCCGAAGATCCCGGCGCATGCGATCCAGGATGTCGGCAACCTGCGCCGCGCCGCGCCGCAATCGCTGGCGCGCGAGTTCGGCCAGGCGGCGGCGGTGCACGAGCGTTCGAAGAAGGTGATCAGCCGCGCCTTCCTCAAGATCCGCCTCGGCAAGGGCTTCAAGGCCTCGATGGTGGAGCCGGTGATCGAGGACATCTTCGCCTCGGTCGAGCGCAACGCCCACGCCTTCAACGGCCTGATGCAGTGCAAGCAGGACAACGAGACGCTGTACCGCCACGCGCTGGCGACCAGCGCGCTGATGATCTCGCTCGGCCGCCGCCTGCGGCTGCCCAACGACATGCTGCGCCATGCCGGCATGACCGGGCTGATGCTCGATGTCGGCCTGGCGCAGTTGCCGGTCGACCTCGCCGCGATCGAGAACGACTACACCCGCCTGCCGCAGAACGTCTACGAGGCGCACGTCGACCTTGGCCTGCAGCTGTGCATGAATGGCGACATTCCCGAACCGGTGGCGATCGCCATCGGCGAGCATCATGAGCGCGTCGATGGCGGCGGCTATCCGCTGGGGCTGC
This sequence comes from Sphingomonadales bacterium, assembly GCA_028868535.1. Classification (GTDB taxonomy): domain Bacteria; phylum Pseudomonadota; class Alphaproteobacteria; order Sphingomonadales; family Sphingomonadaceae; genus Novosphingobium. The sequence goes on along the minus strand of JAGWUH010000012.1, from coordinate 66,029 downwards.
GCCGTGCCGACCTCAGCCTGCTCGGCCGGATGGCGGCGATCTGCGACGCCTATGACAACATGACCAACGGCCCCGCCGGCAAGAGCATCGACCCGGCGGCGGCGATCGCGCGGATGGGGGCCGAGACCGGCGCCTATGACGCCGAGCTGTTCGCCGCCTTCACCGAGGCGATGGGCATCTACCCGATCGGCGCGACGCTGCTGCTTCATTCCGGGCGGCTGGCGATGGTCGTCGACCAGAACGCCGAGGACCCGACGACGCCCCGCGTGGTCACGTTCTTCTCGGCGATTTCGGGGCACAAGATCGCGCCGGAAGTCATCGACCTGGCGGCCTGCGAGACCGACGCGATCGACCAGATCGCCGCGCCCGAGGCGTTCGGCATCGCCGACTTCCCGGCGCTGCGCGAGAAGCTGTTCATCCACGCCTGCATGAGCTGAACCGCGCCCCGGTGACCGGCAATTGCCCGGGCCGCGCTGCCCGGGTAGGCTGGCGGCGATGCTGTTCCTGATCCCGCCGCCCCTGCACCGGGTCGCGCTGCGCGCCGCGCATGGCGTGCGGCGGACCTGGTGGCGGCTGCGCCGGCCGATCGTGCGGGGCTGCCGCGTCGTCGCACTCGACGCCGATGGGCGGGTGCTGCTGATCCGGCAATCCTATGGCCGGCCGGTCTGGGTGCTGCCGGCGGGCGGGCTCAAGCGCGGCGAGGATCCGCTGCGCGCGGCCGCGCGCGAGCTGGCCGAGGAAACCGCCTGCCTTCTGGCCGGGGCGCGGCTGGCGGAGCTGGCGATCGAGCCGCTGCACGGCACCGCCAACCACGTCCACATCGTCACCGGCCGCGCCATCGGCGAGCCGCGACCCGACGGCCGCGAGGTGATCGCGGCGCGGTTCTTCGCGCTCGACGCGCTGCCCCAGGACATCGCCCGGGTGCTGCCGGAGATGCTGCCGCGCTGGGCGGCAGCGGCGGTTCAGGCGGACTGATCGCGGACGAACAGGCTGGCCAGCTCGACATGGGTGGACCAGCGGAACTGGCCGACCGGGCGCAGTTCGCGCAGGCGGTAGCCGCCTTTCACCAGCGTGGCCGCGTCGCGCGCCCAGCTTGCCGGGTTGCACGAGATGTAGACGACGCGGGCGACCGTGGACCCGGCCAGGCGGCCGACCTGCTCGCGCGCGCCGGCGCGGGGCGGATCGAGCAGCACGGCGGCAAAGCGGTTGAGCTCTTCCTCGAGCAAGGGGTTGCGGAACAGGTCGCGGTGGAGCGGGTGGACCGGCAGGCGCGACGACCCGGCCGCCGCCTTGCAGGCGAGGTGCGCGGCGCGGTCGGCCTCGGCCGCCAGCACTTTCGTGCCGCCACGCGCCAGCGCGAAGGCGAACGTGCCGAGGCCGGAGAACAGGTCGGCGACGGCGGGGGCGCCGGCCAGCCATTCGCGGGCGGCGTCGGCGAGCGCGGCCTCGCCATCGGCGGTGGCTTGCAGGAAGGCGCCGGGGGGCAGCGGCACCGGCACGCCCGCCAGGGTGACGGTGACCGGCTCCGGCTCCCACAGCGGTTCGGGGCCGTAGCCCTGGTCGAAGGCGAGGCGGGCGAGGCCGTGGACCTGCGCGAAATCGAGCCAGCCTTCGGTGGCGGCGAGGCCTTCGACCGCGATCCCCTTCAGGCAGAGATCGACGCCCTGATCGGCCAGCGTCAGCTCGATGTCGACGGCGAGGCGGCCGGTCTGGCGCGCCAGCGCCGCCTTGAGCGGGGCGACCAGCGCGAACAGGCGCGGATCGAGCACCGGGCATTCGGACAGGCTCACCAGCGCGTGGCTGCCTTCGGCGCGGAAGCCGATGGCGAGCGCGCCGTTGACCCGCCCGGCGTGCAGCGTGGCGCGGCGGCGGCTGTGCGGCGGCGACAGGTGCGCGGGGCGGATCGTCTCCGGCGCCAGCGCGATCGCGGCGTGGGCGACGCGGTCGTGGACGAACCGCGCCAGCGACGCCTCGTCGATGTGCTGGAGCTGGCAACCGCCGCAGGCGCCGAAGTGGCGGCACGGCGGGGTGGCGCGGTGCGGCCCGGGGACCAGCGTGCCATCGTCGCGCAGGACGTCGCCGGGGGCGGCGCCGGGCGAATGGCGGCCGCTGGCGGTCAGGCCATCCCCGCGCGCGGCGATGCGGACGATCTCTTCGCCGTCCATGTCAGATCGCGCTCGCCAGCGCCGCCGGGACCGCTGCCGCCAGATCGGGCGCGGTGAACGCGGGGCCGGCGAGGTAAGCCGCCTCGCCGTGGAGCCAGACCGCCTCGCAGGCGGCGGTGAACGGCTCCGCGCCGGTGGCGAGCCGCGCCGCCAGCAGCCCGGCGAGCACGTCGCCGGTGCCGGCCATCGCCAGCCACACCGGCGCGTGCGGGCCGCAGGCGATGCGGCCGTCGGGCGCGGCGATCACCGTGTCGGCGCCCTTGAACACCACCGTCGCCTGCAACCGCGCCGCCAGCGCGGTCGCGCGGGCAACCTTGCTGCCGCCGCCTTCGAGCCCGAACGCGGCTTCCAGTGCCGCCATCTCGCCGCCGTGCGGGGTCAGTACCGCGCCGGCGACCGACGGCAGGCCCGGCCCGAGCAGGTTCAGCGCATCGGCATCGAGCACCAGCGCGCGGTGCGGCCGCGCCAGCACCGCGCCCAGTCGCGCCCGGGCCGCATCGTCGCGCCCCAGGCCCGGCCCGGCGAGCACCGCGCCGATCCGCCGGTCCGCCAGCGCCGCGTCGAGATCGCCGGGGACCGCGACCAGTTCGGGCGGCAGGCCCTGCCCGCCGGCGACCTTGACATAGCCGGCGCCGCCCCGGATCGCCGCCGATCCCGCCAGCACCGCCGCGCCCGGCATCGCCCCGGCGACCAGCAACACCATGCCGCGCGAAAACTTGTTGTCGCGATGGCGCGGCCGCCGCAGCAGCGGCTTCTCCACCATCCGCGCCGCACCCGGCACTTCCGCCACGCCGATGCCCACCAGCCGGCACTGCCCCGCCAGCGCCCGCGACGGCATCAGCACGTGCGCGAACTTCCAGGCCCCCAGCGCCACCGTCAGGTCATAGCGCGGCAGTGCCTCGTTCAGGCCGGCGCCGCTGTCGCTGTCCACCCCGCTCGGCAGGTCCACCGCCACCCGCTTGTGGTGAGAAGCCGCGAGCCGCGTCAGCAGGGCATAATGCGGATCGGACAGCGGCCGCGTCAGTCCGCTGCCGAACAGGCAATCGACGAACACCTCGCCGTGGGCCTCCGCCTCCGGCCCCAGCACCTCGCCGCGATAGAGCGCGCGGGCATTGCGCGCGGCGTCGGTGGCGGGATCGCAAGCCGCCACCACCGCGACTTTGCAGCCGCGCGCGCGGATCGCCTCGGCAAGGACATAGCCGTCGCCGCCGTTGTTGCCCGGCCCGCACAGCACCGTCACCTTGTGCCCGGCCGAAACCCGCCAGACCCAATCGGCAGCCCCGTGACCGGCCACCTGCATCAGCGCATCGACGCTCGTCCCCGCCGCGATCAGCGCCTCCTCGGCGGCGCGCATCTGCGCGACCGTCAGGATCTGGGCCGAAGGCGGCGTCACCGCAAAACTCAAGTGCGCTTGAGCTGCGACAGATCGCGCACCGCGCCGCGCGCGGCGCTGGTGGTCATCGCCGCATAGGCCTGCAGCGCGGTCGAGACCTTGCGAGGGCGTTCCTTGGCGGGCCGCCAGCCCTTCGCTTCCTGCTCGGCCCGGCGCGCGGCGAGTTCCTCGTCGCTGACCGCGAGGTGGATGGTGCGGCCGGGGATGTCGATCGCGATGGTGTCACCGTCGCGCACCAGCCCGATGTCGCCGCCTTCGGCCGCCTCGGGCGAGGCGTGGCCGATCGACAGGCCGGAGGTGCCGCCCGAGAAACGCCCGTCGGTGAGCAGCGCGCAGGCCTTGCCCAGTCCTTTCGACTTCAGGTAGCTCGTCGGGTAGAGCATTTCCTGCATCCCCGGCCCGCCCTTCGGCCCCTCGTAGCGGATGACGACGACGTCGCCGGCCACGATCTGCCCGGTGAGGATCGCGGTGACCGCGGCGTCCTGGCTCTCGTAGACCTTCGCCGGGCCGGTGAACTTCAGGATGCTCTCGTCCACCCCCGCGGTCTTCACGATGCAGCCGTCGCGGGCGATGTTGCCGAACAGCACCGCCAGCCCGCCATCCTGGCTGAACGCGTGCTCCTTCGAGCGGATCACCCCGTTCTCGCGATCGAGGTCGAGCGATTCCCAGCGGCGGTTCTGGCTGAACGCCACCTGCGTCGGCACCCCGCCGGGCGCGGCCTTGAAGAACTCCTGCACCGCCGGCGAGTTGGTGCGCGAGATGTCCCACTGGTTGAGCGCATCGCCCAGCGTCTTGCTGTGCACGGTCGGCAGGTCGGTGTGCAGCAGCCCGGCGCGGTCGAGCTGGCCGAGGATCGCCATGATCCCGCCGGCGCGATGCACGTCCTCCATGTGGACGTCGTTCTTCGCCGGTGCCACCTTCGACAGGCACGGCACCTGGCGCGACAGCCGATCGATGTCGGCCATGGTGAAGTCCACCCCGGCCTCCTGCGCCGCCGCCAGCAGGTGCAGCACGGTGTTGGTCGATCCGCCCATGGCGATGTCGAGGCTCATCGCGTTCTCGAACGCGCCGAAGCTGGCGATCGCGCGCGGCAGGACGCTCATGTCGTCCTGCTCGTAATACCGCTTGCACAGATCGACGATCAGCCGGCCGGCTTCCTTGAACAGCCGCTCGCGATCGGCGTGGGTGGCGAGAGTCGAGCCGTTGCCGGGCAGGGACAGCCCCAGCGCCTCGGTCAGGCAGTTCATAGAGTTGGCGGTGAACATGCCGCTGCACGATCCGCAGGTCGGGCAGGCCGAACGCTCGATGGTCTTGACGTCCTCGTCGCTGTAGCTCTCGTCAGCGGCGGCGATCATCGCGTCGATCAGGTCGAGCGCGTGCTCCTTGCCCTTCAGCACGACCTTGCCCGCTTCCATCGGCCCGCCCGAGACGAACACCACCGGGATGTCGATGCGCAGCGCCGCCATCAGCATCCCCGGCGTGATCTTGTCGCAGTTGGAGATGCACACCATCGCGTCGGCGCAGTGGGCGTTGACCATGTATTCGACGCTGTCCGCGATCAGGTCGCGGCTCGGCAGCGAATAGAGCATGCCGTCGTGGCCCATGGCGATGCCATCGTCGACCGCGATCGTGTTGAACTCCTTGGCGACGCCGCCCGCCGCCTCGATCTCGCGCGCGACCAGTTGCCCCAGGTCCTTCAGATGCACGTGCCCCGGGACGAACTGGGTGAACGAATTGACCACGGCGATGATCGGCTTGCCGAAATCGGCGTCGGTCATCCCGGTCGCCCGCCACAGACCGCGCGCGCCGGCCATGTTGCGACCGTGGGTGGTGGTGCGGGAACGATAGGCGGGCATGGCGGGACTCCTTGTTTCGCGCCGCCACTACTCCATCCCCGGCGCGCATATAAGCGCAAAAATGGCCTGCCGCCGGTGCGACGCGCGATTGACGCGGCCGCGCGCCTGACCCAGCATCGCGACCCGGGAGAGCAACGATGCCATTCGATTTCGAGCTGAGGGCGGGCGAGGACCTGCCGGCGGGAGCCTTCGCCCGGTTGCGCGCCGCCGGACCGGTGGTGTGGAGCGAGGCGCTGGCCGGCTGGCTGGTCAGCGGCGCCGCCGAAGTGCGCATCGTGCTGTCGGACCTCGCCCGCTTCACCTCCGCCGGCACCCCTGTCGCCGAAGTGTTCAAGGGCGAGGGCATGCTGGTCAACGACACGGCGATGCACCACGTCATCCGCGCGGTCTGGGCGCGCCACGTCTCGCGCCCGGCGATGGACGCACGCAGCGCCGATTTCGCGCGGATCGCCGCCGCCGTGCTGGCGGCGGCGCAGCCCGGCGGCGGCGCGCCGATCGACTTCATGCCGCTGTTCCGCCGGATGGTGCTGGAAGTGATCACGCTGCTGTTCGGAGTGCCGCAGGGCGACTGGCCGGTGATCGAGCACTATGCCGCGCTGTCCGCCGATACCCCGGCGCTCGGCTATGCCGAGGGCAGCGCGGCGCAGCGCCGCCACGAGGCCGGCAAGGCCGCGGTCTATGCGATGATCGACGCGCAGGTGGCGGAGCGCCGCGTCCGGCTGGCGCGCGGCGAGCCGCCGGCGGACCTGATCGCGCGGATGGTCGCCGCGGTCGGCCAGAACGGCATTACCGAGACGGTGATGCGCGACAACGTCTTCAACTTCACGCTCGGCGCGGTCGATACCACCGAGCGCTGGATGGGCAACGCGCTGGCGCGACTGGCGGCGAATCCTGCCGACGCCGCCGCGTTGCGCGCCGAACCGGCGCGGATCGAGGCGTACCTCGACGAGGTCATGCGGCACGACACCGTCGCGCAGGTGATCCAGCGCAAGGTGCGCGAGGGCGGCGCCACGCTGGGCGCGCAGGCGCTGGCCGCGGGCGACAGCGTCTATGTCCTGCTCGGCGCCGCCAGCCGCGACGCGGCCGAGCACGACGCGCCCGATGCCTTCGATGCGGCGCGCCCGCCGCGGGCGAACTTCGGCTTCGGCTTCGGTTTCCACTACTGCCTCGGCCTCCACATCGCCCGCGCCGAAGTCACCGCGCTGGTCGCCGCGACGCTGGCGGCGATGCCGGCGCTGGAACTGGTCGCCTGCGACCTCGGCCCGACCTGGGCGCTGCTCGGCCCGCGCCGGCTGGTGCTGCGCAACCACCCCGCCGGCGCGAACGGGAGACATGCGGCATGACCGTCACCGGCCAGCTCGATTGCGACGCGATCATCGAACTTGCCCGCCGCGAATCCGGCGCGCACGCGTGGCACGACGAAGCCCTGTTCGCCCGCGTCGCCGCGCTGGTCGGCTGGATCAACGCGCGCGGACCCTACGAAAGCCACGACCTGCGCGCGATGCGCCAACAGGTCCAGCGCACGCTGGTCGCCCGCCTGCGCATCGCGCTCGATCGCGCCAACATCCCCGCCATCGCCGATGAACGCATCGAGCGCCCGGTGTTCATCATCGGCTTCCCGCGCTCGGGCACGACGTTGCTGCATTCGCTGCTGGCGGAGGACCCGGAGGCGCCGAGCCTGCGCTCCTGGCACGTCTACTCGCCCTCGCCCCCGCCCGGCGCCGGCCCCATCGCCGCCGAGCGCATCGCCATGAGCCAGCGGCTGGTCGAGGCGTGGATGGATTTCTGCCCGGCGCAGAAGATGATGCACCCCTATGTCGACAAGGGCGCGTTCCAGACCATCGAGGACGAGGAAGCCTTCACCCTCGATTTCCGCAACGCCTACCCGTTCCACTACTACCGCGTGCCGACGCTCGATCCCGGCGCGGTGATGCTCTCGACCGACCAGGTCGCCGCGTTCCGCTGGCACCGCGAACTGCTGCAACACCTGCAATGGAACACCGGCAAGTCGGCCTGGGTGTGCAAGGGTCCCTCGCACCAGATGAACCTTGCGGCGTTGCTCGAAGTCTATCCCGATGCACTGTGCGTCTGGGCGCATCGGCCGATCGGCGAGATCTGGGCCTCGAACGTCGCCATCCGCGCCGCCACCTACGACACCATCGCCGGCCACCCGCAGGACTGGACCGCGCAGGCGAAAACCCACGTCACCGCGATGAAGGCCGCGATCGACCGGCTGCTGGCGGACAAGCTGCTCGACGATCCGCGCGTGCTCCACCTCTCGTTCCGCGAGATCGCCGCCGATCCCTTGAGCGCGGTGCGAAAGGTCTGCGAGAAGCAGGGCCGCGCGCTCAGTCCCGGCTTTGCGCAGGCCGCCGCAAGCTGGCTCGCCGATCCCGAAAACGCCAGCGACCGCTTTGGCCGCTATCCCTATTCCTACGAAGCTTTCGGCCTCGATCGCGGCTGGGTCGAGGATCTGTTCGCCGACTATTCGCGAAGGTTCGGCCTGTGATCGGCAACCCGCTCGCTACCCCGGCGCAAAAGGCGATCGAGGACCGCGCGTTGCGCCTGCTCGCCCGGCCGGACCTGCAGCGCGTGCGCGGCGTGGTCACCATGCTGTGGCAGCAGGTTGCCGGCTGGCCCAACCGCGACCAGGCCGACCGCTTCGCGAACATGATCGACGAATACATGTTCCACCACGCCTTCCGCGCCGCCAACGGCGATGCCAACCACCCCGAGGTCGCGCGCTTCATGGCGCCCAGGCACCACTGGTTCGGCCGCGACGTCCGCGGCTCGCGCTGGGCCGGCGACAGCCCCGATTTCATTTACCGTACGGTCCCGATCGCGCACGGCGGGCACTACCTGATCGAAGGCCGCGCCACCTGCGCCGATCACCCCACCGTCAACTGGTCGCTGATGGCCGACAACACCGCCTCCCCGGTGACGCAAGCGCTGCTCGACAGCCTCGACATGGACATCGCGCCCGACGGCTCGTTCACGCTCACCATCGACGACACGCCTGCGGACGGCCGCCGCAACCACATCCAGACGAAACCCGGCGCCGATTTCCTGATGATCCGCGACGCACTCGGCGACTGGCAGGCCCAGAGCCCCAACGCCCTCACCGTCACCCGCCTGAACCCGACCGCCGATCCGAAAAGCGACGACGAGCTCGCCGCCCGTGCCGCGCGCATCGCGCTCGATCATGTCTACTACACTTACTACTGCACGCAGTCCGGCGCCGGGCAGGCGCCCAACCATATCCGCCCGCCGATGTCCTCAGCCGCGTTCGGCGGCATGCCGACGCAGGCCGGCACCAAGGGCAATCTCGACCTTGCCCCCGATCGTGCGCTGATCGTGCGCGGCAACGCCGCCGGCGCGCGGTTCCGCAACCTGACGCTGACCGATTGCTACCACATGACCATCGATTACTGGGCGCGCACCAGCACGCTCAACATGGCGCAGATGCTGCCCGACGACGATGGCGATTTCACCACCGTCATCGCCCACCGCGATCCCGGCGTGCACAATTGGCTCGACACCGGCGGCCTCAGGCGCTGCATTTTCGGCCAGCGCTGGCAGGGCTTCCGCCGCGACGCCGAGAACCCCGAGCCGTGGATCACCGTGCGCGAAGTCGCCTTCGACGACCTGCCGCGCGAACTTCCCGACGGCGTCGCCCGTATCGACGCAGCCGGCCGCCAGGCCCAGCTCAGCGCGCGCGCCGCCGGCTTCGCGCGTCGCTTCGCGGAAGCATGACGGCGCGAATCGGTTGACTCGAAGTTCCTGTTATGTTCCGATTTGCGACATGCGACCGACCAAGGGCAGAGGCGCCGTCTCCGGGCAGGCCAGCGGGCGTTTCGGGCTTGCGCTGCGCGAGGCCGATGGCGACTGGCTCGATGCCCGCGCGCTGGTCGACGACGGGCCGCCGCCGCTGCGCACCACGGTCACCGAGGAACGCGCCCGCTCGATCCTGACCTTCAACCGCTCGCCCGACGTCCCGTTCGATCGATCGGTCAACGCCTACCGCGGCTGCGAACAGCCCCGCAACGGTTGTGTAAATCCCAAGCATCGGAGCGGGAGCATCACGTTGCTATGTTGGTTATCGGCGGTGGCGCTTGGCTCTTTCTCTGGCCTCAGCAAAATCGTTGCTCAGCGGACCGAGAAAAAACTCCCAGAAAACCAAGCTGAAGCCAATTACGCAGGGTATCAGCGATATTCTGACGGACCACGTTTCGACTGTATCGGAGGCATCTATCAGCCTACAGATACCCAAAGGGATGAGTGGCAAAACCATCCAAGGTATGATCTGTGCGCGCATCTCATTGACGAGACCAAGGCCATTCAGTGGGAAGGCCTTCCGCTTCAGATATGCGCGGTATCGGGAGAGCAAATTCAACATATTGGCATCATCGTCGCACGGTCGGTTGAGAATGGCAACCGACGCGCAAACCACGCGAATAGTCGTTTCATTGAACGTGTTGCTGCTTGCTGGGTCTTATCATGAGGCCGACAAAAGGTCGCGGCGCACAGACCAATCATTCCAGCACCCGCTTCAACCTCACTCGGAGTGAGACGGACGGCGACTGGCTCGATGCGATGGAGGAAATCGACGGTCCGGCGCCAAAGCTGAAAACGACCGTTATACTGTTGAAACCGAAGACAATCCTCTCGTTCAATAGGTCACCGGACATCCCGTTCGACCGAAGCGTGAACAGTTACCAAGGCTGCGAGCACGGATGCATCTACTGCTTCGCGCGGCCGACGCATGCCTACCATGACCTCTCCCCCGGCCTCGATTTCGAGACCAGGCTGTTCGCCAAGCCCGATGCCGCGAAGCTGCTGCGCGAGACGCTGGCGCGGCCGGGCTACACGCCCGCGCCGATCGCGATGGGCACCAACACCGATCCCTACCAGCCGATCGAGGCCCGCTACCGGATCACCCGCGCGGTGCTCGAGCTGTGCCTCGAGGTGCGCCACCCGGTGACGATCACCACCAAGTCCGACCGGGTGCTGCGCGATCTCGACCTGCTGGCGGAACTGGCGCGGCAGAACCTGACCGCGGTGGGAATTTCGGCGACCAGCCTCGACCCGCGGCTTTCGGGGCTGCTCGAGCCGCGCGCCGCATCGCCGGCCAAGCGGCTCGCGGCGATCGACCGGCTGGCGGCGGCGGGGGTGCCGACGCACGTTTCGATCGCGCCGGTGATCCCGGCGATCACCGACGAATTCATCGAGCGTATCCTGCTGGCGGCGGCGGAGCGCGGCGCGCGCAGCGCAAGCTGGATCATGCTGCGGCTGCCGCACGAGGTCGCACCGCTGTTTCGCGAATGGCTGGCGACGCACTTTCCCGAGCGTGCCGACAAGGTCATGCACACCGTGCAGGCGATGCGCGGTGGGCGCGACAACGATCCCGACTTCTTCACGCGGATGAAGCCGCAAGGGGTGTGGGCCGACGTGTTCCGCAGCCGGTTCCGCAAGGTCTGCGCGAGGTTGGGGCTGAACGGCAATTACCCGGCGCTCGATTGCGCGGCGTTTCGCAAGCCGGCGCCAGGGGGGCAGCTCACGCTGCTTTAGCGTTTCGCGTGGCCAGCACCCCCGCAAGGCTCGCCACCCCGCACGCCACCAGCAGCGGCCCGACGTTGGCCGAAGCCCCCGCCTTCAGCGATGCCTGCGCGAGGTTGGGCACCACCGCGCCGCCGACGATGCCGCCGATGTTGAACGCGAACGCCACCCCCGTATAGCGCACCCGCGCCGGCAGCAGTGGCGACAGCCAGGAGCCCAGCGGCCCGGCGTTGAACCCCTGCCCGAGGTTCACCACGCACAGCATCACCGCCGCCACCGCCAGCGATCCGGTCGCCAGCGCCGGCCAGAACACCAGCCCGCTCAGCATCGTGATCACCGCCCCCGCCGCCAGCGCGCGGCCGGGCGAGGTGCGGTCCGCCACCCAGCCGGCCAGCGCGATCCCGGCGGCGAGGAACAGGTTCGCCACCAGTTGCACCGCCAGGAACGACGGCCGCGCATAGTGCAGCGGCCCGGTCGCGGCGGAGAGCGCGAACGTCGAGGCGATGTAGAACAGCGCGTACGTCGAGATCACCCCGGCGCTGCCCGCGATCACCAGCCGGCCATGCGCGCCCAGCGCCGCGATCGGCACCATCTCGACCCGCTCGTGGTCGAGCACGTGCCGGAATTCGAGCGTCTCCTCGATCTTCAGCCGCACCCACAGCCCCAGCGCCACCAGCACCGCACTGGCCAGGAACGGGATGCGCCACCCCCAGTCGGCGAACTGCGCCGGCGTCAGCACCGCGTCGAGCGCGAGGAACGCGCCGTTCGCCGCCATGAAGCCGATCGGCACCCCCAGTTGCGGCACACAGCCGAACCGCGCCTTCCACCCCGGCGGCGCGTTCTCGATCGCCAGCAGCGCCGCGCCGGCCCATTCGCCGCCCAGCCCCATGCCCTGCCCGAACCGCATCAGGCACAGCAGCGCCGGCGCCAGCCAGCCCACGCCCCACGCCGCCGTCTGCGCATGCGTCGGCAGCACCGCGATCCCCAGCGTGGAGACGCCCATCAGCAGCAGCGAGGCGACCAGCGTCGACTTGCGGCCGATGCGATCGCCGAAGTGGCCGAACACCACAGCCCCCACCGGCCGCGCGATGAAGGCGACGCCGAACGACAGGAACGCCAGCATAGTCTGCGTTGCTGGGTCCTTCGCCGGGAAGAACAGCGGTCCGAACACCAGGGCGGCCGCGGTCGCATAGATGAAGAAGTCGTAGTACTCGACCGCGGTGCCCATCGCCGAAGCGACCAGCACCCGGCGATTGTCGCGCAGCGGCTGCATCCCCATCCCCCTCCCGAATCGCGTCAGGCCACCAGCCGCAGGCTCCCCCGCCCGCGTTGCGCGCCCAGTTGCACGTTCCGCACGCCCTCGATCGTCGCGATCCGCTCGGCCACCTCGCCGTCGAGCGCGAAGTCGCGGCCCAGCCGCAACTGTGCCGCCTCGCCGCGCACGGTCAGCCCGACGCGCACCTCGCCCTTGCCCGCCGGCCCCGGTGGCAGCAGCGCCGCGAGTTCGGCGAACGCCTCGGGCCGGTCGACGTCGAGCGTCAGCACCATCCGCCCGGTGCTCTTGACCTCGCTCAGCGGCTGCGCGCCGCGCACCGTCACGCGCGGCGGCTCCTCCGGGCTTGGGCTGTCGAGCTCGACCTGGAGCAGCACGCACGTGCCGTCCTTCGCCCACTGCACGAAGTTCTCGACCAGCGATTCCTCGAAGCACGAGGCCGAGAACTGCCCGGTCTGGTCCGAGAAATCAGCCATTACGAAGTCCTTGCCGCGCTTGGTCTTGCGGCGGTTCACGCCCTCGACCATCGCCGCCATCACCGCGTTGGCGCGCCCGCCCGAGACACCCTGCGCCGTCAGCGCCGCGTGGCTGCGCGCACCGTTGGCCACCGCCACCGCGCGCCACGCCTCGACCGGATGCGCGGCGAAGTAGAAGCCGAAGTTCTCGCGCTCCTTCGCCATCTGCTCGGCCCGGCTCCATGCCGGCGTCTCGGCCAGCCGCAGCACGTGGTGGCTGTGATCCTCGCCGCCGAACAGGCCATGCTGGCCGCTGGTGCGCGTGCGCTCGGCCTCGTCGCACACCGCGAGCAGCATGTCGGCGTTGGCGAGCACCTTGGCGCGGTTCTCCTCCAGCGAATCGAACGCGCCCGATCCCGCCAGCCCTTCGAGCATGCGCCGGTTGAGCGCGCCATAGGGCACGCGCCGGAACAGGTCCTCGAGGCTGGCGAAGCGCCCGTTCGCCTCGCGCTCGGCCACCACCGCCTCCATCGCCTTTTCGCCGACGTTGCGGATGCCGGCGAGCGCGTAGCGAACCTGGTGCCCTTCGGCGGTCTGGTCGACCGAGAATTCGGCCTCGGAGACGTTGAGGTCCGGCCCGGCGATGGCGATGCCGTTGCGCCGCATGTCGTCGACGAAAACCGCGAGCTTTTCCGACTGGTGCATGTCGAAGCACATCGATGCGGCGTAGAATTCGTGCGGGTAATGCGTCTTCAGCCACGCGGTGTGGTAGGCGAGCAGCGCGTAGGCGGCGGCGTGGCTCTTGTTGAAGCCGTAGCCGGCAAACTTGTCGATCAGGTCGAAGAGCTCGTTGGCCTTGGCCTTGTCGATGTCCGAGTTGGCCTTGCAGCCATCGACGAAGCGCTGGCGCTGCGCGTCCATCTCGGCCTGGACCTTCTTGCCCATCGCCCGGCGCAGCAGGTCGGCATCGCCGAGCGAATAGCCGGCGAGGATCTGCGCGGCCTGCATCACCTGTTCCTGGTAGACGAAGATGCCGTAGGTCTCGCCGAGGATGCCCGCGAGCTTCTCGTGCGGGTACTCGATGCTCTCGGCCCCGTTCTTGCGGCGGCCGAACAGCGGGATATTGTCCATCGGGCCGGGACGATAGAGCGAGACCAGCGCGATGATGTCGCCGAAGTTCGTCGGCTTCACCGCCGCCAGCGTGCGCCGCATGCCTTCGGATTCGAGCTGGAACACGCCGACCGTGTCGCCGCGCTGGAGCAGCGCATAGACGTCGGCATCGTCCCACGGCAGCGTGCCGAGGTCGATCGTCACCCCGCGCCGCGCCAGCAGGTCCACCGCCTTGCGCAGCACCGACAGCGTCTTGAGGCCGAGGAAGTCGAACTTGATCAGCCCGGTATCCTCGACATACTTCATGTCGAACTGCGTCACCGGCATGTCCGAGCGCGGATCGCGGTAGAGCGGGATCAACTGCGCCAGCGGCCGGTCGCCGATCACCACGCCGGCGGCGTGGGTGGAGGAATTGCGCGGCAGCCCTTCGAGCTGCACCGCAAGGTCGATCAGCCGCTTGACCTCGTTGTCGTTGTCGTACTCGCGCTTGAGCTCGGAGACGCCGTTGAGCGCGCGCGGCAGCGTCCACGGGTCGGTCGGGTGGTTCGGCACCAGCTTGCACAGCCGGTCGACCTGGCCATAGCTCATCTGCAGGATGCGGCCGGTATCGCGCAGCACCGCGCGCGCCTTGAGCTTGCCGAAAGTGATGATCTGCGCGACGTGGTCGGCGCCATACTTGGCCTGCACGTAGCGGATCACCTCGCCGCGGCGGGTTTCGCAAAAGTCGATGTCGAAGTCGGGCATCGACACGCGCTCGGGGTTGAGGAAGCGCTCGAACAGCAGCCCCAGCCGGATCGGGTCGAGATCGGTGATGGTCAGCGCCCAGGCGACGAGGCTGCCCGCGCCCGAACCGCGCCCCGGCCCCACCGGGATGTCGTTGGCCTTGGCCCAGGAAATGAAATCGGCGACGATCAGGAAGTAGCCGCAGAAGCCCATGCGGGTGATGATGCCGGTCTCGAAATCGAGCCGTTCGCGATAGCCGCGCACGTCCTCGAACACCCCGGCCGTCCGGAGCCTGTCGAAGGACCGTTCTGCTTCCAGCGATTCGGTCGGGCACGACAGCGCCTCGATCAGTTCGTCGTGCAGGTCTTCCGGATAATAGGGCTTCAGCCGCAGGAACAGGCCGTCGCGGGCCTTCTCTGCCATCATCCGCGCCTCGCCCTCGCGGTCCCCCGCCAAGCTCGGCAGCAGCGGCTTGCGCTTCGGCGGCACGTAGGCGCAGCGCTGCGCCACCACCAATGTGTTCGCGGTCGCCTCGGGCAGGTCGGCGAACAGTTCCTGCATCATCGGGCCGGACTTCACCCAGAACTCGCGCCCCGAGCGCGGCCGGTCGGCGGCGTCGACATGCGTGGAATTGGCGATGCACAGCATCGCATCGTGCGCGGCATGGAAGCCCGGTTCAGCGAAGCTGGCGGGATTGGTCGCCACCAGCGGCAGGTCGCGGGCGTAGGCGAGCGCGATCAGCGCCTCCTCCGACGCCTCCTCGACCGGATCGTCGCGCCGCGCGATCTCCACGTAAAGCCGCCCCGGGAACAGCGCCACCAGCCGGTCAGCCAGCCGTTCCGCCGCCTCGTCCTGCCCGGCTGCGTAAAGCCGCGCCAGCGCCCCCTCGCCCGCGCCGGTCAGCGCGATCAGCCCGTCGGTGCGCCCTTCGAGGTCTTCCAGCCGCACATGCGGGTCGAACTCCACCGGCCGGTCGAGATGCGCGCGACTGACAAGGTGGCACAGGTTCAGCCAGCCCGCCTCGTCCTGCGCGTAAAGCGCCAGCCAGTCGATCGTCGGGGCGCCGTTGCCGCGCCCCTGCGCGCCCTCCCGCTCCTCGCGCGCCACCGCCAGCAGCGTGCCGACGATCGGCTGGATGCCCTTGTCCTTGCAGGCGCCGGCGAACGCCGGTGCGGAATAGAGACCGTTGCGATCGCACACCGCGATCGCCGGAAACCCGCGCTCCTTCGCCAGCGCCGCGATCGCTTTGGGATCGATCGCCCCCTCCAGCATCGTGTAGCTGGAAAAGACGCGCAAGGGGACGAAGTCGGTTCGGGCCATCAGCCCGTTATCGGCATCGCCCCCGCCACGTTCAAGCCGCCGCCGGCCACGGCTGGGGAAAAGGCCGGGGATGCCGGCCCTTCCCCCACTCCATCACGCCGGCTCGGCCTGCTTGGCCGCCTTGACCACGTCCTCGGCATGCTTGCCGCCCAGCTCGGCAAGGTGGTCGAACGCCGCCACGAACGAAGCCAGCCCCTGGCTGAGCGAGCGCAGTTCGGCATCGAGCCCGGCCAGCCCCGCCTCGGGCAACAGCGCCTCGACTCGCTCCCACGCCTCCCACTCGGGATGCGGGGCGAGGCCGAGGATGTGGCCGCGGCGGCTCGACAGCACCGAGCCCGCCTTCGACCCGCACCCCGCCGGCGCGTCCACCGTTACCCGCGCCACCGGTTCGAGCAGGTAGGGCGCCGCCTGCGCCAGCGCCTCGGCCATCGCCATGCGCCCGGCGATGCGGAACGCCAGCTCGGACGAATCGACCGAATGGTACGATCCGTCCACGAGCGTCACCTCGACATCGACCACCGGAAATCCCAGCGGCCCCCGCTCCAGCGCGTCGCGCACGCCCAGTTCGACCGCCGGGATCCACTGCTTCGGCACCACCCCGCCGGTGATGCGGTCGGCAAAGCGGAAGCCCTCTCCCCGCTCCAGCGGCCGGATCTCGATCGTCACGTCGCCATACTGGCCGTGCCCGCCCGACTGCTTCTTGTGCCGCCCGCGCTGGCTGGCACTCTTGCGGATCGATTCGCGGTAGGCGATGCGCGGCGCCTTCGCCTCCACCGCCACGCCATAGCGTCGCTGCAGCCGCGCCAGCACCACCTGCAGGTGCTCGTCGTTGATGCCGTGCAGCAGCGTCTCGTGACTGGCCTCGTCCTGCGTCCACTGCAAGGCCCGGTCCTCCTCGCACAGCCTGTGCAGCGCGGTGGAAAGCTTGACGTCGTCCTTGCGGTCGCGGGTGACGATCGCCAGCACCGCGTTGCGCGCCGGATAGTCGATCGCCACCGCCCGCGCCGCGCCGCCCTTGCGCGCCAGCACCGTCGCCGCGCTCACCGTATCCAGCTTGGCCACCGCGATCACGTCGCCCGCCGTGGCCTGGCCCAGCTTGATCGTCTTCTCGCCCTGCAGCGCGAACAGCGCACCGCTGCGCACCGAACCGTCGCGCGCCGCCAGTTCCTCGCCCTCGACCAGGGTGCCGCCGAACACCCGGCCCAGCGCCAGCCGGCCCATCGCCCCGCCGTGGCTGATCTTGAACACGAACAGCCCGCTGTCGCAACCGACGCGCGCCGCCGCCGCCTGCGGCCCCGGGCACTCGTGCCGCAGCAGCTTGAGCAGCCGGAAGACGCCGCCGTCGTTCAGCGCCGAACCCAGCACCACCGGCACCAGCTTGTTGCCCGCCGTGTCCGCCGCGAGATCGGCCATCACCGTCGCCGTATCCGGCTCCTGGTCCGTCAGCAGCGCCTCCAGCAGCGCATCGTCGAAATCGGCCAGCGTCTCGAGCAGGTGCGCCCGCTCCTCGTGCTCGCGCGCGACGACCTCGCCGGGCATGGCGATCCGCTCGGATTCCTGCCCCGGCCGGTAGCGATAGGCCCGTTCGAGCGCGAGATCGACGTAGCCGGTCACCTTGTCGCCGTCGCGCAGCGGGATCTGCCGCAGCGCCAGCGGTTCGCGGCTCAGCGGCTGCAGCGTGGCGACGAGGTCATGCACCGCCCCGGCCCGCGCGTTCTCGATCTTGTTGACGAACACCACGTGCGGCACGCCCAGCGCGTCGAGCCGGCGCAGCATCGGCTCGGCCAGCGCCGCGCGCTCGGGCACCGCGTCGACCACCACCACCGCCATGTCGCACGCCGTCAGCGCCGCATAACCGTCCGCCGCAAAGCCCGGACCGCCGGGAATGTCGACCAGCGCGAACCGGTCGCCCTGCGATTCGCAGTGCATGACGTTGATCTCGGTCGATCCGCGCCGCGCACGCGCCTCGCCGCTGGCATCGCCGACGCTGGTCCCCGCCTCGACCGAGCCGAGCCGCGAGATCGCCGCGCTGGCATGGAGCAGCGCCTCGGCCAGGCTGGTCTTGCCGGTCCCCGCCGGGCCGACCAGCGCGACCGCGCGCACCGCTTGCGACGCTGCCCGTGTTGCAGGGTTTTGGGGTGCAGGGCTACCCATCGACGCCTCCTTGCTCATGAGGCGCGCCGGGCGCGTTTCCTGCGTCAGGCGCGCAGGGGGGAAGGCGCTCACCGTCTGCCTGTTCGGCCCGAGTCGCAAGTGCATTTCGCGGTTCAGCGTTGCATTTGCCGCAAGCCCCGCTTCGCGCTAGCACCCGGCCATGACCACTTCAGACCAATGGCAGGCCGATGTCGGCAAGGCCTGGGCCGCCGAAGCCGCCCGCACCGACCGCAGCTTCGCCGCGCTGACGCCTGGCCTGCTCGACGCGATCGCCGCGCGCCCCGGCAAGGCCGTGCTCGACATCGGCTGCGGCGCGGGCGAACTGTCGTTGGCCGTGGCCCGCGCCCGCCCGCAGGCGCAGGTGCTCGGAGTCGATATCTCCGCCGAACTCGTCGCGGTCGCGCGTGAGCGCGCCGCCGGACTGGCCAACGCCCGCTTCTTGGTCGCGGACGCCGCCGCCGCCGATCCCGGCTTCCAGCCGGACCTGCTGGTCTCCCGCCAAGGCGTGATGTTCTTCGACGATCCCGTCGCCGCCTTCGCCCGCCTGTGCAGCCATGCCGCCCCCGGCGCCGCACTGGTGTTCTCGTGCTTCCGCGCCGAGACCGAGAACCCCTGGGCCTGGGACCTGGCGCGCATGGTCGCCTGGCCCGACCAGCCGCAGACCGGTGGCACCGCCCCCGGCCCCTTCGCCTTTGCCGATCCCGCCCGGGTCGAGCGGCTGCTGACCGAAGCCGGCTGGCGCGACGTCGAGCTTGCCCCGGCCGATTACAGCTACCTCGTCGGCGAGGGTGACGACGCGGTGGCCGACGCGCTGTCGTTCCTGACGCGCATCGGCCCTGCCGCCCGCGCCCTGCGCGACCGCGACGAGGCGGACCGGGCGCGCATCGTCGCGCGCATGGAGGCCTGGCTCTCGGGCAATTGCCGCCACGGCCGGATCGTCTTCCCCGCCGCCGCCTGGATCGTCACCGCCAGGCAATGACCTCACGGGCTGCGATTGACGCAGCAAATGCCAATCGCTAACCCGTCCATAACCCGCTGATTACAAACGCGATAACCGCCAATCGTGGCGACAGGCGTTCAGGCGGCGGGGGAGGGGAAAACATGAAACGGGTCGTTCTTGCCGGCGCCGCAGCGCTGGCACTTTCAGGGTGCGCCACCATCGTCAAAGGCACTTCGCAAAAGGTTTCCTTCCAGTCCGATCCCTCCGGCAGCAACGTCCAGCTCAGCACCGGCGAAAGCTGCAGGACGCCGTGCACGATCCGGTTCAAGCGCACGCAGGAGCTGCAGGTCGTGTTTTCGCACCCGGGCTTCAAGGACGCGCACGTCGCGATCCAGAGCAAGTTCGGCGGTGCCATCGCCCTCAATCTGCTGCCGATCTCGCTGTTCGGAACGGTCGTCGATGCCTCGAACGGCTCGTCGCGATTCCTCTCGCCCAACCCGGCGCATGTGCGCATGGCAGCGATCGGTTCCGACGCGCCAGCCGTTCTCGTCGACAAGGACGGCAAGGACGTCGGCCCGCTTGACGACCGTGGCATGACCATGGCGCGGAAGAGCCCCGAAAAACCGGCAACACCCGCGAAGTGACGTCGGGCGGGGAGCGGAGCTTGCGCGGCTGCTCCCCGCTTGTCGCTGCCAACGGCTGACCGGACCTGCCGCTCATCCCGTCTTGTCGGGCTTGCGCTCCTGCCCTATCGGCGGGAACCATGACCTCGACCAACGAAATCCGCCGCTCGTTCCTCGATTATTTCGGCTCGCAGGGGCATGAGATCGTGCCGTCGGCGCCGCTCGTCCCCTACAACGACCCGACGCTGATGTTCACCAACGCCGGCATGGTGCCGTTCAAGAACGTCTTCACCGGGCTGGAAACGCGGTCCACGCCCCGCGCCACCTCGTCGCAGAAGTGCGTCCGCGCCGGCGGCAAGCACAACGATCTCGACAACGTCGGCTACACCGCGCGGCACCACACCTTCTTCGAGATGCTCGGCAACTTCTCGTTCGGGGACTATTTCAAGGAACAGGCGATCACTCACGCCTGGACCCTGCTGACCCGCGAATGGGGCCTGCCCAGGGACAAGCTGCTCGCCACCGTCTACCACACCGACGACGAGGCGTTCGATCTCTGGAAGAAGATCGCCGGCCTGCCCGAGGACCGGATCATCCGCATCCCCACCAAGGACAATTTCTGGGCAATGGGCGACGATGGCCCGTGCGGTCCCTGCTCGGAAATCTTCTACGACCACGGAGACCATATCTGGGGCGGCCCCCCGGGATCGGCCGACGAGGACGGCGATCGCTTCATCGAGATCTGGAACCTCGTGTTCATGCAGTTCGAGCAGACCGCCGGCGAGATCACCGGCAACCTGCCCAAGCCCAGCATCGATACCGGCATGGGCCTCGAACGCATCGCCGCGGTCATGCAGGGCGAGCATGACAACTACGACACCGACACCTTCAAGGCGCTGATCGCCGCCAGCGAGAGCCTCACCGGCGTCAAGGCGGAAGGGGAAACGCAGGCCAGCCACCGCGTCATCGCCGATCACCTGCGCTCGACCAGCTTCCTGCTGGCGGATGGCGTGCTGCCCAGCAACGAGGGGCGCGGCTACGTGCTGCGCCGGATCATGCGCCGCGCGATGCGTCACGCCCACCTGCTCGGCGCGAAGGAGCCGCTGATGCACCGGCTGGTGCCGGCGCTGGTCGCCGAGATGGGCCAGGCCTATCCCGAGCTCGGCCGCGCCCAGCCGCTGATCGAGGAAACCCTGCAGCGCGAGGAAGTCCAGTTCCGCCGCACGCTGGCGAACGGCCTCAAGCTGCTCGACGAGGCCACCGCCGGCCTCGATGCCGGCGGCGAGTTGCCGGGCGAGACCGCGTTCCGCCTCTACGATACCTACGGCTTCCCCTACGACCTCACCGAGGACGCGCTGCGCGCCCGCTCGATCAGCGTCGACCGGGCCGGCTTCGACGCGGCGATGGCGCAGCAGAAGGCCGCCGCCCGCGCCGCCTGGAAGGGCAGCGGCGAGGCCGCCGCCGGCGAGGTCTGGTTCGACATCGCCGAGCGCGTCGGCGCCACCGAGTTCACCGGCTATACCGCCAGCACCGGCGAGGCGCAGGTCGTCGCGCTGGTCCGCGACGGCAAGGAAGTCGCCAGCGCCGGCGTGGGCGAAGCGGTGACGGTGATCGTCAACCAGACCCCGTTCTATGGCGAAAGCGGCGGCCAGTCCGGCGATGCCGGCACGATCTCGGGCGCCGATGGCCTCAGGCTGGCGGTGACGGACACCTCGAAGCCGCTCGGCCGGCTCCACGCCCACCAGGCGACGGTCGAAAGCGGCGCGATCAAGGTCGGCGACGTCGTCCGGCTCGACATCGACGTCGCCCGCCGCGACGCGATCCGCGCCAACCACTCGGCCACTCACCTGCTCCACGCGGCGCTGCGCAACCGCCTCGGCGCGCACGTCACCCAGAAGGGCAGCATGGTCGCCGCCGACCGCCTGCGCTTCGACTTCGCCCAGCCGGTCGCCCTGACGGCGGAGGACATCGCCGCGGTCGAGGCCGAGGTCAACGCCGAGATCCGCGCCAACGAAATCGTCAGCACCCGGCTGATGACCCCGGACGACGCGATCGCCGCCGGCGCCATGGCCCTGTTCGGCGAGAAGTACGGCGACGAGGTCCGCGTGCTGTCGATGGGCCGCGCCACCGACGGGCGCAACTACTCGGTCGAGCTGTGCGGCGGCACCCATGTCCGCGCCACCGGCGACATCGGCGTGTTCCGCATCGTCTCGGAAAGCGCCGTCTCCTCGGGCGTCCGCCGCATCGAGGCGCTGACCGGCGAAGGCGCGCGCCAGTGGCTGGTCGGTCGCGAGGACGCGCTGAAGACCACCGCCGGCCTGCTGCGCACTACCCCGGACGAGGTCGAGGCCCGCGTCGCCGCGCTGCTCGACGAACGTCGCAAGCTGGAGCGTGAACTGGCGGAGGCGAAGAAGGCACTCGCACTCGGCGGCGGCGGTGCCGGCAAGGCCGAGGCGGCGGACGAGAGCGTCAACGGCGTCACCTTCGCCGGCCAGGTGCTCGAAGGGCTCGACCCCAAGGAACTCCGCGGCCTGCTCGATCAGGCCAAGTCGCGCATCGGCTCGGGCGTCGCCGCGATCGTCGCGGTCAACGACGGCAAGGCCAGCATCGCCGCCGCCGTCACCGACGACCTCACCGGCAAGATCAGCGCCGTCGATCTCGTTCGCGCCGGCGTCGAGGCGCTGGGCGGCAAGGGCGGCGGCGGCCGTTCCGACATGGCGCAAGGCGGCGGGCCGGACGGCTCGAAGGCAGCCGATGCGATCGCGGCGGTGAAGGCGGTGATCGCCGGCTGATCCTGCCGGCGCCCCCTACCCGCCTGCCCTGAGCCTGTCGAAGGGCTGCCGTTCTGGCGGCCCGCGCTCACGCATCGCTGCACGCCCCGGCCAGCGCCTCCAGCATCCACGTCGCCGCCGGTCCCGGCCGCCGGTCCTTGCGCCACAGCGCGTTGAGGCCATAGGCCAGCCCGGTGGATTCGGGCAACCGCAGCTCGACCAGCCGCCCCGCCGCGATGTCCGCCGCGACCGCGTGGCGTGGCATGTTGCCCCAGCCGATGCCTTCGAGCAGCAGCGCGTGCTTGGCGCCGAGGTCCGCCAACCGCCAGGTGCGCGGGCTGAACACCGAGAAGTCGCTGCCCTCGGTCAGCGGCGAACGGTCGGTCAGCACCAGTTGCAGGTGCCGCGCGGTGTCCCCCGGGGCGATGTCCGCCGCCGCCAGCGGGTGGCCGGGCGCCGCCACCGGCACCAGCTCGACCGCGCCGATCGCCCGGCGCTCCAGCTCGGGCAGGCCGACGATGTCCGGCCCGGCGATGCCGAGATCGGCGCGGCGGTCGCGGACCAGCGCCGCCACCGCGCCGAGCGCCTCGACGTGCAGCCGCAGGTCCACCGTCGGGAACGCCTGCTGGAATTCGCGCAGTACCCGCGCCACGCCGGCGCTGGGCATCATCACGTCGACCACCAGCCCCAGCTCGGTCTCCAGCCCCTGCCGCATCCCCAGCGCGCGGGCGATCAGCCCGTCGGCCTCGTTGGCGATCGCCCGCGCGTCCGCCAGCAGCGCCCGGCCCGCCTCGGTCAGTTGCGGCCGCCGCGAACCCTCGCGGACGAACAGGCTGAGCCCCAGTTGCGCCTCGAGCGTTGAAACCCCGTAGCTGACCACCGACAGCGCCCGCCCCAGCTTGCGCGCGGCGGCATGGAACGAGCCTTCGTCGGCCACGGCGAGGAAGATGCGCAGATGATCGAGCGTGGGCTGGCCGACGTCCACCGTTCAACTCCTTCGAACAAGATGAACGAACTTATCCGGCTTTTTCGAATGACTGCCAAGCGCGATATTGCCCTCACCCGAACAGGAGACCCCCCATGACCGAAGCTGCCACCGCCACCATCGAACTGCGCCCGTTCGCCGGGCTCGGCGCCGCGAACCACGGCTGGCTCGACGCCCGCCACCACTTCAGCTTCGCCGATTATCACGATCCCGCCCGCGTCCACTGGGGCGCGCTGCGCGTCTGGAACGACGATCGCATCGCCCCGCACACCGGCTTCGCCATGCACCCGCACCGCGACATGGAAATCGTCACCTATGTCCGCAAGGGCGCGGTGACCCATCGCGACAGCCTCGGCAACGCCGGCCGCACCGAAGCGGGGGACGTGCAGGTGATGTCCGCCGGCACCGGCATCGTCCACAGCGAGCACAACTACGAGGTCGAGGACACCGAGCTGTTCCAGATCTGGATCATCCCCGATGCCAAGGGCGGTGAACCGCACTGGGGCGCCCGCCCGTTCCCGAAGGACGATCGCTCCGGCCGCTTCGTCGTGCTCGCCTCCGGCCACGCCGGGGACGACGCGCTGCCGATCCGCGCCGACGCCCGCGTGCTCGGCGCGACGGTCAGGGCCGGCGAGACGATCACCTACGACACCGACGCCAGCCGCCACCTCTACCTCGTGCCGGCGACCGGCCGGATTCGCGTCGAAAACGTCGAGGCGGAGGCGCGGGACGGCGTCGCCCTGACCGGAATCGCGCAGGTTTCGGTCACCGCACTGGCCGATTCCGAGCTCGTCCTCGTCGAAACCCGCTGATAACCCCTCCAAAACAGGACCAAAACCATGCCGTACAAAGTCGCCGTCATCGTCGGCAGCCTCCGCAAGGACTCGATCAACCGCAAGGCCGCCCACGCTCTCGCGCAACTGGCCCCGGAATCCCTGCAACTCGAAATTGTCGAGATCGGCGACCTGCCGCTCTACGACGAGGACCTCGAAACCGCCGATGCCCCTGCGGCCTGGACCCGCTTCCGCGCGGAAGTCGCCGCCGCCGACGCGGTGCTGTTCGTCACCCCGGAGTACAACCGGTCGATCCCCGGCGGCCTCAAGAACGCCATCGACGTCGGCTCGCGGCCGTGGGGCAAGGCAGTGTGGAACGGCAAGCCCGCCGCGATCATGACCGTCTCCCCCGGCGCGCTCGGCGGCTTCGGCGCCAACCATCACTTGCGGCAGGCGATCTCGTTCTTCGACATGCCGGTGCTCGGCCAGCCCGAAGCCTACGTCGGCAGCGGCCACACGCTGTTCGGCGAGGACGGCGCGATCAGCAACGACGCCAGCCGCGAATTCTTCGGCAAGTTCATCAACGCCTTCGCAGGCCTGATCGGCAAGGTTCTGGGCTAGCTGAGCATCCCGCCGCCATCGACCTGCAGGACCTGCCCGGTGACGTAGCCGCAGGTCATCAGGTAGAGGTAGGCCTGCGCCACTTCGTCCGGCTCGCCGATGCGCGGCAGCGGCTGGCCGGCGAAGCGCGCCTCCTCGGCCGTCCGGATCGCTTCGGGCAGGCCTTGGAAGATCTCCGTCGCCACCCCGCCGGGAAACACGCCATTGACGCGGATCGGCGCCATCTCGACCGCGAGGCCATAGACCAGGTGCTCGACCGAGCCGGCCATCGCCGTCGCCATCACCGAGCCCTTTTGCGGCTTGAACGCCGACATGCCGCTGGTCAGCGTCAGCGATCCGCCCGCGGGCAGCACCTTGCCGGCGTGCTTGGCCAGCTTGGCCGCGCCCCAGAAACGCACCCCGAACAGCGCCGCCGCGTCCTCCAGGTTCATCTCGGCAAACGGCCCACGCCGCGCCTTGCCCCAGTCGCCGGCGGTCGAGACGATGTGGTCGAACCCGCCCGATCCGGCGAAATAGCCTGCCACCGCTGCCTCATCGGTGATGTCGAGCAGCGCTGTTGCCACGCCGCCGAGCCGCCCGGCCGCCGCCGCCAGCCGCTCTGCATTGGTCGAGGCGATCGTCACCGTCGCGCCGTCGGCCTTGGCCGCCCGTGCCACGGCGTGGCCTATGCCCGAACCGCCACCGATCACCAGAATGCGCGCGTCCTGCAAGCTCATGCCACCTCTCCTGCAGCGGGAAAGCGCGGCTTCAGCCAGTCGACGATCGCGGCAGCGGCATCGACCACGCCGCCCTCGCGCTCACCCTCCTCGCGAAAGCCGAAATGGTCGCCAGCCACCTCGACGTAAGTCTTGTCGGCACTCGCGGCGTTCTCGACCAGCCCCCTGCCGACGAACGGCAGGATGGTGACGTCGGCATCGAAGGTGATCGACAGCACCGGCTGCGTGACCTTGCGCGCATCGCGGTGCATGTCCACCTGCGTCGACAGGCCGGACCAGGTGGAAAGCCAGCCTTCCGCCGTCATCATCTGCACGAAGCCGGGGATCGACCAGTTGGCGACGTGCGGATCGGGCTGCATCAGGCCGATGATGCCGCGCTTGTTCGGGTGGATCGCGAGGTCGGTCAGCGCCGGATCGGCCATCGTGCGATAGGTGACGAGGGTGTTGCACGCCACCGCCTGGCGGGTGATCGCCACCTGCTCCGCCAACGGCAGTGCCGCGAAGCCCGGCTCCGCCATGCGTGCCTTCGCGGCCTGCTTGCGCGCCACTTCCGCCCGTGCCCGGGCATCGATCCGCGCACACCGCGCGACCTGGGCGGCGCGATAGCGTTCGAGGAATTCCGCGCTGTAGTGCGAGGCTTCGGGCGGGCGGCGATAGCCGTTGGCCGGATCGAACATGTCGAGCGCGGGATCGCACGACAGCGGGTCCTCCTCGTCGGTGACCGAGGGATCGAGGTTGGCGAGCCCGAGCGCCCCTTCACTCAGCGCGCCGGCGAGGTTGATCAGCCCGTCCGCCGGCGGCAGGTCGAGCTCGTTGAGGTCGTAGGGATTGCCCGCCGCCGTCAGCTTCAGCCGCAGGCCGACGGGGGTATTCGCCTGCGCCATGTAGAACGTCGACAGCGGGCCGCCGCCGGAATTGCCGCACAGCACGACATGCTCGAAACCCTCCGCGCGGAGATAGCGGACCTGCGCGGCAAGATCGGCGCACAGGCACTCGTGCTCGCAATTGACGTCATTGCCGAGGTAGCGCGTCTGCCCGCCATAGACCGCATAGCCGGCGGCGACGAGGAACGGCGTCAGGTAGTGGCTCGAAAAATCCGCGCGCGGGTGGTTGAACACCACCGCCGTCTTCTCGCCGCCGCGCGTGTAGAGAATGCCGCTGGAATGGGCGCCGTCCTCCGCCTGGAGCCGCACGTTGGTCTGCCGCGTGCCTTCGGGCAGGCGAAAGCGGTCCGAACCCCACCAGGTGAACGGCACGTGCCCAGGCGGCGATTCCGACGGGGAGCGGCCGAAGCCGTGGAAGATCGTGTGTCGGCCGATGAACTGCGGCACCGCATCCCTCTTTCTTCGTATTTATGAATATGGCTTCAGATATCCGAATTGTATTGTCAAGCGGCGATGGCTGCGGCACAGCACGGGCATGTCGGAATCGAGCGTCGAGCGGGCGATCGCCATCTTCGAAGCCTTCGAGCGCGAGCGGCGGCCGCTGGCGCTGAAGGAGCTCGCCGACTTCTGCCGGATGCCCGCCAGCACCGCGCACGCGCTGGTGCAGACGCTGCTGCGCAAGGGCTGGCTCTATCAGCCGGGACGCAACAAGGACCTTTACCCGACCCGGCGCCTGCACGATCTCGGCAGTACGCTGCTCGCGCACGATCCGGTGCTGGCGCGGATCGAGCCGGCGATGGAGCACTTGCGCGAAACGACGGGCGAGACCGTGATCTTCGGCAAGCGCATCGGCACGCAAGTCGGCTACCTCGCCGTGCTCGAGAGCGAGCGCGTGGTGCGCTACAGCGCGCGCGTCGGCGACATGAAGCCCCTGCATTCGAGCAGCATCGGCAAGGCGCTGCTCTCGGTGCTGGCGGCGGGACAGGCGCGCGCGCTGCTCGCCGAAGCGGGTATGCCGTCCGTGACCCCGGCGACCCGCACCAGCGCCGATGCGCTGCTGGCGGAGTTCGACGCCGGGCGTGGCGACGGCTGTTTCGCCACCCACGGCGAAAACGTGCCGGACGTCACCGCGTTCGCCACGCCGATCCTGCTGAACGCCGACTGGTACGCACTCGCCGTGGCCGGGCCGAGCCATCGCATGGCCGCGCGCGAGCACGATATCCGCGCCGCGCTGACGGCGACGCGAGAGGCGTTGCATTCAAGCTGATTCCCGATCGTCGCGGGAACATCGTGGAGGGGAAATGGGGACGATCGCCGTCAAGCCGATTGCAGGGGCGCTGGGCGCCGAGATCGAAGGCATCGACATCGGCAAGGGACTCGACCGCGAGGCGTTCGCGCGGGTGCGGCAGGCGCTGCTCGATCACCTGGTGATCTTCTTCCGCGACCAGGTGCTGACGCCCGAGAGCTTCCTGGCCTTTGCCCGCGGCTTCGGCGAGCCCGCCGAATACCCGATGCTGCCCGGCATCGACGGCTATCCGATGATCACCGAGATCACCAAGCTGGAGCACGAGCGCAACAACTTCGGCGGCATCTGGCACGCCGATACCACCTATCTCGAATGCCCGCCGATGGGATCGATGCTCCATGCGCAGGAGATCCCGCCCTACGGCGGCGATACCCTGTTCGCCAACCAGTACCTTGCCTACGAGGCACTGTCCGACGGCATGAAGGCGCTGCTCGACCCGCTGGTCGGCGTCAGTTGCTCGACCAAGGCCGATGTCTCGAAGACGCGCGAGGACATGATCCAGAACGCCGGCGACAAGGCCACCTTCCGCCACCTGACCGCCGAGCACCCGGTCGTCCGCACCCACCCCGAAACCGGCCGCAAGCTGCTGTTCGTCAACGTCGCGCACACCAGCCACTTCAAGGGCATGACCGAGGCGGAGAGCGCGCCGATCCTGCAATACCTGTTCCAGCACCAGGTGCGGCCGGAATTCACCTGCCGCTTTCGCTGGCAGCCCGGCTCGCTGGCGTTCTGGGACAACCGCGCCGCCCAGCACAACCCGATCAACGACTACCACGGCTTCCGGCGGCGGATGCGCCGGATCACGCTGGCCGGCGAACGGCCTCGCTGACCGGTCCCGCGCCGCTGCTCAGGCGGGCTTCAGGAACTGCGCCGGGACCATCGGCCGGCCGGAATTGCCCGCAGCGAATTCCGCCGCCTTCTTGGCGATGAAGGCATCGGGGCCGGCCGCCAGCTCGCGCATCGTCGGCCAGACCAGTTCGTCGGTCGGGATGACGATGCGCCCGTCGCGCATCCCGTCGCTCAGCACGATCGCCGTTTCCTCCTGCGACTTCAGCGTCAGGTGATCGCCGGGCATGCGCATCTCGTAGCTTTCGGAAAAGTGCTTCATGCCGTGGACCGATGTCGTCATCACCGGCCCCGGGCACAGGCACGAGACGCGCACGCCATACGGCAGGCAATAGAGCGCGAGGTTCTCCGAATAGGACAGCACCGCCGCCTTGGACGCGGCGTAATGGACCCGGCTGCAGGCGAACGGATACATCCCGGCGAAGCTGGCGGTGTTGGCGATGTGCCCCCTGCCCCGCTCCAGCATCCCCGGCAGCACCAGGTTGATCGCCCGCACCTGGCCCAGCAGGTTGACGTCGAGCATCTGCTGCCAGGCCGAAACCGGAATGTCCTGCGGATTGCCGCCCGACAGGATGCCGGCGTTGTTCATCAGGATGTCGAGCGGCCCGAACGCCGCCTCCGCCGCCGCCACCGCCGCGGCGACGCTGTCATCGCTGGTCACGTCGGCGCCCGTTCCGATCGCCTCGCCGCCGGCGGCGCGGATTTCCTCTGCGGTCACCGCCGCGCCTTCGGCGTTGAGGTCGGCGATCGCCACTTTCGCGCCGCGGCGGGCCCATTCGAGCGCGATGGCGCGGCCGATGTTCTGGCCGCCCCCGAAGATCAGCGCGCTGGCGCCGGCGAACGGCTGGAAATCGCTGTCGGTCATGCTGCGGCCTTCCTCTCGTGCGCGACGTTTTCCGCCCGGTTAGAACCCGATAGCCGCGTCGGCGCAAGTGCGGGCCGGGCGATCCATCGCCGGGGAGATGACCCGGCCACGCGGATGTGGCAAGGCGCGCGGATGCACAGCTTCGATGCCGCCACGCAGGCGGGCAGCCTTCGCATTCTGGTCGATGCCGATGCCTGTCCGGTGAAGGACGAGGTCTACAAGGTCGCGCTGCGCCGCCGCGTGCCGGTGGCCATCGTCAGCAACACACCGTTCCGCGTGCCGCTGGATCAGCTGGTCAGGCGCGTGGTGGTGAGCGACGGGTTCGACGCCGCCGACGACTGGATCGCGGAGCACGCCGGGCCGCGGGCCGTGGCGATCACTGCCGACATCCTGCTCGCCGACCGTTGCCTGAAGGCAGGCGCCGCGGTGATCGCCCCCAACGGCAAGCCCTTCACCACCGCCTCCATCGGCGGTGCCATCGCCACCCGTGCGATCATGGCGGACCTGCGCGCCGGCGGCGACGTGGTCGGCGGGCCTCCGCCGTTCGCCCGGACCGATCGCTCGCGGTTCCTGTCCGCGCTCGACGAGGTGCTGGCCCGGCTCGCGCGCTGACCGCGACCGCGCCGCCTTGCGGAAAACTGGTTTCAAATGTAACCAGTTCGCATTGCAAGGAGACCCCCCATGCGCGTCGGCACCGTCCGCGAGATCAAGAACCACGAATACCGCGTCGGCCTCACGCCCGAATCGGTCCGCGAACTGGCTGCCCACGGCCACGAGGTCTGGGTTGAGACCGGCGCCGGCCTGGGCATCGGCGCCGAGGATTCCGCCTATGTCGATGCCGGCGCCGTCCTGAAGGCTACGGCCGCCGAGGTGTTTGACGGCTGCGAGATGATCGTGAAGGTCAAGGAACCGCAGCCGGGCGAGCGCGCGATGCTGCGCGAGGGACAGATCCTCTACACCTACCTCCACCTCGCCCCCGATCCCGGGCAGACCGAGGACCTGCTCCGCTCGGGCGTCACCGCGATCGCCTACGAGACCGTGACCGGCCCGGGCAGGTCGCTGCCGCTGCTCAAGCCGATGAGCCAGGTCGCCGGCCGCATGTCGATCCAGGCGGGCGCCACCGCGCTGCAGAAGGCGCACGGCGGGCGCGGAGTGCTGCTCGGCGGCGTGCCGGGGGTGCTGCCCGGGCGCGTGCTGATCATCGGCGGCGGCGTCGTCGGCTTCAACGCCGCACAGATGGCGGTGGGCATGGGCGCCGACGTCACCATCCTCGACCGCGATGCGGTGGTGCTAGAAACGCTGTCAAACCACTTCGAAAACCGGGCCAAGACGCGCTTCTCGAACCGCTCGACGATCCAGCAGATGATCTGCGAGAGCGAACTCGTGATCGGTGCGGTGCTGGTACCCGGCGCCGCCGCGCCGAAGCTCGTCACGCGCGACATGCTCAGGTGCATGAAGCCCGGTTCGGTCCTCGTCGACGTCGCCATCGACCAGGGCGGCTGCTTCGAGACGTCGCGCCCCACCACCCATTCCGAGCCGACTTACCTGGTCGACGGCATCGTCCACTATTGCGTCGCCAACATGCCCGGCGCGGTGGCGCGCACCAGCACGTACGCGCTGAACAACGTGACCCTGCCGCACGCGCTGCGCATCGCCGAGCTGGGCTGGAAGCAGGCGATGCGAACCGACCCCCACCTCGCCGATGGCCTCAACGTCCATGCCGGCCAGGTCACCTACGAGGCCGTCGCGCAGGCGCTGGGCCATGCCTATGTGCCGGCTGCGGAATTTCTCGGCTAGCACTGGGGAAAGCCCGAAAGATCGGGCTGGCGCTGGCGGGACCGCTTGATTACATGGGCCGCCACGAATCCCTCCCCCTCCAGCAGGAACAGTGGCGATCATGGACATTTCCCTCGGCCTGACTTTCGACGACGTGCTGCTGCGTCCGGCCGAATCCGACATTCTGCCGAGCATGGCCGACACCCGCACCCGGCTGACGAAGTCGATCGCGCTGAACATCCCGGTGATCTCCTCGGCGATGGACACCGTGACCGAAGCGGACATGGCAATCGTCATGGCCCAGCTCGGCGGCATCGGCGTGCTGCACCGCAACCTGACGATCGAGGAACAGTGCGCCGCGGTGCGCGCGGTGAAGCGCTTCGAGAGCGGCATGGTCGTCAACCCGATCACGATCACCCCGGATGCCACGCTGGGCGAGGCGCAGGCGATCATGCAGGCCAACAAGATCAGCGGCATCCCGGTGGTGGAGGCGAGCGGCCGCCTGGTCGGCATCCTGACGAACCGCGACGTCCGCTTCGCCGACAACCCGCTGCAGCCGGTGCGCGAGCTGATGACGCACGAGAACCTGGCAACGGTGAAGACCGGGGTGTCGCAGGCCGAGGCCAAGAAGCTGCTCCACCAGCGCCGCATCGAGAAGCTGCTGGTGGTCGACGATTCCTACCATTGCGTCGGCCTGATCACCGTCAAGGACATCGAGAAGGCCGTGACCTACCCCGAGGCGACCAAGGACGCCGCCGGGCGCCTGCGCGTTGCCGCGGCAACGACGGTGGGCGACAAGGGCTTCGAGCGCACCGAGGCGCTGCTGGCGGCCGAATGCGACGTCATCATCATCGATACTGCGCACGGCCACAACCGCGACGTCGCCAAGGCCGTCGAACGGGTCAAGAAGCTGTCCAATGCGGCGCAGGTCGTGGCCGGCAACGTCGCCACCGCCGAAGCCACCCGGGCCCTGATCGGCGCGGGCGCCGATGCGGTCAAGGTCGGCATCGGCCCCGGCTCGATCTGCACGACCCGGATCGTTGCCGGCGTCGGCGTGCCGCAGCTCACCGCGATCATGGATGCGGCCAGCGCCGCCGGGGACGTGCCGGTGATCGCCGACGGCGGCCTGCGCACCTCGGGCGATGCGGCCAAGGCGCTGGCGGCGGGGGCCAGCACGATCATGGTCGGCAGCCTGCTGGCGGGCACCGCCGAAGCGCCGGGGGAAACCTTCCTCTACCAGGGCCGCGCGTACAAGTCCTATCGCGGCATGGGCTCGGTCGGCGCGATGGCGCGCGGTTCGGCGGATCGCTACTTCCAGCAGGACATCAAGGACCAGATGAAGCTGGTGCCCGAAGGCATCGAGGGGCAGGTGCCGTACAAGGGCCCGGCCAAGGACGTGATCCACCAGCTCGTCGGCGGCATCAAGGCGGCGATGGGGTACACCGGCAGCGCCACGATCGATCACCTGCGCACCCGCGCCCAGTTCGTGCGCATCACCAATGCCGGCCTGCGCGAAAGCCATGTCCATGACGTGACGATCACGCGCGAGGCGCCCAACTACCCGACGCGCTGACGTCGGTCACACGGCGGCCCGGACGTTCCTCGGCCGCACGCGGGGCTGCCGGCGCATCGGCGGTTCCGGATGGGACCTGCGGAACGACCGGCGACGCCGCGAGCGACAAGGCCGACATGGCGGCATCGACGCATTGACAGGCCCCTGCCCGCCCTGGCGGAAGGGCTGGCGCGGACCGCGCGCAGCCGCGCGAGAAGGAAAAAGCTGACGCCTCCTTCGCGAGCGGAAGGTCGCAGACGCGCCCGCAGTTGCTCCCGAACCTCGCTGGGGCGCGACCCGGAGGGGTTGTCCGCAATAACGAAGACGGCCCCTGCCTGCGGGCGGCAGCAGGCACCTCAGGTCTGGGTGCGGGGTCAGCTCCGCACTGCCGGGTCAGCTCCGCACTGCCGGGTCAGGTCCGTGCTGCGGGGTTAGCTCCGCGCTAGGGGCTCGGCTTGTCACTGCCGGGTTAGGTCCGCGCTGAGGGTTCAGCTCCGTACTGAGGGGTCAACTCCGCGCTGAGGGGGGCAGGTCCGCCTCGACCAGGTAAAGGGCGGTTTCCGCGTGTGCGGCGGCGAGGCTGAGGTTGGAATGTCCGGCACTGTTGGCGTCGATCAGCTCCAACGCCTGCCCCAGGGCCACGACCGCCTGGCGAAGATCGATCGCCGCAGGGACGGCGTTGGGAAGAACCGAAGATTCTGCGACTTGCAAGTTGCCGTGCATCGACCGTCTCGGAGCTTGCCGGCTCCAGGCCGGTCTGCGGGATGGCGCCGCTATTTCGCGTTGATCGAACCGAAGACTGGCTGCGGGGAAACCGGTAGCTGGCGGCTTGGTTGGAAACCGCCAGCTATCCGGAAGTTTGGTGCGACCCGCCAGGCTGTGCCCGGTTCTGAAAGTGGTTTTACCGGCACAACGAAATGAGAACAACGCTCTGTTTTGAAGTGCTATTATCCCATTCGTGTATCTCACTAATCATATCGTTTAGCCAAAATGCGTCGCCCTTTTCCTGCCGCCCGGTCACGTGCGCAACGCCAGCCGCAGGGTAGCGATCGTGCCCCCGCCCTCGGCCGGCGCCAGGACCAGCGTACCGGCGTGGCGTTCGGCAATTTCGCGGCAGATCGAAAGGCCGAGCCCGGTTCCTTTGTCCTTGGTGGTGTGGAACGGCTGGAAGATGGCATCGTATTGCTCGGCAGGGATGCCGCAGCCGTTGTCGAGGACGCGGACCTCCGCCCAGCGCGAATCCGGCGCGCGAACCTCGACGTGCACGGCCCCGTCTGGGGCCTCGACCGGTATCGCCTCGATCGCGTTGCTCAGCAGGTTCATCACGACCTGGGCGATGTCCGGCGGGCATGCGCGCGCGCGCCGCAGGGCCCGGGCCGGATCGCAGTGCAGGCTCAGCCGGACCTTGCGCCGCTCGAATTCGCTGCGCACCAGGCGGACTTGCGCCTCGACCAGCGCCGGCAGGTCGGTCGGCTTGTACTCGCGCGTCTGCTGGCTGGTCAGCGCGCGAATGGTGAGGACGCGCTGTCCGACGCTGTCGATCTCGGCGAGGGCGCCGTCCAGCGCGCTCTGCGCCTCGGCAATGTCCGGTTGGCGCCGCGCCAGCCAACGCTGCGCCGCCACCGCGTAAGTCATCGCCGCGCTGATCGGCTGGTTGATCTCGTGCGCGACGGAGGAGGACATCGCCTCCAGCACCGAGATGCGATTGAGGCGGGCGAGTTGCTCGCGCGCCGCCAAGCGTTCCTCGGCGATCAGTCGCTCTGCCTGCATTTCCGCCACGCGGATGCGGGCGTCCGCCAGCTTCTCGAGGCTCAGCGTGCGCACCGCCAGGACCAGGTGCAGCGTGATCAGCGAACTGGTGCTGAGCGAGAGGGCGGTGACGAGATCGGTCACCTCGCGCGACCAGCCCGCCACTTCGGGCAGGGTTCGCCAATACGCGAACGCGCACGGCGGGAGCACCAGAAACACCGCGAGATTGATGGCCAGCGAGATCCTTTCCCGCAGCAGGATCGAATTGACCAGGTAGTGCATGCTGGAAAAGTAGATCAGCGACACCGGGAACGCGCTGGCACGGAACAGCGCGGCCCACACGCAGAGCACGATGTAGAGCAGCGAGAACAGGATCATCGCCGGGGGATTCAGTTCGTATCGCTTCGTCTGGATGTTGAGGAAGCCGATCGCCAGCGTGCCGAGCGTCAGCGAATGATAGAGCGATTCCACGAGATATTGCGGTTCCAGCGAGAAACTCGGCGTCGTGATCCAGACCGAGAACATCGACACCAGCAGGCTCGCCCGGCACAGCGGGCTGACGTGCGGGCGCGACAGGATCTCGCGCAGTTCCTCCATCGGGATGATGACAAGGCTGTCGACGAACCGTTCGAACCGGTGCCGCAGACCCATCACCCCCACCGCAGTCACGACGACGGCCGCTTTCCGTCCAGGAAGCGCGCATAGGCGGCAACCATGGCCGGCACGCTCTTGACCCCGAACTTGCGCACGATCGCGCGGCGGTGGATGCGCACCGTCACCTCGCTGATGGCGAGGCGGAAGGCGATTTCCTTGGCCTCCAGCCCTTCGGCGATCAGCGCCAGGGTATCCTGCTCGCGCGCGGTCAGCGACTTCAGGCTTTCCTCGAAACGGCGGACCGAGTGGAGCTCGCCCGAATCGCGGCGCTGGCGGTCGATCGCGATGTCGAGCGCCTCGAGCAGCGCCTGCTCGCGGTAGGGCTTGGGCAGAAACTCGACCGCGCCCGACTTCATTGCGCCGACCGCCATTTCGATATCGCCGTGTCCGGTGATGAAGACGATGGGGATCGAGACGCCGAGATCCTTCAGCCGGCGCTGTATTTCCAGCCCGCTCATCCCCGGCAGGCGGACGTCGAGGATCGCGCAGCCGTCCAGGCCTTGCGCGGCGCGTTCGAGGAACGCCGGGCCGCTGGCGAAAAGCTCCACCCTGTAGCCGACCGAGCGCAGCATCGAATCGAGCGCGTCGCGCACCGACAGTTCATCGTCGACCACATAGATGGTCGGCGGCGGCGGTTCGGCAAAGGGATCCAGGACTTGGTGCGACATGACGACTGGCTCGTTCCAATAGGACCAATGACTTAGCGTCAGCAAGAGCGAATTTCGACGCCCGGCGATGGCAAGTGGTCGCCTTGCGCTCTATGGCGCTGGCGCACGAAAGAAGCCTTGTCGTTTTGCCTTAAGGAACTGCATCCGGATGACCCCCGCAGCACGCGTACAGGCGGCCATCGACATCCTTGACCAGGTTATCGCCGCAGCGCGCGCGCAGGGCGCGCCGGCAGACCGCCTGATCGCGGAATGGTTCCGGCCGCGGCGATTTGCCGGGTCCGGCGATCGCCGCGCGGTGCGCGAGCTGGTCTATGCAGCGATTCGCGCCTGCGGCGAGGTGCCCGCCAGCGGCCGCGCGGCGATGCTGCGGCTGGCGGCGGATGACCCGGCGCTGCGCGCGCTGTTCGATGGCTCGCGCCACGCCCCTGCCGCGATCGCGCCCGATGAAGTGGCCGCGGCGGCAGGGGTAGCGCCGGGATGGCTCCAGGCCGCGCTGGACGATTCGGACGTGGCGGGAGAGGACGCGGCGTCACTGCTGGGCCGCGCGCCGCTGGACCTGCGCGTCAACGCGCTGAAGGCGGACCGCGCGACGCTGGCGCTGCCCGTGGCAGGGGAGCCGCTGGCGAGCCCGCAGGGGCTGCGGTTGCCGGCCGGAACGCCGGTGGAGAGCTGGGACACCTATCGCGAGGGCCGCATCGAGGTCCAGGACCTCGGCTCGCAACTGGCGGCGCTCGCCGTGGGCGCGCGGCCGGGCGAGACGGTGGTGGACCTCTGCGCCGGCGCGGGGGGCAAGACGCTGGCGCTGGCGGCCGACATGGGCAACGCCGGGCGCATCGTCGCCTGCGATGCCGACCGCGCACGGCTGGCGCGCCTCGCGCCCCGGGCGGAGCGCGCCGGCGCCGCCGTGATCGAACAGCGCCTGCTCGACGGCGGCCGCGAGGCGGAGGCCCTGCGCGACCTGGCCGCGGGCGCCGACGCGGTGCTGATCGACGCCCCGTGCTCCGGCACGGGCACCTGGCGGCGCAACCCCGAGGCGCGCTGGCGGCTGACGCCGGCGCGCCTGGCGCAACTGGTGTTGCTGCAAGCGCGGCTGCTCGACGTGGGCGCGGCGCTGGTGCGGCCGGGCGGGCGGCTGGTCTGGGTGGTCTGTTCGGTGCTCGACGACGAGGGCGCCCGGCAGGTGGCCGCGCTGCGCGAACGGCAACCGGGATGCTGGCAACCGCTCGACGGGCGGTTGCCGATCGGCGACCGCCGCGGCGACGGGACACGATTCGTGCCAGGGCGGCACGGCTGCGACGGGTTTTTTGTCGCTACCCTCTTGCGTGCGTGTTAGCGCGATGCACTATGGCCGCGAACGAAATCGGAGACGGGCGCGAGGCCCGGTCGAGCCCGAGGGAACTGCTGATGCGCTACTATCCCGCCGCTCTGGCCCTGTCGCTGCTCGCCGGGGTGACGTCCAGCGTCGGCTGGTCGGCGCCGGCGGTGCCGCTCGATCCGCGCGCGCTGGCGCTGGAGCAGCAGGGACGGGCGGCGCTTTCGGCCGGGAATCCCGACGCCGCCACCGACGCCTTCGAGGCGGCACTGGCGGTACAGCCGGGTCATCCGGCGATCGTGCTCGACCTGGCGGAGGCGGCGCGGCGACAGGGGATGCAGGGCAAGGCGCTGCGCTATTACCGCGACGTGCTCGACAGCGATCCACAGAACCTGACGGCGCTGGCCGGCGAAGGCGCGGCGCTGGCGGAGAAGGGCGCGTTCGACAAGGCGCGGCGCAACCTGGCGCGGCTGGAGGGCATCTGCGGAAGCAATTGCGCGCAGGCCCGGCTGGTCGCGGAGGCGATCGCGCACGGTCCGGCGGAGCGGGTGGTCTCAGCCGAAACGATGAAGCCGCAGGCCAGCATCAGCAACTGATTCGGAAGCGCCGGGGCGGGGTTCGGCCGCTTCATCGGCGCTGTACGGCGCTCATATCTGCGGGGCGAACTCGGCAAGCACGGCTTCGTAGACGGCGCGCTTGAACGGCACGATCAGCTCGGGCAGCAGCGCCGGCGCGATCCACTTCCATTCGCAGAATTCCGGCGGGTGGTGGGCATCCAGGCGGATGTCCCCATCGGCGCCGGTGAAGCGCGCCAGCAACCAGGTCTGGCGTTGGCCGCGGTACTTGCCGCCCCAGAGGCGCCCCAGCTTTTCCGGCGGCAGGTCGTAGAGCAACTCGGCCCGGGTGCGTGCGACCAGGGTGGCGTGGTGCGGCTGGACGCCTGTTTCTTCCGCCAGTTCGCGGAAGGCCGCCGCGTCGATGTCCTCGCCCGGATCGATCCCGCCTTGCGGCATCTGCCAGAAATCGCCCTCCTGCGTGTCGATGCGCTTGCCGACGAAGGCGAGGCCGGCGGCATTGACCAGCATCACGCCGACGCAGGGACGGTAGGGAAGATGGGCGAATTCTGACATCGGGACTCCGGCATGCAGCTTGATTTGCGAAAAGTTGTTCGGAACTGCGAATGTTGCGCTTTGATACTTGACTAGCCGGACGGATCGGCGCTTGGCACAGCCCTTGTTTGCGGTCTGACAGAATTGCTGGCTTGTCCCAGCGCGCGCAATTCCGCAAGCGCCCATACGTGAAAGCAGGCGTGGCACCGGAAAGCGGGCGCGCACAGTTCAGGATGGCGACGATAATGGCCGATGCATTGATGGCGGAACGGGACACGGAGCACGCGACTCCCGAAGCGGTCGTCGTCCGCTTCGCGGGCGACTCCGGCGACGGCATGCAACTGACCGGCGGGCAATTCACCCTGTCCACCGCGCTGGCCGGAAACGACCTGGCGACCTTCCCCGACTTTCCGGCCGAGATCCGCGCGCCGCAGGGCACGCTGTTCGGCGTTTCCGCGTTCCAGATCAACTTCGGCTCCACCGACATCACCACCGCCGGCGACCAGCCCGACGTGCTGGTGGCCATGAACCCGGCAGCACTGAAGACCAACGTGCCGGCGCTGAAGGCGGGCGGGCTGATCATCGCCGACTCGGGCGAGTTCACCAAGCGCAACCTTGAAAAGGCGAAGTACGACGCCAATCCGCTGGAAGACGGCAGCCTGGCCAAGTGGCAGCTCCTGGCATTCGACATCAGCGCGCTGACGATCGAGGCGGTGAAGCCGTTCGGCCTCGGCAACAAGGAAGCCCTGCGCTGCAAGAACATGTGGACGCTGGGCCTGGCGCTGTGGATGTTCGACCGCGACCGCCAGCCGCTGATCGACTGGCTGAACGACAAGTTCGCGAAGAAGCCGGAATTGGCGCAGGCCAACATCGCCGCGCTGAACGCAGGCCATGCCTATGGCGAAACCGCGGAAATCGGCGGCCAGATCCGCCAGCAGCACCTGGCGCCCGTGCCTTCCGAAGCCGGCCTCTACCGTACCGTAACCGGCGCCGAAGCGGTCAGCCTCGGGCTTGTCGCCGGGGCGCAGCTGGCGGAACTGCCGATGTTCTTCGGGGGCTATCCGATCACCCCGGCCTCGGCGATCCTGCACAACCTCGCGAAGCTCAAGGAGTTCGGCGTCACCACCTTCCAGGCCGAGGACGAGATCGCCGCGATCTGCTCCGCCATCGGCGCCTCCTATGCCGGCCAGCTCGGTGTCACGTCCTCGTCCGGCCCGGGCATCGCGCTCAAGGGCGAGGCGATGGGGCTGGCGATCATGACCGAGCTGCCGCTGGTGATCGTCAACTCGCAGCGCGGTGGGCCTTCCACCGGCCTGCCGACCAAGACCGAGCAATCGGACCTCTACCAGGCGATCTATGGCCGCAACGGCGACGCGCCGATGCCGGTGATCGCGGCGCGCAGCCCTTCGGACTGCTTCGAGTGCGCGATCGAGGCGTGCCGCATCGCCGTGCAGTACATGACCCCGGTGATGCTGCTGACCGATGGCTATATCGGCAACGCGAGCGAACCCTGGAAGGTGCCCGATCCCGCGGCCTACAAGCCGTTCCCGGCGCAGTTCCTGGGTGAGGCCAACGGCACCGACGGCGAAATCCTGCCGTACAAGCGCGACGCGCGCGGCGTGCGTCCGTGGATCAAGCCCGGTACGCCCGGCCTGATGCACCGCATCGGCGGCATCGAGAAGGCGCAGGACACCGGCAACCTCGACTATTCGCCCGCCGCGCACCAGTTGCAGACCGACGCGCGCAAGGACAAGGTCGACGGCATCGCCGCAGGCATCCCGGCGCAGGACGTCGATCAGGGGCAGGCCGGCGGCAAGTTGGCAGTGGTCGGCTGGGGCAGCACTTATGGCCCGATCCGGCAGGCCGTGCGCCGCGCGCGCGCCAAGGGGCAGGACGTCAGCCATATCCACGTCCGCCACGTCTGGCCGCTGCCGGCCAACCTCGGCGAGCTGCTGCACTCGTATGACCGGGTGCTGGTGCCGGAGATGAACACCGGCCAGTTCAAGACGGTGCTGCGCGACCAGTTCCTGGTCGACGCCAAGCCGCTGAACAAGGTTTCCGGCCAGCCGTTCACCATCGCCGAGATCGAGTCGGTGATCGACACCTATTTCGACGGCGTGCCCGGCAACGCCGGCGGCAGCGAGCTCGCCGCCGACAAGACCCAACTGCCCTCCATCAAGGCGGTGAATCCATGAACGACATGACTCCTCTGGCCAAGCTGACCATCAAGGACTGGGAATCCGACCAAGAAGTGCGCTGGTGCCCGGGTTGCGGTGACTATGCGATCCTGAAGGCGGTGCAGCGCACGATGGTGGACCTCGGCAGCGATCCGGCGAAGACCGTGTTCGTTTCGGGCATCGGCTGCTCGAGCCGGTTCCCGTACTACATGGCGAGCTATGGCTTCCACACCATCCACGGCCGCGCGCCGGCGTTCGCCACCGGCATCAAGCTGGCGAACCCCGAACTCGACGTCTGGCTGGTGACCGGCGACGGCGACGGCATGTCGATCGGCGGCAACCACACGATGCACGTGATCCGCCGCAACCTGAACACGCAGATCCTGCTGTTCAACAACGAGATCTATGGCCTGACCAAGGGCCAGTATTCGCCGACCAGCCGGGTTGGCACGACCAGCCCGACCACGCCGCTCGGCTCGGTCGACCGTCCGGCGCGGCCGTGCGCGTTCGCGCTGGGCGCGGGGGCGCGGTTCGTGGCGCGCGGGTTCGACGTCTCCAAGCACCTGCCCGACGTGCTGAAGGCGGCGCACGCGCACCAGGGCGCGGCGTTCGTCGAGATCTTCCAGAACTGCATCGTCTACAACAAGGACGTGTTCGACGACTTCGCCGCGCCCAAGGGGGCGGACCAGCAGCAGCTGTGGCTGAAGCACGGCGAGCCGATGCTGTTCGGCAGCGACAAGACCGGCGGCGTCAAGGGCATCGCCCTCGACGCGGCGGCGCTGAAGCTGAAGGTGGTCGACGTGGTTGACGGAGATTGGCAGGCGGCGGGCGTGATCGTCCACGACGTCACCAACCGCTCGGTCGCGCACATGCTGGTGGAGCTGCCGTTCGGGCCGTTCCCGATGGCGTTGGGCGTGATTTACGACGATCCGGCGCCGAGCTACGAGGACGCGGTGGGCGAGCAGGACGCACGGGCGCGCGCCGGCAAGGCGGCGGACCTCGGCAAGCTGCTGGCCAAGGGGCAGACCTGGACGGTGGGTGGCTGACGCCATCCCGCCGTTATCCTGACAGGACCGGGAATACCTGCCGCCCCGGACGGCGGCGCAGGGGCCGGCCGATGGCGCTGTCGATCGATTCCCGGGTTGGCCGATTCCCGGGTTGGCTCATGTTCGGGGACGGTCCTCGCCCGCTCGTGTCGCTTGCCGCGGAATCGGCCGGGTACGGCCTTGCGGACACTTGATGCAGAGCAGGAATCGGGCTGTCTGGAGCGATGGCAGATCCCGTTCTCCTGTGGTTGCGTCGCGACCTGCGGCTGGCGGACCAGCCGGCGCTTGTCGCAGCGGTGGCGGCGGGCGGTCCGGTCGTCCCGGTCTATGTGCTCGACGACGAGACGCCGCGGCATCGGCGTATGGGCGAGGCGAGCCGATGGTGGCTGCATCATTCGCTGGCCAGCCTCGACGCCGAACTGCGGGCGCGGGGATCGCGGCTCGTGCTGCGGCGCGGGCGTTGCGACGCGGTACTGGCGGCGCTGGCGGCGGAGACCGGCGCGCGCGAGGTCCATGCCATCGCCCATTACGAGCCGTGGTGGCGCAACGCGGAGAAGGCGGTCGCGCAGCGGCTGGCGCTGCACCTGCATGACGGCAACTACCTGGCGCGCCCGGGCACGGTGCTGACCGGCGCGGGAACGCCGTACAAGATCTACACGCCGTTCTGGCGCGCACTGGCCGAGCGCATGCCGCCGGCCGAGCCGCTGCCGGCGCCGTCGCGGGTTCCCGGACCGGAGCGCTGGCCGCAGGGCGACGCGCTGGTGGACTGGAGACTGCTGCCGACAGCGCCCGACTGGGCGACCGGGTTCGGCGCCGAGTGGACGCCGGGCGAGGCCGGGGCGGAGGCGCGGCTGGACGCGTTCGCTGCGGACGCGGGCCGCTACGAGGCGCGGCGTAACCTGCCGTCCAGCGAGGGGACGTCGCGACTTTCGCCGCATCTGCACTTCGGCGAGATCTCGCCGGGACAGGTGTGGCACCGGGTGGCGAGCGTGCCGGGAAGCGCAGCGTTCCTGGGCGAACTGGGCTGGCGCGACTATGCCCAGAACCTGATCCTGCAACTGCCCGACTACGGCACGCGCAACGGGCGGGCGCGCTATGACGCCCTGCCCTGGCGAAACGGCGCGGAGGCGAGGGCGGACCTGCGGGCATGGCGGCAGGGGCGCACCGGCTATCCGATCGTCGACGCGGGTATGCGGCAGTTGTGGGCGACCGGGTGGATGCACAACCGGGTGCGGATGATCGCCGCCAGCTTCCTGGTCAAGCACCTGCTGATCGACTGGCGCGAGGGCGAGCAGTGGTTCTGGGACACGCTGGTCGACGCCGACTATGCGCAGAACGCGACCAACTGGCAGTGGTCGGCGGGCAGCGGCGTCGACGCCAACCTGTTCGTGCGCATCATGGCGCCGCTGACGCAATCGGCGAAGTTCGACGCGGGCGGCTATATCCGGCGCTGGGTGCCCGAGCTGGCGGGGCTGCCGGACGAGGCGATACACGATCCCGGCCATGGCCGGGAGCAGCGGCCAGGAGGCTATCCGCCGCCGATCATCGGCCACGCCGAGGGGCGGGCGCGGGCCCTGGCGGCGCACGCGACGCTGAAGTGATCGACTGTTCGCAAGGGCCGCGTCGAAGCCTTTGCAATTGCTGGCGATACGCGGCATGTTGGAGCCGGGTCGCGCGCGTTCTGGCAGCTTGGGATGGGAGCGGTGGGCCCGGGAAACAGCACAATCGATATCGACCTGCCGAACCCGCCGGAGCTGGAAGTCCGGCGGCTGACCTGGGCGCTGGGCGCTTATGCGCGTTCGGCCCGGGCGCTGGTGCGGTCGCGATCGCTGTCGCAGATGGCCGAGAGCGTGTGCCGCGCGATCGCGGCGCACCAGGAGTACGTGATCGCGGCGATCGCCATGGCCGGGCCGGCACCTGACAAGGAAATCCGCTTCATCGCCAGCGCCGGCAGCGCGCGCGAGTATCTC
Organism: Sphingomonadales bacterium; assembly: GCA_028868535.1. Classification (GTDB taxonomy): domain Bacteria; phylum Pseudomonadota; class Alphaproteobacteria; order Sphingomonadales; family Sphingomonadaceae; genus Novosphingobium. The sequence goes on along the minus strand of JAGWUH010000012.1, from coordinate 22,681 downwards.
GACGGGCTGGTGCTGACCTGGCGCGACGATCTGCCGGCCGGTCTTGGCCCGACCGGGCGCGGCATCCGCTCGGGCGAGCCATGGGTGATGGACGACGCGATGAACGACCCGGTGTTCGACACCTGGCGAGATCGCGCGCGGCCTTATGGCATCCGGTCGAGCACGACGGTGCCGTTCGGACGCGCGGGCGAGCGGACGCTGGGCGCGGTGGTGGTCTATGCCAGCGTGCCGTACGCGTTCTCGCAGCGCGAGGTGCAGATCTTCCAGGAGCTGGGCGAGGAAATCGCCTTTGCCATTTCGGTAATCGAGGACCAGCAGAAGCTGGAGGAAGCGCGACGGGCGCAGGCGGCGGCGGAGGCTGAAGCGCGGGCGCGGCAGGCGGAAGTCGCGCGGATCGCGCGGGCGCTGACGGTGGGCGAATTCGCCTCGTCGATCGCGCACGAGATCACCCAGCCGCTGGCGGCGGTGATCACCAATGTCGAGACGGCGATGCGCTATCTCGCGCCGGCGGTGGACAAGGTGGAGGCGGCACGCGAGGCGCTGACGCGGGCGCTGCGCGATGCCGATCGCGCGCACGCGGTGATCCGCGAGACGCGGCGACGGCTGGCACGGGACGATGGCGACTTCGTGCGGTGCGACGTCAATGGCGCCCTTCGCGCGGCGCTGGGTTTCGTTGCGGGGGAGCTGGACGCCAGCGGAGTGGCGGTGACGACGGCGCTGGCCGACGGCCTGCCGGCCGTGCTGGCCAGCGAGGTGCAGTTGCAGCAGGTGCTGATCAACCTGATCGCCAATGCGCGCGAGGCGCTGCAGGACTTGCGCGGGCGGGAAAGACGGCTGACGATCGCGAGCCAGGCCGAGGCGGACGGCGGCGTCGGCGTGAGCGTGACGGACAACGGCATGGGCATGTCCGACGAGGTGCGCGAACGGCTGTTCGATCACTTCTTCACCACCAAGCGGACCGGGATGGGAATGGGACTGGCGATTTCGCGATCGATCATCGAGGCGCACGGCGGGAAGCTGTGGAGCGAGCCGGGGTTGCCCTTCGGCACGCGGTTCCGCATCAGCCTGCCGGCCGCGCCGGAGGGCGACGATGGCTGACGGAAACGGCTGCGTCGTCTTCGTCGAGGACGACCCGGCGCTGCGCGAGGCGCTGCTGGCGCTGATGGACAGCGTCGGCATGACCGCAAAGGCTTATGGTTCGGTGCAGGAATACCTTGACGCGCCGGCGGTGACGGGGCCGCATTGCCTGGTGCTGGACGTGCGGTTGCCCGGGCGCAGCGGGCTGGACCTTCAGGCCGAGCTGGCGCGCGGCGGGGCCAGCCCGCCGATCGTGTTCCTGTCCGGCCATGCCGACGTGCCGATGTCGGTACGGGCGATGAAGGCCGGCGCGATCGAGTTCCTGGTCAAGCCGTTCCGGGACCAGGACCTGATCGACGCGATCCATCACGGCATCGAGGAGGATCGGCGCCGACGCGCCGGCCAAACCGCCGAGGCCGAGCTGCGGCTGCGCTTCGATTCGCTGACGCCCCGCGCGCGCGAGGTGATGCGGTTGGTGGCGCAGGGCTTGCTGAACAAGCAGATCGCCGGGATGCTCGACGTCAGCGAGATCACGGTGAAGGTCCACCGCGGCCAGGCGATGCGCAAGATGGGCGCGCGCTCGCTGGCGGAGCTGGTGCGGATGGCGGACCAGTTGGGGGTCTGCGCGGCGGATCGCTGATCGGCCTGCTACCAAGGTATAGTATCAAGGCAACGGGCCGCCATGCATAACACGCGTGGGGCGCGCCGGCCAAAGCCGGTACAGCGTGCGAGTGAGGTAATGACGTCAGGCGGCACGCTCGAGATTTCGCAGGCAGCGGCGGTGCGTCCGGTCGTCATCCTCGACGACGATGACGATTTCCGCGAAGCGCTGGCCGGCGGGATCGCCGCGCTGGGCTATGCGACCGCGCATTTCGGCGGGATCGACGAACTGCTGGTGTTCCTGGCCGGAGCGCGGCCGTTGTGCCTGCTGCTCGACTACCATCTGCCCGGCGACAACGGGCTGGCGGTCCAGGCGCGACTGGCCGAGGCGCGGCCGCGCGTGCCGATCGTGTTCGTTTCCGCCTGCTATGACGCGAAGGTTTCGCGCGCGGCCCTGGCGTCGGGTGCGGTGGCGTTCCTGAACAAGCCGGTGCGCCTGGCCGAACTGGAGCGGGTGATCGAGGAACTGGCGCGAAACGACCTGGCCACCTCGTAAGCAAAGCCGGCAAGCCGGATGCCCACCCGCAGTCGTTTGTCTCGCGGCGCTGGCCTAAACCTAAGTATATGCCGGCGGACCAAGTGGTGAATTGAATTCGCAGCGCCTTCCTGCGCTTAGTCGATCGGTGGAAGCAGGTTCCGACCGGCGGTTTCGCCCGGCTGCGGTCCCTGCGATTGGCGAACATTCTGGAGTCTTCGCGCGGCATTCATTGTCGGCGGGCTCCGGCGGAGGTTGGAATGAAATCGAGTGGTCCGGTTTACCTGGTTGACGGGCTGAGCCAGCGCCGCGCCGCCATCAGCCATCGGCTGGCGGGCAACGGGGTGCATGTCGAGCCGTTCGAGGATGTGCGCGAACTGATGGCGCGCTGGCCGCGGGCGGGAATCGTGCTGGTCCATGACGAGGGCGACGCCGTTGGCCAGCTCGTGTCGCACATGAACGAAGTCGGTCCCTGGCTGCCGATCGTCGGCTTTGCCGAGAACCCGACGACGCGAATGATCGTCCGCGCCATCCAGGGCGGCGCCATCGACTATCTGGCCTGGCCCCCCGAGGACGCCCAGCTCGTCGCCGCCATTGCCGCGGCGCACAAGGCGGCCGAGCAACAGGGGCCGAGCCGGATTCGCGAATCGGAGGCGCGCGTGCGCATCGACAACCTGTCGCGCCGCGAGCGCGAGGTGCTGGCCTGCATCGCCGAAGGCCTGTCCAACCGCCTGATCGGCGAGCGGCTTTCGATCAGCCCGCGCACGGTGGAAATCCACCGCGCCAACATGATGACCAAGATGGGCGCCAGCCACGTTTCCGAAGCTATCCGCGCCGCATTCGACGCCGCCCTGGTCTGACGCCAGACGGAAGGGCGGAGCCCGGCGAGCGAGGGGGGGCAGAGCCCGCCGGGCTCCCGAGTCGCGCCCCGTCGTCCGCCGTAGATGGGATTTCGGGGGCGACCCGCAGTACGCATCGGGACGATTGCATCAGGTCAGGAAACGATGCGGTAAGCGGTCTGGGTCGGCCAGCGCGCGATCAGGCTGTCGAGCACGATCTGGTTCATCAGGTTCGAGAAGGCACAGCCGACGAGGCTATTGTTCCACCAGATCACCTCGGCCTGGAGCGCCTCCATGCCGGGCATCGTCAACCAGCACACCGTCCCCACGTGCATGCGGTTGAGCGAGCTGGCGCAGAAGCCGGCGACGGAGAGATCGCGCACCACCGTCTGGAAGGCCTTGCCCCCCGACTGGCGCAGCGAGGCGGGCACCGCCAGCCGCGAGCGCGGCGCGCAGCGATCTTCGAGCGTAGCCTGTTCGTAGAGGCTGAAACCGGGTCCTTCTATCACCATGGGTCGAGCACCTCCGAGCGGTCCATTCGTTGCGGATTCCTTGCCGGAAACCTGCCAAAGAATGACTGCCCGGGGTTACCCCGGCGCTACCGGACGGGGTTAACCGATTCGCGGTGCGGGCTGGCGAACTGTTCACCAACAAGGCTTACCAGCCGCGCCGCTACCACTTCGGGCGGCTTGACCGACGCCGGATCCTCGCCGGGATAGGCATTGGCGCGCATCTTGGTGCGGGTGGCGCCGGGATTGACGATGGCGACGCGGATCCTGGCGAGGTTGCGCACTTCCTGCGCGTAGCAGTCCAGCAGCACTTCCTGTGCGGCCTTGCTGGCGGCATAGGCGCCCCAGAACGCGCGCGGGGCGGTGGCGACGCTGCTGGTGAGGCCGATCACCACGGCATCCTTGCTCTTGCGCAGCAGCGGATCGAAGCGCGCGAGCAGCGCCTGCGTGGCGAGGACGTTGGTGGTCAGCGCCTTGCCGAAAGCGGCTTGGTCGATGTCGGTGACGCTGGTCAGTTGCGGCAGGATCGCAGCGGCGTGGACCAGCACGTCGAGCGCCGGCCAGCGCCCGGCAATGGCGGTGGCGAGGCGGGCGATGGCGTCGCTTTCGACCAGGTCCATCGGCGCGATCGTCGCGGCGCCGCCAGCGGCGTGGATGGCTTCCTCGACCGCCTCGAGCCCCTTTACGTCGCGCGCGGTGAGCACGACGTGCGCGCCGGCCGCGGCAAGCGCCTGCGCGGTCGCGGCGCCGATGCCCTTGTTGGCGCCGGTAACCAGGGCCAACCGGCCCTCGAGGGCCATGCTCATGCGTTCACCGCCTGCGGCACCTGGAGATCGAGCTGCGCGGCATCGTCACGCTCGGCATAGTCGGTCAACCGGGTCGGATAGTCGCCCGTGAAGCACGCGTCGCAATAGCGCGGACAGGCCTTGTTGCGCCCGGGTTCGCCGACGGCACGGTAAAGCCCGTCGATCGAGACGAAGGCGAGACTGTCGGCCTTGATGAACTCGGCCATCGCCTTGACGTCCATGCGCGCGGCCAGCAGCTTCGAGCGCTCCGGCGTGTCGACGCCGTAGAAGCACGAATTGTCGGTCGGCGGGCTGGCGATGCGCATGTGCACTTCGGCGGCGCCGGCATCGCGCATCATCTCGACGATCTTCATGCTGGTGGTGCCGCGCACGATCGAATCATCGATCAGCACGATGCGCTTGCCCTCGACCAGCGCGCGGTTGGCGTTGTGCTTGCGCTTGACGTCGGCATGGCGGGCGCCGTCCGACGGCTGGATGAAGGTACGGCCGACATAGTGCGAGCGGATGATGCCGAGCTCGAACGGGATGCCCGACTGCTGGGCATAGCCGATCGCGGCGGGGACGCCCGAATCGGGCACCGGCACGACCAGATCTGCCTCCGCCGGCGCTTCCTTGGCCAGCTCCATGCCGATCTGCTTGCGCACCGAGTAGACCGAATGGCCATCGAGCACCGAATCGGGGCGGCTGAAATAGACGTGCTCGAAGATGCACGGGCGCGGGCTGGGGGCGCCGAACGGGCGATGGCTGGAGATCGTGCCCTTGTGATCGACCTGGACCAGCTCGCCCGGCTCGATCTGGCGGACGAACTCGGCACCGACGACATCGAGCGCGACGGTCTCGCTGGCGAAGACGATGGCATCACCGATGCGCCCCATCACCAGCGGGCGGATGCCGAGCGGATCGCGGCAGGCGATCATGCCTTCCGCGGTCATGCAGATCAGCGAATAGGCGCCTTCGACCAGCCGCAGCGCATCGACGAAGCGATCGAGCAGGGTGGGATAGCGGCTGGTGGCGACGAGGTGGATGATCACCTCGGTGTCCGAGGTCGACTGGAAGATCGAGCCCTTCTGGACGAGATCGCGCTTCAGGCTCATCGCGTTGGAAATGTTGCCGTTGTGCGCGATCGAGAAGCCGCCCGAGGCGAGATCGGCGAACAGCGGCTGGACGTTGCGCAGCCCGGAGCCGCCGGTGGTCGAGTAGCGGACGTGGCCCGAGGCCATCGCGCCCGGCAGCTCGGCGAAATCGGCGGCACCCGCGAAGACTTGCGCGACATGGCCGATGCCGCGCTTCGAGTAGAACTCCGCCCCGTCGAAACTGGTGATGCCGACCGCTTCCTGCCCGCGGTGCTGGAGCGCATGAAGGCCGAGCGCGGTCGTCCCCGCGGCCTCGCGCGTGCCGATGACGCCGAACACGCCGCATTCCTCGCGCAGCTTGTCGTCGTCGATGTCCCAAGGGGTGGTCATGGTGCGCGCGACTCCATCTGGGGGCGCCGACACGGCGCGGGGCTCGCGCCGCGCATGTGGCGCGGCGGGGGCGGAAACGCAAGGGGGTTGGCCGGTTTCGTGGCAAGGTCGGCAAGCATTGCGGTGGCAGGCAATGCACCCTAAACCCTTACCGCAACGCCGACAGCGCATTACGGGACACGCCTTGCTCCTTACCCCTTTCGAATGGACGATCGCGCGGCGCTACATGATGCCGGGCAAAGGCGAAGGCTTCATCGCGCTGGTCGCGGGGATCAGCCTCGTCGCGGTGTCGCTGGGCGTCGCCGCGCTGGTCATCGTCATGAGCGTGATGAACGGGTTTCGCGCCGAACTGCTCGACAAGATCGTCGGGCTGAACGGACACGCGGTGATCCAGGCCTATGGCGGGCGCCTGGAAAACTGGCAGGCAGTGCTGCGCGAGGTGCGGGCGACGCCAGGCGTGGTTCACGCCAGCCCGCTGATCGAGCAGCCGTTGCTGACCACCTTCAACGGTCGGGTCGAGGCGATCCTGGCGCGCGGCAACACGCCGGAGGACATCGCCGCGCTGAAGCCGAAGCTGGTGGCGGGATCGCTCGCTCCGCTGCAGGCCGGGGCGGACAACGTCGCCATCGGCTCGCGGCTGGCGGAGAACATCGGCGCACGGATCGGCGATACCATCACCATCATCAATCCGGCCGGGCAAAGCACGCCGTTCGGCACGGTGCCGAGGCAGATTTCCTACCGCGTCGCGGCGATCTTCGAGATCGGCGTCTATGACTACGACAATACGTTCGTGGTCATGCCGATCCAGGATGCACAGGTGTTGCTGCTCTCGGGCGACGCGATCGGCATGATCGAGGTGAAGACCACCGATCCCGACACCGTCGGCGAGACGCTGGCGCCGCTGGCCCGGAAGCTCCAGGGGCAGGCGGTGGTGTCCGACTGGAAGACGATCAACGCCAGCCTGTTCGAGGCGCTGGCGGTGGAACGGGTGGCGATGTTCGTGGTGCTGTCGATCATCGTGCTGGTGGCGGTGTTCAACATCCTGTCGAGCCTGATCATGCTGGTGCGCGCCAAGACCCGCGACATCGCCATCCTGCGGACGATGGGGGCGAGCCGGCGATCGATGCTGAAGATCTTCGTCACCACCGGCTTCCTGATCGGCGCGCTGGGGACCGGCACCGGGCTGCTGCTGGGGTTCGTGTTCCTGTTCTTCCGCCAGAACGTCGTGCGTCTGGTGGAAATGATCACAGGGCAGAACCTGTGGGACCCGAAGATCCGGTTCCTGACCGAGCTGCCGGCGCGCAGCGATCCCCTGGAGATCACGGTGATCTGCGTGATGGCGCTGGCGTTCAGCTTCCTGGCGACGCTGTACCCGGCGTTCAAGGCGGCATCGACCGATCCGGTGCAGGTGTTGCGTTATGAGTGAGCCGGCCAAGGATCTTGCCGTGGTCGTGCTCGATCGCGTGACGCGCAGCTTCGTCCAGGGCGGCGTCACCATCGACGTGCTGCGCGGGGTGGACCTCGCCATCGCCCCGGGCGAGATCGTCGCGCTGCTGGGGCCTTCGGGATCGGGCAAGTCGACGCTGTTGCAGGCGGTGGGGCTGCTGGAGGGCGGTTTCGGCGGCCTCATCGTCATCGACGGGCGCGACGCGTCGATGCTGTCGGGCGATGCGCGCACGGCGCTGCGGCGCGACGCGCTGGGTTTCGTCTACCAGTTCCACCACCTGCTGCCCGACTTCACCGCGCTGGAGAACGTGGTGATGCCGCAACTGATCGTCGGCGCCGCGCGGGACGCGGCAGCCGCGCGCGCGGGCGAGTTGCTCGGCGCGCTGGGGCTGGGCGCACGGCTTGGCCATCGGCCGAGCCAGCTTTCGGGCGGCGAGCAGCAGCGCGTGGCGGTGGCACGGGCGCTGGCCAACCGGCCGCGGCTGGTGCTGGCCGATGAGCCCACCGGGAACCTCGACGAGGCCACCTCCGACCGGGTGCTGGGCGAATTCCTCGACCTCGTGCGCGGGCACGGCTCAGCCGCGCTGATCGCGACGCACAACGAACGGCTGGCCGCCCGGATGGACCGGGTGGTTCGGCTGCACGAGGGGGTGCTGGTGGCGGGAACCTGAGCGACGGGTAAACCGTTTGCCCCTCGAACTTGCGAGGGAGTTTCCATGGCGCACAACCCCACCACCTTTGCCGGCGAGCCGGGCGATGATCGCATCGACTGGGACGACGCGGCGACGCTGCACCATCGCGACCCGGGGCTGACCGGCGGGGTCGGGCTGTTGCATGGGTTCACCGCGCTGCGGCGATCGAATTTCGCCGACCTGATCCGGTTCGTCGCCGCGCTGCCCGAGGACGAGCGCCGCCAGTACATGATCGAGCGCGCGGGCGACCGCAGCTATGAACCGCACGAGATCGCGGCCCTCTACCAACGCGCGGACTTTCCGCGTAGCAAGGCGGAATGACGCAAACCATTGCCGACTTCACCGCCCGCCTGCCGAACGGCGAGGAGATCGACCTCGCACAGAAGGCGGGGAACGTGCTGCTGGTGGTCAACACCGCCAGCAAGTGCGGCTTTACCCCGCAATACGACGGGCTTGAGGCGCTGTGGCGCAAGTATGGGCCGCAGGGGTTCGAGGTTCTGGCGTTCCCCTGCAACCAGTTCGGCGGGCAGGAGCCGGGCGGGGCCGACGAGGTCGAGCAGTTCTGCAAGGTGAACTTCGGGCTGTCGTTCCCGCTGATGGACAAGATCGAGGTCAACGGGCCGGGCGAGGCGCCGCTTTACGGTTGGCTGAAGGCGGCGGCGCCGGGCATTCTCGGCACCAGGAAGATCAAGTGGAACTTCACCAAGTTCCTGATCGGACGCGACGGGCGGGTGGTGAAGCGCTACGCGCCGACGGTGAAGCCGGAAGCGATCGCGGCGGATATCGAGAAGCTGCTGTAGGTTACGCCGGGGCGCAATCGGCCGGGCTGCGCTGGATGCGCATGGCGGGACGATCGAGCGCGTGGCGGGCTTCATCCGGACCGAGCAGCTCGGCACCGAGCGCGGCGTGCGCGAGGCCGAGCATCAGGTTCATCAATGCCGTGTCGGCGGCGTCGAAGGCGGTGAAACCCTTGCCGTCGAGATAGTCGAGCGCGTCGGCCGCGCGGGGAAAGCCGGCGGCGAGGAAGGCGGCGCAGCCGTCCGGCCCGGCGCTGTCGCGGGCGGCGGCGCGGGCCGCCGTGGTGGGCAATGCCCAGTGCGCGACGAAGGGTTCGAGTGCGGCGAAGGCGGGCGGCAACGTGCTCATGCCCGTGCTCCCCCGTGTTCGGCGCGATAGGCGAGCACGCGCGCCTCGACCTCGTTGAACAGGTGGCGGCAGAGCGATTCCTGGGTCTGGAAGTGGATGTGCTCGAGCGCGCCGCTGGATAGTCCGCGCTGGCCGGCGAGGATCACGGCGCGGTCTTCCGAGTGGATGTCGCGCAGGCCCATCGACGAGAACTCGCGGGCGAAACGCTCGCTAGGGTTGGCATCCGCGCCGTTCCAGTAGAGACGGAAGACCCCGCGCGAGCGTTCGGGCCCGATCGGGTAGACGGTGTGCGAGAACGGCTGCTGCGAGGAGCCGAACAGGAACATCGCCGGGAACAGCGCGAAGTATTTCTTGGGACCGGTCGGGTGGATGCCGCGATCGATCAGCGCGCGGGCGACGCGGCCGTAGCCGAAGCCCTGGAACGGGGTGATACCTGGCTCCGGGTTGTCCCAGATTGCCTGGGTGCGGTGCGGCCCGAAGAAGCCGTATTCGGTGGGATAGCCGAACGGGTTGTCGCCCCCGAGCCCCGCCGCGCCGGTGCGGGTGTGGATGAAGCGGAGGTGGTAGTTCTCCTGGAAGTTGTCGTAAGTCAGCTTCCAGTTGGCATCGATGTCGTAGACATATTCGGTGATGTGCGTGGCGGTGGCGACGGGCAGCGCCGCCATCTGATCGCCCAGCTCGCCGAGCCAGGTCGCGAGGTCCTGTTCGGGCCGGCGCGCGAGGTTGACGAAAATCATCCCGGCGACGACCTCGCAGTGCACGCGCTTGAGCGCGCAGGCCGGTTTCTCGACGTGGAACTGGCCGAAATCGGGAGCGGAAAGCAACGCGCCGTCGTTGGCGAAAGTCCACATGTGGTACTTGCACGAGAACTTGCGTGCCCGGCCCTCGCTCTCGTCGGTGACGAGCTGGGTGCCCCGATGGGTGCAGGCGTTGTGGAAGGCGCGGATCGCGCCGTCGGGCCCGCGGGTGATCAGCAGCGAGGCGCGCGCGAATTCCAGTTCGCGACGGATGAAGGCATCGGGCTGGGCGAGTTCGCAGACGTGGCCGACGTGGATCCAGCAACGCTTGAATATCGCCTCCACTTCATCGGCGAACCACTGGTGATCGTAGTAGGGCGCGGCCGGGATCGGCCGGGTGCCCAGCCAGTCCAAGCCGTCCTGCGCGGGCGGCGCGTACGCGGGGGCGTGGAGGTTCATCGTGTTCTCCCATGGCGGCGGCCGCGTGCCGATGGAGCGGCATGCCGGTTCTGCTGCCGGGGAGAATACCCGATTTGTGCTGTTGCGACACGGTAGCGCCATCGCCAGAGCGATTTCCAGCAGACTGTCGCAATTTTAGGATTTCCGGCGGCGATCAGTCCGAAGACCGCCCCGCCGGCAGCCCCCCGACGGCGGCGATCTCGCTGTCGGACAGCAGGCCGTAGGCGCGCAGCAGGCGCATCTGCTCATAGCTGAAGCGCTCGACGATGCGGTCGAGGGTTTCGTCCGGTCGCACCGAGTTGCGGAACACGCGCGGGCCGATCAGCGCGCCCGTGAGCAGGATCGTGCAGAACACTTCGGCATCGACATCGCCATCGGGGCCGGAATCGTGAAAACGACGGGCGACACCGCTGACGATAGCGTCCCACATCGGGTAACGTTCGCGGATATCGCCGTCGGCGATGAAATCCTCGATCCAGAGCTTGGTCACTTCCGGGTTGGCGAGCACGAAGCCGGTGATGCGGCTGACGCGCTCCCCCTGGCTGACCTGTGGGTTGAAACCGGCGGCTATCTGTTCGGACGACCAGCGCCGGACGGCCTCGATCAAGGTCTCGCGGCTGTCGAAGTGGTAGTAGACGGTCGAACGGTTGATCCCCGATTCGCGCGCCAGCGCCGAGATCGACAGCGCTTCGGCACCGCTTTCGCTGATCAATTCGACCGCTTTTTCAATCAGGACCTTGTGCGTGTCGTCAAAATTGCGATTGCGCCGGCGGCGCTGACTGGAACTGGTTTCGCTCATGTAACCCCTGTCCCCGAATTCTGCGCGCCGGCTGCGAGCGGCGCCTATGACCGGGTTTTCAGGGTCGAGACCTGTCAGCACTTTTGCGGCAAGTCGAGCAAAACCTTGTGTCTGGTTGTAATTTCGCAGGTTTATTCAACAATTGCTGCCCATTTTGCAGCAATTCTGTCGGTTTTTGACAGTTCCAGCGCAAGGAATTGACGGGTCATGCTCACCCAGGGGCCATTTGCAGGTAGATGTCCAGGTGGATGATCTTCCCTGCCGTGTCGAATTCATACAATGAAAGCGAATTGACCACGGTTTCCTTGCCGTCTTTCGGGGTATTGTGCTCCTCCAGTTCGAGGAACACGCAGTTGCCCGATTCGCTGATGCGGCGGAAGTTGCTCCAGAACTCGGTGGTCGTGCCCCAGGCGGTCAGCATGCCGACATAGGCCGGCCAGTCCATCACTTCCTTGAAATTGCCGACGCGCTCGAACTTGACCGGGTCGATCACTTCCTCGAGCGCCTTCCATGCATCGGGCGTGAAGCCGGGCTGCTTGGCGGCGTTCACCACCTGCTCGATCAGTTCATTGTAGCGGAACACCCTGGCCGCCAGCGGACCGGCACTGGTCCGCGCTTCCTCGCGCGCCTTCAGCGCGGCTGCCCGATCGATCGCCATTCCATTCTCCCGTTCCTGCGGATTGCACAAATGGACAATGTGGCATGATTTCGCGCATGGCAAGCGCCCGGCCATCGACCGGACGATGGATGGCCGGCCCCGCCGGCCATCCGACCGATCAGCCCGGCACGAGCCCGGCGTGGACCAGCGCCGCGTCGACCGAGCGGCGCGCGGCCTCGTTGCAGGTGACCAGCGGCAGGCGCAGGTCCTCCGGGAACCAGTCGTGCAGGCGGGTCATCGCGTACTTGCACGGGGCCGGCGAAGCATCCTCGAACATCGCGTAATGCAGCGGATAAAGCCGGTCGTTCAGCTCCCGCGCCTTGGCGAGATCGCCGGCGGCGCAAGCGGCCTGGAACTCGGCGCAGAGCCGGGGGGCGACGTTGGCGGTGACCGAAATGCAGCCGACGCCGCCGGCCGCGTTGAACGGCAGCGCCAGTTCGTCGTCGCCCGAGAGCTGGGTGAAGGTGCCCTTGATGCCCATGCGGTGATCGGTAACGCGCGACAGGTCGCCGCTGGCGTCCTTGATGCCGATGAACTTGTCCGGATAGCGGTTCGCCAGTTCGCACACGGTCTCGGGCTTGAGGTCGGTGACGGTGCGCCCGGGGACGTTGTAGAGGATGATCGGCAGGTCGTTATGCTCGGCCAGGTAGCCGAAGTGCGCGAGCAGCCCGGCCTGGCTCGGCCGGTTGTAGTAGGGCGCGACGACCAGCGCGGCGGCGGCGCCGCACTTCTTCGAGAAGTTCATGTGCAGCAGCGCGTTCTGCGTATCGTTGCTGCCGCAGCCGGCGATGACCGGCACGCGGCCAGCGGCCTGCTCGACGCAGACCTCGATCACGCGGTGGTGCTCGGCATTCGAGAGAGTCGAATTCTCACCCGTGGTGCCGCAGGGAACCAGCGCGCTCGATCCGTTGTCGATCTGCCAGTCGACCAGCTTGCGGAATGCCGCTTCGTCGAAAGCCCCATCGCGGAACGGCGTCACCAGCGCCGGAATTGATCCGGAAAACATCGATTTTGTCCTGTCCTTCGCTTCGTGGCATGGGCTAACCGTTCGGACCGAACGTCCCTGCCCCGTTCATTGCCTGATAAGGAGCCGTTGGCCTTTATGTCCAGCATGCATCGCAAGTTGGCATCGCTGTTTCTGCTGGGCCTCGTCTGCCTGTCAGCCCCCGCCCAGTGCCAGGACGGATCGGAATGGGATCGCGCGCGGGCGCAACTGATCGCATCGCAGCCCGGCGCGATCGGATCGGCGATCGTGCGCTGGCGCGAGCTGACGATGCAATCGACGTGGGGGTTTGCCGACTACGCCGGCTTCCTGCTGGCCTATCCGGGGTTTCCGGATGAGTACAAGCTGCGGCTGGCGGCGGAGAAATCGCTGGAGACCGCGGCGGTCGAGCCGGCGCGCCTGATCGCCTTTTTCGACCGCTTCCCGCCGATGACCAATCCGGCGCGCGCGCAATACGCGCTGGCGCTGGCCGCCTATGGCCGGCCGGAAAGCGGCGACTTGGCGCGCGCCGCCTGGCGCGGCGGCAGCATGTCCGATGCCGCGGAAGCGACGATCCTGGCGCGCTATGGCTCCGGCCTTGCCGCCACCGACCACGACGCGCGCATGAACGCCCTGCTGTGGGACGGCAATGTCAACCAGGCGGCGCGGCTGGCGGCCAACCCGGCGACCCCGCTTTCGCCGGGCGCGCGCGCCGCGCTGCTGGCACGGCTGGACCTGCTGCAGGGTGGCGATGCCGCCGGTGCGGTCGCGGACGGGGCAACGCTGGCGGATGCGGGCTATGTCTATTCTCGCGCGCGGCGGCTTTACCAGTCCGGCCAGGGCTATGCCGCCGCCGGCCTGCTCGCCTCGCGCCCGCCCCTGGCCCAGCCGCCGCTGGACCCGCGCAAATGGATCAACCTGCAGCTCCAGGTCGCGCGCGACGCCTCGACCGCCGACGCCGTGCGCATCGCCGAGCGCATCGACGACGCGCTGCCGCCGGGCACCGACATCCCGCGACTGATCTTCCCGATCCGCGACGACTATACCTCGCTGATGTGGCTGGGCGGGACCGGCGCGCTGTGGGTCCTGCACGATCCCGTGCGCGCGGCGCCGCTGTTCGCCCGGTATGCCCGCGCGGCGCGGACGCCGCAGACGCGGGCCAAGGGCTTCTACTGGGCCGGTCGCGCGCTGGCCGAGGCCGGGCAGGCGACCGCGGCCCTGCCGTATTTCGAGCAAGCCGCCGCCTATCCCGACCAGTACCACGGCATGCTGGCGCTGGAGCGGCTGGGCCGGCCGCTGCCGCCGCTGGCCGATCCGCCGCACCCGGCGCCGACGCAGCAGCAGCGCGCAGCCTTCTATGCGACGCCGCTGGCGCAGGCGGTGCGCGAAGTGGCGCGCGACGGCGACTGGCAGACCGCGGTGCGCTTTTTCCGCGCCATCGCCGAGCAGGCAGAGAGCGAAAGCGACTATGTTCTGGTCGCCGATCTGGCGCGCGGCATCGGCCGGCGCGACCTGGGGGTGATCCTGGGCCAGGCAGCGACCAACGACCGGCTGTCGGCGTTCCGCAGCGTCTCGTTCCCGCGCATTCCCATCCCGCTGGGAACCGACTGGACGATCGTCCACGCGATCAGCAGGCAGGAAAGCCAGTTCTCGCCCGAGGCAGTCAGCCGCGCCGGCGCGCGGGGGCTGATGCAGTTGATGCCGGGCACGGCGATGGGCCAGGCGAAGAAGCTGGGCCTGCCATACGACTTTTCCTCGCTGACGCGCGATCCGCTCTACAACATGACGCTGGGCGATGCGCTGTTCGCGCACCTGATGGACCTCTATGCCGGCTCGTACCCGCTGGCGATCGCCGCCTACAATGCCGGGCCGGGCAATGTGAACAAGTGGCTGCGCGACCTGGGTGACCCACGCCAGACCGGCAACTGGGTCGACTGGATCGAACACATCCCGTTCACCGAGACCCGCGGCTACGTCGCGCATGTGCTCGAGAACGCGGTGGTCTACGAAGCGTTGTACCCGGACAAGGCGCGCTACCGGGGACCGAACCCGTTGAGCCATTTCCTGGGCAAGCAGACGCCTGGATAGGTGCGGGCGGACAGGGCGCGGGGACACTGGACTCGGTCCGGGCAGCGAACCACGGCCAGTCTCCCCACACCCGGGCCATCAGACCGCGGCGAGCGCGGCCTCGAGATCGGCGAGAAGGTCGTCGACGTGCTCGATGCCGACCGAGAGGCGGACCATGCCCTCGCTGACGCCGGCCTTGGCCAGTTCCTCGGGATTGAGCTGGCGGTGCGTGGTCGAGGCAGGGTGCGTCGCCAGCGACTTGGCATCGCCGATGTTGACCAGCCGGGTGAACAGGCCCAGCCCATCGAGGAAGCGGGCGCCGGCGGCGCGCGGATCGGTATCGCTGGTCTTCAGCTCGAACGAGACGATGCCCGAGGCCTTGCCGCCCATGTACTTCTGCACGAGGCCGTGGTCGCGGTGATCGGGCAGGCCGGCGTAGTTGACCGAGGCGACCTTGGGATGGTTCCGCAAGGCGATGGCGATCGCCAGCGCGTTGTCGCAGATGCGGTCCATGCGCAGCGCCAGCGTCTCGATCCCCTGCAGGATCAGGAACGCGTTCAGCGGCGAGATCGCTGCGCCGGTGTTGCGCAGCGGCACGACGCGGGCGCGGCCGATGAACGCCGCCGGCCCCAGCGCCTCGGTATAGACGACGCCGTGGTAGGAGACGTCGGGCTCGTTGAGGCGCCGGAAGCGGGCCTTGTGCTCGGCCCAGGGGAACTTGCCCGAATCGACGATGGCGCCGCCGACCGAGTTGCCGTGGCCGCCGAGGTACTTGGTCAGCGAGTGGACGACGATGTCCGCGCCGTGCTCGAACGGGCGGCACAGGTAGGGGCTGGGCACGGTGTTGTCGACGATCAGCGGCACGCCGGCGGCGTGGGCGATCGCGGCGAGGCGCTCGAAGTCGGTGACGTTGCCGAGCGGGTTGCCGACCGATTCGCAGAACACCGCCTTGGTGCGATCGTCGATCAGCGCAGCGAAGCTGTCGGGATCGGCGGCATCGGCGAAGCGCACCTCGATGCCCTGCTGCGGGAAGGTGTGCGCGAACAGGTTGTAGGTGCCGCCGTAGAGCGTGCTGGCGGAAACGATGTTGTCCCCCGCCTCGGCGATGGTCTGGATCGCATAGGTGATCGCTGCCATGCCCGACGCCAGCGCCAGCGCGGCGATGCCGCCCTCGAGCGCGGCGACGCGCTGTTCGAGCACGTCCTGCGTCGGGTTCATGATGCGGGTGTAGATGTTGCCCGGAACCTTGAGATCGAACAGGTCGGCGCCGTGCTGGGCGTTGTCGAAGGCATAGGCGACGGTCTGGTAGACCGGCACCGCGACGGCGCGGGTGGTCGGGTCCGGGCTGTAGCCGGCGTGGACGGCCATCGTCTCGATCTTCATGCAATGTCCTCTCGCGTTGATTCGGGTGGATCGTGCCTAGCGGCCGCGTCGGGGCAAACCTTGCGCTGAATCATATCGGTTGCACAAGGCTGCGGCGTTGACCTCGCCCGTCGAGGTGCTAGGCATGTGCACAGCAAGACAAAACGGAGAGGAACGATGACCGCGCTGGCCGAACTGGACCTGCCCTTCCTCGAAATGGAGCGCCCCGAATTCGGGGTCGACCCGCTCAAGCACTTTGCCGAGGCGCGCGCGAAGCATCCGTGGCTGGCGGCGAGCAACTATGGCTATGTCGTCCACGAGTTCACGGCGATTCGCGACCTGTTTCCGCAGGACGACAAGCTGCACCCGCCTTATGCCGCCGTGGTCGAGATGTTCGGCACCAAGGGCACGCCGTGGGGGCGCTTCACCAGCGAGCAGATGATCTCGCTGCCGCCGGAAGAGCACAAGCTGCTGCGGCACACCTTCGCCGCCAAGTTCACCCCGCGTTTCGCCAACCAGCTGCGGCCGGCGATGCGTGCGACGATCGAGCGGCTGCTCGACGAACACGCGGGCACCGGGCGAATGGACTTTGCCGAGTTCGCCTCGTGGTATCCGATCAGCAACATGTTCGACCTTGTCGGCGCGGATCGTGCGCGGATCGCCGGGATCCGCGACGACCTGGAAACGCTGGGGCTGGCGTTCAGCCTCGACAAGGCGCTGATCCCGGCGCTGCAGACCGCGATCGTCCAGATCGACGCCCTCGTCGCCGAGACGATCGAGGAGCGCCGCGCCGATCCGAACGGATCGGAAAAGCAGGACCTGCTGACGCTGCTGGTTGACACAGCCGACCAGGGGCGGATCAATGCTCGGCAACTGACCGACCTGATCATGTTCTTCTTCATCGCCGGCTACGACACCACCAAGAACGTGCTGACCTACACGATGTACGAGCTGCTCAAGTATCCCGAGATCTACGCGCGCTGCGCCGAGGACCATGCCTATTGCGCCGACGTCGTCGAGGAGGCGCTGCGGGTCTTCAACCCCGGTTCGGTGGCGCGGGTGACGAGCGAGGAGGTGACCTATCGCGATGTCACCTTCCCGCCGGACACGATGCTCTACTTCACCTTCAACATCTCCGGCCGCGATCCCGACGCCTTCGTCGATGCCGAGCGCTTCGACCCCGACCGCGAGATCGACCGCGACCACCGCCACGTCGCGTTCGGGCTCGGCAAGCACATGTGCCTGGGCCAGTACATCGCGCGCGCGCAATTGCAGGAGGCGATTCACGCGATCGCGCGGCGGATGAAGCAGCCGCGGCTCGACGGCGAGATCGTCTGGCGGCCCTATCCGGGATCGTGGGGTCTGAAAACGCTGCCGTTCGCGTTCGAGCCGGTGGCTGGCTAAATGGTAACGGTGACGTTTATCGAAGCGGATGGGGCGCGGTTCGACGTCGCGTGCGCGGAGGGCGGATCGCTGATGGAGGCGGCGCGGGCGGCGGACATCCGCGGCATCCTCGCGGATTGCGGCGGCAATTGCGCGTGCGGCACCTGCCGCGTGTTTGTCGACGAGAACTGGCTGGGAGCGCTGGCGCCGATCGCCGAGCTGGAAGCGGCGACGCTGGAAATGCGCGACGAGCCGGGGCCGAACGAGCGGCTTTCGTGCCAGTTGCCGGTGACGGCGGCAATGGACGGGATGGTGGTGCGGCTGCCCAAGCGGCAGTTCTGATTCAGCGGCCGATCAGGCCCAAAGCGTGGCGGATGAACGCGTCGCGGTCGAGCAGCCATTGACCCTGCGGCGGCAGTTGCGGATCGGCGAACGTCCAGCCGCCGGGGGCAAAGGCGCGCGCGGCGGTGCCGCGGGTGTTGAACGCCAGCGCGGCGAAGCGCTGGTCCGCCGGCGTGGTCCGCTCGTTGCCGGTGACGACGTCGCGGCCGGGGACGAAGCCGGTGCCGGTGGGCGAGAGGCGAAACACGAACGGTTCGCGGCGGAAGCTTTCGACCGTGGTGTCCTGGAATACCGCGAGATAGAGCCGGTCGAGCGCGGCCAGCGGCTGCGGCGGCATCCGCCAGCCGGGACCGGCGGTGAGCGGCCAGGGGTAGAGACCGGGCGCGCCGTAGCGGATCTCGGTGCGCAGGTCGACCAGCCCCTCGCGCGGGGCCTGCAGCGGTTGCAGCCGCCGCAGCCGCAGCCCCTTGCTCCAGGTGAAGCCGAAGGCGCTGGCATCGACCAGCGGCATTGCCGAAGGCGGGGTGCCGGCGGTTTCGTTCGAGATGGTGACGTTCTCGTAGATCCGCAGGTAGGCCTTGTCCTTGAGCTGGTGGCCGCTGGCCTGGTCCTTCCAGCCGAGCTGGCCATGCCAGGACGAATTGCGCAGGTGCGAGACGAGGATGCCGTTGATGTAGGTGCCGTGCTCCTGATCGACGTTGGTGCCGACGTTGCCGGCGATCTCGCTGTCCTCGACGTAGAGCATGGTTTCGCCGGAGGGGACGAACAGCGCGTTCTTGCCGCCGTAGAGCCGCGAACGGCGGATCACGGCGGTGATCAGCCCGGGGCGGACGGCGCCGAGCGCCTCGAGATGGAGCGCCCCCATCGGCTGGATCGCGCCGGGGAAATCGAGGCCGATGTCGCGCATCTCGAAGTGGACGCGCTGGCGGCCGATGTCGAACAGCCGCAGGTCGATCGTCGCCCATTGGTCCGGGGTGCGGAAGGTGACGCGGGTGCCCGGCTGCGACGATCGCAGGATGTACTGGGTGCGATCGAGCGCGCCGACCACTTGCGGCAGCCACGGCGCGAACGGGTAGACGCACGGTCGGCCCTGCCCGTCGCGCGCCTCGTAGACGAATTCGAAGCCGCCCTCCGCCCGGCCGTAGAGCGAGGCGGCATCGCGCCCGGCATAGACCTCGCGGCGGGCGGCACGGCTGGCATCGCACTTGACGAAAAAGCGGTTCGCGGGCGCCCTCAGGCCCTGCATCGGCAGGTAGAACGGCGTGGTTTCGGCGGCCGGGACAATTCGGGGGGGCTCGGCCGGGAAGGCCGGCCCGGCAAGGGCGACGGCCGCGAGGAGCGGGGGGAGAATGCGCGGTTGCATCGGTCGCCTGTTTCGATCGTCAGCGCCATTCATGGCGCTGTGACCGGCGACCGGCAAGCGCGGCTTAGGCCAACCGCGCGATCACCTGCGGCAGCGCCGTGGTCGTCACGAAGCCGGGCGGGGCGGCGCAGACCGCCGGGATGGCGTTGACCGGGCGGTGCGCGGTGAGGTTGGGTAGCGTCGCCATGCGCTGCTCGGGCGGAATCGGGAACGAGATGCTGATATCGAGCGGGGTGTCGCCCTCGACCAGCACCCGCCAGCCGTCGCTTCGCAGGTCCCAGTCCGGCTCGAGGTCGGTGGTGACGAACCAGTTCGAGCGGAAGCGCAGCAGCGGCTTGCCGCCGCGCAGCCCGGTGAGGGTGACGCGCTGGCCGCCGACCGAACCCGCCGGGATCGTGCTGCGGTGGAGCTTCGTCTCGGTACGGCACAGCGCGAACTCGCTGGCGGTCTCGAAGCCGTCGAGCTTCATGCCGATCGCGTCCGCCACCAGCGCCAGCGAATGCTCGAAGACTTCGTCGCGGGCCGCCAGGTTGCGCCGGGCGAACACCTCGGGGGTTTCGCCGAAACCCATGATCTCGACCAGCATCTCCTCCGAGCAGCCGTCGACGCAGTTGGCGAACTCGTCGATCGACAACAGGTCCAGCCGGCGCACCAGCGACAGCAGCACGATCGGCAGCGCCTCGGTGATGAAGCCGGGGCTGGAACCGGAGGCGTGGATCGAGGAACCGCCTTTCGCGCAGGCCGCCTCGATGCGGGCGCGGGTGGCACCGTCGAGGCCGTGCGGATTGAAGAACTCGGCCCGGGTGCCGACGACATTGATGCCGGCTTCGAGCAGCGCCACGACATCATCCATGTCGGTGCTCTCGGGCATGTAGCTGACACAGTCGGGTTTCAGCGCGAGCACGTCGGCCAGGCTGCGCGTCGCCGTGACGCCGAGCGGCGGGCGGCCGCACAGTTCGCCGAGGTCGCGGCCGGTCTTGGCTTCGGAATAGACCCTGGCGCCGACCAGTTCCATGCCGGGATGATCGAGGATCGCGCGCATCGCCGCGCCTCCCACCGTGCCCGTCGCCCACTGCACGACCCTGAGCCTGTCCGCCATCGTTCTCTCCCGCTGCCGCCCGTCGATTCGGGGCGTGTCGGGACCGATGCTGGACATCTGTCTGGCACGAGTCAACCGACCTGGCATGCCGCGGCGCAAGTCCCCATCCACGAAAACTAACGATGAATACGCAGTCGATTGCAGGCTGTCCTCAACCTCCGCGCGCTATCCTGACGCCCTCGGAAGACCAGTGAAGGCCAGACGACGATGATCCGCAACCAGGCTCGCAATGCCGCCAAGGCGCTG
Source organism: Sphingomonadales bacterium (assembly GCA_028868535.1). Taxonomy (GTDB): domain Bacteria; phylum Pseudomonadota; class Alphaproteobacteria; order Sphingomonadales; family Sphingomonadaceae; genus Novosphingobium. The sequence goes on along the minus strand of JAGWUH010000012.1, from coordinate 2,071 downwards.
ATCGCGCTGCTGCTCATCGCGTTCACGGTGGTGGCGCTGGTGATCGGCCAGGTCCGCTTCGGTGGGCCGCTGTACCGGGCGACGGCGCTGCAGGACGAGCTGCTGGCCGACATCCTGCCGCCGCCGGCGTTCGTCGTCGAGCCTTACCTGCACGCGACGCTGATCGTCGAGAACCCGGCTTATGCGCAGCGCGGGCTGGCGCTGATCGACGAGGAGCGCGCGATCTTCGCGCAGCGCCGCGCCTATTGGCGCACGGCGCCGGTTCCCGACGTGCAGCGCGCCGAGGTCGACGCCTCGATGGTCCGCGCCGAGGCGTTCTGGCGGGCGATGGACGAGCGCTTCATTCCGGCGGTCCGCGCCAACGACATGGCGGTAGCGCGACGCATCCATGACGACGACCTGAGCCGCGCCTACTGGGCGCAACAGGACGGAATCAAGGCGCTGGTCGAGCATTCGGGCGCCTATCGCGGCGCACTGGTCGCGCGCAGCCATCGCGGCACGATCCTGGCCGTCGCGGTGATCGTCGCGCTGGCCCTGCTGGTCATGGCCGCGAACTGGCTGGCCGCGCGGCTGATACAGAGCCGCATCGTCGACCCGCTGGCGGCGACCGCCGACTGCGTGGAGGCGATCGCCGCCGGTGACACCCGCCGCCCGGTCGCGGGCCAGGAGCGCGAGGACGAGATCGGGATGCTGGTGCGCGCGATCGAGGTGTTCCGGCAAGCGGTGCTGTCGCGCGAGCAAGGCGAGCGCGAACAGCAGGAGGTGGTGGGGCAGCTGTCCGTGGCGCTGGGGAGGCTGGCCGGCAAGGACCTCGAATACGACATCTCGGCACCCTTCCCCGCCGCTTACGAGGAACTGCGGCAGAACTTCAACGCCGCGCAGGGCGCGCTGCGCGAGGCCCTGGGGACGGTGCGGGTCAGCGCGCGCGGGGTTATCGGCTCGGTCGACGAGATCCGCTCGGCCGCGGACGACCTTGCCGCGCGCAACGCGCAGCAGGCAGCGAGCCTGGAGGAGACTTCGGCGGCGATGAACCAGATCACCGGTTCGGTCCAGGCAACCGCGGCCGGCGCGGCGGCCATGCAGCAAGCGGTGGCCAACGCCCATCGCCAGGCCAGCGAAGGCGGTGCCGTGGTCGAGCGTGCGATCGCCGCGATGGCGGGGATCGAGCAATCCTCGCAGCAGATAGCGCAGATCGTGAACGTCATCGACGGGATTGCCTTCCAGACCAACCTGCTGGCGCTGAACGCGGGCGTCGAGGCGGCGCGCGCCGGCGAGGCGGGCAAGGGCTTCATGGTCGTGGCCAACGAGGTGCGTGGGCTGGCGCAGCGCAGCGGCGATGCCGCGCGCGACATCCGCGAGCTGATCTCCACCAGTTCGGCGCAAGTCGACGCGGGCGTCGCGCTGGTCGGCGAGACCGGATCGCGACTGCGCACGATCGTTGAGCAGGTCGGCGAGATCAATTCCCGGATCGGCGACATCGCCGGATCGGCCGAGGCCCAGGCGTCGCACCTCCAGCAGGTCAGCAGTGCCGTCGGCGAGATGGACCGGATGACGCAGCAGAACGCGGCGATGGTCGAACAGTCGAGCGCGGCGACGCGGTCGCTGGTCGACGAGGTCGAATGCCTGATGGCGCTGGTGACCGAGTTCCGCAGCCGCGATCGCGCGCGGCGGCCGGCCGATGGCGGCGCCGGGAAGGCGCGGCGGCGCGAATCGGGCCGCGAGGCACTGGCCGCGCCGGCACGCGCGCCCGTTCCGGCGAGCTGGGGCGCGCTGGCGCTGGCAGCCGAGCCGGAGGACTGGTCGAGCTTCTGAAGCGCGGCGCTTTCCCTTCGGCCCCGCCGACGGTAACAGGCGGGCGATGTCCGCTTCCAACCCCCCTGGCCACCCCCCTGCCCGAGCCAGCGCCCAGTCCCGGCGCGGGCCTGCCGCCGCCGGCGCCCGAACGGCCGGCAATCCCGCCGATTCGCCACCGATAACGCCCGCCGGGTTCGCCGCGCTGCGCGCGCGCTACGACCACCTGCTGGGGACCGAACGGCCGCAGATCGTCGAAATCGTGAGCTGGGCGGCAGGC
>JAGWUH010000048.1 GCA_028868535.1 Sphingomonadales bacterium | reverse complement strand
GCGGCCGTGGCTGAAGGTCTGCTTGACCTCGCCCGCCTGGACCGAGGTCTTCAGACCCAGCGGCTTGCGGCCCAGCGTCGGTTTGTTGTCGGTCTCGCTCATGGCTTCAAACAGTCCTTCAAATCAATTCGTCGTCGTTGGACACGGCAGCGGCCGTTTCCGTCTCATCGTTGCCCGGTTCGTCTGCTGCGCCCAGGTAATGGAGCAGGCGAGCCAGCGGGGCGGCGAGCCGTTCGGCCGCGCCCTTGTCGGTCAGCGCCAGATGGACGACGTTGTCGCGGCCCAATGCCACAGACAGCGCCGCCCGGTCCAGCGGCAAGATTGTCCCCTGCAGGCCGGAGCCTTCCGCCTCCCGACCGACCCGCCAGGCCTGGTCGAGCTTGCGGTTGCCGTCCTCGCTGGCATCGGCGGCATGGGCCAGCCACGCCACCTTGCCCATCCGCGCATTCTCGGCGATGCGGTCGCTGCCCAGCAGCAGCTTGCCCGCGCGCAGCTCCAGCCCGAGCCGGTCGGTGAATGCCCGCGTCAGCGCCACCTCGATCCGCTGCGGCAGGTCATCGGGGATGCGCAGCGGCGCGCCCCCAAGGGACTTGCCGAAGGCGCGCGCCAGCGCCCCCTTCAATTTGCCCTTCGCCAGCGCAATTTCAAGCTCGGCCCGTCGCACGCCGATCCAGGCGCCGCGCCCCGGCGCACGCGCCAGCGCATCGGGCAGCACGTCTCCGTCCGGCGAGATCGCCAGCCGCACGAGTTGCCCGCGCGCGTCATGCCGTCCGGAGAGGATGCATTTCCTCTCCGGATCATGCCGGCCGCTGCTGTCGGAGCCTAGGCGCTCATTGCGAGGAATCCGCATCGGCGGCCTCCTCGTTGGGCTCGTCCTCGAACCAGTGGGCGCGGGCAGCCATGATGATCTCGTTGCCCTGTTCCTCGCTCAGGCCATACTCGCCGAGCACGCCGCCCTTGTCCTCGGGACGGTCACGGCGGTTCTCGCGGGTGTTCTCGCGCGGGCCGTCACGGTTATCGCGGCGGCGCGGCTCGGCGCGCTTCTTGGCGATCAGCTCGTCGGTGGCGAGGTCGGCCAGGTCGTCGAGCGTCTTGATCCCGGCCTTGCCGAGCGTGACCAGCATCGCCTCGGTCAGGTGCGGGATCTCGGCCAGCGCATCCTCGACGCCCAGCGCGCGCCGCGCCTCGCGGTTGGCTTCCTCGCGGCGCTCCAGGGCCTCGTGGGCGCGGCTCTGGAGTTCCTCAGCCAGCTCCTCGTCGAAGCCCTCGATCCCGGCCAGCTCGGCCAGCTCGATGTACGCGACTTCCTCCAGCTCGCTGAAGCCCTCGGCCACCAGCAGCTGCGACAGCGTCTCGTCGACGTCGAGTTCCTCCTCGAACATCTTCGAACGCTCGGCGAATTCCTTCTGGCGCTTCTCGCTCGCCTCGGCCTCGGTCATGATGTCGATCGCGGAGGCGGTGAGCTGCGAGGCGAGACGGACGTTCTGCCCGCGCCGGCCGATCGCCAGGCTGAGCTGGTCGTCGGGCACCACCACCTCGATCCGGCTCTCCTCCTCGTCGATCACGACGCGCGAAACCGTCGCCGGCTGCAGCGCGTTCACCACGAACGTCGCGGTGTCCTCGCTCCACGGGATGATGTCGATCTTCTCGCCCTGCAGTTCCTGCACCACCGCCTGAACGCGGCTGCCCTTCATGCCGACGCACGCGCCGACCGGGTCGATGCTCGAATCGCGGCTGATCACGCCGATCTTGGCGCGGCTGCCGGGATCGCGCGCAGCCGCCTTGATCTCGATGATGTTGTCGTAGATCTCGGGCACTTCCTGCGCGAACAGCTTCTTCATGAAGTCCGGGTGCGCGCGGCTCAGGAAGATCTGCGGCCCGCGGTTCTGCCGTTCGACCCGCAGGATCAGCGCGCGCACGCGCTCGCCAACGCGGGCGGCCTCGCGCGGGATCTGCTGGTCGCGGCGGATCACGCCCTCGGCGCGGCCGAGGTTGACGATGACGTGGCCGAACTCGACCGACTTGATCACGCCGGTGATGATCTCGCCGGCGCGGTCCTTGAATTCCTCGTACTGGCGCTCACGCTCGGCATCGCGGACCTTCTGGAAGATCACCTGCTTCGCCGACTGCGCGTCGATGCGGCCAAGGTCGACCGGCGGCAGCGGATCGACGATGAAGTCGCCGATCTTGGCGCCCGGCTGCAGCTTCTCGCCCTGCTTGAGGTCGACCTGCTTGAAGTAGTCCTCGACCACATCGACCACCTCGACGACCCGCCACAGCCGCAGGTCACCGGTGCGCGGATCGAGCTTGGCGCGGATGTCGTTCTCGGCGCCATAGCGGTTGCGCGCGCTCTTCTGGATCGCCTCCTCCATCGCCTCGATGACGATCGACTTGTCGATCATCTTCTCGGTGGCGACGGCATTCGCGATCGCGAGCAGTTCGGCGCGGTTGGCGGAAATCGCACTCATGGCTCAGTCTTCCTGTGCTTCGGATTCATCGAGTTCTTGTTCATCGGCGCCGCTGGCATCGAGCGGTTTCGTGGCGGCCAGCAGCCGGTCGGTCAGCACCAGCTTGGCGGAATGGATGTCGGACAGCGGGAACGCGACGCGGCCGGACTTGCGATCCTCCAGCGTCACGACATCGCCCTCTATCCCGACGAGATCGCCCTGCAGCGACTTGCGGTTGCCCTCGACCGGGTTCTTCAGCTGCACCCGCGCCTCGTGCCCGGCCCAGTTCGCATAGTCCTGCGGCCGGGTCAGCGGCCGGTCGATCCCGGGCGAGGAGACTTCCAGCCGGTACGCCTCGTCGATCAGCACCTCGCCGGCTTCCTCCAGCGCGTCGATGCGATCGGAAATCCGGTGCGACAGCGCCGCGCAGTCGGCCAGCACCAGCTGCCCGGTCTCGGGCCGCTCGGCCATGACCTGCAGCGTGTGCTCCTCGTCGCCGACCTCGGTCTTGCCGAACAGCGCCACGCGCACGAGCGCGAAACCCATGGCTTTCACCTCGGGTTCGATCACTTCGGCAATGCGCGCGATATCGGCCATGCTTGCTCCTGCGGGCCGGCAGCATCAAAGCGGTTTCGTGCCGGCCCCTTTCGGCGCCAGCCCTGACCTTGCTTTGACAATGTCGGGATGAAGTCGCCCTTAGCGCTCCCGTCTGCCGAACACAAGCTATTCCTCGCGGGCCACCCTTGCGGCCTGTTCCTTGCGACCGCCCGCCGCGGGCCTGGCCAACGGCACCGCCGCGCAGCCGCCGCCGCGCAGCCGCGCGCGCAGCGCCTCGACGCGCGCCGACACGTTCGCCTCGAACGCATGCCACGCGCCCAGCAGCCCGGGCTCGAAGTCGGCGGTCTCGTACGCCGGCGCGGTGTCGGGCGCCCAGGGATTGACGTGGCCGGGATCGGCGCTGGCGAACGTGAAGATCACCGCCCCTGCCGCCAGGGTCAGCATGATCGACAGGAACGGGCGATCGAAAATCAGTGCGGCGAAAAACCTCATGCCCTCGTCCCTTGGAAGAGAAATGACAGGGTGGGCCGCGCCCCCGATGCTAGCCTCCTCCGCTTGACGGTTGGTAAACGGATATGCTTTTCAACGGCTTGATGAATTCCCCCGGGCCTGTCCGGCCGCCGGCAACAAAGGCTCGCCTGCGCGCGGCGATTGCAGTAGGGGGCGCGCCATGCGCACCCTCGACGACATCCGCGAAGAATATGAATTTCTCGACGGCGACGAACGCTACCGCCTGCTGATCGAACTGGGCCGCGCGCTCGAACCGATGCCCGACGCGCTGAAGACCGACGCGACGCTGGTGCGCGGCTGCTCGGCCAGCGTCTGGGTCTATCCGACGCAAGGCGCGGACGGCACGCTTCACTTCCTCGCCGACAGCAACGCCGCGATCACCAAGGGCATCGTCGCGCTGGTCATCGCCGCGGTCCAGGACCGCCCGGCGGCGGCGGTGGCGGCGATGGACGTGGCGGCGGCGCTGGCGCCGTTCGACTTGCGCAACCAGCTCTCGTCGAACCGCACCCAGGGCGTGCCCAACATGATCGCGCTGATCCGCGAGCACGCGGCGCGCCTCGCCGGCGCCTGACTTGCCCGTCGCCGGCCCCGGCCCCGCCGCGCCCCGCCCGGGCGAGGCGCAGATCGTTTCGGTACAGGCGCTGCGGCTGGTCGCCGCGACGCTGGTGCTGCTCAGCCATGCCGAGATCTTCGGCCACTACCTCGCCGGCGTGCTCGCCGCGCCCCCGCCCGGCCCGCTGCGGCTGCTCCACGGCGGCTTCGGCGTCGACCTGTTCTTCGCAATCTCGGGGTTCGTGATGATCGTCTCGGCCGGGCGTCCCGGCCCCGGCCTCGACCGCACGTCCTTCCTGCGCCGGCGGATCGTCCGGGTGGCGCCGCTGTACTGGCTGGCGACGCTGTTCGTGACCGGCTGGTACCACCTGCTCGACAAGCCGCCCCGCGCCGGCGCGGTGCTGCGCTCGCTGCTGTTCGTGCCCCACGCCGGGCCGACCGGCCGCGTCGCCCCGGTGCTCGATGTCGGCTGGACGCTCAATTACGAGATCGCCTTCTACGCGCTGTTCGCGCTGGCGCTGGGGCGCCGCGTCGCCGGCACCGCGCTGCGCGTCCTGGCACTGCTGGCGGCGCTGGTCGCGGCCGGCGCGGCGTGGGAGCTGCCGCTGCCGCTCTGGGCCTGGGCGCGCCCGATCCTGCTCGAATTCGGCGCCGGCATCGGCGTGGCGCTGCTGTGGCGCCGCGGCGTGCGCCTGCCGGTGACGGCGCGGGTGCTGCTGGCGCTGGCCGCGGTCGCGGCGGCGGCGCTGTGGGACCCGTCCGGTCCCGCCACCGGCCCGCAGCGCGTGCTGACCGTCGGCCTCGGCGGCGCGCTGGCGCTGGCGGCGGCGGTGCTCGGCCCGCTGCCGCTGCCGGGGCCGCCGCTGTGGCGGATCGGCGGCGACATCTCCTACGCGCTGTACTTGTGCCACATCCCGGTCATGCTGGTCACGCAGTACGCGTGGCAGGCGCTCGCCTGGACGCGCGGCCCCTGGCTGCTGCCGCTGTTCGGCGCGGTCACGGTGCTCGCCTCGTTCGCGCTCGCGGCTCTGGTCCACCGCCGGGTCGAGCGGCCGGTGACGGCCTGGCTCAACCGGCAACTGGCGCGCCGGGTTGAATTGCGCACCGCCCCAGCCTAACTGCCGCGCATGACTCACGCCCGAACCCCCGCCCCGCGCACGCTCTACGAAAAGATCTGGGACGCCCACCTGATCGAGACCCGCGACGACGGCACCTGCCTGGTCTACATCGATCGCCACCTCGTCCACGAGGTCACCAGCCCGCAGGCCTTCGAGGCGCTGCGCGTCTCCGGCCGCAAGGTCCGCCGCCCCGACCTGACGCTGGCCGTGCCCGATCACAACCTGCCGACCACCGCGCGACGGGACGCCGCCGGGCAGCCGATCCCGATCGCCGATCCCGAATCGGCGCAGCAGCTCGCGGCGCTGTCGCGCAACGCGCCAGAGTTCGGCATCCGCCTGATCGGTGACGCCGATCGCGAGCAGGGCATCGTCCACGTCGTCGGGCCGGAGCAGGGCTTCTCGCTGCCCGGCGCGACGATCGTCTGCGGCGACAGCCACACCTCCTGCCACGGCGGTCTCGGCGCGCTCGCGTTCGGCATCGGCACCAGCGAGGTCGAACACGTGCTGGCCACGCAGACGCTGCTGCTCAAGCCGTCGAAGACCTTCGAGGTGCGGGTCGAGGGCGAGCTCGCCCCCGGCGTCACCCCCAAGGACCTCGTGCTCCACATCATCGGCGTGATCGGCACCGCCGGCGGCACCGGCCACGTGATCGAGTTCCGCGGCCCGGTCTTCGAGGCGATGAGCATCGAGGGCCGGCTGACCGTGTGCAACATGTCGATCGAGGGCGGCGCCCGCTCGGGCCTGATCGCCCCCGACGAAAAGACCTTCGCCTACCTCAAGGACCGTCCCTACGCGCCGAAGGGGGCGGACTGGGACAAGGCCGTGGCCTGGTGGAAGAGCCTCGCCACCGATCCCGGCGCCCGGTTCGACAAGTCGGTCGTCATCCAGGCGGCCGACGTCCAGCCCACCGTCACCTGGGGCACCAGCCCGGAGGACGTCGTCGCCATCGGCGGCGTCGTCCCCGCGCCGGAAAGCTTCGCCGACCCGTCCAAGCAGGACGCCGCCCGCAAGAGCCTCGACTACATGGGGCTGGAACCGGGCCAGAAGCTGGCCGAGGTCGAGATCCAGAACGTCTTCATCGGCTCGTGCACCAACAGCCGCATCGAGGACATGCGCGCCGCCGCCGCCGTCGTGCGCGGCCGCAAGCTGGCGCCGAACGTGCGCTGGGCGATAGTCGTCCCCGGCTCGGGGCTGGTCAAGCAGCAGGCCGAGGCCGAGGGGCTCGACAAGATCTTCACCGAAGCCGGCTTCGAATGGCGCGAACCCGGCTGCTCCGCCTGCCTGGCGATGAACCCGGACAAGGTCCCCGCCGGCGAGCGCTGCGCCTCGACCAGCAACCGCAACTTCGTCGGCCGCCAGGGCCCGGGCGCGCGCACCCACCTCGTCTCCCCGGCGATGGCGGCGGCGGCGGGCGTCACCGGCCGGCTCACCGACGTCCGCGAACTCGTTGGTTCCTGATCGCGATTTCGGGCTCGCCGCCGAGGCGCCGCCCGATACCCGCGTGCTCGTGCTCGGCAGCCTGCCCGGCCGCGCCTCGCTGCGCGCCGCGCAGTACTATGCGCACCCGTCGAACCACTTCTGGCGGCTGATGGCGGCGGTTATCGACCGCGCCGATCTCCCCGCGCTGGCCTATCGCGACCGCCTCGCCGCGCTCCACGCCGCGCGCGTCGGCCTGTGGGACACGGTCGATTCGGCGGTGCGCCCCGGCAGCCTCGACGCCGCGATGCGCGCGATCGCGCCGCGCGACCTCGCCGCCTTCGTCGCCGGCCTGCCCGCCTTGCGCGCCGTTGCCTTCAACGGCAGCGCCTCGGCGCGCATCGGCCGCCGGCAACTGGCCGGGACCGCACTGGCGCTGGTCGACCTGCCGTCGAGCAGCGCCGCCCACGCGGCACTGCCGTTCGCCGCCAAGCTCGCGCGCTGGCGCGAACTGGCGGCCTTCCTGCCTGATTGAATTCTGGCCGATTGACTTGAATCCGGCGCCGCGCGCACGCATAGGGAACCGCATGACCGACAAATCCGAAAAAAGCTGGACCGGGGCCGCCGTCGCGGCGGGCGCCGCCGCGATCGGTTCGGCGGCGCTCGCCGCCGCCCTGCTTTACGCGAAGAGCCGCAAGGACAAGGCTAGGCCGACGGCGCCGCCGGCCCGTCCCGAGGACGCCCCCGAGACCGACTGACAGGACAGAGCGATGGAACCGATCAACCACGTCGCGGGACTCGCGATCCCGTTCGGCCGCAAGAACGTCGATACCGACGTCGTCATTCCCGCCCACTGGCTGAAGACGATCACCCGCGAAGGCCTCGGCAAGGGCGCGTTCGAGGCCGTGCGCAAGGAACCCGGCAACGTCTTCGAGGACCCGAAATACGCCGGCGCGCCGATCCTCATCGCCGGCGACAACTTCGGCTGCGGTTCCAGCCGCGAGCACGCCGCCTGGGCGCTGCTCGACATGGGTGTGACCTGCGTGATCGCCCCCAGCTTCTCGGACATCTTCTCGGGCAACGCTTTCAAGAACGGCATCCTGACGGTGGTGCTGCCGCAGGCGGCGGTCGACCGCCTCCTCGAGGTGGCGCGCGGCGACGGCACGCCGGAGCCGATCGAGATCGACCTCGAATCGCAGACCGTGACGACGCGCTTCCAGGATCGCTTCCCCTTCGAGATCGACCCGTTCCGCAAGCACTGCCTGCTGAACGGACTCGACGAGGTCGGCCTGACGCTGGCGCGCGACGCCGCGATCGGCGGCTACGAGGCGCGGGCACGGACGGAACTGCCGTTCCTCGCCTGCCCGCAGGCGGCCTGAGCGCGGGCGCTCGCCGCTGACGGTTGGCGATTGACCGGCGACAATGCAACTGCCATCGCCATGGCCGATCCGGCCACTGCCGGAATGACACGCATACGGGATCATCAAGGGAACCGCCCATGACCACATTCGACGACCGCGAACGCGCCGAGGAAGCCCACTTCGCCCACGACCAGGAAATGCTGTTCCGCATCCAGGCCCGGCGCAACAAGCTGCTCGGCTTCTGGGCGGCGGAGCGCATGGGCCTGTCCCCGGCCGAGACCGAGAGCTACGCCAAGGGCGTCGTCCAGGCCGAGTTCGAGGAAGCCGGCGACGAGGACGTCGTCCGCAAGCTGCTGGGCGACCTGATCAGCGCCGGCGTCGACGCCAGCGATGCCGACGTCCGCGAGGCGATGAAGAGCAAGGAAGTCGAAGCCCGCCGCATGCTCATGGGCGAAGCTTAGTCGATATTTCCCGCCCGGCGGGCTGCGAACGGCCGCCTGCTGCGCTTCCGGTGCTCACGACCAGCAAGTCGCTGCGCGCCGGTTCTCGCAGACAGCCATTCTCGCTCCGCCGGGCGACAAATCTCGACCAAGCCTCACGTTTCGCGAGAACCCTTCCACCCGTCCGGAGGCACCCCCCATGCCGATGCCTGCTGCCGAGATCGAGGCGCTGATCCGCGCTGCGCTGCCCGATGCCGAGGTGACGATCACCGATCTTGCCGGTGACGGCGATCACTACGCCGCGCACGTCGTGTCCGCGTCGTTCGCCGGCAAGCCGCGCATCGCGCAGCACAAGCTGGTGTTCGCGGCGCTCGGCGGGCGCATGGGCGGTGAGCTGCACGCCTTGCAATTGACCACCGCCGTCCCCAACTGAGCCCGGCCCCGGAGCGACACGCCGGTTGACGCCGGCGCGAATCGTTCGCAACATTGCCCCGCACCAGCCTGAGAGAAGCCCTGCCATGTCCGACGTCAACGCCCGCATCGCCGAAATCGTCAACGGCAACGATGTCGTGCTGTTCATGAAGGGCACGCCGCTGTTCCCGCAATGCGGCTTCTCCAGCCGCGCGGTGGCGATCCTCGATCATCTCGGCGCCCAGTTCCACGCGGTGGACGTGCTGCAGGACATGGAGATCCGCCAGGGCATCAAGGGCTACTCGGACTGGCCGACGATCCCGCAGCTCTACGTCAAGGGTGAGTTTCTCGGCGGCAGCGACATCATGATGGAGATGTACGAGGCCGGCGAACTGCAGCAACTGCTGAACCAGCACGGCATCGCCTGAGGCCCCGCGCCCGCCGCGCCCGCAACCGCAAATCCTGGAGATGCTCGGCGGGGCTGCCGGTGGGTAAATCCGGCGGCCCCGCCCTCGGTCGACTCTGGTGAAACGGGAAGGCGGGGCCACGGAGACTGATGCGGCCCCGCCTCGGACCAGACTGCAGACGGGATGCCAATAGCGATGCATGCCCCGTGCCAATTCCCGAAAAGCGCTGATTTTCGCTGGTTTTCTCCCATGGCGCGCGCGCGGCGAAACCCCACCTGTCAACGATTCCGACAGTCCCCGCGCGAATTTGCGCTTGCGCCGCGGCGCCCGCGCCGCAAGGTGCGGCGATGACCGCCGCCCCGCCCCCGCCGCCCCGTCGCACGATCCCCGCCGCCACCCTGGTGATCTTCCGCCACGCCCCCGACGGCGGTGCCCCGCAAGTGCTGATGGTGCAGCGCGCCCGGGAAATGCGCTTCGCCGGCGGCATGGCGGTGTTCCCCGGCGGCCGCATCGACGAAGCCGACCGCGTGCTCGCCGCGGCTGTCGCCCCGCACCTGGCCAGCGACGACGATCCCGACCAGGGCGCAGCCCGCATCGCCGCCGTGCGCGAGACGCTGGAGGAAACCGGCCTGCTGCTCGGCCTCACCCGGCCGGTCACCGCCGCCGAGGCGCGCGCCGCGCGCACCCTGCTCGAGGCGGAAGGCGCGCTGGCGCCGGTGCTCGACCGCTTCGGCTGGACGCTGGCGCTGGACCGGCTGGCGCCGTTCGCACGCTGGTGCCCCGATTGGGACGGCGCCTTCGACACGCGCTTCTTCCTCGCCGATCTCGGCACGGGCGACGTCGAACTCACGGTCGATGCCACCGAAAACACGCGCCTGTTCTGGACCAGCGCCGCCGGCGCGCTGGCGATGGCCGACAACGGCGAGATCGGGGTGATCTTCCCGACCCGGCGCAACCTCGATCGCCTCGCGCAGTTCGCCAGCTTCGCGGAGGCGGCCAAACACGCCGCCGCCCACCCGGTCCGCACGATCGCCCCGTTCCAGGAGGAACGCGACGGCGAACTCCACCTGTGCATCCCCGAAGGGCTGGGCTATCCGGTGACCGCCCAGCCGCTGGCGACGGTCAGGCGAGGCTAGCCGCCGCCCGCCCGGCGTGCCCGCTCCCGCCGGTGCGCGCCGCGAACAGCCCGCACAGGCAGCCGACGAGGAACAGCCCGGCCATCGCCTGCATCGCCAGCGAGAACGACCCGGTCTTCTGCAGCAGCAGCGACGATCCCAGGATCGCGATCATCGAGAACGGCAGGCTGATCAGCGTGTTCAGCCCCAGCCCGCGGCTGTAGCTGGCGGCGCCGAACGCGTCGGACAGCGCGCGCGCCAGCGCGGGCATCGCCGCGGCGCCGTGCAGCCCGATCAGGCCGATCACCACCGCGGTCCCGGCGAACGGCGGGTGCAGCAGCAGCGCCAGCCACAGCACCATGCAGTCGAAGCCGACCAGCGCCAGCGTCCGCGCCCCGCCGATGCGGTCCGCCACCCAGCCGAACAGGATGCCGCCGGCAATGCCGATCAGCGACATGATCGAGGCCAGCACCGCCGCCTGGTAGGCCGTGTAGTGCCACGACGTGCCGATCGGGATCAGCAGCGAGCCGAGCAGGATCGAACTGGTCATGCTGGCCGAAGTGGCGACGCACAGCGCCCACAGCTTCGGCTGGCGAAGCAGTTGCCCCATGCTCAGCGAACCGTCGGCGGTGCGCGCGGCCGCCGCCGCCTCGCCCGCCCCGGCCTCGACCGCAACCGCCGCCGGGCGATGATCGGGCGGATAGTCCTGGATGAACAGCGTCAGCGGCAGCATGATCAGCCCGCACAGCCCCGCCAGCAGCAGGTACGCCGCATCCGAGCCGGCATAGTCGACGAACACCTTCAGCCGCTCGGGCATGATTGCGATCAGGATCGCCAGGTTGACCAGCCCCACCGCCAGGCCGCGCCGCTGGTTGAACCAGCGCGTCACCAGCGTGTTCGGGCCGACCGAGCCGGTCAGCGTCATCGCCGGGCCGAAGCACAGGCCATAGACCCCCAGGTAGACCGTGTAGGAATGCGTGAACGCCAGCGCCAGGAAGCCGGCGGTGGTCAGCAGCGCGCCGAACTGCATCATCCGCCGCAGCGGGAACTTCGCCATCAGCACCCCGACGAACGGCGCCGTCAGCGACGATCCGATCAGCACCAGCAGCATCCCCACCGCCGCCTGGTGCAGCGGCACGTGCAGGCGCTCCTGCGCCGAGGCGAGCATCACGCTGAACGAACCCATCACCGTGCCGATGACGACGTTGAAGCACACCCCGGCGATCACCCCCATCCGCAAGGCCAGCGGATGATTGGGCGCATCGCTCGCCTCCGCGATCGTCACGTGGGCCATGGTCAGACTCTCCCCATTCCTGCCGCTGTCGGCTTGTTCAGCGCGACTTGTCGCAGCAAGCGGCGCGCTTGACCAGCCCCCAAGGCAATCGGGTGGTCGCATCGGCGATATCGGGGTCCGCCGGCCGCCGCCGGCGCGGGTCAGCGCCCGTCCGCCAGTGCGACCGATCCGGACGGGCGGTGCCGCTGCGACAGGTGCTCGACGATCGGTCCGTAAAGCGGTTGCTCGAACTCGATCCCGGCCTTGCCGCCGGCGATCCAGCGCACCACGCCGAAGATCCCTTCGAGCCCGTCCGGCTTGACGACCACGCGGTTGCCCACCGACAGGCACAGCGCGCGCATCGTCACGCAGCAGCCATGCTCGGAAATGTCGTGGATCGCGCCCTCGTCGCGGATGCCGCTCAGGGTGCGGCAGCGCGCGCCCATCAGCACGCTGCTGCGCCGCTCCTTGCGGTTCGTTGGAGGAAGTTCGGACATGTGTCCAACATCGCAGCCGAAACTTAAGCAGGAGTTACCAAATCGGACCATTTTCATGGCAAACCATTGCGCAGTTAAGCCTTTGCCTCTGCAAACGTCAGTCAATGCGACGAAGCGTTTTCGCGCGCCCGGACCGCGTTAACCATGCCCGGCCGATTGCGGAACGGTGGCGATCGGCGGTACACCGCCACCCCGGAGAGGAGCGGACGATGCCCAGGCCGCAGTTGTTCTATTTCCCGACGCCCAACGGCAAGAAAGTCTCGATCGCGATCGAGGAAATGGGCCTGGCCTGCGACATCGTCCCGGTCAACATCCTCCAGGGCGAGCAGCAGGCGCCCGATTTCCTGGCGATCTGCCCCAACGGCCGCATCCCCGCCCTGCGCGACTGGACCGCCGACGGCACCCCGGTCGACGTGTTCGAATCGGGCGCGATCCTCCAGTACCTCGGGCGCAAGGCCGCCGGGCCGCTCTACCCGCTCGAGGAGCCGCAGCGGTCGCGGGTGGATTCCTGGCTGATGTGGCAGATGGCGGGACTGGGGCCGATGGCCGGCCAGCTTTCCTACTTCCTGCGCGTGTCGAACATCCCCGATCGCAGCGAGGCCAATTATGCCTATCCGATCCACCGCTACCGCCGCGAGGTCCGCCGGCTCTACGGCGTCCTGGAAGGCCGTCTCGCCGCGCACGACTGGCTCTGCGACGCTTACTCGATCGCCGACATCGCCTGCTGGACCTGGGTCGATCAGTACCGCGCGCAGATCGGGAACTTCGCGGACTTTCCCGGCGTCGCCCGCTGGCACGCGGCGATCGCCGCCCGCCCGGCGGTGATCCGCGGCTGCAATGTCTGGCATCCGGACAGCGACGACGGCTGGTCCTCGCGCGGCAATGCCGCGCAGATCGCGGCCGGCAGCGCCGGTCAGGCGACCTGAGCGATCGCCCGCGTCTGCGTCAGCGACGTCCCGAACGAGTGGAAGCACGTCGCGTGCAGCCCGCCGAGCCCGCCCGCCACGAACACCAGCATGTCCTTGGGCTCGGGGGTGGCATAGACCCGGCCATCGCCGCGCACCCGCCCCTGCGCCTCCAGCTGGGCGCGGTGATGGAGGTTCAGTTCCCCGGCATCGACGCTGGCGAAACGCCACAGGCATTCCTGCACGTCGGCGATGTCGGCCATCTCGCGGCCGACAATCTCCGCACAGATCGGGTTCAGCGCCACCAGCATCTCGGCAAACGGCACCGCCCCCGAAAACGCGTTGCAGCCCACGTAGGCGGCCGACTTGCCCACCATCTCGAGGAAATCACGCGCCGAATGCGACGTGGTGTCGAGCACGTTCTGCGTGCCCATCGTGCCGAACGCCGTCACCGCGTTGCCGCAGATGCCCGCCCGCCGCTCCGCCAGCGGCGCCCACGGCGATTTCTCCTCCCACTCGCCGGTGACGATCCCCGCGACACGCCCGGGCGATCCGAACGTGGTCTGCGAGCTCACCCCCGCGACCTGCCCGGCAATGTTGCGCATCACCAGCCGCAGCGCGCGGCCGACCGCCGCCGCCGGCCCCGGCACCCCGCCGAGGCAGCCATAGCCGTAAGGCACCGGCAATTCGTCGCGGATCGGCCCGTTGACCACGAACGCCGGATAGACCGGCGCCGTCGTGGCGTTCACGCCATAGAGCTCGAAGTCGGGATCGGCCACCGCCGCCACCATCGCCACCAGCAGCTCCAGCGAATGCGGCGGCGCCCCCGCCATCACTGCGTTGATCACCAGCTTCTCGATCGTGCAGTCGATCTCGCCCGGCAGCGTCGCCACCACCTCGTCGGGATAGCGGTCGTTCTCCGCGAGGAAGCGGCGCACCCGCGATTCGGTCGGCGGCACCAGCGGCAGCCCGTCGCCCCAGCCTTGCGCCGCGGCAAAGGCGGTGAAGTCCTCGATGTCGAGCCCCGCCTCGTGCCGCTCGCTCGCCAGCCAGTCGATCTCGCAACCCTCCGGCCCGCAGTCGCGCCCGACCAGCGGCCTGGCCTCGGCCGTCTCCTGATGGCGACCGGGACGGATCAGCTCGATGGTCATGCCGCCAGTTCCTTCGCCGCCAACCTCGCGCCCATCGTTCCCAGCATGCCGGAGAAGTGCGCCTCGCCGATCGCCAGCACGTCCTCCCGCAACTGCTCGTTGAGCGGATAGGGCAGCACGTGGACGCGCAGCCCGGATCGCCCGCCGCGCCGCGCCATCTCGTGCGCGAACACCTCGAAGTTCCGCGTCGCCACCGCCACCGTCGGCAGCCCGGCATTGGCGGCGGTGATCGCGTCGCGGATCGTCCAGCCGGTGCAGGAACCGCAGTTGGCAAGGCCCACCACGGCGACATCGATCGTCTTCAGGAACGCGGCATACTCGGCCTCGCACTGCTCGCCCTCGGTGCCCGATCGCCCGGCCGAGCGCCAGAACGACACCTCCGCGCCGGCGGCGCGAAACGTGTCCGCCCACTGCTCGCTGATCCAGTCCCACGCCCGCCACATGCGATCGACGCGGAAGCCGATGCGCTTGCCGGCCAGCACGCCGGCGTCCGGGCCGGGGCTGGCATTGTCGGTCGCGCGGCACGCGGTGGGGTCGAGGACAAAGCCCGTGGTCATCGCATTCTCCCGGAGTCGTTTGCGCGCGATGGTCCGGGAAACTGAACGGGAGTTCAAGAGGGAAAGCACCGCAGGCCTTCAACCCGCTGCGTGCGACTCCTGACCATCCCATGCGCGCGACGCAAAGGACCCGGGGGTCCAGGGGGAATGATTCCCCCTGGCCTTCCTGTTCTCATGGCCCTGTTTCCTAAACCTTCTCCGCATCGATCACCGCCTTGATCGCCGCCGGCGTGGCGGGATCGTCGATCGTCGGCGGCGTCGTGAATTCCTCGCCGTTGGCGATCTTGCGCAGCAGGTTGCGCAGGATCTTGCCCGATCGCGTCTTCGGCAGTTGCGGCACCAGGAACGCGGTCTTCAGCGCCGCCACCGCGCCCAGCTCGCCGCGTACCGCCGCGATCACGCGCGGGATCAGCGTCGCATCGCCCTCGGCCCCGGCGCGCGCGACCACGAACGCCATCGGGATCATCCCCTTGATCGCGTCCTCCGCGCCGATCACCGCGCATTCCGCCACGCCGTCGGTGGCGGCGACGATCTGCTCCATCTGCCCGGTCGAGAGGCGATGCCCGGCGACGTTGATGATGTCGTCGGTGCGGCCCATGATGTGCAGGAAGCCTTCCTCGTCGAAGTGCCCGGCATCGCCGGTCTCGTACCAGCCGGGGAACGCGGCGAAGTTCTTCTCGAAGCCCGGCTTGTTGTTCCACAGCGTGCGGAACGCCCCGGGCGGCAGCGGCGCGCGCACCACCACCGCGCCCGACTGCCCCTGCGGCAGCGGGTGCCCCGATTCGTCGAGGATCGCGAACTCGTAGCCCGGCACCGGGAACCCGGCCGAACCGCGCTTGCGGCGCAGGTCGCCCAGCGCGAAGCACGAGGCCACGCCCGGCCAGCCCAGCTCGGTCTGCCACCAGTGGTCGATCACCGGCAGCCCGCTCTTCTCCTCCAGCCAGGCGATGGTGTCGGGATCGGCGCGCTCGCCGGCCAGGAAGATCGCGCGGCATTGCCCGGTGCCGATCTCCTTCAGGAATTTCGCGTCGGGGTCCTCCTTGCGCACCGCGCGGATCGCGGTCGGCGCGGTGAAGAACGCCTTGGCGCCGTGCCGCGCGATCGTCCGCCAGAACGTGCCGGGATCGGGCGTGCCCACCGGCTTGCCCTCGAACAGCACCGTCGTCGCCCCGACCAGCAGCGGCGCATAGACGATGTACGAGTGGCCGACGACCCAGCCGACGTCGCTGGCGGCCCAGAAAGTGTCGCCGGCGCCGATGCCGTAGATGTTCGCCATCGACCAGGTCAGCGCCACCGCGTGGCCGCCGTTCTCGCGGACCACGCCCTTCGGCGTGCCGGTCGTGCCCGAGGTGTAGAGAATGTACAGCGGATCGTCGGCGGCGACCGCCACCGGCGCCGGGATCGGCGCCGACAGCGTCTCCGCGCGCAAGTCGGCCCAGTCGCGATCGCGCGGCGCGGTCAAGGCCGCCACCTGCCGCTCGCGCTGCAGCAGCACGACGTGCTCGATCCGGTGCGCCGCCAGTTCCAGCGCCTCGTCGACCATCGGCTTGTAGGCGATCGTCCGCGCCCCCTCGATCCCGCACGAGGCGGTCAGCAGCACTTTCGGCGTGGCGTCGTCGATGCGCTTGGCCAGCTCGAGCGGCGCGAAGCCGCCGAACACCACCGAATGGATCGCCCCCAGCCGCGCGCAGGCCAGCATCGCGAACACCGTCTCGGGCACCATCGGCATGTAGATGACGACCCGGTCGCCCTTGCCCACGCCCAGCGCGGCCAGCATCGCCGCGACCCGGCCCACTTCCTCCAGCAGCTCGGCATAGGTCCAGCGCTGCACCGTGCCGGTGACCGGGCTGTCATAGACCAGCGCATACTGCTCGCCCCGCCCGGCCGCGACGTGGCGGTCGACGCAGTTGGCGCAGGTGTTGAGCGTGCCGCCGGGAAACCAGCCCCGCGCGCTGTCGGGTGCGTCGTCCCAGGCATCCGCGGGGGCGGAGATCCACTCCACCGCCCGGGCAGCCTCCGACCAGAAGCCGCGGGGGTCCGCGATCGATTGCCGCCAGGCGGCAAGATAGGCTTCGGACATGGTTCCCTCCCTGCCCGGACGCTTAGCGGAAAGTCTTGGACAGGACGACCAGCGTCGGATCGCCGTCGAACGCCTCGGGGGTAAAGCCCTTCTCGCGCTCCAGCTCGATCGCGGCATGGTTCGCACGGTCCTCGATCGCGATCACCCGGCGCACCCCGCGCGCCTGCGCCTCGCGGCCGAGCAGGTCGAGCAGCGCCCAGCCGACGCCCTGGCCCTTGCGGTCGCTGGCGATCGAGACCGCGACCTCGGCGGTGTCGAGCGCCTTGTCGCACGCCAGCAGCGCCGAGGCGACCAGCTCGCCGCTGGCCTTGTCGAACGCGAGGAACGATTCGGACGCACGATGGTCGGCATGGAGCAGCGGGTCGAGCTGGTCGTGGCTGACGTGCGCCGCGGCGGTGAAAAAGCGGAACCGGCGGTCCTCGTCGGACACGCGGTCGAAGAACGCGGTGAGCGCCGGTTCGTCCGCCGCGCCGGCGGGGCGCACGGCGAGCACCATGCCGGTGCGGGTGGTCAGTTCGGTGGCGGCGGTCGCAGTGCTCATGGGTCAGGCTCCGGTAGGTTTTTCTCCCGGTTCGCCGCGCCCCGGCAGGCCGGGGCGCGGCGGGTTCCCTGGGGAGAGTCAGGGGAACCGGTCAGGTCTCAGTCGTCGATATTGCGCTTGAAGGTCTCCGGAAGGAAGATCAGGCCGAGCACCAGCGTGGCGGCGGCGACGATCACCGGATACCAGAAGCCGTGGTAGATATTGCCGTTGGCCGCGACCATCGCGAAGCCGATCGCCGGCAGCAGCCCGCCCAGCCAGCCGTTGCCGATGTGATAGGGCAGCGACATCGAGGTGTAGCGGATGCGGCTCGGGAACAGCTCGACCAGCATCGCCGCGATCGGACCATAGACCATGGTCACCAGCAGCACGAGGTAGAACAGCAGCCCGATCACCTTCGGCTTGTCGATCTGCTTCGGATCGGCCTTCGTCGGATAGCCGACCTTCGACAGCTCGCCGACGACGGCGGGCTTCGCCGCGACCGCGGGCTTGTCGCCCTCGGCCGGCTTGGCGGCGACGGCCGGGGCGCCGACCACCGAGGCGGTGAACGCGGCGATCGCCTTCTTCTTGTCGTCGCCGCTGACCTTCGCCGGGTCGGGCGCGGTGAACGCCTTGTCGCCGACGGTGATCGTCGCCAGCGTCCCGGCCGGGGCCGCCACGTTCTCGTAGTTGATGCCCGCCTTGGCCAGCGCGTTCTTGACGATGTCGCAGCTGGTCGTGTCGAACTTGTTGGTGCCGACCGGGTCGAACTGCGACGAGCACTCGGCCGGATCGGCGGCGACCTTGACCGGCGCCGATGCCAGCGCCTTCGCCAGCGCCGGGTTGGCGGCGTCGGTCAGCGCATGGAAGGTCGGGAACAGCGTCAGCGCCGCCAGCGCGCAGCCGGCCATGATGATCGGCTTGCGCCCCACCTTGTCCGACAACCAGCCGAAGAACAGGAAGAACGGCGCGCCCATCAGCAGCGCGGTGATCAGCAGGGTGTTCGCCTGCAGCCCGTCGATCTTCAGCATCTTCTCGAGGAAGAACATCGCGTAGAGCTGGCCGGTGTACCACACCACCGCCTGCCCGGCGATCGCCCCGAAGAACGCGATCAGCACGATCTTGAGGTTCTTCCATTCGCCGAAGGCTTCGGACAGCGGCTTCTTCGAGCTGGTGCCCTCGGCCTTCATCTTCTGGAATACCGGCGATTCGTGCAGCTTCAGCCGCAGCCACAGCCCGACGACGAGGAACAGCCCCGAGATCAGGTAGGGAATGCGCCAGCCCCAGGCCTTGAACGCGTCCTCGCCGACGCCGGTCACCGGCGAACGCACGAGGATCACGATCAGCAGCGCCATCGCCAGACCGGCGGTGGCGGTGATCTGGATCCAGCTGGTGTAGAACCCGCGCTTGTTGTTCGGCGCGTGCTCGGCGACGTAGGTCGCCGCGCCGCCGTACTCGCCGCCGAGCGCCAGGCCCTGGAACATGCGCAGCACGACCAGCATGATCGGGGCGGCGACGCCGACGGTCTTGTAGGTCGGCAGGCAGCCCACCAGGAAGGTCGAAAGCCCCATCACCAGCAGCGTGATGATGAAGGTGTAGCGGCGCCCGACGAGGTCGCCGATGCGCCCGAACACCAGCGCCCCGAACGGCCGGACGATGAAGCCCGCCGCGAACACCAGCAGCGCCATGATGAACGAGGTGGTCGGGTTCAGCCCGGTCAGGAACTGCGCGGCGATGATCGCGGTCAGCAGGCCATAGAGGTAGAAGTCGTACCACTCGAACACCGTGCCCAGCGAGGACGCGGTGATGATCAGCTTTTCGTCGTGGGTCGCCCGGTGATGTTGCGGCAGCGCCGCAACCTCCTCGGGCGTATCATGCAGATGCAGGTCCATGGATCCCCTCCTCTTGTTATGTCGGTTCGATCAGAAGCTGTACTTGGCGGCGAACTCGACGCGGTCGAGCTTGCCCTTGGCGTCGCCGCTGGCGGTGGCGCTGTTGATCACCGTACGCTCGCCGTGGCGGTACTCGATGCCGAGGTCGACCGCCTTGACCGGCGAGTAGAACAGGTTCGCGGCCATGCTCCACGCCTGCTTGTTGAGGCCCGATGTCTGGGCCAGCGTCAGGCCCTTGTCATAGCCGACATGCTGGTAGCTGCCCATCACGTTGATGCGCAGCTGCGGCGTCAGCGAATAGCGCGCCGCGACCAGCGCCGCGAACACGCTGACGTCGGTCAGCTTGTTGGTCGCCGGGTTGTAGACCGCGTCGGGCGCGAACTGCAGGCCGACATAGCGGCCGATGTCCTTGCCGTACGTGGCGATGAAGCGCACGTCGCTGGACTTGTCCTCGGCCAGGAACAGCTTGCCGCCGATGCTGCCGCCGATACCGGTGGCGGTCACGCCGGTGCCCGTCACCGCCGCCGTGGTGGTGTTGTTGACCAGCGCGCTGCCGTTGCTCTCGCCGCGCACCTGCCGCAGCAGCCCGGCGAACGAAAGCTCGCCGCGCTTGCCGGCATAGGCCAGCCGGGCGGTGAAGTCGGGCAGGTGGTCGGTGCCCGATTCCAGCGTCGCCGTCGCCCCGGCGCTGACCAGCGCGCTCTCCGGGTTCTCCGCCGCGACGTGCAGCGTCAGGCCGTGGCCCAGCGGCTGCGAGAACCGCACCTGCGGCTGCCGCACGAACACCGTGCCCTCGGCCCCGCCGACGTAGTCGGTCGTCTCGGGCAGCGCCGCGGTGTACTGGAAGGTCGTCCAGTCCTGCCCGAAGGTGAACTTGTCGAGCGTCACGTAAGCCCGGCGCAGCGCCAGCGTATAGCCGTTGGTGGTGCGCTGCGAGCCGCCCGCGGTGACGTTCTGCACCGCGCTCGAGGTCGTCTGGAAATCGGTCTCGAGGTAGCCCTTGACGACATGCCCGGCCACCGTGGTGTCCAGGTTCAGCCACAACCGCGCCTGCTTGGCGGTGAAGTCCTGGCTGGTGAAGCCCTTGCCGCCCACCGTCGTCGGGATCGTCTGCGGCAGGTAGAAGTCGCGGCCCAGCGTGTTGGTCGCGACCGAGCCGTTCGACCAGTGGCTGTTCGACGCCACCAGCTTCAGGTAGCCGCCCAGCCGCACCGTGCTGCCGCCGTCGCGGAAGCCCTCGGGCGCCGGCTTCTTCTCCAGCGTGGCGAGGCCGGTGGCGGCCTTGCTCGCCTTGGCGTCGGCGCTGGCGGCGGCGCTGCTCGCGGCCAGCGCGGTGGTGCTGGCGGCCTCGGCGGCGCTCGACGCGGCCTGCGCGGCGGCCTCCGCCTGCGCCTGCCCGGCGCGCGCCTCGGCGAGGTCGGTCTTCAGTTGCGCGATCTCGGCTTCCATTTTCGCCAGCCGCGCCTCGATGCCCGACGGCGCGGCCCGGTGCGCCGCCTTGCGCGCCTCGGCCGGCGACCCGGCGAGGACGGTGGCGGTCATCAGCGCCACGGCCAGCGCGCGATGCTTCCTCGTGAATGACATTGCTTTCCCTCTCCATGCCCGGAAGTCCCAATTTCCGGATCGTCGGGAGGATCGGCCGACGCAGGATGAATCGACAGCCCGACATAAGTCGCGGGGCCTACGACCATGGTCGGGGGTCCGACTCCCGGCGCGGCGCGCTAGCGTTCCCGGCAGGCCGGCGTGATACGGGAAGGCGCGCCGGCCAACCTGATCATTGGGAAAGAGGACCTGGACATGGGCGAGACCGTGTACCCGGTGCCGGCGGCATGGGCCGAATCGGCGCTGATCGATGCTGCCGGCTATGCCGAGAAATACCGCCGCTCGATCGAGGACCCCGATTCCTTCTGGCGCGAGGAAGCCGCGCGGATCGACTGGATGCGCCCGTTCACCGAAGTCTCGAACTGCAGCTACGATGCCGCCGACTTCGGCATCCGCTGGTTCGGCGACGGCACGCTCAACCTCGCCGCCAACTGCCTCGATCGCCACCTCGCCACCCGCGGCGACCAGGTCGCGATCCTCTGGGAGCCCGACGATCCCCGCGATCCCGAGCGCCGCATCACCTACCGCGAGCTGCACGGCGAAGTCTGCCGCATGGCCAACCTGCTCAAGGCGCGCGGCGTCGCCCGCGGCGATCGCGTCACCCTCTACCTGCCGATGGTGCCCGAGGCGGCGGTGGCAATGCTCGCCTGCGCCCGCATCGGCGCGATCCACTCGATCGTCTTCGCCGGCTTCAGCCCGGAAGCGCTCGCCGGCCGCATCGAGGATTGCGGCAGCCGCGTCGTGCTCACCAGCGACGAAGGCCTGCGCGGCGGCAAGCGCGTGCCGCTGAAGGCCAACGTCGACGAGGCGCTGACCCATTGTCCGGATGTCGATACCGTGATCGTCCTGCGCCGGACCGGCGCCGACGTGCCGATGCACCCCGGACGCGACATCGACTGGGCCGAGGCATCGGCGCAGCCCGCCGATTGCCCGGCGGAGGAAATGAACGCCGAGGACCCCCTGTTCATCCTCTACACCAGTGGCTCCACCGGCAAGCCCAAGGGCGTGCTCCACACCACCGGCGGGTATTCGGTCTGGGCGTCGATGACGCACGAGGTCGTGTTCGATTACCGCCCCGGCCAGATCTACTGGTGCGCCGCCGATATCGGCTGGGTCACCGGCCATTCCTACGTCGTCTACGGCCCGCTGATGAACGGCGCCACCACGGTGATGTTCGAGGGCGTGCCCAACTTCCCCGATCCCAGCCGCTTCTGGCAGGTGGTCGACAAGTTCGGGGTCGAGATCTTCTACGGCGCCCCCACCGCGCTGCGCGCGCTGATGCGCGAGGGCGACGAATGGGTCGCGAAGACCAGCCGCAAGACCCTGCGCGTGCTCGGCTCCGTGGGTGAGCCGATCAACCCCGAGGCCTGGGAATGGTACCACCGCGTGGTGGGTGAGCAGCGCTGCCCGATCGTCGATACCTGGTGGCAGACCGAGACCGGCGGGGTGATGATCTCGCCGCTCCCCGGCGCCACCCCGCTCAAGCCCGGCAGCGCCACCCGGCCGATGTTCGGGGTCAAGCCGGCGCTGCTCGACAACGACGGCAACGAGATCGAGGGCCCGGGCGACGGCTGCCTGGTGATCCGCCAGTCCTGGCCCGGCCAGATGCGCACCGTCTGGGGCGATCACGAACGCTTCTTCCAGACCTACTTCAGCACGTTCGCCGGCACCTACTTCACCGGCGACGGCTGCCGCCGCGACGAGGACGGCTACTACTGGATCACCGGCCGCATCGACGACGTGATCAACGTCTCCGGCCACCGCATGGGCACGGCGGAGATCGAATCGGCGCTGGTCGCGCACCCCAAGGTCGCCGAATCGGCGGTCGTCGGCATGCCGCATGCGATCAAGGGCCAGGGCATCTACGCCTTCGTCACCGTCAACGCCGATGTCGAGCCGGACGAGGCCTTGCGCCGCGAGCTGGTGCAATGGGTCCGCCACGAGATCGGCCCGATCGCCACCCCCGACGTCATCCAGTTCGCCCCCGGCCTGCCCAAGACGCGCAGCGGCAAGATCATGCGCCGCATCCTGCGCAAGATCGGCGAGAACGACGTCTCGAACCTGGGGGACACCTCGACGCTTGCCGATCCCGCCGTGGTCGATCATCTGGTAGCGAACCGCCCGCAAACCGCGGACGCCTGAAGACGCAGCGAAGATGCCCGAAACCGTCCTTATCGCCGACGACCATCCCCTGTTCCGGCAGGCGCTGGCGCTGGCGGTGGGGCGGGTGCTGCCGGCGGCACGCATCGTCGAGGCCGGCACCCTCGCCGCCGCCGCCCGCGCGGCGATGGAGGCGGAGGACCTGCGGCTGATCCTGCTCGATCTCAAGATGCCCGGCGCGGTCGGCTATTCGGGCATCGCCCTGCTCCA
>JAGWUH010000047.1 GCA_028868535.1 Sphingomonadales bacterium | reverse complement strand
TCGCACAGCGGCGCGTTGCCGATCACCTCGGAAAAGCCGTACTGGTTGGCCAGCCGGTCGACCCCGAAGAAGAACTTCACCTGCTCCTCCCAATCCGCCGGCGCGTCCTTGTAGCCCTTCATGCCGCCGCCGCCGCTGAGCACCGATCCCGGCGCGAACTCGCACTTCAGCCCCTTTTCCAGCCCAGCCTTGGCAACGCGGTAGAGGTCCGAGAACGTGCCGCCGATCTTCACCCGCTGGCCGCGGAAGTCCTGAATCAGCTTGCCGAACCACACCTCCATGTCCGCCTCGCGCCGCCGCCCCTGCTCCAGCATCCGCTGCCGCTGCTCGAGCAGCGCCGGATCGAGCCCCAGCGCCATCACCTCGCCCCGGTCTTCCGCCGCCTGCAGCCGCCCCGAAAGCGCCATCAGGTCCGCCGGGATGTGGCTGTCGTACAGCGTGTGATAATGCTGCGGGCCGCCGGCCATCTCGATCTGGAACAGCGTCATCATCTTCATCATCGTCTGGTAGCCGCCACGATACATCGGGCTGAACGTCGGCAGGTGATCGACCCAGTGATCGACGCCCGAACAGGCG
Organism: Sphingomonadales bacterium; assembly: GCA_028868535.1. Lineage (GTDB taxonomy): Bacteria > Pseudomonadota > Alphaproteobacteria > Sphingomonadales > Sphingomonadaceae > Novosphingobium. The sequence goes on along the minus strand of JAGWUH010000047.1, from coordinate 23,441 downwards.
CGGTTGACGCTGTAGAAGTGGTACTTCCACGGCCCCAGCTCGTCATAGCTGCGCGGCACGAATGAGAGCTTGCCGGTGGTCCCGCTCGAATAGGTGACCAGCATCCCGTACGCTTCCAGCCGCTCCAGCCAGCCCTCGATCGTGGTCAGCCCGGTCAGGTCCACCCGGCTCAGGTCGTGCGCGGTCAGCTTGTCGAGCCACATCGTCAGCTTGGCGAAGTCGCGGTTCTCGATGATCGAGATCGGATAGTTCTTCAGCACGCGGTGGTCGAAGCACACCGGCAGCACGTCCTCGATCTTGTCGATGTGCTCGACCCCCTGGCGGTCGGCCAGCTTCTGCAGCGCCGGGATCCGGTTGCGCATCCGCGCGAAGTTGATCCGCACCGCTTCCAGTTGCAGCTTCTCGCGCTCCTCGCGCGGGATCGCGTAGAGGTCCTCGTAGCGGCGGTAAGTCCACGACGCGGGATTGTCGGGCAGCAGCGAGATCGCCATCGGTTGTCCTTTCCCATCCGTCGCGCCGGCTTCGGCAAGCGATCGGGTCGGCCGCGAAGCTACCAGCCACCGGCCATGCGGGAAGCGGCATTTACCGCTGGCGGCAACAGCCTGTGCCTATGGCTGCGCCTCGCTTGACTTATGAGACGCGCAATTTCATAAAAATCGGAGAGAGGGAGATGCCCAGGTGACCGCCAACACTGTCCCCGATTCAGCGCAATGCCCGGTCCACCGGCCCGGGCGCGACGATCGCAAGTCCGCCGGGGTCGCGGCCGCGCACTTCGCCCCCACCCCGGGCTCGACGTTGGTCGACGGCTTCCACGCAGCGCGCGACATCCTGCGCTCGCCCAAGGTCCGCCAGGCCGGCGCCAGCACCGAGCATGTCGACAAGTCGCGCCCGGACGAGATCTCGTTCTTCTTCCTCGACGGTGATCTCCACCGCAAGCGCCGCGCCGCCGTCGCCGGGCTGTTCGCCCCGAAGACCATCGTCACCCGCCACCGCGCGGTGATGGACCGGACGATGGACGCGATCGTCGCCCGGTTGCGGGCCAGCGGCAGCCATGCCCTCGACGAGTTGAGCTGGCAGATGGCGGTCGACGTCGCCGCCGAGATCGTCGGCCTGACCGATAGCAACAGCAACGACGGGCTGGCGCGGCGGGTCAAGGCCGTGCTCGAAACCAGCGTCAACGCGCCGACGAAGGGCCTCGGCAAGTGGATCGCCCTGGCCCGCACGCTGAAGCGAATCGGCACCTTCTGGAACAAGGACATGGTCCCGGCGATCGCGGCGCGCAAGCTGGCCCCCCGGGACGACGTCATCAGCCACATGGTCCAGGCCGGCTTCTCCAAGAAGGGCATGATCATGGAGACGCTCAGCTATGCCGGCGCCGGCATGATGACCACGCGCGAGTTCATCGTCATGGTCGCCTGGCACCTGTTCGACAACGATGGCCTGCGCCAGCGCTTCCTCGCCGGGGACGAGGCCGACCAGTTCGCCATCCTCGAGGAGATCCTGCGGCTCGAACCGGTCGCCTCGTTCAACTGGCGCCGCGCCGCCGAACCCATCGACGAAGCCAGCACCGGCCCGGTCGCCGCGGGCGAACTGCTGACCATCAGCATCCGCCACGCCAACACCGACGAGGCGATCACCGGCCCGTGCCCGTTCGAGCTCGATCCGGACCGCGCGAAGCGCATGAAGGTCAACGGCCCCTACCTGTCGTTCGGCGATGGCCCGCACCGCTGCCCCGGTGCGCAAGTGGCGCTGCACGAGACCCGCGTGTTCATCGATCGGCTGTTCCGCCTGCCCGGCATCCGACTGGTCTCCCCACCCGAGATCCAGTGGAACCCGGGCATCCACGGCTACGAGTTGCGCGGCGCCATCGTCGCCTGCGATCCGGCCTGACGGGAACCGCAGCGATGGCCCAGGTCACCTTCATCGCCCACGACGGCGCCGTCATCACGATCGACTGCGCCGCGGGCCAGTCGCTGATGGAAGGCGCCAGGGCCGGCGGTATCGACGGCATCGAGGCGGTCTGCGGCGGCAACGCCTATTGCGGCACCTGCCGCTGCTACGTCGACGCGGCCTGGCGCGGCGTGACCGGCGCGGTCACCGAGATCGAACTGCCGATGATCGAGACCGCCGGCGACGGGACGCCGGGGGTGCGCCTGTCGTGCCAGATTGCCGTCACCGACAAGCTCGACGGCCTGATCGTGCGCTTGCCCGATTCGCAGATGTAACCTTACGGTGCTCTCCTGAGAGGGAGCAGCATGACCGAACTACCCATGGCGGACCGCTTCGGAGAGGGCCGCGACGACAATCCCTATTGGAACGAATCGGTCTGGTTCTCGGTCACCATTCCCGAACGCCGCATCCACGGCATGATCCAGTACTACTTCCGCCCCAACATGGGGATGCTCAACGGTGGCCCCTGCCTGTGGGACGCATCGGGCACGCAGCAATGGGATTGCCTGTACTACAACTGGAGCCACCTGCAGGCGCTGCCGGCGGGCGCGCAGAAGTTCGACATGCAGGCCCGCAACTCGCTGCGGGTGAAAGTGCTCGAACCCCTCGCCCGCTACAAGCTCGACTACGACAAGGAAGGCTTCGTCCTCGACCTCACCTGGACCGCGCTCGGCCCGGTACACGAGCTGCAGACCGGCGATTCCGGCCAGCAATCGACCGCGAAGTTCCACATCGAGCAGCCCGGCCGCATGCAGGGCACGATCACCCGCCACGGCGAGGTCATGCCGGTCGACTGCTTCTCGATGCGCGACACCTCCTATGGCGCGCGCGAATACGAATCGCTGGCGCGCGGCGGCTACTTCTGGGGCATCGCCGCGACCTCGTCGTTCCACGCGCTGTGCATGGGCGCCGGGCGCGAGGCGAACTGCATCGGCGGCTACATCCTGCAGGACGGCACGATGGCCAGCCTCGTCTCCGGCCGGCGCACGATCCTCGAATACGGCCGTCTCGGCCCCACCAGGGTTCGCTTCGATGGCACCGACACGCTCGGCCGCAGCATGACCGCCACGGGCAGCATCGACCCCGGCCTGATCTTCACCGGCTACACCGATCACACCGTGGTCTGGTCGCTGGCGGAATGGGACTGGAACGGCACGACCCACTGGGGCGACAACCAGGAGTTCTGCCCCGCCGAAACCTTCCGCCGCATCGCCCGGGGTGAACTCCCGGTGGAGGGCTCGCTGTGAATCCCGGCCAGATCGTCATCGTCAACGGCACTTCGGGCTCGGGCAAGTCCACCACCTGCGAGACCTTCCAGCGGGAGGCCGACGGCTACTGGATGCTCCATGGCATCGACCACTTCATCGCCGGCACCCTCCCCGCGAAATACGGCCACCACGGCCCGCTCGCGCATGAGGGCATAGAGGCCGTCCCGGTCGATCCCGCCGATCCCGACGGCCCGCTGAAATGGCGCTTCCACGAGCACGGCATCCGCGCCTTCGCCGCGTTCCACGAATGGATCGCCGCCGCCTCGCGCACCGGCAACAACATTATCCTCGACCACCTGCTGATGTCCGGCACCCCGGTGCTGGCCGATCTCGCCCGCCGCCTCGAAGGCCTGCCGGTGCTGCTGGTCACGCTCAAGCCCCCGGTCGAGGTGCTCGAAAGCCGCGTCGCGGAGCGCAAGATGGACAAGAAGCTGCCCGTTGACATCCTCGGCGAGGATGCCGTGCGCAAGATCGTCGATCGCCTCAACCGTCTGCGCGGCTGGTTCACCGAATCGGTCTATGCCAATCCTTATGCCGACCTGGTCGTCGATACTGCGATCCACGGCCCCGAAACGGTCACCCGGATGATCCGCGACCGCCTCGCGCAAGGCCCGGGAACCGCACTGGAAGAGCTTCGCCGCTCGCTATCGCGCTCCTAGCGCGACGTAAACGCCAGCATAACGTTCCCCGGCTGCCGATTGGCGAAGCCATAGCCCGACGCGACGTACAGCTCGCCATGCCACAGCAGCGGCGCCGGCGCCCCGGCGATCGCCCCGCCGTGGCCGGCAATTCCGCCCAGCCCGTCGTATGCCTTCCAGGAATCGTAGTCCCACAGCACCTTGCCGTCGCGGGCATCGTAGATGCGCAGATGCCCGTCCACCGCCCCCGCCAGCACCAGCCGCGATGTCGCGCTGACCCCGCCGCCCAGCCCCGGCAGGCACAGCGGCATCGGCTTGCCCTCGCACGAGGCGTTGCTCGCCGGCGCCGCCCAGCGCCGCGCACCCGTCGCCGCGTCCAGCGCATACAAACCCGGGCTCAGCGGATAGCCGCCGGCGGCGGGATCGGGCATGTCGTTGACCGGCACGAACACCGTGCCGTCGCGGTAGGCCAGCCCGAAGTGGATGCCCCCCGCCGCCCCGCCGCGCCCGACCCGCGTCTGCCAGATAACCTTGCCGGTGGCGGGATCGAGCCCCCAGGCCACCCCCGATTTCTGCCCGGCCAGCACGACATCGCCCGCGCCGGTATGCGCGACCACGGTGTTGGCGCCGAAGTCGTAGTCCGGCCCCTCGTCCGCCGGGCAATTCGGGTTCACCGCCTTGACGATGCAGCCGACGTTCCACACGTCGCCCGGCGTCAACTGGTTGTGCCAGCGCTCCCTGCCCGTCTTCAGGTCCAGCGCCACCACCGCATTGCTCCACGCCGCGGAAGCTTTGGTCGGCGAGGAATAAGTATTGCCGGTGGCGAACACCAGCTGCCCGCGCTTCCCGTCGATCGCCGGCGAGTTCCACACCGCCACCCCCGAAGGCCCGAACTGCTCGGTACCGTTGGCAGCCCTGCCCAGCGATCGCGGCGGCGGCACGGTGTAATGCTTCCAGCGCTGCCGCCCGGTCCGCGCGTCGAGCGCGATCACCGCCCCGCGGAACGTGCAGCACGGATAGCGCGGATCGGCAGCCGACGCCTCCTCCAGCGAAGACGTCGTCACATAGAGCACGCCGTCGTACAGCGCCGGCGTCGCCGAGATTCCCGCCGCCGCGTGTTCGGTCACCCGCGTCTTCCAGCGCTGGCGGCCGCTCACCGCATCCAGCGCGAAGACATTGCCGGTGATGTCGGCGAACCAGGCCAGCGGCCGCGCCTTCGCATCTCCCACCCGCCAGCGCTCGACCAGCACCGCCGTACGCACCTCGGCGGCCGCCTTGAAGCTCCACCGCACGCAACCCGTCGCCCGGTCGAGCGCGAACACCTCGCCGGTCGACGCGCCGAACATCAGCGCCCCGCCGGCGATCGCCGGTTGCGAGCGCAGCCGCGTCGCGCCCGGCACCGCGAACGCCCACTTCAGCCGCAGCCTGCCGACGTCGGCCGGGGCCAGCCCCGCCACCGCGTCCGGCATCGCATGGCTGTTCGCCGGATCGAGGCCGATGCCGTGGTAAGCCGGCGGCTCGCGGAAATCGAACCGCGCCGCAGCCCCGGTGCAGCGCACGAACGGCGGCGGCGCCGGCTCGCCCCCCAGCTTCTTCGCGGTCAGGTACTCGGCCACCGCGACCTTCTGCCCGGCCGAAAGCGCCGCGCCCTGCTGGCGCATCAGCCCGCTGGTCAGCACGTCGCGGATCGCCGCCGGCGACAGTTGCTGCAGCACGATGCGCAGCGGCGCGCGCTCCACCCCGGCATCGTGGCACTGGGCGCAGTTCTGCTGGTAAATCTGCCGCCCCTCGGCGAACTGCGGCCCGGAGGACGGATCGAGCATCGCCTGCACCGCCGCCTCCTGCGGGCTCTGCGCCCGGATCGCCGCCGCCGCCGCCAGCAGCAGTGCCGCGCCGATCCCGATCCGCGCCTTGCCGAAACCGCCCATCGACCGCTTCTCCCCAGCCGTTATGCCTTTGCCCCGAGGCTAGGGCGTGCCGCCGGCGCGGGCAAGCCGCGGAACGTCGCGGCGCGCCTGCCGTTCAGCCTCCATGGGCAATGATCGCACCCGCGGCTGGCTGGACACGCCGCTGCGCAGCGCGCGCAGCCGCTGCCGGCGCGGCATCGTCCTGTTCGCGCCCGACGGCACTCGCCTGCTGCTCACCCGCGAGGCGGCGCTGCGCTCGCGCGAGGCGCTTGACCGCGCGCTGGCCGAACCGTTCGAGCCGCCCGCCGCCGTGGTCATGCTGCCGCGCCCCCGCCGCCCGCTGCACCGCCTGCGCCAGGCGCTGCGCGCCGCGCCGTCCGGCTGCCGCCTGATCGTGGCGATGGTGCTTCTGCCGCTGCTCTGGGTCGTCGCGTCGGAGACGCTGCTCGGCGCGACGCTCGCCGCGCTCCCCGTGCCCCAGACCCGCGCGCTGGCACCGTGGGAGGCGCTGCTCGGGCTCGCCCTCGCCCTGCCGCTGGCGTGGCGCCTCGCCCCGCTGCTGCTCAGCCCGGAGGAGCGCCGCCCGCGTCCGGTGCGGGGGCGGCTCCGCCTGGTCTGACCTCAGGCCAGCATCCGCACCTTCGGCTCGCGGTCCCAGTGCCGCGCCGGGGCGACCGCGGCGAACTGCGCGATCTCGACCACGCCTTCGTCCGGCTCGATGCCCAGTCCGGCAAGCAGCTTCCTGGTCGCCGGGCAGGCGCCGATCGTCTTGCAATGGCTGAACGCGTCCATGAACCACTGCTTGGCCGCCGCATCCATGGCCAGCTTCGCCGCCGGATCGGGCATGATGATCGAGGCGACCGCGTCGAACAGCACCGACGGCATCCCCGCCAGTTGCCCGTGCGCCTTCAGCTTGCCGCCCTTCAGCGCGTGCTCGCCGACCTTCGGCGCCACCAGCAGCACCGCCGCGCCGCCGGCCTCCAGCTCGCCCTTCAGTTTGTCTATCGCCGCCTTGTCCGAACCTTCGTCGAACAGGATGCCGATCAGCCGTCCCTGCAGCGAAGGCTGCCCGTGTGCCAGGATCGACAAGGCGGGCGAAGGCGCCATCTCCACCGGCGCGCGCGCCGCCGGCGCGGCCTCGGGCAGCGGCATCGCCAACCCGTCGGCTACGCGCTGCGCGAGGCTGTCATCGATGTTGCGCAGCCGCGACAGCACCCGCGTCCGCACGTGCTCGAGCACGCATTTCGAAAGCTCGAACACCAGGGCGGAGGCGATGTGCGCCTGCTCGATCGGCGTCTGCGAGGCATAGAACAGCCGCGCCTGGCTGTAGTGATCGGCGAACAGCTCGGGCCGCAGCCGCACCTTGGCGATGTCCTCCCTGGCGGCTTCGGGCCGCTCGATCGCCGGGAAGCTGCTGAACCCGGTCGCCGGGCATTCGCGCGGGCCGCCCGGCTCGCCCGCCTCGTTCAGCGAGTTCGGCTCATAGTTCGCGCGGCCCTTGGGCACCCCCATCTGCATGTGGCCGTCACGCTGGAAGTTCATCACCGGGCACTTCGGCGCGTTGATCGGCAACTGGTGGAAATTGGTGCTGCCCAGCCGCTTGAGCTGGGTGTCGAGGTAGCTGAACAGCCGCCCCTGCAGCAGGGGATCGTGGCTGAAATCGATGCCGGGGACCACATTCGCGGGACAGAACGCCACCTGCTCGGTCTCGGCGAAGAAATTGTCGGGGTTGCGGTTCAGCGTCATCCGCCCGACGATCTCGACCGGGACCAGCTCCTCGGGGATCAGCTTGGTGGCGTCGAGGATGTCGAAATCCTGCGCCGCCGCCCATTCCTCGTCGACCACCTGCACGCCGAAGTCCCAGGCCGGGAAGTTGCCGGTTTCGATCGCCTCGTAGAGATCGCGGCGGTGATAGTCGGGATCGGCGCCGGCGATCTTCACCGCCTCGTCCCAGGTCGTCGATTGCAGCCCCAACACCGGCTTCCAGTGGAACTTGACGAACTTGGCCTGCCCTTGCGCGTTCACCAGCCGATAGGTGTTGACCCCGAACCCCTCGATCGTGCGCAGCGAACGCGGGATCGCGCGGTCGGACATGGCCCACATGATCATGTGCATGGTCTCGGGCATCAGACCGACGAAATCCCAGAACGTGTCGTGCGCGCTCGCCGCCTGCGGATAGCCCTTGTCGGCCTCCATCTTCACCGCGTGGACCAGGTCGGGGAACTTGATGGCGTCCTGGATGAAGAACACCGGGATGTTGTTGCCGACGAGGTCCCAGATCCCGGCCTCGGTATAGAACTTCACCGCGAAGCCGCGCACGTCGCGCGGGGTGTCGACGCTGCCGGCACCGCCCGCCACGGTGGAGAACCGGGCGAACACCGGCGTCTGCTTGCCCACCTCCTGCAACGGCGCCGCCATCGTCAGCTCGGGGATCGCCCGGGTGCATTCGAACACGCCATGCGCGCCCGATCCGCGCGCGTGGACGATGCGCTCGGGAATGCGCTCATGGTCGAAGTGGAAGATCTTCTCGCGCAGCACGAAATCCTCGAGCAGCGTCGGCCCGCGTGCGCCGGCCTTCAGGCTGTTCTGGTTGTCGGCGACGCGGATGCCCTGGTTCGTGGTCAGGTGCGCCCCGGCATCGCCGTGATCGGCGTCGTGCGGCACCTGCTGGTGCGTCTCGCCGCCCGGGCCCGTGGTGCTGTCGGTGTTCGGGCGCGCCGGTTTCTTCGCCATGTCATGCTCCAAGCTGGGGGGATCAATCGCCCAACCGGAGTTGCGTGCAATGGTTCCGCTGCCCCTCGACGCGCCGGCCGAATTCGCCAATGAAGCGGGCATGACCAGCGAGGAACCCCGGCTCACCACGCTCAGCCACGGCGGCGGCTGCGGCTGCAAGATCGCCCCCGGCGTCCTGTCGGAAATGCTCAAGGGCACCGCCGGCCTGCCGGTCCCGCCCGAGCTGCTGGTCGGCATCGAGACATCGGACGATGCCGCGGTGTACCAGCTCTCGCCCGATCTCGCAGTCATCGCCACCACCGATTTCTTCATGCCGATCGTCGACGACCCGCACGATTTCGGTCGCATCGCCGCGACCAACGCGATCAGCGACGTCTACGCGATGGGGGGCCGCCCGATCATGGCGCTGGCGCTGGTCGGCATGCCCATCGCGGTGCTGTCGCCGGAAACGATCGGTCGCATCCTTGCCGGCGGCGCCGCCGCGGCGCAGGCGGCGGGCATCCCGATCGCCGGCGGCCACTCGATCGATTCGGTCGAGGCGATCTACGGCCTCGTCGCCATCGGCGTGGTCGACCCGAAGCACCTCCGCCGCAACCGCGACGCCCGCCCCGGGGACGTGCTGGTGCTCGGCAAGCCGCTCGGCGTCGGCGTCCAGTCGGCGGCGCTGAAGAAGGGCCTGCTCGACGATGCCGGCTACGCGGCGATGATAGCCACCACCACGCGGCTCAACACCCCCGGCCCCGATCTCGCCGCACTGCCGGGCGTCCACGCGATGACCGACGTCACCGGCTTCGGCCTCGCCGGCCACGCGCTCGAGATGGCGCGCGGCGCGGGCTGCGACATCGCCATCGACTGGTCCCGCGTGCCGCTGCTCCCGGGCGTGCGCGATCTCGCCGCGCAAGGCTGCGTCACCGGCGCCTCGGCGCGCAACTGGGCCGGCTATGGCGACGGCGTGATCCTGCCCGCGGGCTTCGCCGCCGAGGACCGGGCGCTGCTCACCGATCCGCAGACCAGCGGCGGCCTGCTGGTCGCCTGCACCGCCGATGCGGCCGGCGCGGTGCTGGAGGTGTTCGCAGCGCAGGGCTTCACCGCCGCCGCCATCGGCAGCGTCGGCGGCCGTTCGCCCGAACCGGCCCTGCGCGTCCGCTAAAGAAAAGGGCGGGAAAATCCCGCCCTTCGTGACTTGCGCTGCAGGCGGCGATCAGCCGTCGTAGTCGCCGCCGATCGAGGTGTTGCGCACCGGCGCCGCCGCGGTGATGCGAAGCGCCTCGGCCTGCTGGCTCAGCGAGCCGATGTCATCGACCTCGTCGTCGTCGTCGGGCAGCACGCGCTGCAGCGAGGTGACGACCGATTCGCGCAGCGCCGCCGGGCGAATCGTTTCCTCGGCGATCTCGCGCAGCGCCACCACCGGGTTCTTGTCGCGATCGCGGTCGATGGTGAGTTCGGCGCCGCCGGAAATCTCGCGCGCGCGCTGGGCAGCCAGCAGCACGAGATCGAAGCGGTTGGGAACCTTGTCGACGCAATCTTCTACGGTAACGCGCGCCATCGGGCACTCCGTTCTGTCTGAATCTCTCGGGAAGGGCAGGCAGCTAGGGAACGCCCCCGCAAAAGTCAAGGAAACTCGCCGTGGCGGTCGTACCGACGGCTTGCCAGCCGGCGGCAAAGCCGCTCTGATGCACGCTGGACCGGCGCATGCCGGCAAACGGGAGACGGCGCGATGGAACAAACCGGCGAATTTCGCCAGCACGGTCGCGCACTGCTCGCCACCTGCCTCGGCCTGTCGACCGGACTGTCGCTCAACACCTACCTGCTGTCGATCTTCGCGCCCTACCTGCTGCACGCCTTCGGCTGGACCCGGGCGCAATGGGCGATGCTCGGCGTCATCCAGTTCCTGGTCATGGTCACGCTGCCGATCGCCGGGCGGCTGGCCGATCGCTTCGGCGTGCGCCGCGTCGCCATGGTCGGCAGCCTGGCGTTCCCCGGCTTCCTTGTCGCGCAGGCGTTCCTCGATGGCGATATCCGCCACTTCTTCTGGCTGCAGGTGGCGCTGGTGCTGTGCTGCTCGACGACGACGACGGTGGTCTACGCGCGGGTGATCGCCACCACCTTCCGCCACCGCCGCGGCCTCGCGTTCGGCATCATGGGCGTGGCCACGCCGCTGACCGGCGCCCTCGCCAGCCCGCTGCTGACCGCGCTGATCGACCGTACCGACTGGCGCACCGGCTTCTTCGCAATGGCGGCGGCGGCCCTGTGCTCGGCGCTGGGCATGCTGGCGCTGCTCCCGCGCGATGCGCCCGGTGCCCATGCCGCCGCCAGCCGCTTCGCCCCCGCCGCCAGTTATCGCCGGATGCTGGCAATGCCGGCGCTGTGGATCATCGTCGGCGGCACCTTCCTAGTGAACCTGCCGTTCTCGCTGGCATCGATGCAGCTCAAGATGGTCGCACTCGACCAGGGGCTGACCAGCGCGCAGGCGGCGCTGATGGTCTCGGCCTTCGCCATCGGCTCGATCGTCGGCCGGCTGGTCGGCGGCGTCGCCTGCGACCTCGCCCCCGCCACCCGCGTCGCCACGATCAGCTTCGCGCTGCCGGTGGCCGGGCTGCTGATGCTCGCCTCGCACCCCGGCAACGTCGTCGCGGTCGGGGCGGCGATCCTGCTGATGGGCATCGCCTTCGGCGGCGAGGGCGATGTCGTGCCCTACCTCGTCACCCGCTACTTCCCGCGCAGCCTGTTCAGTTCGGCCGCCGGCCTGCAATCGGCCGGGGTCGGCGCGGCGATGGCGTCCGGCAACGTGTTCCTCGGCTCGATCCTGGCGCACGGCGGCAGCTATGCCACCTACATGCTGATTGCCGCCGCCAGTGCCGGGGTCGGCTCGCTGCTGTTCCTGCTGCTCGAACGCCAGCCGCTGGCCGAAGCCGAAGCCGAAGCCGAACCGTCACCGCCGGCCGATGCCGCCGCCGCTCATTCGCTCTCGTAGGCGTTCGCCAGGTCGTCCCCCGCGAGGTCGCTGAACCGCGTGATCCGCGCCTCGAAGCGCAGCCGCACCTTGCCGGTGGCGCCGTGGCGCTGCTTGGCGATGATCAGCTCGGACAGCCCGGTCACCTGCTCCATCTTCTCGCGCCAGCGCTCCCACTTCTCGCGCACGTCGATCGGGTCGTTGTCGTTCGGATACTGCGGCTCGGTCGCCTTGACGTAGTAGTCCTCGCGGAACACGAACCAGACCATGTCCGCGTCCTGCTCGATCGAGCCCGATTCGCGCAGGTCCGACAGCATCGGCCGCTTGTCCTCGCGGCTCTCGACCGCACGGCTCAGCTGCGACAGCGCGATCACCGGCACCGAAAGCTCCTTGGCCAGCGTCTTCAGCCCGCGCGAGATTTCCGAGATCTCGTTGACGCGGTTGTCCGAGCTGCGCCCCGATCCCTGCAGCAGCTGCAGGTAGTCGACGACGATCAGCCCGATGTCGTGCTTGCGCTTCAGCCGCCGCGCCCGGGTGCGCAGCGCCGCGATCGTCAGCGCCGGAGTATCGTCGATGAACAGCGGCAATTCCGCCAGCCGCTGGCTGGCATAGGACAGCTGCTGGAAGTCCTCGCGGCTGATCTTGCCCATGCGCAGCGCCTCGGAGCTGATCCCCGACTGCTCCGCCAGGATGCGCGTCGCCAGCTGGTCCGCGCTCATTTCGAGGCTGAAGAACGCCGTCGGCGCCCCCACCGACTTCGCGGGGTCCATGCCGTCGTCAAGGTCGCGGCGATAGCGATCGGCGGCATTGAAGGCGATGTTCGTCGCCAGCGAGGTCTTGCCCATGCCCGGCCGCCCCGCAAGGATGATCAGGTCCGAATCGTGCAGCCCGCCGATCCGCTCGTTCACCGAGGTCAGCCCGGTGGTCTTGCCGGCGATGTGCCCGCCCGAGTTGAACGCCTTCTCGATCGCCTGGATCGCCACCCGCGTCGCGCTGCCGAAGCTGTGCGCCTCGTTGCTCGGCCCGGCGCCTTCCGCCACCTTGTAGAGCGCCGCCTCGGCCTGCGAGATCTGCTCCATCGGCGCCACCTCCTGCGAGGTGTCCATCGCGCTGGTGACGAGGTTGCGCCCGACGCTGACCAGCTCGCGCAGCAGCGCCAGCTCGTAGATCTGCTCGGCCAGCGCGCGCGGCGCCAGCAGCCCCTGCCCGTCGGCGGTCAACCGCGCCAGGTAGCCCGCCCCGCCCAGCTCCTTCAGCGCCTCGTCGGCCTCGAAGTACGGCCGCAGCGTCACCGGCGTCACCACCGCCTTGCGATCGAGCAGCTCGATCACCTTGCCATAGATCCGCGCGTGCACCGGCTCGAAGAAATGCCCGGCGGTCAGCGGCACGCCGAGGTCCTCGATCACCCGGTTGTCGATCAGCACCGCGCCGAGAAACGCCGCCTCCGCCTCGACGTTCGACGGCAACGCGCGAACCGGCTCGTCGGGACGGAGCATGAGCACTTCCTGGACCATGGAATCGGGGCACCTCGCTGGCGTGAAGCGGCACCTGATGCGCGCGCGGCCGCCGCCGCGCAAGCGCACGATGCTGTGGATAGCGGGGTTAACGGCGAATCCGGAATCGCTTGCCCGAAGCCTTCGCATTTGCGAAACGCGCAAGCCTCATGGCGGACCCGCGCATCTCGCATATCGAGCTCGACGAGGCGACGATCCTGTGGCGCAACGCCGATATCGAGCAGGAACGGCGCATCGCCATCTTCGACCTGATCGAGGAGAACCGCTTTCGCCCGCTGCGCGCCCACGCCGCCGGCCACGAAGGCCCCTATCGCCTGCGCCTCGCGGTCAACGACGGCCGCCTCGTCCTCGAGATCGCCGACGACGAGCAGCGCCCGCTGGAAACGCTGGTGCTCGGCCTCGGCCGCTTCCGCCGCCCGATCCGCGAATACTTCGCGATCTGCGAATCGTATTACCAGGCGATCCGCAAGGCCACCGCGAACGAGATCGAGACGATCGACATGGCCCGCCGCGGCGTCCACAACGAGGCGGCCGAGCTGCTGCTCGAACGGCTCGAAGGCAAGGTCGAGACCGATTTCGCCACCGCGCGCCGCCTGTTCACGCTGATTTGCGTGCTGCACATTCGCGGCTAAAGAGCCGCCAGGGCTGCGGGGTGCCCGGAAAGGTCGAATCGACGGATGGCGAGACGGGCAAGGGGACGCCGGCGCTGGCGCGTGTTGGGGGCGCTGCTGCTGGTGGCGATCATCGGCGGCGCCGCCGGCTGGTGGCACCTCCACCACTGGCGGCCGGAGCGCAAGCTGTTCCCGATGCAGGGCGTCGAGATCGGCAGCGAGGATGCCGCCGACGGCCAGCCGGTCGACTGGAAGGCGCTCAAGGCAATCGGCGCGGACTTCGCCTACGTCGATGCGTCGGCCAGCGCCTTCGCCCGCGATCCGGCGTTCTCGCGCAATCTCGACGATGCCCGCGCCGCCGGGCTCCAGGTCGGCGCGGTCCACCGCTACGACCCGTGCCAGCCGGCGGACCGCCAGTCGGCCAACTTCGTCACCGTCGTCCCGCGCGATCCGAAGCTTCTGCCCCCGGCGGTGGAGCTGGTGCGGCTGGCCGATGATTGCCCGATCAAGGTCACCGACGCGGCGGTGGAAAGCGAACTGATGACCTTCCTCAACCAGATCGAGACCCACACCGGCAAGCCGTCGCTGCTCAAGGTCGGCCCGGCGTTCGAGCGTCGCTACCACATCGCCCACGCGCTCGACCGCAACCTGTGGCTGATGCGGAACCGCTTCCAGCCCGAATACGCCCATCGCCCGTGGAGCGTGTGGACCGCCAACGACCAGTTGCAGACCACCGCGCTCGACAGCCCGGTGCGCTGGCTCGTGGTGCAGCCATGACCGCGACGGATCAATCCGCACCCGGCCAACCGCTCCCCGATCGCGATGCCTTGGTCGCCGCCGCGCGGGCCGCCTCGGCGCGGGCCTATGCGCCCTATTCGCGCTTCCACGTCGGCGCCGCGCTCGCGTTTGCCGACGGCGCCGTCGTCACCGCCGCCAACGTCGAGAACGCCTCCCACGGCCTTGCGCTCTGCGCGGAGACGGTCGCCACCGCCGCGGCGATGGCCGCCGGGCGGCGCGGCGGGCTGCTCGCGGTGGCGGTGGTCGGCGGAGGCGCCGGCGGCGACGGCGCGGCGCAACCCGCCGGCGCGCCGGTCACCCCCTGCGGCCGCTGCCGCCAGGTACTGAGCGAACTGGCACAGCTCGGCGGCACCGATCCGGTGGTCTGGTGCGTCGGCGAGCACGAGATCGCGCAACTGCGCCTGTCCGAGCTGCTGCCGCGGGCGTTCGGGCCGGCCAGCCTGGCCTGATCTGACCGGGCCTGACCACCGGTTCCGCGCCGTCACTCGAAGCCCGCATTCTCCCCGCGCCTGGTTCTGTCCGGTGCGAACCGAAGGACCCGCGGCTTTTGCCGCTGTGCCGGACCGCCTTGCGGCCCGGCAGTCCAGATCAGAACAGTCGCATGACCGCGCGCGCCGTGGCGATCAGCCCGATCCACAGGCCGATCGACAGCAACGCCGCCGTGACGAAGCCCTGCCAGACGCGGATGCTCGTGAATGTCTGTCGATGTTCCTGCGGCATCGTCGCGGTCCCGGCCAGCCACCCCCCGTGGCCTGCTTGACCTTACGCCTAGCCCGGCCTTCGGGCGCGTCAACCATAAAAATTCATGTTTTGGCGCGACGTTTTATGTCGCATTGCGGCAAATAACCGAATTTTCGACACCTCTCGCGCAATCGTCCGCATCAACTTTTTTCGGGCGCTCCGGCGGTTCCAGTCCTGCCTACGGGCGACTCCCTAGGCTTCGCGGCCCTCCAGCCATTCGGCCAGCGCATCGAGGCAGGCGCGTCCCATCGCCATCGAGCGCTCCGGGCTCCATCCCTGCGCCGCGCAGGGCAGGTCGTCGTTGTCCTTGAACGGCATCTCCAGCGTCATCGCCACGCCGCCGTAGCGCTGCGCGATCTGGTTCGTCGCCATCCCCAGGTTGCCCCGTCCGGGCGCCGAGACCGGATAGCCGCGCGCGGTCTGGAAATCGGGCGTGCGCCGCGCCAGGATCGCGCGGTAGCGCCGATAGCCGTCGAGCTGCCCCGGGCGCAGGTCGGGAATGCCCTCGAACCCGGCCAGGAACACCGCCGCGATCGCCTCGTCACCGTGCACGTCCATCGCGAAGTCGACGCCGCTGGCGTCCATCGCCGCGCGGATCGCGACAACTTCGGGGCTGCGCGCGGCGGTGGGGTTGTCCCATTCGCGGTTGAGGTTGACGCCGGCGGCGTTGGTCCGCAGGTGCCCGCGCCGCGATCCGTCCGGGTTGGCGTTGGGAACGACGTGGAACCGGCACAGCCGCCGCAGCACCCGCGCCTGCGGATCGGCGGGATCGGTCAGCTTGGCCAGCGCGCCTTCCATCCACCATTCCGCCATGCTCTCGCCGGGATGCTGCCGCGCCTGCAGCCAGACCTGCGTCGGGCCATCGCCCAGTTCGAGGCAGTCGATCGGCTGCCCGTCCAGGCTCAGCCCGAGGCAGCGGTGCCGGACCCCCGGCGCCGCCGCGGCGCGCGCCACCAGGTCGTGGTGCCGCTCGATCGAATACGGCGCGAAATAGGCGAACCAAGCAAGATCCCCTGCGGGGCGATAGCGGATCGTCAGGGTGCCGCCGTCCACCGCCTCGTCATAATCGCTGTCCGCCCGCCCCCAGAACCGGCGGTCCTCGGAAACGGCGGCGCGATAGCCGGGCCAGCCGCCGGGATAGGCCGCCTCGCGCAACCCCGTCAGGCGCAGTTCGAGCGCGCGCCCGCCGGCGCCCGAGACGCGGAAATGGAACCACTGGAAGAAATCCGATTGCCGGTCCTTGCGGATCGCCAGCCGCGCCCGCGTCCCGTCGATCTCCAGCACCTCGATGTTGCCCGAATCGAACGCGGCGCACAGCACTATGTCGGTCATGGCACCTCGATAGTCTCTCCCGACCGGCCGGGAAACCCCGCGAACAGCGCCGCCGCCAGCTTCGGCGCGGCCAGTTGCGTCTGCGCCAGCGGCGACGATGCCGCCACCGTGAACGAGGCGCGGCCTTCCCACAGCGCCTTGCCGCCGGCGCGGTCGCGGATGCGCACCGACAGCGTCGTCGTCACCGGCGGCGCCGGCGGCCGGCCCAGCGGGATCGACACGCCCAGGCCGACTCCGCCGCCATAGGACCCGGTCGCGCCGCCAAGGCCCAATTGCACCGGGCTGGCGCCGCGCCCCGCCGCCTGCTCGCGGCCGACCTGCACTTCGGCCACCGGCAGCGCCGGGTCGGCCACGGCGTCCACCGGCGCCACCGCGTGGCCCAGCCGCGCCAGTTCGCCGGCCACCGCGCTCTCGTAGGAGCGGACCTCCAGCCCCGCCGGATCGATTCCCGGCGCCGCCGCGACGCGGATCGGACCCCGACCCAGCGATGCGGCCTCGGGCACGCTGAAGCGGGTCACGCTCACCGGCCCGACCGGCGCCACGCAGCCCGCGACGGCCAAGGCCAGGGCGGCCGGCACCGCCATCCTGAAAGCGCGCATCATCCTGCTCCCTTCATCGCCGCGCAGCGTGAGCGCAGCCGCGCGGCGATGCAAGCCTCACCGCTCCGCCAGCGATTGCGCCGCCGGAAAGCGCTCGAACAGCGCGCCCGCCAGCCGCCCGGCGACGGCGTTGTCGTTCCAGTGGGAATCGCCCTCGCGGGTGACGATCGCCGCGCGCCCCTCCCACAGCAGCTTGTCCGTGGCACGATCGCGGATGCGCGCCTCCAGCCGCGTCTCGATCAGCGCGCCGCGCGGCTTGGTGGCATCATAGTTCAGCTGCAGCCCCATCATCGAACCGTGGTTCGACACCCCCACCTCCATCGCCCCGGAAACCGGGCTGCGCTTGGGCTCCGCCGGGGCGACCATGTCGCGGACGACGTGGACCTCCACCACCTGGCCGCCGGCCGGATCGGGCCGGGCCGTGTCGTATCCGGCCTTGGCAAGCTGGTCGATCACCGCCGCCTCGAAGGTCGCCGCCTCGCGCGCATCGCCACTGCCGCCGGGCTCGGCCCGCACCGCCAGCGCCCCGTGGCCCAGTTGCGCCGCGACGCCGTCGGCGACGAAATGCTCGGCGGAAACCCGCCCCTCGCGCGAATCGCGGCCTGCCGAACGGCTGTCGGCCGCCGGCCTTCCCCAACCCGGCCCGCCCCAGCCAGCACTCCAGCCCGGCCCGCCCCAGCCCCCGGGCGGGTGCGCCAGCGCCGGCGACGCCGAAGCGATCACGATCGCGGGCAGGACGAATCGGCGGATCGAACCCATGGCAACATCCCTCTGCAAAACGCGTCCCGCCCACTGCCAGCGCTAGGCCCCGCGCCCTTGCCCGGCGATGAACCGCCCCACTTGAGCGACGGCCGCCTCGATGATAGGATCGCTCCCGAAAAATACAAAGAAATCAGCAGGTGTGGCAGAGGCGATGGCAGGCAACAGCGCAACCGCAGCGGCGGCCATTCCCCCGTCCCAGCGCCTCGACCTGCTCGACGGCCTGCGCGGCTTCGCGCTGCTCGGCATCCTGCTCGCCAACATCTGGTACTGGGTCGGCTGGGATTTCATGACCCAGGCGCAGATGATCGCGCAGGTCGGACCGGATTGGGAGCGCGGCGTCCGCCTGTTCCACCGCATCGTCATCGACGGCAAGTTCTACACGCTGTTCTCGCTGATGTTCGGGATCGGCTTCACGCTCCAGCTCGATCGGCTGGAAAGGCGCGGCGCCGCCGGCGCGCGCGTGTTCCGGCGGCGGATGCTGGTGCTGCTGGCGATCGGCCTCGTGCACATGAGCCTGATCTGGGCGGGGGACATCCTCACCCTCTACGCCGCGCTCGGCCTGCTGCTGCCGCTGTTCCGCCACGCCCGCGAACGCACGCTGCTGCTGCTGGCGGCGGCGCTGCTGCTCTCGCCGCTGCTGCTCGCCCCGCTGTTCGATGCGCTCGGCTGGGCGCCCTGGCGCTGGTTCTACCGGCTGGCAGAGGCGGTCGGCTGCCGCATCGACGCACATTGCACGCCCGATCCGCTGGCGCAGTTCCAGCGGCCGGACTGGACCGGCTTCCTCGCCTTCACCGCGGAAGGGCTGCCGTCGCGGATCGCGATGCTGCTCGAAGTCTGGCGCCTGCCCAAGGTGCTCGGCATCATGCTGCTGGGGATGGCTGCCGGCCGCCGCGTGATCGACGGCACGCTGCTCGCGGACCGCGCGCTGCTGCGCCGCCTGTTCGTCGGCGGTCTGGTCATCGGGCTGCCATTCACGTTGCTCTATGCGCTCGCCCCGGCCGAGGGCCAGCAGGGCTGGGCGGCGGTGATCGGCACCGCGCCGCAGGGGATCGCCTATGCCGCCGGCTTCGCGCTGCTCTGGCCCCGCGCGCAAGGCCTGCTGCGCCCGCTGGTCCCGGTCGGCCGCATGGCGCTGACCAGCTACCTGACGCACTCGGCGATCGGCTTCTTCTTCGCCGGCCGCTTCCTCGGCCTCGCCGGCCACCTGCCGCCCTGGGACTTCTACCCGCTGGCACTGGCGATCTTCGCCGGGCAACTGCTGTTCTCGCGCTGGTGGCTCGCGCATCACGAACAGGGCCCGATGGAACGCCTGTGGCGGATCGGCACGTACGGGCGCGGCGGCGCTCATTCGTATTCGGGTTAACCCATTCGTCGCCGGAGGTTGCTAGACGCCGATGAACGCTTCACCGGCAGGATTCGCATGACCAAGCTTCCCGTACTCGTCACCGGCGGCGCCGGCTATATCGGCAGCCACGCCGTGCTCGCGCTCAAGGATGCCGGCTGGCCGGTCGCGGTGATCGACAACCTCACCACCGGCTTCCGCTTCGCCGTCCCCGAAGGCGTCCCGCTTTACGAGGGCGACATCGAGGACGCCGCGCTCACCGCGCGCATCTTCGCCGAACAGGGCACGAAAGCGGTGATGCACTTCGCCGGTTCGATCGTGGTCCCGGAATCGGTCACCGACCCGCTCAAGTACTACCACAACAACACCGCCAAGACCCGCGCGCTGATCGCCGCCGCGGTCACCGCCGGGGTGCCGCACTTCATCTTCAGCTCCACCGCCGCGACCTATGGCGTGCCCGAGGTATCCCCGGTCACCGAGGACTGCCCGCAGCGGCCGATCAATCCCTACGGCATGTCCAAGCTGATGACCGAGTTCATGCTGCGCGACGTCTCGCTCGCCCACCCGATGAACTTCTGCGCGCTGCGCTACTTCAACGTCGCCGGCGCCGATCCGCAGGCGCGCACCGGCCAGTCCACCGCCGGCGCCACCCACCTGATCAAGGTCGCGGTCGAGGCCGCGCTCGGCAAGCGTGCGTCGGTCGGCGTGTTCGGCACCGACTACGACACCCCCGACGGCACCGGCGTGCGCGATTACATCCACGTCTCCGACCTCGCCGCCGCGCACGTGCTCGCGCTCGAGGCGCTGATCGAACAGCCGGTCCGCTCGCTGACGATGAACTGCGGCTATGGCCGCGGCTTCTCGGTGCTCGAAGTGCTCGACGCGGTCGATCGCGTCACCAACCGCAAGATCGTGCGGCAGATCGAGGGCCGCCGCCCCGGCGATGCCGACTCGCTGGTCAGCGACAACAGCCGCATCAAGGGGACGCTGCCCTGGCGGCCGCAGTACGCCGATCTCGACACCATCGTGCAGCACGCGCTCGCCTGGGAACGCAAGCTCACCGAACTGCGCGGAAACTGATGCGATAACGCGGCCAAAACGCGCTCAAAACGCCACCAGGACGTTACGTCATTCGCCCCGCCACACCGGCTTGCGCTTCTCGGCAAACGCCCGCGGCCCTTCCTGCGCATCGCCGCTGTTGTAGGCCACTTCATGCGCCGCCCGCGCCGCCTGCAGCGCGGCGCCGCGCCCCATCTCGGTCGCCAGCATCACCGTCTCGCGCCCGGCCCTGACCGAGAGCGGCGCCCCTTCGAGAACCTCCAGCGCCAGCGAAATCGCGCATTCGAGCACATCCGCAGGCTCCGCCAGCCGGTTCACCAGCCCGATCTCATAGGCCCGCTGCGCCGTGATCGGCTTGCCCGTCAGGATGATCTCCATCATGATCCGCTGCGGGATCATGTGGATCAGCGGCGCCGCCCAGGGGCTGCCGCGCCCGACCTTGACCTCGGTGATCGCGAACTTCGCCGCCGTGCTCGCGACGCACAGATCGCAAGCCTGCGCGATCATCCACCCGCCCGCGAACGCCACCCCGTTGACCGCGGCGATCGTCGGCTTCGACAGTTCGAGGTTGTCGTACGGCAGCGGGAACATGTCGCGCGGCGGCACCTTCATGCCGGTCTCGACCATCTCCTTGAGATCGCCGCCGGCGCAGAACGCCTTTTCCCCCGCCCCGGTCAGGATCGCGATCCGCGCCGCCGCATCGCCCTCGAACCGGGCCCAGGCCGCGCGCAACCCCTCGCGCACTTCGCGGCCCAGCGCGTTGCGCGTGTCCGGTCGGTTGATGGTCAGGATGGCGATGCCATCGGGGCGCAGGTCGTACAGCACGGCGTCGGTCATGTCAGAATCCCCTGCGGGCGATGTCGAAGGCGATCTTGTCGAGTTCCTCGCGGAAATCGGGATGCGCGATGGCCACGAGCCGCTTCGCCCGCCCGGCCAGCGACTGCCCCTTCAGTTCGGCCGCACCATATTCGGTGACCACCACGTCGACCTCGCTGCGCGCCGTCGTCACCGGGCCCGAGAGCGCCGGCACGATCTTGCTGATCGTCCCGCCCTTCGCGGTCGCCGCCAGCACCATCAGCGACCGGCCTCCGGGCGAACGCGCCCCGGCGCGGACGAAATCGACCGAACCGCCAGTGCCGCCGATGTAGCTGGCGCCACTCGCCTCGGCATTGACCTGCCCGGTCAGGTCGACCTCCATCGCCGAATTGATCGTCACCAGCCGCGACAGCTGCCCCAGCACGCCGGCATCGTGGGTATAGCTCGTCGGCGTCATGCGGATCGCCGGGTTGCGATCGGCCCAGCGGTAGAGCCGGCTGGTACCGATCAGCGCGCCGTTGATCGAAATGCCGCGGTCGATCTCCTTGCGCGCGTTGGTGATCACCCCGGCCTCGACCAGGTCGACCAACCCGTCGCCAAGCATCCCCGAATGCACGCCCAAGTCCCGGCGATCGTGCAACTGGCGCAGGATCGCGTCGGGCACCGCGCCGACCCCGGTCTGGATCACCGATCCGTCGCCAATATAGGCGGCGCAGTGCCGGGCGATCGCCTCGTCCGTCTCCGAGATTTTCGCCGCCGCGACCTCGACCGGCGCGCGATCGACCATGACCGCGACGTCGATCGCCGAACCCGGAATCAACTCCCCCGGCGTGTACGGCACCGCCGCGTTGACCTCGGCGATCACCACCCGCGCCGCGTCCACCGCCGCGCGCACGTAATCGCTGATCAGCCCGCACGAATGGTTGCCATCCGCGTCCGCCGGGCTGACCTGGATCATCGCCACGTCGCACGGCAGCACCCCGGCGGCGATCAGCGGCCCGACTTGCGACACGTGCACCGGGATGACGTCCAGCGCGCCCGCCTTGGTCATGCTGCGCAGCGCGCCGATCGCGCCCATGCTCGACAGGCGGAACGCCGCCGCACTGTCCGGCTGGAACAGCCCCGAAAAGCTGGTGGCGATGAACGCGCGCAGCCCGCCGATGCCAGCCCCTTGCGCGATCAGCGCCTCGACCAGCGTCGTCGGCTCGCCGCAGGCCTGCCCGAACACGACGTGGTCGCCCGGCTTCACATAGCGGGCGAGATCGAGCGCCTCGGGGATGACGGCCAGCGCCATCGCCGTCAGAGCTTGCCGGCCAGCTTCAGCAGTGTCTGCGCGCGGGCCAGGTAGGGCCGGTCGAGCATCCCGCCCTTCCAGCCGATCGCGCCGACGCCCGGATTCGCGGCAAAAATGTCGACGATCTCCTGCGCCTCGGCGATCTCCTCGTCGGTCGGGGTGAAGGCCTGGTTGATCACGTCGACCTGCGCCGGGTGGATCGCCATCATCCCGCGGAAGCCGTCGCGCCGCACTTTCTCGGCACGCAGGCGCAGCGCCTCGAGGTCCTTGAAGTCGGCCGAGATCGTCTCGATCGCGGTGACGCCCGCCGTGGCGGCGCCGAGCACGGTCAGGCTGCGGGCCAGCTCGTAGGTGAAGCTGTACGACCCGTCGGGGTTCCTGTTCGACGAGGCCCCGATCGAATCGGCAAGGTCCTCGGCACCCCAGGTCAGCGCCACGACGCGCGGCGCGCCCTTGTAGTCGCCGGTGTGGAACATCGCCTCCGCCGTCTCGGTGATCAGCACGATCACCGGGGTCGAGCCTTCCTCTATGCCGTGCGCGACCTCGAGTGCCGACAGGCAATGGTCGAGCTTCTCGACCTCGGCGCGGCTGTAGACCTTGGGCAGCATGATGCCGCCGGGATTGGCCGGCATGATCGCGGCAAGGTCGAGCAGCGTGTACGGCCCGTCGAACGGGTTGATGCGCACCCACAGGCGGTGGCGCTGGCCGGGATTGGCCTTGATGAAGTCATGCACCATCGGCCGTGCCGCCGCCTTGCTCTCGGGCGCGACCGCATCTTCCAGGTCGATCAGCACGATGTCGGCGCTGCCTTCCATCGCCTTGGTCATCTTCTTCTCGCTGTCGCCGGGGGCGAACAGCCAGGAACGGGCGGAGATCGGCTGGTGCTGGAAGGCCATGGTTCGTTTCCTCGAATGCAACTTCGCCGTGGCCTTTGTCAGTAGCTCTTGGGCAGTTCAAGCACGCGTTCGGCGATGAAGTTCATGATCTGGTGGGGCGATACTGGGGCGATGCGCGGGATCATCACCTCGCGCAGGTAGCGTTCGACGTGGTATTCCTGGGCATAGCCCATGCCGCCCATGCTCATCACCGCGGTCTGGCAGGCCTCGTAGCCGGCCTCGGCGGCA
>JAGWUH010000046.1 GCA_028868535.1 Sphingomonadales bacterium | reverse complement strand
CGACTTCATGCCGGGGATGAACCTGCTGGCGAAGTACACGCTGTTCTGCGAGGGCGCGCGCGGGCACCTGACCAAGCGGCTGAAGGCGAAGTACGACCTCGAGGCCGATTGCCAGCCGCAGAAGTACGGCATCGGCATGAAGGAGCTGTGGGACATCGATCCCGCCAAGCACGTTCCCGGGCGGGTGCTGCACACGCAGGGCTGGCCGCTGAGCGAGAGCGACAGCGGCGGCGGCGGGTTCCTCTATCACCAGGCCAACAACCAGGTCAGCCTCGGGTTCGTGGTCACGCTCGACTATGCCAACCCTTATGTCTTCCCGTTCGAGGAATTCCAGCGCTGGAAGCAGCACCCGGAGATCCGCAAGGTGCTCGAGGGCGGCAAGCGCGTCTCCTACGGCGCGCGCGCGATCAACGAGGGCGGCTGGCAGGCGGTGCCGAAGCTGGCGTTCCCCGGTGGCGTGCTGGCGGGGTGCTCGGCCGGGTTCGTCAACGTGCCGCGGATCAAGGGGAGCCACACCGCGATGAAGAGCGGGATGCTGGCGGCCGAGGCGGTGGCGAACGCGATCGCCGCGGGGCGCGCGCAGGATGCGCTGGACGAGTACGACGCCGAGGTGCGCGAGAGCTGGATCGCCAAGGAGCTGAAGCTCGTGCAGAACGCCGAGCCGCTGCTGGCGAAGTTCAACGGCGACATCTTCGGCGCGGCGCTGGCCAACATCGACATGTGGCTGCGGACCCTGAAGTTGCCAATCTTCCCGGCGATGAAGCACCACACCGACGCCAGCGCGACCGGGCGCGCGGACCTGTACCGGCCGATCGCCTATCCCAAGCCCGACGGGGTGATCAGCTTCGACCGGCTGACCAGCGTCTCGTTCAGCTTCACCAACCACGAGGAAGAGCAGCCGTGTCACCTGCGGCTGAAGGACCCGAGCGTGCCGACGGCGATCAACCTGCCGGTCTATGCCGGGCCGGAGGCGCGCTATTGCCCGGCGGGGGTGTACGAGTTCGTCGATCCCGATGGGTCCGGGCCGCGTTTGCAGATCAACGCGCAGAACTGCGTGCACTGCAAGACCTGCGACATCAAGGACCCGACGCAGAACATCGACTGGGTCGCGCCCGAGGGCGGCGGCGGGCCGAATTACCCGAACATGTGAAGCTTCCCGCCGGTGATCAACCGGCGGTGCAGGCCTTGCGCAGGCCGGCGATCGCCGCCGGGGTGAGTGGCGCACGCAGCACGGCGCAGGCGCGGCCGCCGGCATCGAGCATGACCGCGGCGGGCAGGCCGTAGCCTTCGCCGAGCAGCTCCCGCGCGAGCCGGGCGGCTTGGGCCGGGGGCAACTGCGCGACTTCGGCGGTCGTGGGCAGGGCCGGGCGGTCGATCCAGGCGAGGGTGATGCGCTGCGGCGCGGCGGCGCCGGCCAGTGCGGGCAGGTTGCGCAGTTCCGCCCGGCACGGCGCGCACCAGACGGCGCCGAACAGGACGAGGCGCATCGGGGCGGGCGCGGCGGGCGCGGGTGCCAGGAGCGTGGCCTGCAGCAGTACGAGGATGGACAGCGGTCGCATGGCGATCTAGCTAACGCATTGAATGAAAAGTGGCCAGGGGGTGGGGAATGCGGGGATGGTTGCCGGGGCTGGCGCTGCTGCTGGGCGCCACGGACGTTCGGGCCGAGGTTGCGCCGGGGGCGACGACATCGTTGCAGGCGCTGTTCAACCAGGCTTCGCAGGACGCCGGGGATGGCAAGTGCGCGGCTGCCCTGCCGGTGTTCGCGCAGCTGGCGGAGGATCGCCGGGTGCGCGCGGGGTCGATCCCCGCCGGGGCGATCGCGGTGCGGCGCGGGTCTTGCCTGGTTGCCACCGGCAGTCGGGACGAGGGCGAGCGTTCGATCCGCGCGGGCCTGCCGATCCTGGAAAAGGCCGATCGCGGTTTCGATGCGGAGGTGGTGCAGGCCTACCTCGTGCTGGGCGAGCTGGCGGAGGCGCGCTGGAGCCATGACGAGGCGGTGACCGCGTACACGGCGGCGCTGGCGCGGCGGACCGGGGCTGACCGCATCCAGGCGTTGATGCTGCGGGCGAAGGTGCGGGCGTTCGATGCCGGGCCGGAGGCGCTGGCCGATGTCGACGAGGCGCTGGCGCTGCTCGCGGCGATGCCGAAGCCCGACAGGATGACGCAGGCGTCGTTCCGGACCATGCGCGGGCGCATCCTGATGAACCGTGGCGCGAACCGCGAGGCGCTGGCGGAGCTGAAGCAGGCGCTCGATCTGTCCGGGGGATTGACCAACCGCATCTCGCTGAACCAGGTGGCGATCCGCGGCGACCTCGCGCAGGCCGAGATGCTGAACGGCAACAAGGACCAGGCGCGGCTCTACCTCGCCTATACCGGCGCCGGGCGGATCGAGGAATCGCCGTTCCTCGGCGGCGACGTGATGGAACCGCCGCCGTGCGGTGCGCAAACCGGGTTGAGCCCCGGCGATGCGGCGATCGTCGAGTTTTCGATCGGCGACGCGGGCGACGTGCAGGCGGCGCGGACCGTCTATTCGCGCGGGAATTACGAAGTGGCGGCGGCGTTCGCGCGTGCGGTCGCGCAGTGGCACTGGCGGCCCGAAAAGCTTGCGCGGGTGCCGGCGTTCTATCGCGTGCTGTCGCGCATCGAGCTGCGGTGCAGCGTCGCCGGCGGGGCGCGGCCCGAGGTGGTGGCGCCGATCGTCGAGCGGTTCGACCGCTGGGCGGAAGGGCAGTTGCACGGGGAGGCGAACCTGCCCGGCGTCGGCGCCCGGCTGGCGCGGCTCGATGCGATCGCCGCGGACGGCATCGCTGCCGGCAAGCCGTTGCGCGCGATCGCGGCGCTGGGCACGCGCGGCCTGAGCGACCCGCAGCCGGAGGGCCAGCTCGCGTCGCTCGACCGGGCGTTGGCGCTGGGGCCGTCTGCGGGGCTGCCGGCGGAGATCGGCAACGCGCTGACGGTGCTGCGCGGCAAGGCGAAGCGGGCGGTCGATCGCGGCAATCGCGTGCTCGAATCGCGCAGCGTGGTGCAGGACATGCTGGCGTTGGCATCGTCGTCGGGCATCGCTGCCGATCCGCTGGCGCAGGCGACCGTGCGGCTGATGGCGGTGCCGGTTGTGCCGCCGGCGGCGGAACGCGAACTGGCCAACGCCACGCTGGCGGCGGTGGCGGACGATTCCCGCCTGGCCGAGCATCATCCGCTGCGGCAGCTGGCGATGCTGCAACTCGCCAACATCGCCGCCGATGCCCGGCAGTTCGACCGCGCACAGGACTGGTTCCGCCGCACCGGCCTGAGCGAGCAGCAATGCGCGCTGATCGGCCCGCAACCGGCGATGCGCGCGACCGGCGCCGGCGGCGAGGACTATCCGGCGGAGGCGCTGCGCATGGGCTTCGAGGGCTGGGTGCGGCTGGAGTACGACATTTCCGCCGACGGCCGCGCGGTGGCGTCACGTCCGATCGTCGCCTATCCGCCGATCGTGTTCGCCGAGGCCGCGAACGGCATGGCGCGCGGCTTCCGCTTCACCACCAGCTATCGCCCGGCCGGCGGCGAGGCGTGCAGCGCCAACCAGAGCACGATCAACTTCCGCCTGAACCGCTGAACCGCCGTCGCTGCATTTCCGCTTTCCGGCGCGCGCCGTCCGTGGCAACGCGGCGCGCATCGTCCGGGAAGCGTTGCACGTGATCGAAACCGCCTATGCCAAGATCAACCTCGCGCTGCACGTGCGGCGGCGGCGGGAGGACGGCTATCATGAGCTGGAGACGCTGTTCGCGTTCGTCGATGCAGGGGACGTGCTGGCGGCGGCGCCGGCGGAGCGGGATTCGCTGCATGTCGTCGGCGAGTTCGGCGGGACGCTCGACGATCCGTTCGACAACCTTGTCGCGCGGGCGCTGAACGGGTTGCCGCGCGGCGCCGGGTGGCGCGTGACGCTGGAGAAGAACCTGCCGGTGGCGGCGGGGCTGGGGGGCGGATCGGCCGATGCCGGGGCGGTGTTCCGCATGGTCGGGCGCGCGGCGGGGCTGCCCGAAGGCTGGGAGCGATTCGCCGCTTCGCTGGGGGCGGACGTGCCGGCCTGCGTGGCGAGCCGGACGGTGGTCGGGCGCGGCACCGGGACCGAGCTGGAAACGGGGCCGGACGATCTGGCGGGGACGGCGGTGCTGCTGGTCAACCCGCGCGTGCCGCTGGCGACCGGGCCGGTGTTCCGGGGCTGGGACGGGATCGATCGCGGGGCGATGCCGGAGGGGACGGCGCGGGAGATCGCGCTGCACGGGCGCAACGATCTGGAGGCACCGGCGCTGGCGTTGTGTCCGGTGGTGGGTGAGGTGCTTGGCGCGCTGTGCGGCACCGGGGCGTGGCTGGTGCGGATGAGCGGATCGGGGGCGACGTGCTTTGCGCTCTATGACGACGCGGGGCTGCGCGATGCGGCGGCGGCGGCGATCGGCGCGGCGCGGCCGGAGTGGTGGCAACTGGCCGGAGCGCTGCGGTGAGCGAAGCATGGCGCCTGCTGGGCGAGCCGCGCTTTGGCGGCATTCTCGTGGTCTCGGACCATGCTTCGAACCACGTGCCGGACGAGATCGCGCTGGGGATCGCGCCAGAGCTGCTCGACCTGCATATCGCCATCGACATCGGCGTGCGCGAGGTGGGGGCGTTGATGGCGGCGCGCGCCGGGATCGCCGCGTTCCAGTGCGGGGTTTCGCGGCTGGTCTGCGACGTCAACCGCGATCCCCACGCGCCCGGCGTGATCCCGATCGCCAGCGACGGGCACGCGGTGCCGGGCAACGCCATCGACCATGAAGCGCACCTCGCGCGGCTGGCGCGGTTCCACGAGCCGTATCATGCGGCGTTGCATGCGGTGCTCGATGACAGGCCGCCGGCGCTGATCGTCTCGCTGCACAGCTTCACGCCGTGTCTGGCGACGCATCCGGGCGAGGCGCGGCCCTGGCAGGTGGGGGTGCTGTACAACACCGACGACCGCGCGGCGCGGCTGGCGATCCCGCTGCTGGAAGCCGAGGGGCTGGTGGTGGGCGACCAGCAGCCGTATTCAGGCCACCTGCTCAACTACACGATGGACCGCCATGCCGAGGCCGAGGGGCGGCCCTACCTCGGCATCGAGATCCGGCAGGACGAGATCGGCGATGCCGCCGGGCAGGCCGTGTGGGCGGAGCGGCTGGCGCGGATCGCCAACGCGGTGGCGCTGGGGTTGGGGTAAAGCATCGCGCGAAAAAGTGGGAACCGGTTTTTCGCAACAAGCGATGCGACAGCAAAGGATCATCGCGCGAAAAAGTGGGAACCGGTTTTTCGCAACAAGCGATGCGACAACAAAATCAATTCAGAAGCCGAACACCACCTGCGCGGCGCGGATGATCAGCGCGATCAGGCACAGCGACGACAGCAGGAACAGGCCGAAGCGCGCCGGGATGTGGTTGACGGTGGCCTGCACCAGCGAGTGGATCACCCGCAGGCCGACATAGGCCCAGGCCAGCTGCGCGCCGTGGCCGTTGCCGGCGCCGGTGATGGCGAGGACGATGCACACCGCGTAGAACACCGTCGGCGCTTCGTGCAGGTGGTTGTAGTTGTGCGCCTTCCACTGCACTTTCGCGGGGAGCACGTG
This sequence comes from Sphingomonadales bacterium, assembly GCA_028868535.1. Taxonomy (GTDB): domain Bacteria; phylum Pseudomonadota; class Alphaproteobacteria; order Sphingomonadales; family Sphingomonadaceae; genus Novosphingobium. The sequence goes on along the minus strand of JAGWUH010000046.1, from coordinate 18,521 downwards.
GTCGAGCGTCTTGCCCGGATCGTTGGCGAGCGCGGAGAGATCGACCTTGCCCATCGCCGGCAGGCGGGTGGCGTAGAGCCACAGCCACATGACCATGGTCCAGGCGGCGAGCGCGACGACGGGTTGCAGGATGGCGGCTTGAAGCATGGCATTGTCCCCCGGGTGCCGGCCCGTTGCGACAGGCCTTGCGGTGACGAGGGTGCGCCCGAGGTGGGGGCGCGTCAATCGTTTCCGGCCAGCACCTGCGCGAAAGCGGCGGCATCGGTGTTGCCGCCCGAGAGGATCACCGCGGTGCGGCCGTCGCTCGCCACCTTGCCGGCGAGCACCGCCGCCAGCGCGGCGGCGCCGCCGGGCTCGACGACGAGGCGCAGCCGGGCGAAGGCGAGGCGCTGCGCGGCGCGGACCTCGGCCGGGGTGACCGACAGCGCGAAGCGGCAGCGATCGCGCAGGATGGCGAAGTTGATCGGGCGGGTCGCCGGGGTCTGCAAGGCGTCGCAGGCGGTGGGCGGGGCGTCGGGCGCGACCGCGACGATTTCCCCGGCGGCGAGGCTGCGGCCGACGTCGTCCCAGCCTTCGGGCTCGACCGGGACGATTTCGGCATCGGGGCAGGCCAGCGCCAGCCCGGCGGACAGGCCGCCGCCGCCGCAGGGGGCGACGATGCGGGTGGGTTCGCCGCCGGCCCACGCCACCATCTGCGCGGCGAGTTCGATTCCCGTGCTGCCCTGGCCTTCGATCACCCACGGATCGGCGAAGGCGTGGACGAGGGTGCCGCCGGTGCGGGCGAGGATGGCCGCCGCCGCTTCGTCGCGGTCCTCGCCGCCGGGGCGGTCGTAGAGCACGACTTCGGCGCCGAGCGCGCGGGTGGCGGCGAGCTTCACCTGCGGCGCGTCATTCGGCATGACGATGATCGCCGGGATGCCGAGCCGCCTGGCCGCCCAGGCGACGCCCTGCGCGTGGTTGCCGCTGGAGACGCCGACGACGCCGGCCTTGCGCTCGGCATCGCCGAGCGCGGTCAGGCGGTGCCAGGCGCCGCGGATCTTGAACGCACCGACCGGCTGCAGGCACTCCGCTTTGCACCACACCGTGCGGCCATCGACGGTGAGCGGCAGCAGCGGCGTCGGCGGCAGCAGCGCCGCGATCTTCGCGGCGGCGGCGAGCACGCCATCCCGTGTCGGGGCGGGCATCGGGGCGGGCGGCGTGGAACCCATCTGTTGTCCTGACATATTACCGCACTATAGGACGCGCTTCCCTCGGTGAACAGGAGACAGGTCTTGAGCAAGGTGCTGGTGATCGGCGCGGGCGGCGTCAGCTCGGTGGCGGTGCACAAGATGGCGATGAACGCCGACATCTTCCCGGAAATCGCGCTGGCCAGCCGGACCTATTCGAAGTGCGCCGCGATCGCCGAATCGGTGGCGGCGCGGACCGGGGTGGGGGTGGATACCCACGAGGTCGATGCCGAGGACGTGCCGGCACTGGTGAAGCTGATCGAGCATTTGGGGCCGAAGCTGGTGGTCAACCTGGCGCTGCCGTACCAGGACCTGCCGATCATGGACGCGTGCCTGGCCACGGGTGTCGATTACCTCGACACCGCCAACTACGAACCGAAGGACGTCGCGAAGTTCGAGTATCACTGGCAGTGGGCCTATCACGACCGCTTCCGCGAGAAGGGGATCATGGCGTTGCTGGGCAGCGGCTTCGACCCGGGCGTGACCAGCGTGTTCGCGATGTGGCTGAAGAAGCACAAGCTGAAGACGATCCGCCGGCTCGACATCCTCGACTGCAACGGCGGCGACCACGGGCAGGCGTTTGCCACCAACTTCAATCCGGAGATCAACATCCGCGAGGTGACGGCGCCGGCGCGGCACTGGGAAAACGGGCAGTTCGTGGAAAGCCCGGCGATGGGCAGGAAGGTCGCGTTCGACTTCGAGGGCGTCGGCCCGAAGAACATGTACATGATGTACCACGAAGAGCTGGAATCGCTTGCCCGGTTCATTCCGGAGATGGAGCGGGCGCGGTTCTGGATGACCTTCGGCGATGCCTATATCCAGCACCTGACCGTGCTGCAGAACGTCGGCATGACGCGGATCGACCCGGTGCTGTACAACGGGGTGGAGATCATTCCGCTGCAGTTCCTGAAGGCGGTGCTGCCCGAGCCGGCGAGCCTGGGGCCGACGACGAAGGGCAAGACCAACATCGGCGACATCGCCACCGGCGAGGCGCTCGATGGGAGCGGCGAGAAGACGTTCTACGTGAAGAACATCTGCGACCACGAGGACGCCTATGCGGAGACCGGGAACCAGGCGGTTTCGTACACCACCGGGGTGCCGGCGATGATCGGCGCGGCGATGATGATGCAGGGGCACTGGCGCGGGGAGGGCGTTTTCAACATCGAGCAGTTCGATCCCGATCCGTTCATGGCGATGCTCAACGCGCACGGGCTGCCGTGGACGTGCGAGGAGTTGCCGGGTCCGGTGGAGTTCTGATGAACTGGGGTGCGATCCTGCCGGTGGTGATGCTGGCGGGGTCCAACCTCGTCATGAACGTCGCCTGGTATGGCCACCTGAAGGCGCCGGGACGCCCGTTGTGGCTGGCGGTGCTGATGAGCTGGGGGCTGGCGTTCTTCGAGTACTGGCTGGCGGTGCCGGCGAACCGGCTGGGGGCGAAGACTTATTCGCTGGCGCAGCTCAAGACGTTGCAGGAGGTGCTGTCGCTGACGGCGTTCGTGGTGGTGGCGTGGGTGCTGTTCGGGCAGAAGCCGGGAGTGGCGCAGGTGGCCGGTTTTGCCCTGATCGTGGCGGGGGCGGGGCTGGTGTTTCGGTCGCCTTTATAAGATTGAATTAAAAAAGGAAATAGTTCACGCAAAGGCGCGAAGGAGCAAAGGCGCGAAGAGGTTTGAGTGACGGTCGATGAGATCAGCAACGTCGTGTTGCGCGAGGCTCTGGCCATTCATCGCGGGCTTGGGCCCGGCTTGTTCGAGTCGGTCTATGAAACTGTGCTTGCCGGTCGATTGGAGCGAGCCGGCCTGAAGTTGGCACGGCAGGTGGCGGTGCCGATCATCTTCGACGATCTCCGTTTCGAAACAGCATTCAGGATCGACATCCTGGTTGAAGATCGGCTCATTCTCGAAATCAAGTCGGTCGATCAGTTTCACAAGGTCCACGCCAAGCAACTGCTCACTTACCTTCGCCTGATGAAACTGTCGTTAGGCTTACTCTTGAATTTTTCCGGCGAGACGATGAAGGAAGGCATCCGTCGCGTCGTCAACGACCACCACCCATAAGACCCTTCGCGCCTTTGCTCCTTCGCGCCTTTGCGTGAATCCTTTTTCCCTTCTTGAGGCCTGACATGGAAACCCGAGCCGGCGATCCGGGGGCTTTTGCCCAGTTCGATCTCTCCCGCGTCGATTCGCCCGCGTTCGTGGTGGATGCGGCGAAGTTGCGCGATAATCTGCGGGTGCTGGCGGATATCCGCGATCGCTCCGGATGCAAGGTGCTGTCGGCGCTGAAGGCGTTCTCGATGTGGTCGGTGGCGCCGATTGTCGGGGAGTATCTCGACGGGGTCTGCACCTCCGGGCTGTGGGAAGCGCGGCTGGCGAGCGAGCATTACGATGGCGAGATCACCACCTATTGCGCCGCCTACAAGGAGGCGGACATGGCGGAGATCCTGCATCTTTCCGACCACGTGATCTTCAATTCGCCGCGGCAGATCGAGCGGTTCGCGCCCTATATCCTCGATGCGCGCAACCGCGGGGTGTCGTTCGACGTCGGGCTGCGGATCAATCCAATGCACGCCGAGGGCGAGGTGCCGCGCTACGATCCCTGCGCGCCGCATTCGCGGCTGGGGTTCCCGATCGACCAGTTGACCGAAGAGCACATCGCGCAGGTCGACGGGCTGCACTTCCACACGCTGTGCGAGCAGGATTTCGCGCCGTTGCAACGCACCTGGGACGTGGTGTTCGACCATCTCGAGCCCTATTTCGGGCGGTTCAAGTGGCTGAACCTGGGCGGCGGGCATCACGTGACGCGGGCCGATTACCAGCGCGACGAGCTGGTCGAGTTCCTCAGGGACATGGCCGAGGATACCGGCGCGCAGGTGTACATCGAGCCGGGCGAGGCGGTGGCGCTGAATGCGGGGATTCTCGTCGGCGAGGTGCTGGACGTGGGCTGGAACGGGATGCCGGTGGCGATCACCGACGTTTCCGCGACCTGCCACATGCCAGACGTGATCGAGGCGCCCTATCGCCCGGCGATGCTGGGCGAGCGCGACGCGGACGAGGGCGAGGCGGTGCGCCTCGGTGGCCCATCGTGCCTCGCGGGGGACGTGATCGGCGACTATGTGCTGCCGGGCGAGGCGGAGCCGGGGACGCGGTTCGCGTTTCTCGACCAGGCGCATTACTCGATGGTCAAGACCACGACCTTCAACGGCGTGCCGCTGCCGTCGATCTGGCTGTGGGATTCGGAGACCGATTCGCTCGAATGCGTGAAGCGGTTCGACTGGGAGACGTTCCGCGATCGACTGAGCTGAGCGGGCAAGCGCCGGCCGGGCCGGAAAACGCGATGAATCCGCCAGTTTCGGCGGAACGATTTTCCCCTTGTGGAGGGGGGATGATTTTCACTTGCAGTTCATCCTCCACCCCCTATATCGACCCCCCGCTGCCCCATGGGGACTTCCAAACCGCAAGGCAGCTTCGTCTTTGTGTTCTGGCCGAAAGGCCTATTGGGGGTCCCTTGAGTTGCACCATTATCCTGACGCATCGGCTGTAGTTCGCGCGCTCGCGCCCGACGAACCCGTCATCATCAATCGTCCGCAGGCCGCGGTGCGTGCGGCCCGATTCTTCGCCGAGAAGTTTCCGGGCAAGTCGCTCTATGCGGTCAAGGCGAATCCCTCGCCGGAACTGCTGCGCCTGCTGTGGAGCGGCGGCATCACCCATTACGACGTCGCCTCGATCGCCGAGGTGCGGCTGGTGCGCGCCACGCTGCCCGGGGCGGTGCTGTGCTTCATGCACCCGGTGAAGACCACCGCGGCGATCGCCGAGGCCTATCACGTCCATGGCGTGCGCACCTTCAGCCTGGACAGCCACGAGGAGCTGGCGAAGATCGTCAGCGCCACCGCCGACGCCCGTGGCGAGCCGGCGACCGACCTGTCGCTGTGCGTGCGGCTGCGCGTGTCCTCCGAATATTCCGAGCTGAGCCTCGCCGCAAAGTTCGGCATCGACCTGGCCGATGCGGCGCCGCTGCTGCAGGCGACGCGCCAGGTCGCGGACTGCCTCGGCGTCTGCTTCCACGTCGGCAGCCAGGCGATGACGCCGTTCGCCTATGTCCAGGCGATGGAGCGCGTCCGCGCGGCGATCGTCGACGCCTCGGTCACGGTCGACATCATCGATGTCGGCGGCGGGTTCCCGTCGATCTATCCGGGGATGGAGCCGCCGCCGCTCGAGGACTACTTCGCCTCGATCCACCGCGCGTTCGAATCGCTGCCGGTGTCGTATTCGTCCGAGCTGTGGTGCGAGCCGGGCCGCGCGCTTTCGGCCGAGTACAACTCGCTGGTGGTGCGCGTCGACAAGCGCCGGGGCGACGAGCTCTACATCAACGAGGGCGCCTATGGCGCGCTCTACGATGCCGCGCACATCGACTGGCGGTTCCCGGTGCGCTGCCTGAACGCGTCGCGCGATTCGGCGGCCGAAGGGTTCTCGTTCTACGGCCCGACCTGCGACGACGCCGACTTCATGGCGGGGCCGTTCGAGCTGCCCGCCGACATCGAGGCCGGCGACTACATCGAGATCGGCATGCTCGGCGCCTATGGCGCGGCGATGCGCACGCGGTTCAACGGCTTCGGCGAGGGGCTGGAGGCGAGCGCCGGCGACGAGCCGATGGCGAGCCAGTATTGCGGCACCCGTCGCGATCCGCGGGTTTCGGACAACGTCGTCCGGCTGCGTTGATCGCACCGGCGTCGCCGGCCGTGCTTGTGGCGCGGCGCGGCGACGCTAGTTTCCGGCGGAAACAACCGCCGGAGAGACAGATGCCCGCCCTTCCGCTTGCCCACCTGAGCTGGGCGCTGGCCGACAACGCGCTGCGGCCGGCGTGCGATGCGTTCTTCCTCGACGTGTTCGGGGCGGCGACCGCCTACGAGATGGTGGTCACTCCCGAGACCGAGGCGATGGGGCTCGACCGCGAGGAGCGGCTGATGCTGGTGGGCGACACCATGCTGATCCCGATCGCCGCCGCCGGGCGCGGCGCCGATGCCGATTCGCCGATCGGCGGCATGCTGCGGCGCTCGGCCGGGGAAGGGCGCTGGCTGGGCGTGTCGCTGCGGGTGGCGGACCTGCCGGCGGCCGATGCCTGGTTCCGGGCGCGCGGCTTCCAGCTCCATTACGATCCCGGCATGGAGGGGCACTATTTCCTGATCGCGCGGCGGCAGGTGCTGGGGATGCGGGTCGAGGTGATGACCGGCGAATTGCCGAACGACCCGCGCCTGAAGGACGGGTGGAACCCGGGTCGCTGGGCGAGCGACCATCCGCTCGGGATCATGGGGCTGCAGGCGATCGGCCTTTCCGTGCCCTCGCTCGACGCGGCGCGGGCGCTGTTCGCGGAGCGGCTGGATCTGCCCAAACTCGGCGCGCGTCATGTCGCAGTCGACGATGCCGATTGCCTGGCGTTCAACCTGGGCGACACGGTGATCGAGGCGCTGTGCCCGCGCGACCCGCAATCGCGGCTGGGGCGGCATCTGGCGGAGGTGCAGGGGATCTGCGCGATCGTGTTCCGGGTGCGCGATGCGGCGGCGGCGTGGGCGCACCTGGCGGGGCGCGGGTTCGAGCTGATCGGCGATGTCGCGGGCCGTTTCGCGATTGTCCCGGCGCAGGCGCAGGGGCGGCTGATCTGGCTGACCGGCAACGACGTGCCCGGCTATCCGCCGCTCGGCACGCGGATGCGCGAGCCGGCGACGTTCCCCGCCTGACATTTCACCCGAAATCGTGCGCAGGATCGGCGCAACATCGCCGCAAGACTCTTCCGCTATGCCGCCATGCGCCCTACATGACGCAGGACCATGGCCCGCCCCACCCACGCCCAGTTCGACAAGAAGAAGACCGTCGCCGAGAACCGGCGCGCGCGGTTCGACTATTTCATCGACGACACCATGGAGGCGGGCATCTGCCTGACCGGGACCGAGGTGAAGAGCCTGCGCTTCGGCGAAGGCTCGATCGCCGAGGCCTATGCCGAGGTGAAGGGCGGCGAGGTCTGGCTGGTCAACGCCAACGTCCCCGAGTTCAGCCACGGCAACCGCTTCAACCATGAGCCCAAGCGCCCGCGCAAGCTGCTGCTGCACGAGCGCGAGATCGCGCGGCTGACCGGCGCGGTCGAGCGCAAGGGGATGACGCTGGTGCCGCTGTCGATCTACTTCAACGGCCGCGGCCGGGCCAAGGTCGAGCTGGCGCTGGCCAAGGGCAAGAACGCCGCCGACAAGCGCGAGACCACCAAGCAGCGCGAGTGGAAGCGCGACCAGGCGCGCATCATGCGGGAATACAAGTGAGCGGCCCGCGCAAGGCCGGCGCCAAGTCGCCGCCGATGATCTCGCTCGCCAACTGGGCGCGCACCCATTTCCCGACGCGCGAGGCGCTGGAGCGCAATCGCTGGGTGCGGCCGTTCGCGCACCGGGTGCTGCGCGCCGACCTGTGGCGGTTCAACCGCCGGTCCGTCCCGCGCGCGATCGCGCTGGGCTTCTTCACCGGGGTGATGATCCCGTTCGCGCACAGCTTCATCGCCGCGGTGACGGCGGTGGCGGTGCGGGCCAACGTGCCGGTGGCGATCGCGGCGACGTGGATCTCCAACCCGTTCACCTGGGTGCTGATGTGGCCGGCGGCGTACAAGATCGGCAATTTCCTGCTGCGCGTCGACGCGGTGACGCCGGTGCAGCCGATCACCCACGCGATGGCGGCGACCGGATCGGACCACCTGCTGACGCGGCTGACCGGCGCCGGGCTGGCGACCGCGTTCGGCCTGTTCGTCGAGGCAACGGTGATCGCCACGATCGGCTACCTGGTTTCCGCCGCGGTGTGGCGGGCGCGGGTGGCGCGGCAGCGCAAGCGGCGGATCGCGGCTGCCCGGCAGCGGCGCGCCGCGCTGGCGGCGGGGGCCTGACCGGGTGAGCGCGGCCGGGGCAGAGGCCGGAGCAGGCGATTCCGGCCCGGCGCTGCTCGACCGCGCGGCGCTGGCGGCGGGCCTGCTGCTGAGCCTCGGCCTGGTCTGGCTGGCCTCGCGGCAGGTGCTGGTGGTGGCCGGGTTCGCGGGCGGCGCGGCGGTGCTGCTGGCGGCGTTGCGGCTGCGGCCGGCGCTGCGCCGTCGCGAGGATGGCGAGAGCTTTGCCGAGCCGGACTGGTCGGTGACGGTGGCGGCGATCGATCATCCCGATTGCGCGGTGGCGGTGACCGACCGCGCCGGGCGGCTGGTCTGCGCCAACCGCCTGTTCGAGGCCTGGTTCGGCATCGACAGCGCGCCGCCGGGATTGGGCACGGCGCTCGATGCGGCATCGATCGAACGCCTGACTTGCGCCGGGCGCGATGCCTGGCGCGACGGCAAGGCGACGGTGGCGGCGATCGAGCGCGCCCCGCGCGAGGCGGCGGTGGCGGAAGCGACCGGGGCGCCGGGGCGCTGGCGCGGCGAGGTGCAGCGCGCCGGCCGGGCGGAGGACTTCCTGGTCTGGCGGCTGCTGCCGGTCCTGGCCAGCGATCCGGTGACCGAGCTGGTCGTGCAGCTCGACGGCAAGATGGGGCGGGCATTGGCCCGCGCCGGCTTGAGTGCGGCGATCGTCGACCCCGACGGCCAGGTGCGCGCGGCCAGCGTCGGCTTCGCCGAGCGCGCGCTGGGCGATCCGCTGGCGGCGGTGGCGGGGCGCGATTTCGTCGGCCTGCTGGCGCAGGACGAGCACGACAAGCTGTACTGGGCGCACGACGCCGGCCGCGCCAGCCCGCTGACGCTGTTCCACATCCCGCTGGCCGATCCCGACGCGCCGGGCGGGTTCGATCCGGCGACGACGCCGTCGCTGATGGTGCTGGCGGATACCGGCGTCGGGCTGGGCGGCGATGCCGCGACGCCGGCCGCCGCGCCGCACCTCGAAGGGCTGCTCGCGCAGTTGCCGCTGGGGCTGGCGATGGCCGATCGCGACGGACGGATGCTGTTCGCCAACGCCGCGTTCATGCGCGCCGCCGGGCGCGAGGGGCAGCCGGTGCCGACGTACCCGACCGACCTGGTGGTCAGGGAGGACAAGGCGGCGATCTCGGACGCGGTGCGGCGCTTCGGCCAGGGCTCGGCCAGCGCCGGCGACATCGCCGTGCGCCTGCTCGGCCAGCCCGACGAGCCGGTCTCGCTGAGCCTGGCGGGGGTGCGCGGGCTGGGCGAGGCGACGGTGCTGCTGAGCCTCGCCGACACCAGCGAGGAAACGCGGCTCAAGCGGCAGGTGGCGCAGGCCACCAAGATGCAGGCGGTGGGGCAGCTCGCGGGGGGGGTCGCGCACGACTTCAACAACGTGCTCACAGCGATCATCGGCACCTGCGACCTGATGCTGTTGCGGCACATGCCCGGCGACAGCGACTATGACGACATCCAGCAGATCCGCGCCAGCTCCAACCGCGCCGCCTCGCTGACCCGGCACCTGCTGGCGTTCTCGCGGCAGCAGACGCTGCGCCCCGAGGTGCTGCAACTGCCCGACGTCGTCTCCGAGGTCTCGCAGATGCTGAAGCGGCTGATCGGCGAGAAGATCCAGCTCGTCGTCACCCACGATCGCGATCTCGGCGCGGTGCGCGCCGATCCGACCCAGCTCGAGCAGGTGATCGTCAACCTCGCGGTCAATGCGCGCGACGCGATCCAGGAGCAGGCGCAGAAGCGCGGCGCCGGCACCGGCAGCGACGGTGGCGGCCGCGTCACCATCGCCACGCGGCGGATCGGCGCCGCCGACGTGCGGGCCATGCGCAGCGAGATCCTGCCGATCGCCGACTATACCGCGCTGCTGGTCGAGGACACCGGCGGCGGCATCCCCGACGAGGTGCTGCCCAAGATCTTCGAGCCGTTCTTCACCACCAAGGAGATGGGCAAGGGCACCGGGCTGGGGCTGTCCACCGTCTATGGCATCGTCAAGCAATCGGGCGGGTTCATCTTTGCCGACAACGTCGCGGCGGCCGGCACCGGCGCCGGGGCCACGGTGCGCGGCGCGCGGTTCAGCATCTACCTGCCGGTGCACCACGCCACCCCCGGGGAAAGCGCGGCTGCGGCGCGCAAGGCACCCGAGCAGACCGCCAACTGGGCCGGCGGCGGCGCCATCCTGCTGGTCGAGGACGAGGACTCGGTGCGGATGGTGGCCGAGCGCGCGCTGGCCCGCGCCGGCTACACGGTGACGCTGGCGAGCGACGGCGAGGAAGGGCTCGACCGGCTGGCGGAGCGGCTGGAGGCGGGCGAGGGGCTGTTCGACCTCGTGCTCAGCGACGTGGTGATGCCCGGCATGGACGGCCCGACGATGGTGCGCGAGATGCGGCTGCGGGCGCCGTCGCTGCCGGTGCTGTTCATGTCCGGCCATGCCGAGGAGCAGTTGCGCCGCGAGCTGGACATCGACAACGCCCAGTTCCTCGGCAAGCCGTTCTCGGTGCAGCAGGTCTGCGACAAGGTCGCGGCGGTGCTGGCGGCGGTGAAATAGCCGCCGACGAATCCGGGGATATCGCGAATCGGCGGCAGGTGCGGACGGCGCCGCTGTTCCGGCCTTGTTCCGGACGCCGATTTGAGATAGATATTTGAAATAGAACAGTTTTATCGGCGTAAGATTTTTCTCGTTCCCCCCTTGTTCCATGAGAACAAACACGATACATAGGGCGCGTTGACCTTCCCGGTCAGGCGATTAGGCAAAGGGACGGAACATGGCAGCGCAGCTCAAGCTGATTCAGGAAGGCAAGGACAAGGACATGGACCGTCAGAAGGCGCTAGAAGCCGCGCTCGCCCAGATCGACCGGGCGTTCGGCAAGGGCTCGGCGATGAAGCTCGGCTCGAAGGAGGCGATGCAGGTCGAGGCGATCTCGACCGGGTCGCTCGGGCTCGACATCGCGCTCGGCGTCGGCGGGCTGCCGCGCGGCCGGGTGATCGAGATCTACGGGCCGGAAAGCTCGGGCAAGACGACGCTGGCGCTGCACTGCATCGCCGAGGCGCAGAAGATGGGCGGCACCGCCGCGTTCATCGATGCCGAGCACGCGCTCGACCCGGTCTATGCGAAGAAGCTGGGCGTCAACATCGACGAGCTGATCGTCTCGCAGCCCGATACCGGTGAGCAAGCGCTGGAAATCACCGACACGCTGGTGCGCTCGAACGCGATCGACGTGCTGGTGGTGGACTCGGTGGCGGCGCTGGTGCCGCGCGCCGAGATCGAGGGCGAGATGGGCGACAGCCACGTCGGCCTCCAGGCCCGCCTGATGAGCCAGTCGCTGCGCAAGCTGACCGGCTCGATCAGCCGCTCGCGCTGCATGGTGATCTTCATCAACCAGCTGCGCATGAAGATCGGCGTGATGTACGGCAACCCGGAGACGACCACCGGCGGCAACGCGCTGAAGTTCTACGCCTCGGTCCGGCTCGACATCCGCCGCACCGGGCAGATCAAGGACCGCGACGAGATCACCGGCAACACCACCCGCGTCAAGGTGGTCAAGAACAAGGTGGCGCCGCCGTTCAAGCAGGTCGAGTTCGACATCATGTACGGCGAGGGCATCTCCAAGATCGGCGAGATCCTCGACCTCGGCGTCAAGGCCGGGCTGGTGGAGAAATCGGGCGCGTGGTTCAGCTACGATTCGATCCGGATCGGCCAGGGCCGCGAGAACGCCAAGAACTACCTGCGCGAGAATCCCGAAGTTACCGCCCGGCTGGAGGCCGCGATCCGCGGCCGCACCGAAGGGCTTTCCGGGGAAATGATGACGGGTCCGGACGCGGAAGACGACATCTGATCCCCAAGGGACCGGCGCCCGCCCCCGGCGCCGGTCCGGAAAACTGCAAGCCGGCGCGCCGGGCGAGAGCCTGCCGCGCCGGTTTCGCGCTTCAGGCTCCCGCCCTGCGCGCCGCTGCCGCACGGATGCCGGGTTTTCCCCGCTGGACATGCTGCCGGCGGCACCCGCGCATTGCCCGGTGGCGGCCGACGCGCCTATAGGCGGCGGGGGGGAATGGGTCCCCGGGGCAGCAGCATGGCATCTACCACCCGCAGGGTCGGCACCGAGGGCTCGGCGACCCGCGCACTGATCCTGGACACGGCGGAGGCGGTGATCCGCGAGGAAGGCTATGCCGCCGCCAGCACGCGCCGGGTGGCGACGCGCGCGGGGCTGAAGCCCAGCCTCGTCCACTACTACTTCCCGACCACCGACGACCTGCTGCTCGCCGTCAACCTCAAGGGCGCCGAAGCCAGCGCCCGCGCGATCGACGCGGCGCTGGCGGCCGACGACCCGGTGCGCGCGCTGTGGCTGATGCATGCCGATTCCGCGCGCAACGCGCTGGCCTACGAATTCATCGCGCTGGCCAACCACCGCAAGAACCTGCGCGCGGTGATCGCCGAGCATTCGGAGCGGATGCGCGCCCGCCAGGTCGAGGTGCTGTCGCGCCTGTTCGGGGACCGACTCGCCGCCGAAGGGCTGACGCCCGCCGGCCTTTCGGTTGTGCTCGCCGGGATCGGCCGCGTGCTCGCTACCGAGGACGCGCTGGGGATCACCGCCGGCCATGACGATGCCCGCGCCTTTGTCGAGCACTGGCTCGAACGACTTGCGCAAAATCAAGGCACGAAAGTCTAGTCCGGACAATGCCGGCTCCGTGAAGCCATGGCCGCGCGCCCCGGGCGCCGGCCGATCCGGAGTTGAAGACATGACCGCCACCGTTGCCACCACCAAGCTGCGCCACGAACCGATCAAGCCGAACATCGGCGCGCGCATCCTCAACAGCAAGGAGGAGCTGCTCTCCGGTGAGCTCGCCGCCGAGATCCGCGAGCTGATCGAGAGCCGCGGCGTGCTGGTGTTCCCGCAGACCCATTTCACCAACGCCGAGCAGGTGGCGTTCACGAAGACGCTGGGCACGTTCATGCCCGAGGGCGATGGCGAGGACACCTACAACATCTCGCTCGACCCGGCGATGGGCGCCCATCGCGACTACCTGAAGGGATCGCTGTTCTGGCACGCCGACGGCACGATGAACCCGCTGCCGATCGGCTATGCGGTGCTCACCAGCAAGGTCTTGCCGACCTGGGGCGGGAACACCGAGTTCTGCAACACCTATGCCGCCTACGACGCGCTCGACGACGACATGAAGGCCCGGCTCGAGGGCTTGCGCGTCGAGCACGCCGCCTGGCGCAGCCTGTTCTACTATGACCCGGAGCCCGCGCAGGAGGTGCTCGAGGGGATGATGCGGATCGGCACCAAGAACCTGCCGATCGTGTGGACACACCGCTCGGGCCGCAAGTCGCTGGTGCTCGGCTGCACCGCCGATCACGTCGTCGGCATGGACTGGGTCGAAAGCGCCCGCCTGCTCAACGGCCTGCGCGATTTCGCCACCAGCGAGCCGTTCCACTATGCCCACGAATGGTCGGTCGGCGACACCGTGATGTGGGACAACTCGGGCACGATGCACCGCGCCGCACCGTACGATCCCGCTTGCGGCCGCCTGCTGGTGCGCACCAAGACCGGCGGCGAGGAACCGATCCAGTAAGCCGCGCCCGCCGGCCGACGATCACCCGGGTTCGTGCCGGGGATCGTCCGCCGGCCAGGTGACGTCGGTGCGCAGCCGGGTCAGCGTCAGCGTGGCGATGCGCCAGGCGCCGTCCTCGACGCGGTAGGTCTCGTGGTAGTGGCCGCGCCCGACCAGGCTCTTCCAGCCGGTGCGTGGGTGGCGATCGGGCCATTCGAGCACGTCCTGCATCGCCCAGACCGCGCGCGCGGTGCCGGCGTCGATCACCTCGATCTCCGCGGTCAGCCCCTGGTGGCAGGAAACCGCGTGTTCCAGGCTGTGGCGCAGGCTGGCGGCATAGGCGTCGCCACCCTCGCAATGGACCGCGCCGTCGGGGGTGATCACCCGCAGGTCGCGCGTGAACACGCTGGCCAGCTCGTCCCACGCCTTGCAGTCCATGCAGCGGAAGTACCTCGCCTTGAGGTTGCGGATCGCCTCGATCGCCTCGAGCCGCGCCAGTCGGTCCATCGCGTTTCTCCCGCTCGGCAGCGTGTCACCGCCGCCATGCGCGGGCAAGCGCCGATGCGGGTCTTTCCTCGCCGGTCGCGTTCCCCTACCGTGCGGGAATGGCCGGACCCGTCAGCTTTCACCCCACGTCGCCGCTTGGCGATGCGCTGGTCATCCTTGCCGCGGCGGGGATCGTCATCCCGGTGTTCGCGCGGTTCCGCATCACCCCGGTGATCGGCTTCATCCTCGTCGGCCTGCTGGTCGGTCCCTATGGCCTCGGTGCGCAGGTCGCGCGGCTGCCGTGGCTGTCCTACGTGACGATCTCCGATCCCGCGGGGCTGGCGCCGTTCGCCGAATTCGGCATCGTGCTGCTGTTGTTCTCGGTCGGGCTGGAGCTGTCGTTCGAGCGGTTGTGGCGGATGCGGCGGCAGGTCTTCGGGCTCGGCGCGCTGGAGCTGATCGGCTCGGCCGCGCTGCTGGCGGGGGCGCTGGCGTTGTCGGGGGACCGTCCGGCCAACGCGGCGGCGCTGGGGCTGGCGCTGGCGATGTCGTCCACCGCGCTGGTGCTGCCGATCGCCGGCACGCAATCGCCGGTGGGCCGCGCGGCGCTGTCGATGCTGCTGTTCGAGGACCTGGCGCTGGTGCCGATCATCTTCCTGCTCGGCGCGCTGGCGCCGCGCGGCGCGATGGCGGGCGGCGGCGGCAACTGGGACAGCCTGCTGCACACGCTGGGGCTGGGTCTGCTGGTGGTGCTGGCATTGCTGGTGTTCGGCCGCTTCCTGCTGCCGCGCCTGTTCGCGCAGGCGGCGCGGACCAAGAGCCCCGAGCTGTTCCTCTCCGCCAGCCTGCTGGTGGTCATCGTCTCGGCGCTGGCCACCGCCGGGGTGGGCCTGTCGCCGATCGTCGGCGCGCTGATCGCCGGCCTGCTGATCGCGGAGACCGAGTACCACGGCGAGGTCGAGGGGATCACCGCGCCGTTCAAGGGACTGGCGCTGGGGGTGTTCCTGATCACCGTCGGCATGGGCATCGACCTGGCGAAGCTGCTGGGCCAGCTCGGCCCGGTGCTGGCGGCCACGGCGGGGGTGATCGTCGCCAAGGCGCTGGTGACGGCGGTGCTGCTGCGGCTGATGGGCGCGCGGCGCGGCACCGCGATGGAGGCCGGCATCCTGCTGTCCAGCCCGTCGGAGACGACGCTGATCGTGCTGGGCGCCGCCGGCAGCGCCGGGCTGGTCTCGGCCGCGGACGCGCAGTTCTGGCAGGTGGTGACGGCGCTGGGGCTGACGGTGACGCCGGTGCTCGGCTGGCTCGGCCGGCGGCTGGCGCGGCGGGTGGACAGCGCCCCGGCGGCCCCGTCGGCGGAACCCGACGACGCGCCGCGCGCCTTCATCATCGGTTTCGGCCGCGTCGGCCGCATGGTCGCGGACATGCTGCGCGCGCACGACAAGCCGTTCATCGGCATCGATTCCAACCCCGACCTCGTCCGCGACGCGATCGATTCCGGCTATCCGGCGCAGTTCGGGGACGCCACCGGCGCGCACCCGCTGGAACGCTTCGGCATCGAGCGCGCCAATGCGGTGATCCTGACGATGGACGAGCCGGTGGCGGCGCAGCGGCTGGTGCGCCGCCTGCGCGCCGACCACCCCGCGCTGCCGATCATCGCCCGCGCGCGCGATGCCAGCCATGCCGCCGCGCTCTACCGCGCCGGCGCGACGCACGCGGTGCCGGAAACGCTCGAATCCTCGCTGCAACTGGCCGAGGCGGTGCTGGTCGATCTCGCCGTGCCGATGGGCTTCGTGATCGCGTCGATCCACGAGAAGCGCGACGAGCTGCGCCAGCAGATCATGGAGGAGGGCGAGCTCGATGCCAGGCCGAAGCTCAAGAGCGCCACCCTGCGGGAACGCATCGCGCCGTGAGCCGCTGATTCTCCGAGAAGGAGAATCCCGATGGACCGCGACCCGCGCAACGCCAACGACAGCTTCGATCCCACCCCGGCGCCTGACGGCTTCCCCGAAGGACGCTGCAGCACCGACCGCAACCCGGCCCAGCTCGACCTCGACACCGAGGAGACGCAGACCGGCGAGCGACACGGCCGGATCAAGGACGCGCCCGACGATCCCGAGGCGAACGTGCCGCGCGAGAGCAAATAGCGCCGCCGCAGCCGGCATGAAAAAGGCCCGGTCGGGATCGCCGACCGGGCCTTTTCAATGCGGAATCACGGAGAGGATCAGGCCGCCATCGCCGCTTCGAGGTTCTTGACGATTTCCTCGAAGAACCCTTCGGTGGTCAGCCAGGCCTGGTCCGGGCCGATCAGCAGCGCGAGGTCCTTGGTCATCTTGCCGCTCTCGACGGTCTCGATGCAGACCCTCTCGAGCGTCTCGGCGAACTTCACGACTTCGGGCGTGTTGTCGAACTTGCCGCGATACATCAGCCCGCGCGTCCAGGCGAAGATAGAGGCGATCGGGTTGGTGCTGGTCGCCTTGCCCTGCTGGTGCTGGCGATAGTGGCGCGTCACGGTGCCGTGCGCGGCTTCCGCCTCGACGGTCTTGCCGTCGGGCGCCATCAGCACCGAGGTCATCAGGCCGAGGCTGCCGAAGCCCTGCGCGACGGTGTCCGACTGGACGTCGCCGTCGTAGTTCTTGCAGGCCCAGACGAACTTGCCCGACCACTTCAGCGCCGAGGCGACCATGTCGTCGATTAGGCGGTGCTCGTAGGTGATGCCGGCGGCGTCGAACTTGGCCTTGAACTCGTTCTGGAACACTTCCTCGAACAGGTCCTTGAAGCGCCCGTCATAGGCCTTCATGATCGTGTTCTTGGTGGACAGGTAGAGCGGCCAGCCGAGGTTCAGCGAGTAGTTCATCGAGGCGCGCGCGAAGTCGCGGATCGAATCGTCGAGGTTGTACATCGCCATCGCGACGCCGGCCGACGGGAAGTCGAACACGTCGAGGTCGATTGTCTGGCCGTCCTTGCCTTCCCACACCAGGCGCAGCTTGCCGGGGCCGGGGACGAGCGTGTCGGTGGCGCGATACTGGTCGCCGAACGCGTGGCGGCCGATGACGATCGGGTCGGTCCAGCCGGGGACCAGGCGCGGCACGTTCGAGATCACGATCGGCTCGCGGAAGACGACGCCGCCGAGGATGTTGCGGATCGTGCCGTTGGGCGACTTCCACATCTTCTTGAGCTTGAACTCCTCGACGCGGGCCTCGTCCGGGGTGATCGTCGCGCACTTCACCGCCACGCCATACTGGGCGGTGGCGTTGGCCGAATCCACCGTCACCTGGTCGTCGGTGGCGTCGCGGTTCTCGACCGAGAGATCGTAGTACTTCAGGTCGACATCGAGGTAGGGCAGGATCAGGCGCTCGCGGATCCACTGCCAGATGATGCGGGTCATTTCATCGCCGTCCATTTCGACGATGGGATTGGCTACCTTGATCTTGGCCATGTGCGTTGTTCCCCGGGGATGAGTCGGATCGCCCTTAGCAGAGCGCCGGGGGCGCGCAAGGCATGTGGCAACGCGCGGGCGAACGATTTTGAACGGGTGTGCGGCAGGTCTGGACAGGTGCCGCGCGGCGGTGTCAGGTCCGCCGGAAATTCGGGAGAAACGAAGATGAGCGACGAAGTCCTGGTCGAGGTCGAGGGCGAGGGCATCCTGCTGGTGACGATCAACCGGCCGGACGCGCGCAACGCCATGAACAAGGCCGCCGCCGAGGCGATCTCGGCCGCGATGGACCGGCTCGACGCCGATCCGGCGCTGCGCTGCGCGATCCTCACCGGCGCCGGCGGCACGTTCTGCGCCGGCATGGACCTCAAGGGCTTTCTCGCCGGCGAGATGCCGACCGTGCCCGGCCGTGGTTTCGGCGGCCTGACCGAGTGGACGCCGAACAAGCCGGTGATCGCCGCGGTCGACGGCCACGCGCTGGCCGGCGGGTTCGAGCTGGCGATCGGCTGCGACATGATCGTCGCCAGCAAGGGCGCGAAGTTCGGCATTCCCGAGG
This sequence comes from Sphingomonadales bacterium, assembly GCA_028868535.1. Classification (GTDB taxonomy): domain Bacteria; phylum Pseudomonadota; class Alphaproteobacteria; order Sphingomonadales; family Sphingomonadaceae; genus Novosphingobium. The sequence continues at coordinate 358 of JAGWUH010000046.1, read as the reverse complement.
CGAAGCGCGGCCTGGCCGCGGGCGGCGGCGGCATGGTCCACCTGCCGCGCCTGCTGCCGCGACCGCTGGCGATGGAAATGGCGCTGACCGGCGATCCGATCACGGCCGAGCGTGCCTGCGAGCTGGGGCTGGTCAACCTGGTGACAGACGGCCCGGCGGTCGAGGGCGCGCGGCAACTGGCGGCACGGGTCGCCGCCTGCGGGCCGCTGGCGGTGGCAGCCTCCAAGGCGGTGATCCGCGATTCCTGGCTGTGGCCGGCGGACGACATCAACAGCCACCAGAACCCCTACATCAAGCACGTGTTCGAATCGGAGGACGCGCGCGAGGGGGCGATGGCCTTCGCGCAGAAGCGCAAGCC
>JAGWUH010000045.1 GCA_028868535.1 Sphingomonadales bacterium | reverse complement strand
TAGCTGACGCTGCTTCGCGCTGCATGGTGCGTCCGGGAAAAGGATGCGCCATCGCGGGCAACGCCGGCCTGAAACACCGGGGCCGCCTTTCGCGAGAAGGCGGACCGGATGGTGGGGGTGTAACCTATGTGGTTGTAAATGTCAAGGGGGGTTGGGGGGTGGGCCGGCGGGGGTTCAGCGCGGTTGCTCGAGGTCCCCGCTTTCGCGGGGATGACGGGGTTGCGGGGGCCGGCGGGGTTGTGGGGGCCCGCGGGGGTGTCAGATGCCGAAGCGGCGCTTGACGCTGTGGTAGCGGCGGAGGCGCTCGGCTTCGCGTTCGGCGGGGGTGACGCGGCGGGTGGTGGGGGGCAGTTCCGCGGGCAGGTTCGCCGCCTTGACCAGCCGGGTGCGGATGGCGGCGCCTTGCTGGCTGAGCAGGTTGCGGTAGGTGAGGTTGCCCTCGGCGAAGCCTTGCGTGTCGAGCCAGTTGGCCACGCCCGGGTCCTCGTGGGCGAGCACCAGCCGGACGACGCCGTCTTCGTCCACCGCGGTGCGCGCCGGGGTGGCGCTGACCGGGCGGGTGAGGAAATCGAGCGAGCCGACCAGCGCTCCGCCCATGCCGAAGATCCAGAAGCCGTCGTGCGCATCCATCTCGACGATCAGCGCCTCGTCGGGGGCGAGCTTCCAGATCATGTGCGCGGCCATGCGGCCGCGCTTCGCATCCTCGGCCGAGTTGGCGCTGGCGCCGGGGAATTCGTTCAGCCGGGTGGGGTCGCAGACGCCGCCGGAGTTGGCCCAGGAATGCTCGGGCCAGTCCCGCATCAGGCCGGTGGCGAAATCGCCGGCCCATTGCATGGCTTCGATCATGCGCTGCGGGGTGGGCAGCGGCCTTGGACCGGGAAATTCAACCGTGCATTGGCCGATGCGCTCGATCGTCAGCGGGGTCGGGGTCTCGTCCCAGCTGTCGAAGCCTTCGCGGATGAACAGCTTGCGGCTGCCGGCGGTGAGCGGCAGCCAGTTGGGCCCCGCTTGCTCGCCGCCGATCAGCACTTCGAAGCTGCCGTCGGCGTCCGTCACCAGTTGGTGGCCGAACAGGTTGGCCTCGGGCACGTCGCCGAACGGTTCGTGGAGCGGCGGGTTGCCGTTGGCCATCAACGCCGGCTTCGGGCCCTGTACGGTGACGTTGAAGAAGCGGGCGGTGCCGCGTTTCCCGGTCAGGCGGTAGCGGTACTGGCCGCTGATCCACGCCTGCCGGTAGGTGAAATCGGCGACGTCGCCGCCGAGCTTCATCGTCGGGTGGGTGAACCAGTGGATCATCGGCCAGGCCGGATCGGCGGTTTCGAGCGCGAGCGGGAAGGCCTGGCCGAGGTTCTGCGTCAGGAAACGGAACGCGTCGGCGCGCTGCAGCGGGTTGGCGGGGACGGCGTCCTTGAAGGCGAGGCGGCCGGCGTCCTTGAGGCGGTCGCAGAAGCGGTCCCAGGCGGCGGCGAGGGCGGGGTCTTCGGGGGAGGCGCCAAAGGCCATCGTCAGGCTCCCAGCCGGGTGAGGATTTCGGAGAGGTTCTCCGCGGCGCGCTGGAACGCGGCGCGGTGGCCCTCGGCCTCGATGCGCGGGCCGGTGAGTTCGAGGTCGAACACGCCGTCGTAGCCGCCATCGAGCAGGTCGGCGATCAGGCGTTCGAGCGGGACGACGCCGTCGCCGGGAACGGCGCGGCAAGGGGTGGAACGGTCGCCGGGGACGTAGTCGTTGAGCTGGACGAGGCGCACCAGCGGCATGGCGCGGCGGAACTTGGCCCTGAGGTCGCCTTCGAACCAGCAGGCGCCGAGGTCGAGGGTGACGCCGATCCCGGCGATTTCCGCGGCCCGGATGGTGTCGTCGAGGGTGTGGGTGAAGTGGATGTCGGCGTTGAGCAGGTTCGCGGTCTCGATGCTGAGCGTGACGTTCTGGCGGACGGCATGGTGGCGGCACGGGACCAGCAGCTCCGCCAGGCGCTCGGCGGCCTGCTCCCAGTCGAGGCGGCCGCGCGGGCCGGAGACGATGTAGAGGTGATGGCAGCCGAGCACGGCGGCGGCGTCGATCGCGGCGTTGAGCCGGTCGGCGGCTTCGCCGGTGTCGTGTTCGAGGTCCGGGTAGCGGGCGAACGGCTGGGTGAGGTTGGTGGCCTGGACGCCGCCCTTGCGGAGGGCGGCCAAGGTATCGTCGAGCGCGGTGGGGCCCAGCATGTGCGGGTTGGCCAGCGTGGTGTGCGCCACGCCGATCGCGCGGCAGAAATCGAGGAACGCCGGCGTCGGTTCGCTGAGGAAGCCGACCTGGTGCAGGCAGACGCGGGGGTGCATCAGCGGTTCTCCACGGGCACGTCGTAGCGTTCGTAGAACGGGCGGAATTCCTCGTGCAGCGCGGCGAGGTCTTCGCCGGCATCGACGAGGAGCTGCGACGAGTAGGTGAACTTGCCGTGGCGATCGCCCTTGTTGTTCGCCAGGTAGTCGCGCATCGCCGCCTCCGCCTGGGGGGTGAACGGGCGGCCGGCGAATTCGTAGTAGCCGCGGATCGTGCCGATCGGATCGGCGACGAAATCGACGTAGCGGACGTGGTGGATGCGCGGGTCCTGCAGCAGGGGATTGCTCATCGTGTTGGCGATGCTGGCGCGGACGCGGGCGAGGTGGTTGCGGGCTTCGGCGACGACGTCGATCCGGCCGACGATGCCTTCCATGATGTCGGCCATCATCATCGTCGACGAGGCGGCGACCTGGACCGGATCGCGGTGCAGCCAGACCAGGCTGGCATCGGGGTAGGCGTCGAAGAATTCCTTCAGGCGGAAGCCGTGGAAGCCCTTCAGCACCCAGTGCTTTCTCGGCCGCCGATACTGGAAGGCCTGCAGCATCGCCTTGTGGATGCGGTATTGCGCGGCGGCGTCGGTGGGCAGGCCGGCGGAGAGGTGCTGCATCGGCACGCGCCACCAGGCGGTCGGGGTCATCACCCGGAAATCGAACGCCCAGGTGCGCTCGTCCTCGGGGAGGCCGTTGCCCAGCATGTCGTTGTAGGGGTGGCAGTGCAGCCACTTCGCCATCTTCGTGTTGATCTCGCGCCAGTCGGCGTCGGCCTTGGCGAGGCGCGGGTCGGTGCCGGACACCGTGCCGGGGGGCGGGCTGGGGTTCATCACTTCCCAGAAACGCAGCGCCCGGGCATCGGGGTCCACCGACATCAGCGCGTGCATCAGCGTGGTGCCCGAGCGCGGCTCGCCGGTGGCGAACAGCGGGCGGTCGATCACTTCGTCCGCCAGGGGGAAGCGCTTGCGGTCCTCGAAGAAGCGCAGGCGATCGGTGAGCAGCCAGTGGATGTTGGCGCGCGCGGCCTCGCGGCCGGCATAGTCCATGGGGATGGCGTTGATGTGATCGACCGCGAGCGCGAAGCGGGCGGGGAGGGTGTCGTCGCCCCAGTCCGACAGGCCGGTGGCGGTTTGCGCGGCGGCGAGCAGCGCGGCGGCGTCGAGATCGGGCATCAGGCGATATCCGCGCAGAGGCGGACGACCTCGTCCTCGACCGCGCGGACCTTTTCGGCGGAGCGGGCGGCGAATTTCGCGCCGGCCATGCCGCCGTAGTCCATGACCTTGAACACGCGCATGCCGGCGTCGGCCATGCCCTTGAACTTGCGCGCGACGGTGGCGACGTCGCCGACCGGGAAGATGTCGCGGATCGCCTGCGTGTCGAGATCGGCGCAGAAGCGGATGATCGCGTCGCGGTTGAGGCGGACCGGGTCGAAATCCATGATGCCGCGCCAGTCGTCGCCCATCGGGTGACGGTGGCCGAACTGGGCGAGATCCTGCGCGGTGAGCATCAGGATGATCGACTTGACCATCGGCTGGCGCAGCATCTCGTCGATCTCGTCGGGTTCGCCGACCAGGCAGATCTGGGTGAGCGCCGGGGTGAAGTGGCTCATGTCGCGGCCGGCGGCGTCGCCGGCGTCGAGGATGACCTTGAGCTTCGCGGCATAGTCCTCCGGCGTGTAGGAGCCGGCGGGCCACCAGCCGTCGGCCTCGCGGCCGCAGATGCGCAGCATGCGCGGGCCGGCGGCGCCGAGCCAGATCGGCGGGGCCTTGCCGTCGTAAAGCTCGGTGTCCATGCGGGCGTGTTCGAGGTGGTAGAACTCGCCGGCGAAATCGACGGTGCCCTCGCCGTGCCAGAGCAGCTTGATGACCTTGATCGATTCCTCGAGGCGGCTGACCGGCTTGGCGAAATCGAAGCCGTAGGGGACGGTGTTCTCCAGCTCGCCCGAGCCGAGGCCGAGGATGAAGCGGCCCTTGCTGAGGTGGCTGATGGTCAGCGCGGTCTGCGCGAGCAGCGAGGGGTGGCGGCGGACCGTATCGACGACGCAGGTGGCGAGCGGCGTGTTCTTCGTCAGCACCGCGGCGGCGGCGCTGACCGCGAGGCCGTCGAGGTGGCGGTGCGGGCTGGGGCTGGTCAGCGCGAGGTCGGTGAACTCCGGCGTCCAGATCGAATCGGGCCAGAAGCTGACCATGTGATCGGGCAGCCAGATCGAATGGTAGCGGCCCGAATCGTAGGCCTCGCACAGGTCGATGCCGAGCGGCAGCGTGGTGCGCAGGAAGGCGGCGGGCTGGACCTTCATTTCCCTCTCTCCGGAGTCGTTGTCTTTGCCGCGATGTGTGGCATACCCGCGCCGGGTTTGAATACCCATTTGGGGATAGGATGGCCGAGTCCGGGTTGATCGAGGCGCTGATCGCCGGGGTGAGCGAGACGCCGCCGTGGCGGGGGTTCGTCGAGCGCCTGCGCGCGGCGCTGGGCGCGGATTATGCCAGCGTGACGTTCCGCCCTTTCGCCGGGGGCGGGGCGCCGCCGGGGAGCGACGGCGAGGACCCGCCGAGCCGGGTGATCCACATCGCCTCGGGCCGCGAGTGGCCGCCGCTGTTCGCGGCGATGTACCGCAGGAGCGGGCATGTCGAGGACCCGCTGCCCTATTTCGAGCTGGTCGAGGGGCGGGTCTATGCGCTGCCCGAGTTGCTCCGCGCGGGGGAACCGGCGCATGACGCCTATCGCGCGCGGATGCTGGCGCCTTCGGGGATGAACCAGCTGCGGATGATGCGCGTGGCCGAGCCGTCGGGGGTTTCCGCCTGGCTGACGGCGACGCGCGAGGCCGGGGACTTCGGCCGGGCCGAGGAGCAGGCGCTGGCCGGGCTGGCGCCGCTGGTGCGGCCCGCGCTGGCGGCGTTCGTGGCGCTGGAGCGCGAGCGCACGGCGGCGCGGGTGGCGGGGGAGGCGATCAGCCGGCTGAACTTCGCCTGGCTGACGCTCGACGGCGAGGGGCGCGTGCTCGACACCGATGCGCAAGGCGCGGAGCTGCTGGCGCAGGGGCGGGTGCTGCGGCGCGGGCCCGATGGCCGGCTCGGCGCGGCGAGCCGCGAGGTGGCGCGGGCGATCGGCGAGGCGATCGCCGGGCTGGCGCGGACCGAGACGCGGCCGCGCGCGATCGTGCTGAGCCGCGAGCCCTGGCTCGACATGCTGCTGGTGCCGGCCGGGCCGGCGCCGGGCGCGGCGCGGCCGGCGCACGCGATGATCGCCTATGTCCACGCCGACAGCTGGTCGAGCGCCGACCGCTGCGACCAGCTCGCGCAGCTGTTCGACCTGTTGCCGAGCGAGGCGCGGCTGGCGCTGGCGCTGGCGCGGGGCATGTCGATCGCCGAGGCGGCGGCGGACCTGGGCATCACCGTCGAGAGCGCGCGGACCTACTCGAAGCGGATCTATGCCAAGACCGGCGCGCGCGGGCAGGCGGACCTGGTGCGGTTCGTGCACAGGAGCGTGCTGGGGATTGCGTGATCCCGACCGCCTGTCGATCGCCACCGCTGCGCGGTGTTCCGGGATTGCGCGGCATTGCACGGCAGGGGCAGCGCGTGAGACACCGTTCGCGTGAACCTTCGGGAGCCCGCCGTGACGCTTAGCCCCATCCGCCCGTTCCGCCCGTGGCGCTCCGCCGTCCTCCTGCTGGCCGCCGCGCTGTCCGGCGCTGCGGAGCCGCCCACGCCGAACACGCTGGCGACGATCGACCTGGCCGCCGTCGCCGGCGCCCCGGGCTGGTGGTTCACGGCGACGCAGGGCGCGCGCGTGCCCGATCCGGTCGGGGTCGATGACCTCGTCCCGGGGCCGATCCGCCTGTGCATCAGCCGGGATCGCGGGCGCACCTGCGGGTCCGCGTTCGCGCAGGTACTGGGCCGGACCGCGCCCGACGACGTGTTCGCCGAACCGCATTTCCTCAACGATGCGCGGATCGTCGAGCCGCGCAGGGGATTGCGGCTGCTGCTTGTCTCGGTGTCCAGCGTGCACGCGGTCAACGGCGACCAGCGCGTGGCGACGGTCGCGCTGGGCCACGGTCGCAACGGCTTCGCGCCGGTGTTCAGCAAGGTGACGCGGCGCAACAACAACCAGGAGATCCGCTATATCGCCGCAGGGCCGCTACGCGGCGCGTTCATCATCGCGGAGCCCACGCAGGACGCGCCGTTCGGGTTCTGGATCAGCGTGGAGATGCCCGGCGGCCAGGGCCGCTATCGGCAGGTCCAGCATTTCCGCAGCGCCACGCGCTATGGCGACGGCAACCCGCTCGCGGTCATCGATTCGGAGATGCCGGCGATCCTGCAGCGTGCCGGCGCCTGGCATCCGGGGGCGGCGCTGCCATTGCCGGCGCGAGGCTGCCCCGCGCCGCATCTGGTGCGGGGCGCCTTGTGGTGCTGACGGGGCCGGGCGCGATGGCGGCACGGATCGGCAGGTGACGGCGCCGTATCGGCCGCTATCCTTCGCGCCGGACGACAGGGGAGCGCCATGGACCAGCGACGCGCGGCGGTATTCGGGGCGAGCGGCGGCATCGGCGCGGCGCTGGCCGATGCGCTGGAGGCCGACGGCTGCGAGGTCTGGCGCGGATCGCGCGGCGGGGGCGGCCTGCGCGGCTTCGCTTTCGACCTGACCGACGAGGACAGCATCGCCGCCGCTGTCGCGAGGATCGGCGGCGAACTCGATCTCGTGCTCGTCGCCAGCGGCGTGCTGCACGACGCGGCACGGGGCGTCGCGCCCGAGAAATCGTGGCGGCAGATCGATCCGGCGGCGATGGCGCGGGCGTTCGCGGTCAATGCCATCGGCCCGGCGCTGGTGGCGAAGCATGTCCTGCCGTTGCTGCCGAAGGGCCGGCGGGGGGTGTTCGCGGCGCTGTCGGCGCGGGTCGGCTCGATCGGCGACAACCGGCTGGGGGGCTGGCATTCCTATCGCGCCTCGAAGGCGGCGCTGAACATGCTGGTGCGCAACCTCGCGATCGAGTGCGCGCGCAGCCGGCCGCAGGCGGTCGTCGTCGCGCTGCATCCCGGGACGGTGGCGACCGGTCTTTCCGCGCCGTTCCAGCGCGGCGTGCCGGCGGAACGGCTGTTCACCCCGGCGGTCGCGGCCGGCGCCCTGCTGGGCGTGGTCGCGCGGTTGACGCCGGCGGACAGCGGCGGCCTGTTCGCGTGGGACGGGCAGGCGATCCCCTGGTGAGGGCGAGGCCGGTGACGCCCGGACCGCGGTAGGGGAATGCCGCAGCGCCGCGCCCGAATCCGCTTCACCATCCCGATTGACGCCGATTTCAGCTTTCCACGCCAGACTGTGCTCCTCACCTGGAGTTCCTCCCGGCCGTGGCCACGATGATCCCGAAGTTGCGACAGGCATGCGCCCCGTTCCGTCTGGCGACCGACGACGTGGACCTGTTGCGCGCCCAGTTCCGCGAGTTCCTCGGCCTCATCCCGCTGCTCTACTGCATCCTGGCGGCGAACGTCTGCGCGGTGGTGGCGGCGTCGTGGCACATCGACAACCACGTGCTGGCGCGGCTGGTGCCGGCCGCGTTCTGCACGGTCGCGCTGACCCGGGCGTTGTGGTGGTGGCGCCGGAAGTACGCGCACTTCTCCGATGCGGAGATCGTCCGGTACATGCGCAGCACCAGCATCCTCGCCGGGGTCATGGCGATGGTGGTCGTCGCCTGGATCCTGCTGCTCTATCCGCTGGGCACGCCGGCGGACCGGTCCGCGTTCGTGTTCTTCATCGCCATCACCGAGATCGGCTGCATGTTCTGCCTCGGGCCGGTGCGCTCGGCGGCGCTGAGCGTGGCGGCGATCGGGATATTCCCGACTTCGCTCTATTTCGTCCTCGCCGATTCCAGCCGCATGTGGGTGCAATCGGCCATCCTCGGCTTCGTCGGCGGGGGGATGGTGCTGGTGCTGATCCGCCACAACCGCTCGTTCGCCGAGTTAATCCACTCGCAGCGCGACTTGCGCGTGCGCCAGCTCGAGACCGAGCGGCTGAGCGAGGAGAACCGCCACATCGCGCTGACCGACGCGCTTTCGGGCCTGCCCAACCGGCGCGCGCTGATCGCCCGGCTGGAAGACCTGCACGAGCGTTCGATCGCCCATCCGGTTTCGGTGGCGATCCTGATCGTCGATCTCGACGGCTTCAAGCAGGTCAACGACACGTTCGGCCACGAGGTCGGCGACACCATCATCCGTCGCGTCAGCCATGCCTTCGCGGAGCGGGTGCCCGAACAGGCGCTGCTGTTCCGCATGGGCGGCGACGAGTTCGCGATCCTGTGCGAAGGGCCTGCCGCGCGCGAGGACGCGCGCGGGGTGGCGGCCGCGCTGCTCGACCTGCTGGCCCACCCGGTGCGCCTGGCCGTGCACGAGTTCCAGCTCGGCGCCTCGATCGGGATGGCGGTCAGCGAGGGGGGCGAGGTCGATCCCTGGGAGCTGCTGCGCCAGGCCGATACCGCGATGTACCGCGCCAAGAGCGAGGGCGGGAGCGGCCTGCTGGCCTACGATCCGTCGATGGATGACGGCCGCCTGCGGCGCAAGCTGCTCGAAGCGGAGATCCGGATCGGGCTGGAGCGGGGCGAGTTCGATGTCCACTACCAGCCGCTGGTCGATGCGAAGACCGGGACCGTCGTCGCGGTCGAGGCACTGGCCCGCTGGTCCGGGCGGCTGGCCGGGCCGCTCGGCCCCGACGAGTTCATCCCCATCGCCGAATCGAGCGGCCAGATCCACGCGCTGGGCCTGTTCGTGCTCGACCGGGCCTGCACCGAGCTGGCGGACTGGCCCGACCTGAAGCTGAACGTCAACGTCTCCCCGGCCCAGTTCCGGCACCCCCGCTTCGAGCAGGAGGTGAAGGCGGTGCTGGCGCGGACCGCGTTCCCGCCGGAGCGGCTGCAACTGGAGATCACCGAGGGCTACCTGATCGACAACCCCGACCGCGCCAACCGCACGATCGCGTCGTTCTGCGAGCTGGGGGTGCGGGTCGCGCTCGACGATTTCGGCTCGGGCTTCGCCTCGATCGGCTACCTGCGCAAGTACCCGTTCAGCACGATCAAGATCGACCGCTCGCTGTCCAGCGGGCTGGGCAGCGATCCCCGGGCGTCGATGCTGATCACCGGGATGGTCCATCTCGCCAACGGCCTCGACATGGTCGTCACGGCGGAGGGCGTCGAGAACGAGCGACAGGCCAAGCTGCTGCGGCTGGCCGGCTGCCACGAACTGCAGGGCTACCACTTCGGCGTGCCGGCGCCGCTGTCCGAGCTGGGCCTGGGCGGCAGCGCGAGGGCGCGGGCGGCATCGGCCTGACCGGCGACGGCGGGACGGGCCCGCCGCCGGGCCGTCAGGCGATCACCTGGATGTCCCCCGCCGTCGCTTCCCAGAACGGCTTCTTCGCCGGGGTCGGCGTCTCCGAGATGATCCACTTGACGATGCGGCGCATCGGCTCGATCCCGTCCTGCGGGCCGACCAGCCCGGCGCCGTTGAACACGTAGCCGAGCTCGACGAAGCGCTGGCCGCCGTGCAGCGCGCCCTTGTGGCGGACGGTCTCGTGCAGGCTGGCGGGCCAGATGCCGACGGTCTGGGTCCAGGCGTCGACGACGTCGAGCACTTCGTCCAGCGTGTCGACCGGGATCAGGTTGATCGTGCGGTCGGCGAGGTATTCCCAGAAATCGACGCGGTCGGGGGTGTGGCTGACGATCACCGCGCCTTCGCCGTCCTCGCCGCCGATCACCGTGTAGAAATCGTCCGAGAAGCGCAGCGCGTCGACCTGCTGCCTGAGGCTGGCGTCGTAGCGCTTGGGCTTGGTGGTCAGCACCTCGGGCAGGGTGAACATCGCGTCGTAGGCGGCCTGGCCGAGCTGCTTCAGCTTGGCGATGCCGTCGTCGTCGCTGCCGCACAGGACGTAGGCCATGCGCGCCGACGCGCAGGCGGTCTGGTTGCCGGTGGCGAAGTCGCAGGCGAGGCGCCGGCCGGTCTCGGCGATGGCGGCTTCCGAGGCGAGCGCCTCGGGGCCGATGATGCTGGCCGAGCGCTTGGGGTCGAGGCTGATCAGCTCGATGCCGGGCTGGATGTACTTGGTCACGTGCTTGACGCTGGCGAAGCCGCCCCAGGCGCAGATCTTCTCGATGGCGTGCGGCTGGTAGACCTTGCGTTCCACCGCCTCGTCGCCGCCGCGCCAGTAGGCGACGGCGAGGTGCCGGGTGATCGGGTGGTCGGGGGCCATGTCGACCATGGTGCGGGCGATCGCGCCGGTGGTGAAGGGGTCGTTCGAGGGGACCTTGATCAGCGTGTCGCCGCGCGTCACCGCGCCGCGCAGCACGGTGAGCGCGCCGAGCACCGGGCCGTTGCCGGCGACGATGTGCAGGGTGCGGGCGCCGTAGGCGCGGATCGCGGTCTTCACCCCGTGGACCTCGCGCTCGACCCAGCGTTCGAGATAATCGACGCCGATGGTGAAATCGACCATCGCGCGGATGCGCTCCCTGTCGAACATGAACGGCATGTCGTGGAAGAAATGGTCCATGATCGGCCGGGTGGTCGGCGCGGTGGCGTAGGAATGCTCGCGCGCCTCGCGCATCCGGTCGTTGCGGTCGACGTGGAGGCGCTCGCCGAGTTCCGCCAGGTAGTCGAGGATGTCCTCGAAGCTCAGCGCGTAGAGGTCCTCCATCAGGCGCGGGCTGGCGAGCGGGAGCCTGTCGACGATCGTGGCCGGATCGGGGGCGAGGAAGGCGATGTCGCCGCCGCGGCCGCCGAACTCGATCAGGTCGCTGTCGATGACTTCGCCGCGCAGCACGGCGTAGGAAATGGGGCGGGTTGCGAGCATTTCAGCCTCCGAGGCCGGTGAGGAAGTCCATCGCTTCCGCCTGCGCGGCGGGGGTGGCGGCGCAGGAGATCTTGTCGTCGCCGCCCTGGAGCTCGCTGACGCGGTTGATCTGCTTTTCCAGCGCCACCGAGGTGCGGCCGCAGGGGCACTGCCGGTCCCAGTCGACGGTGACGAGATCGCCGGTGATGATTCCGCCCCAGCACGAGTCCGCGGTCATGTCGAAGAACGCGGCGCGGCCGGTCTGGCGGCCGGTGCGCGGCAGCGGCTGGCCGGTGTCGAGATCGAGCAGGTAGACGGTGACCCAGGGCAGCACGTGGTAATGGTCGTGCTCGCACTGGACCGAGAAGCTGTTCATCTCGGTCATGCCGTAGGCGGAGATCATGCGGTCGGTGTTGAAGAAGCGGCAGATCACCTCCTCGAGGTCGTCGGGCAGCGGCACGCCCTTGGCGCCGCCGCCGCCCATGAACACCGAATCGGGCGCGAACACGCCGGAGAGACCTTCCTCCAGCCCGCGCTTCGCCGCCGCGTAGAGCAGGTTCGAGGTGCTCATCACGAAGACGCGCTGGCCCTGCAATTCGTGGATCATGCGGTTGACGAAGGCGAGCTGCTGCGCCGGCATGTCCTTCTGCGCCTGCTCCCACTCCTCGCGGCGGGCGAGCAGCGCGGGCGGCACGTCGACCCTGGAAATGTCGCCCTTGGCCTGGGCCGCGCGCAGCCGGGCCGCCAGCCACATCAGGTCCGAGGAGAGCTTGAAATCGAAGCAATAGTGCCAGTAGGCCGGATCGCCCCTGGCGAAGACCTCGCAACTGTACTTGCCGAACGCCCCCATCGAGGCGTGGCCGTCCCTGTAGAGCGGGATGATCGCGTGGATCTTGTCGTCGATGTCGCCGGGGCGGGGGTCCTGCCCGAACTTCTGCGCCAGTTGCACGCGCAGGCCGGTCATCGACAGGCGATAGTCGCGCTTCGATTTCGGATAGAACGAGGCCGTGCCGCTGGAGCCCGAGGAGGCGCCGACGTCGAGCGGGGTCTGGTCGCGGATCGTCGTCAGCCAGCTGTCGATCGAATCGCAGGCCGAGACGTCGACGCCGGACAGATCGTGGCGGGTGAGGCGCGACAGCCAGGTGGTGAGCTGGGCGAAGCGCTGCCTGGCCAGCAGCGAGACCGGATAGGACTTGTAGATGTCGTGCGGCAGCAGCAGCGGGGCGAGGGCGTCGAGGCTGTCGATCCGGTCGATGCCCTGGCTGTCCGCCAGCTTCTGCAGCACCTGCACCTGCCCGCGCCGTTCCTGCAGCCGCAGGTTCATCGCCGCGAGCTGGACGGCGGCGACGTGGGCCGGATCGAGCGAATGGATGCGGGTGTTGTGGTGGCCGAAATGCGCGTAGGGATCGTTCATCCAGCGCTCGGCCTCGCGCTCGATCTCGGTGTCGCGGGCCGGGGCCGTCGTTGCCATCGCGTCTCTCCTCTGCGGCCCTTCGCCGGGGCCTTCGATTCGGCATCCTGCCATGCCCGGCGAGGAAATCAACCGGATGGTTGGTTCTGGTCAAGTTGCCTTGCCGGATGCGTGCTGCTAGCCGTTGGCGGCCGATGACCGACCAGACGCCTCCCCCCGCGAAAGCGCGCAAGGCCGCACCCAAGGCCAAGAAGCGCGCCTACCTGCCGGCGGCGGAACGGCGGCGGCTGATCGTCGAGGCGGCGCAGGAAGTGTTCGCGCGCAGCAACCTGCAAGGCGCGAGGACGCGGGACATCGCCGCGGCGGCGGCGGTGAACCAGGCGACGGTGTTCGAGCATTTCGCATCGAAGGAAGCGCTGTTCCACGCCGCGGTGGTGCAGCCGCTGATCGACGTGATGCGCGGGATGCACGAGCGGGTGACGCAGTACGGGACCGCCGCCAGCCCCGACGAGCTGGGCGAGATGGCGCATGGCTCGGCGCTGGCGAATCTGGCGGAGATGGTGGAGATCCTGCCGCTGATGACGGCGGCGCTGTTTTCGGACCAGGCGCTGGGGCGCAAGCTCTATCGCGAGCACCTCGCGCCGCTGCTGCGGCAGCGCGGCGAGGTGCTGGCGCCGCTGACCCGCGAGGGCGTGGACCCGGAGATGGTGGGGCTGGCGAACTTCGGGATGCTGTTCGCGTTCGCGCTCGACAAGCGGTTCGGTGAGCGGGGGACGTCGCTGGAGGAGATGGCGACGCAGTTGAACCGGCTTTCGACCGGGGGGTTTGCCAGGAAGGCCTAGCTCTCGAACGCCCCCAGGATCGCCTCCATCCGCGGCGCCACGTCGCGGCGGCGGTCGCTGTGGGTCATGCAGTAGGGGGCGTCGGCGCGGATGGCTGCCAACACCATCGGGCCGACGGCCTCGGGCCCGATCCCGCCGGGTATGCCCGCCATCGAGCCGCCGGTCTTCGTCGCGCCGAGCTTGAACGAGGTTTCGCCGAGGTTGGTGAAGACGAGGCCGGGGCACAGCGCGGTGACGCCGACCTTGCCGGCCATCTCCGCGCGCAGCACGTCGCTGAGCATGACGACGCCCGCCTTGGCGGCGGAATAGCCGCCGGTGCCGGGGCGCGGCGTCGAGATGCCGGCCATCGAGGCGGTGTTGACGACGTGGCCGCGCCCGCGGTCGCGCATGCGGCCGGCCAGCGCGGCGATGCCGTTGCGCACGCCGGTGAGGTTGATGGCGATCATGCGGTCCCACGATTCGTCGGTCATGTCGGCCAGCGGGGTGTTGTCGGGCGAGATGCCGGCGTTGTTGACCAGCACGTCGACCGGGCCGAACGCCGCCTCCGCGGCATCGGCCTCGCGCGTCCAGCCGGCGCGGTCGCGGGTATCGAGCACGGCGCCGCGGAAGCGCGCCGGATCGCGCGTGGCGAGGACCGCCGCCAGCGCATCGCCGTCGATATCCGCCAGCGTCACCCGCGCGCCGGCCGCGGCCAGCGCGTCGCCGATGGCGAGGCCGATGCCGCTGGCGCCGCCGGTGATGAACGCGTGGCTTTGGGGGGTGATCTCCATCGAACCTCTCCTTGGTCTGTGGCATGCAATCCGGGCCGCACTATCGCGTCCCGGCCGCAACCTTGCGGCACTGTCGCCGCCCTGCTTGACCGCACCGTGGCCCGGCCCCATCGCCGGCGCAATCGCGATCGATCGCGCGGTGCAAGACATCGCCGCGCCGGAGGGGAACTGCCGATGCCGAAGACCACCGTCCAGGACGTGCTCGCCGCCGCCCGTGCCCAGACCGGGCTCGACAACTACTCCGATGCCTATGCGCTGGGTGCGCTGGAGCGGCTGCTCGACGGCTACAATACCGAGGCGCGGTTCACCGAGCGCGGCCACGGCATGGCGGTCAAGGCGCTGGTCGATGCCGCCGCCACCCGCATGAAGATCGACGACTACCTGTCGCGCCATCCCGAACTGCTCGATCGCCCGATCGACAAGCCGATGTTCGTGTTCGGCCTGCCGCGCACCGGCACGACGCTGACGATCAACCTGCTGGCGGCGGACCCGGCGCGGCGTTCGTTCCTGCGCTGGGAGATCGCCGATCCGCTGCCGCCGGCGACGCCCGGGGAGCTGCACGCCGGGCCGCGCTACGAGGCGTGCCAGGCGCAGTGCGAGATGGCGATCCAGTACATGCCGCACATCGCCGCGATCCACATGGAATGGGCCGACAGCCCGACCGAGTGCCAGTTCCTGATGACGCCGAGCTTCGTGTCGCAGGTCTATGAATCGCAGGCCTATATCCCCAGCTACCGCCACTGGTTCCTGCACGAGGCCGACTATCACCCGGCGTTCGCCGCGCACAAGCGCACGCTGCAGGTGCTGCAGGCCAACACCGGCGGCCGCTGGACGCTGAAGAACCCCTGGCACCCGCTGTTCCTCGATGCGCTGTGGGACACCTATCCCGATGCGCAACTGGTGATGACGCACCGCGATCCGGCCGAAGTGCTGGGCAGCGCCTGTTCGCTGATCAAGGCGGTCCGCCCGATCTATACCGACCACGAGGACCTGCACGCGATCGGCCGCGATTTCGTCGATACCTTCGAGATCATGATCCAGCGCATGATCGCGTTCCGCGAGAAGCACGGCTGGGACGTGATCCACGACGTGCAGTACGCCGATACGCTGCAGGACCCGATCGGCGTCGTGCGCGGCATCTACGCGAAGTTCGACGAGCCGTTCACCGCCGAGGCGGAAGCGGCGATGACCGCGTACATGGCCGACAACCAGCAGGGCAAGCACGGCAAGCACAGCTACCGGCTCGAGGACTACGGCCTGTCGAAGGACATGGTGCACGAGCGCTTTGCCGACTACATCGCGCGGTTCCGCATTCCGGTGAAGGCGTAGCGCCTCGCCGGGTCTTCAATAGAGCCGGGCGTTGCTTTCCTCGGTCATGCGGTCGAACAGTGCCTCGACCTCCGGGCGGGCCAGCGCTTCGGCGTAGATCCGGCCGAACGACACGCGCTGCGGCGCGTCCCAGGTTTCGGGCCGCCACAGCCCGGCGCGCCGGGCCGAGCGCACGCAGTGGAACGCGGCGCGATCGATGTCGACGCGGATCAGCAGCACCGCCGGCTTGCCACCGGCGGCGTGGCGGGCGCAGGCAGCCTCGTCGCGCCACAGCGACGCGCGGCCGGAGATGCGCAGCATCTCGTCGGTGCCCGGCCGCATCAGCACCAGGCCGACGCGCGGATCGGCGAGGATGTTGCCGATCCCCAGCGCGAACTGGTTGCCCATGCGCTCCGGGATCAGCAGCGTCCGGCGATCGACCACCTCGACGAAGCCGGGTGAGTCCCCCTTCTGGCTGATCTCGATGCCCCAGGTGCCGATCGTCGCCATCGCCAGGAACGGGCTGCGACCGACGAATTCCAGCCCCTGTTCGCAGAGGCCGTCGCCGATCTTGGCAAAGGCGGCATCGCTGGGCGCTGGCACCAGGCCGCGCAACTGCTCGATCGTCTCGATCCGTTCCATGCAGGACTCTCCCGGTTCCGGCGCTCGTGCGATGATGGCGGCAAGGCGCGCGGGTGACCAGCCGCCGGCCGCCGTCCCGCGGCGTTGCCGCCCCGGCGATCCCGCGCGCCGACGGCTTGCCTCGCAAGGGCAGCGCGCTACCGTCCTCCTGCCGCGCGGCGCCTGACCGGCGGGGGAGAAACAGGTCCGTGTCGTCCGCAGCCGCGCCTTCGATGTCCAACGCGCGGCGCATCGCGGCGACGTTCGGGCTGATGCTGGCGACGCTGACCAACACGCTCGACATGACGATCGCCAACGTCGCGTTGCCGCACATGCAGGGCAGCGTCTCGGCGTCGGCCGACCAGATGGTCTGGGTGCTGACCAGCTACATCGTCGCCACCGCGATCATGACCCCGTTCTCGGGCTGGCTGGCCGAGAAGGTCGGCCGCAAGACGCTGTTCCTGTGGTCGCTGGCGCTGTTCGTGCTCGCCTCGATGCTGTGCGGGCTGGCGGTCAACCTCACGCAGATCGTGCTGTTCCGCGTGCTCCAGGGGCTGGCGGGGGCGTCGATGATGCCGCTGTCGCAGGCCGCGCTGCTCGACATGTGGCCGCGCGACAAGACCGCGCAGGTCATGGCGGTGTGGTCCTCGATCGTCACCGCGGCGCCGGTGATCGGGCCCACCGTCGGCGGCTACCTGACCGACGAGTGGAGCTGGCGCTGGGCGTTCTTCATCAACCTGCCGGTGGGCATCGTCGCCTTCCTGATCATCGTCGCCGCCGTCCCGCGCGATGCCGGCGGTCGCCAGCGCCCGTTCGACGTGCTCGGCTACGTCGCGCTGGTGATGTTCACCGTCGGCATCCAGTTGCTGTTCGATCGCGGGCCGACCAAGGACTGGTTCGACAGCACGGAGATCCGTGTCGAGGCCGTCGTCGCCGTGGTCGGCGTCTACCTGTTCGTCGTGCAGATGCTGACCGCGCGCAATCCGTTCGTGCCGCGCGCGATCTTCGCCGATCGCAATTTCACCGCCTCGATGGCTTTCGGCGTGCTGCTCTCCGCCATCATGTTCGCGTCGATCTCGCTGTTGCCCAACTTCATGCAGATCCTGCTCGGCTACACCGCGATCCATTCGGGCATGGTGTCGATGCCGCGCGGCGTTGGCGCGATCCTCGGCTTCGTGGTCGTGCCGCGCTTCGCGCAGATCGTCGGCCCGCGCCCGGCGATGGTCACCGGCATCGTCATCACCGTCTATGCGCTGTGGCAGATGTCGCACTTCACGCTGGACATGACCGACGCGCCGCTCAAGACCTCGGGCTTCCTGCTCGGCTTCGGGTCCAGCCTGCTGTTCAACCCGATGTCGGTGTTGAGCTACGCGACGCTGCCGGTGGTCTATCGCAACGAGGCGGCGGTGTTCTCGTCGACCTTGCGGAACATCGGCGGCAGCCTCGGCATCGCCGTGCTGGTGGCGACGCAGACCCGCCAGAGCGCCGCCGCCCACAGCCGGATGGCGGCGCACATCATCCCCAGCAACCCGGTGATCGACTGGCGCCTGCCCGATCTCGCCGATGCCGCGGCGCGGGTGGCCCCGGGCCTGAACTGGGAGATCTTCCGGCAATCGCAGATGGTGTCCTACGATACCGCGTTCAGCTACCTGTGCCTGCTCAGCGTGGCGATGCTGCCGCTGATCTGGTTGATGCGCCCGGCGTCACCCGGGGCAGGGCCGCGCCAGCCGGAGATTTCCGCGCACTGATCGCGGCTCAGGCCACCGCGCGCCGCAGCGCCGCCAGCCGCAGTTGCGCCACCAGCGCCGCCTGCGGCGATTCCTGCGCGACGCCGAAGCCGTGGTACGCGCCGGGGATCACGTGCAGTTCCACCGCCGTGCCCGCGCGCGAAAGGCGCCGCGTCCATTCGAGCGCTTCCTCGAGGAACAGGTCGAGCGCGCCGATGCTGATGAAGCAGGGCGGCAGGCCGGAAAGGTCCGCCGCGCGTGCCGGCACCGCGGCCGCGGGAACCGCGTCCGTGCCCGCCGGCTGGCCGAGCAGCGCGCTCCAGCCGAAGCGGTTCTTCTCCGGCGTCCATACGAACCGGCCGGTGTGCGGGTGCGGATCGTGCGCGGTGCCGGTGCGATCGTCGAGCATCGGCGCGTCGAGCACAAGGGCCGACACGGTGGGGGCCGCGGCGTCGGCGCGGCGGCGATCGCGCGCGTGCAGCGCCAGCGCCGCCGCGTGGCCGCCCCCGGCGCTCTCCCCGGCCACGGCGATGCGCGCCGGGTCCACCTCCAGCGCCGGCGCCTGGGCGGCGAGCCAGGCCAGCGCGGCGTGGCAATCGTGCAGGGCGCCCGGCCAGGCGCATTCGGGCGCCAGCCGGTAATCGACCGAAACCACCGGGCAGCCCAGCGCCAGCGCCAGCGCGCGGTTGCCGGCATCGTTCATCTCCGGCGCGCCGAGCACGTAGCCGCCGCCGTGAATGTGCAGCACCGCCCCGGCCGCCTCGCGGCGCGGCGGTGCATAGTGCAGCACGCGCACGTCGGGATCGCCGGGATGGCCGGGGACGAAGCGCTCGACGCAGGTGACGGCTGCCAGTTCGGGTGGCAGCGGCGGCGCCTGGCGCAAGGCGAAACCGTCGCGGAACGGTGCCATGCCCTGGCTGAAATCGAGCTCGGGAAAGTACTCCAGCCCGGCCCGCAGCTCCGGGGCAACGCGGGACAGGGCGGATTCGTCGGCGGTCATGGCAGTCCTCTCATGCGGCGTTCCGGCGTTCCGGCGTTCCGGCGCGCGAATCATGCCGCGATCGGGTTTCCGGGGCAATCGTGCCGGCAGCTCCGCAGGCTTGCGGTCATCAGCCGGCCGCGGCGATCCCGATCTGGCACAGGTCGTGGGCCTCAGGCGGGGTTTCCGGCGCGATTGTCCCGAATCGGCACGGAACGCCGGCGTGTAGGGAAGGGCCCTGATTGCCTTGCCCGCTCCCGCCGCCCCATTCCCCGCAAGGCAACAAGGAGCCTGCCCGTGGACCCGCAATCCCCGCTTCGCATGGACCCCCGCAGCTGGTCGCGCCGGCTCGGCCTGCTCGCGGCCGTCGCCTGCGAGGCCGATCCCGCGCAGGAACCGGCACTGCTGCGCGAGGCGCTGGCGGTGCTGACGGTGGCGCCGTCGCTGCACGCGCCGCGCTTCGCCGCGCTGCCCCGCGACGATCGCTTCGAACGGCTGCTGGCGACCGGCGCGCTGGAAAGCGCGGCGCTGGCGCTGTTGCCGGCCGACGCGGCGTACATCCTGTCGCGGGGTACGCAGGGCATCGTGCTGGCCTCGGTCGTGCTCGACGGCGAGGACCAGGAGCTGGCGGCGGAAGGCGCCACGCCGGGGCTGGCGCTGCTGGCCGCGCTGGCCGCCGCGCTCGAGCACGCGCTGCCCGCGTGCGACGCCTTCAGCGAATACGAGAAGCCCCGCCACCCGGCGCACCCTGCCTGCCTGCACTGAGCGCGAAAAATCACCCCGGCCGGAGGAGGGACGGGCGGCCGGCCAGACTTGTCGGAAAAATCACCCCGGCCGGAGGAGGGACGGGCGGCCGGGGTGAGTGCTTTTCAGCGGGACTGCTTCCGGTGGATGCCACCGGAGCGCGCTGTTTGCGCGACGCCATCGTTAGGCGATTCATGGTGAGCGCCGGGTTAGGCGCCGGCTAGGTAATCGCGCGGGGGCAGACACGCGAACGGCCCGTTCCCGGCGAGCATCGGGAACGGGCCGTCACTTTTTTCGGGGCCGTGCGATCAGTGCGCCGCCGGGCTGAACCGCTGGCGCAACGATTCGACGCTGATGCGGCCGACTTCGCTTTCGAGGCACTCCGCGCGCAGCAGCGTTGCGAGCCAACGCTGCTTCTGCGCCATCAGGTCGATGCCCTGGAGCGCCGCGATGTGCTTGCCGAGGACCGCGGGATCGCAGCACAGGGTCGCCCCCAGCGCCTCGATCTCCTCGCTCATCTCGACCAGGATGTCGGCCGCCGTCTGCAGATGCGACGGCGTCTGGGCGTTGATCATGCGGCCTCGCTGAATTCCCCGCCATCGCCGAGCGCGGACAGGTTGAGCACCATGACCATGCGATCGTCGATCGCGGCCAGCCCTTCGAGGAAGGCGATGATCGAATCGTTGGCCGTGACCGGCGGCGGCTGCAGCGCGTCGCCCGGGAGGGTGACGATGTCGCTGACCGATTCGACGATCAGGCCGCAGGTCTGGCTGCCGAGCTGTGCGACGATGATCGCGTGGCGCGGGCTGGCCTCGGTCGGCTCCCAGCCGAGCCGGGCGGCGAGGTCGATCACCGGCAGCACGGTGCCGCGCAGGTTGACGACGCCGGCGACGTAGTGCGGCACGCGCGGCAGCCGGGTCGTCGGCGTCCAGGCGCGGATCTCGCGGATCGCCATGATGTCGAGGCCGAAGACCTGGCCACCGACTTCGAAGGTGATGAGTTCGCGATGCATGGCAATTTCTCCTTGCTGCAGCGGGTTCAGTGGGCGACGCGGCGGACCGCGGCGACCAGCTTTTCCGGATCGAACGGCTTGACGATCCAGCCGGTGGCCCCGGCCGAACGCGCGCGCGCCTTCTTTTCCTCGGAGCTTTCGGTGGTCAGCACCAGGATCGGGCGATCGCGGTGGCGCGAGCCCTGGCGCAGCCGCTCGATCAGGCCGAAGCCGTCGAGCCGGGGCATGTTGATGTCGGTGATGACGACATCGACCTCGTTCAGCGCCAGCCATTCGAGCGCGACTTCGCCGTCTTCGGCCTGGGCGACGTCGAAACCCTGCGAGGTGAGGGCGTGGTTGAGCAGCGCGCGCATCGACGCACTGTCGTCCACGGTGAGTATCCGGGTGGTCTTGTCCATTTCTTGCTCGCTTTCCTTGGACGTTCGTGGGGAATTTGGGGAAGGGATTGGAGGGAAGGGGGTCAGAACAGCTCGACGTCGCCGGTCGCGCGGGCGGGACGGGTGTCCAGCCGCTCGTCGGGCGCCATCGTTTCGGGGACGATCCGGCAGCGGACCTGGCCGCGCGCGGGGCGGAAATCGACGCGGCGGGCCTGCGTGCCGCCGAGGTCCTCGCGGACGATGGCGATGCGCTCGCGCGCCAGGAACTGGCGGGCGAACTCGCCGTTGGCGGTGCCGATCCGGGCGAAGTGCGAATTGAGGTTCGCCCCGCCATAAAGGTGCGCGCGCAGCCGCTGCTTGGCGGCGCCGTGGGCGAGCATCTCGTTGATCAGAACTTCCATCAGGTAGACGCCGTAGTGCTCGTCGATGTCGGCGGCGGCGACGCTGGCGCCCGGCTCCGCCAGCAGGAAGTGGTTCATCCCGCCGACCTCGACCTCGGGGTCGAACAGGCAGGTGGCGACGCAACTGCCGAGCACGGTCGAGAACTCGACGCGCGGCCCGGCGCTGACGCGCGCCTGCCCCTGGAGGATGTTGATCCGGGTGATCGCAGAAACCGGCGGTGGCGATTCGTAGGACATGCGGGGCCGATCCTTCAACCGAGGGCGTGCTGGGCGATCGCGCCGATCGGCGCGACGACGCGGGCGGCGCCCAGCGAGATCGCCACGCGCGGCATGCCGAACACGGTGCAGCTTGCCTCGTCCTGGGCGATCGTGTGCGCGCCGGCCTGGGCCATCGCCAGCAGGCCGTGCGCGCCGTCGGCGCCCATTCCGGTCAGCAGGATGCCCACCGCGTCGCGCCCCATCGCGCTGGCGACCGAGTGGAACAGCGCATCGACCGAGGGGCGGTGCCCGGAAACCGGATCTCCCGGGCGCAGCTTGATGTGCGGCATCGCCCCGCCGGCCACCAGCATGTGGCGTTCGCCGCCGGGGGCCAGGTAGACGGTGCCGCGCTTCAGCGGCATGTCGGCGTCACCGAGCATCACCGTCGCGCGCGACGACGCGTCGAGCGTGCGGGCGATGGCCGGGGCGAAGCGGGCGTCGACGTGCTGGACGATCACCGTCGGCGGGCAATCGGCCGGGAAGTGGCCGAGCAGTACCTGCAAGGCCTCGACCCCGCCGGTCGAGGAACCGATCGCGATCAGCTTGGTCTCGCGGTTGGCGGCCTTGACCGGCATCGCCATCGCCGCCAGCTCGGGCGCGCGGCGGCGGACGCGGACGCGGCTGGCCTCGCGGACCATGCCGGCGAGCTTGCCGCCATCGTCCATCGCGCTGCCGGAGAAATCGGTCTTGCAGTAGCAGTCGACCGCGCCGAGCGCGAGCGCGCGGGCGGTCTGGTCGCTGTTGGCCTGGGTCAGGCTGGAAACCATGATCACCGGGGTCGGCCGCAGCGTCATGATCTTGTCGAGGAAGTCGAGGCCGTTCATCCCGGGCATCTCGATGTCGAGGGTGACGACGTCCGGCTCCAGCTCCTTGATCAGCTGGCGGCCCTCGGCGGCGTTGCTGGCCATGCCGACGACCAGGATGTCGGGCACGCCCGACAGACGCGCGGCGAGGATCGCCCGCATCGTGGCGGAATCGTCGATGATGAGAACGCGGACCGGCATCAATGGCTCCTGCGGTAGATGGTGGGGCCGACCGGCTGCAGCAGGTCCTCGGCAGGACCGCTGACGCGTTCGGAATGGCCGATGTAGAGATAGCCGCCCGGTTCGAGCTGCCGGGCGAAGCGTTCGATCAGCCGCTCCTTGGCGGGCTGGTCGAAGTAGATCATGACGTTGCGGCAGAAGATCACGCGGAACTGCCGCGTGATCGGCCAGTCGCCGTGCAGGTTCAGCCGCCGGAACTGGACCAGGCTGCGCGCGTCCTCGACGATCTCGGCGTCCTCGCCGCCGCAGCGACGGGTCCAGGCGCCGGTCAGATCGGCGGGCACCGCCTCGAGGTCACGTACCGGGTAGCGCGCGGCCCTGGCCTTGGCCAGCGCATGGTCGGCGATGTCGCTGGCCAGCACGCGCAGGTTGGCGCGGGTGATCGCGTGGCCCTCGCGCTTGTCGGCGCCGAGCAGCGTCATCACCAGCGACCAGGTCTCCTCGCCCGAGGAACACCCGGCCGACCACATCCGCACCGGCTCGCGCGCGTTCAGCGTCGCCAGGATGCCGGGCCGCGCCTCGGTCGCGAAGTGCTCGAAGTGGTGCGCCTCGCGATAGAAGAAGGTGTGGTTGGTGGTCAGGGCGCAGACCGCCTTGCGGCGCTCCTCGGCATCGGCGCGCACCAGTTCGATGTACGCGGCGAACGTGCCGCGCCCGGAATTGCGCACCAGCGGCGCCAGCCGCGAATAGACCAGCATCGCCTTGCCGGGGGGCAGCACGATGCCGGCTTCGCCGCGGACGATCTCGGCGACCGCGTGGAAATCGCGCTCGTCGTAGACGCCGGGACTGACGCCGGGCATGCCTTCGCCGAAGGCTGCCGCAACGGGTTCCATCACGGTCATGCGGCTTCCTTGCGGTAGCCGGCGGCGACGGCGCTGGACACCAGCGTATCGACGTTGAGGATCAGCGCGACGCGGCCGTCACCGAGGATCGTCGCGCCGGCCACGCCCTCGACCGAGCGGTAGTGCGTGTCGAGGCTCTTGATGACGAACTGGCGCTGGTCCCAGATGTTGTCGACCAGCAACGCCGCCTGCCCGGCGGCCTCGGTGTCGACGACGATCAGCACGCCCTGCTCGGGCCGGTCGCAGGCGCCCAGCGCGCCAACCGCCTTGGCCACGGGCACCACCGGGATGAAGCGGCCGCGCACGTTGAGCATGGCGCGCTGCGCGCCCATGCCCTGCACGTCCTTCGGATCGGGGCGCAGGCTTTCGACGACATGCGTCAGCGGCACCACCAGCGTCTGGTCGCCGACCTTGACGATCATGCCGTCGGAAATCGCCAGCGTCAGCGGCAGCGTCAGCGTGAAGGTCGTGCCCTTGCCTTCCTCGCTCTCGATGGTGATGCGGCCGCCGAGGTCCTTCACGTTCTGGCGGACCACGTCCATGCCGACGCCGCGGCCGGAAACGTTGGTGATCGTGCTCGCGGTGGAGAAGCCGGGGGCGAAGATCAGGTTGTCGATCTCCTCCTTCGACATCACCGCATCGGCGCTGACCAGGCCTTTCTCGACCGCCTTGGCGAAGACGCGGCTGCGGTTGATGCCGGCGCCATCGTCGGCGATGCGGATCAGGATGCGGCCGGAGCGGTGCTCGGCCGACAGCGTCAGCGTGCCCTCGGCGCTCTTGCCGGCGGCGAGGCGCACGTCGGCGCTCTCGATGCCATGGTCGACGGCGTTGCGGATCAGGTGGGTGAGCGGCTCGCCGAGCCGCTCGATCACGGTCTTGTCGAGCTCGGTGGTCTCGCCGAACACCGCCAGCTTGACGTGTTTGCCGGTCGACGAGGCGAGTTCGCGCAGGATGCGGGGGACGCGGCTGAACACCGAGCCGATCGGCTGGGCGCGGATCGCCATCGCCGATTCCTGGATGTCGCGGGTCAAGCCTTCGAGCAGCGCCAGCTCCTCGCCTGCGGCGATCGCCTCCGATTCGAGCCGCTGCGCCAGCATGGCCTGCGCGATCACCAGCTCTCCGACGGTGTCGATCAGCTTGTCGAGCTTGATCAGGTCGATGCGGATCGATTGCCCGGGCGCCGGGGCCGCCGGCGGGGCCGCGGCGGCG
>JAGWUH010000072.1 GCA_028868535.1 Sphingomonadales bacterium | reverse complement strand
GATTTGCCGGGATATCGCTGGCGGTGCAGGATGTTCTCGATTTGCGGCGCGCCGGCGTGGCCGCGCGGGAGGTGCGCGCGCGCATCGCCGATGCCGGGTTGGCCGTAGGCGACATCGAATGCGTCGCCAACTGGCTGCCCTGGCACGGTGGCCGCGCCGGGCCTTTTCCCGCGATGCTGACCCCGCTCACGCCCGAATGCGGGGTCGCGCTGGCGGCGGAACTGGACGCACACGGGCTGCTGCTGGTTGACATGGCCGGGGCCACGGCGGAGCCCGGGGTCGAGGATCAGGTCGTCGCCGCCTTCGCGGACATCTGCGATCACGCCGCCGCAGCCGGCACGATCGTGCACCTTGAGGCGACGAGCCTCGGCGCCATTGCCGATTTCACCACCGCCCGCCGCGTCGTCGCGGCAGCCGGGCGGCGCAACGGCGCGCTCACGCTCGATCCCTGGCATTTCTTCCGGGGCGGCGCCACCCTGGCCGACCTCGCGGGCCTGCCCGGCACGCGGATCGGCGCGATCCAGCTCTGCGACGGCCCCCTGGCGCCATCGGGCGATCCCTTGCACGAAACCACCACCGCGCGCCTGCTGCCCGGACAGGGCGAATTCGACCTCGTCGGCCTGGTCCGCGCGGTCGACGCGATCGGTGCCCGCGCGCCGATCGGAATCGAGGTGTTTCATCGCCGGCAACGCACCATGACCATCGCGGAGATCGCCGGTGAATGGGCCACAGCGGCACGCGCCGTCCTCGCGGGAGCACGGGCACCAATGACCGGGAAATCCGGATGAGCCCCTTCCCCCTGCTGGCCGAACGGACCGCAACCACACGCATTTTTACCGGTAAGCCATGGACAAACGGAGAGTCCGCATGACCCGACCCACGACCATCGAAGCCCGGCTCGACCGGCTCGAATCACTCGACGAGATCCGCCAGCTTCCCGCGCGCTATGCGCTGACCCTCGACATGCGCGACATCGACGCGATGGTGAACCTGTTCACGCCCGATGTCCGCGTCGGGCGCGATGCCCAGGGGCGGCAGGCCTTGCGCGCCTACATGGACCGCACGCTGCGTTCGCCGTTCACCGGCACCTCGCACCACATCGGCGGCCACGTGATCGAATTCGACGATGCCGACCATGCCCATGGCGTCGTCTATTCCAAGAACGAGCACGAGACCCCGGTGCCCGGCGGCGCCGGCGAATGGGTGATCATGCAGATGATGTACGTGGACGATTACGTGCGCGGCCCCGGCCCCGACGGCCCGCGCTGGTACTTCGCGCGCCGGCTGCCGCTCTACTGGTACGCCACCGACCTCAACCAGCCCCCGGTGGGCGAGCGCAAGATGCGCTGGCCGGGGACCGAATGGGCGGAAGGCAACTTCCACAAGCTGTTCCCCAGCTTTGCCGAATACTGGGCGCGTGAGGGCGACCATGGCGGGCCGGTGCCCGAGCCGGCGCCGCTGGACAAGTTCCTGGAGACGATGCGCCGAGGCGCCGCCGCGCCAAAAGTGAAGGTGCGCGCCGATTGAAGCTCAGGACGGGATGTAGAGCTGCGCCGCCTTGCCCCCGTCCACCGGCAACGCCACCCCGGTGATATAGCTGGCGGCATCCGACAGCAGGAACACGATCGCTTCGGCCAGTTCCTCGGGCCGGCCGCCGCGCTGCATCGGGATCGCGCCTTCGGTCCGCGCCGCAATCTCCGGCGCCTTGCTGGCGAAATCGAGCGTCGCGGCGGTGTTGACCTGGCCGGGAACCACCACGTTGACGCGGATGCCCTGGCTCGCCCCCTCCATCGCCGCGACCGCGCTGAACTGGATCAGCGCCGCCTTCGATGCCGAATAGCTCGAATAGTTGGCCATCGCGCGGATGCCGGTGGTGGACGCGATATTGACGATGGCGCCGCCACCCTGCCCCGCCATCACCTTCATCGCCGCCTTGGTGCCGATGAACACGGCCTCGGCATTCACCGCGAAATCCTTGCGCCAGTGGTCGAGTTTCAGCCGGCTGATCGGCGCATAATGCGTCGACATGGCGTTGTTGACCAGCATGTCGAGCCGGCCATGGCGGGCGGCGACATCCTCGACCAGTGCGGTGAAGGCATCGTAATCGGTAACGTCAAGCCGCACCGCCTCGACCGCGCCGCCTTCGGCCGCGATGGCCGCCCTGGCGGTTTCAAGCACGTCGGCGCGGCGGCCGCAGATGACAACGCTGGCGCCGCGCCGGGCCAGCAGCGCCGCCGTCGCCAGGCCGATCCCGTCGCTGCCGCCGGTGACCAGCGCCACCTTGCCCGATAGATCCTGCGTCATGCCGTGGAACTTCCTTCCCTGCCGTTCGCCACCCATGCCAGGCGGGAACGCAATTTCCGAATCACAACCTTCTCCGGCAAGATATCGCGTAATTCAAGAGTAAATTTTCTACGCATACAGCAAACCGGACGCCCCACCGATCCGGCGTGGGCCACACCCGCGCCGCGGCATTGTGCGCAGGAAGCCCCGGCGAGGCAATGGTTTCGCGTTTACCCGGGTTATACGCCAACTATTTGCCTTATGCGTAATAAAAATGTCTTTCAAATCCGCAAAACTTGTCTTATCGTTGCCACTGCCGCAAAAATGCGTCGAATCGCCGGGAGAGCCAATCCGTGAACAAAGTCGCCCTCGTCACCGGGGCAAGCCGGGGAGCCGGACGTGGCATTGCCCGTGGCTTCGGCGAACTGGGCTATACCGTCTATGTCACCGGGCGCACTACCGCGCCGGGCGCGGCGCGCGGCTGGGACGGTTCGGCGCTGCCGGGCACGGTCGCCGAAACTGCGGCCGAAGTGACGGCGGCAGGCGGCACCGGCATCCCGGTGCTGTGCGACCATGCCGACGATGCCGCCGTCGCGGCCCTGTTCGCGCGCATCGCGGACGAACAGGGCCGGCTCGACGTGCTGATGAACAACGCCACCTACATCCACCCCCAGCTCATCGACAAGGCGCCGTTCTGGGAAAAGGGCCTCGATGCCGCGAACATCCTCGATGTCGGCCTGCGCTCGGCCTATGTCGCCAGTTGGCATGCCGCACGGATGATGGTGCCGCAGGGCAGCGGCACGATCGCGTTCGGCTCCTCGTTCGGCGGCTCGTGCTACATGCATGGCCCGGCTTACGGCGCGCAGAAGGCCGGGATCGACAAGTTCGCCCATGACATGGAGCACGACCTGCGCGGCACCGGGGTGATCGCCGTTTCGATCTGGATGGGCCCGCTCGTCACCGAACGCTCGCTGATCGCGCGACAGACCAACCCCGAGCAATACGAAGCCCTGATCGGCGCGGCGGAGAACCCCGAGTTCACCGCGCATATCGTCGATGCCATCGCCGCCGCGCCGAACCGCGATACGCTGTCCGGCCAGACGCTGATCGGCGCCGAGATCGCCGAGGCGCTGGGGCTGACCGATCGCGGCATCGCCCGCCCTTCCTATCGCGGGCAGCTCGGCAGCCCGCGCCCCAAGAACCCCGCAGCGGTGTACTGATGGCCACGCAATTCCACCTCGCCGACCTGTTCGAAACCATCGCCGCGACCGTGCCCGAGCGCCCCGCGATCGTCAGCGACGCGCTGACGCTGACGTACGCGCAACTGGACGCGCGCACCACCGCGCTCGCCTCCGGCCTTGCCGCCCATGGCGTGAAGCGCGGCGATACGGTGGGGCTCTACATGCTCAACCGGCCCGAGCACCTCGAGGCGTTCATCGCCGTCATCAAGCTCGGCGCGGTGCCGTTCAACGTCAACTTTCGCTATCGCGGCGACGAGCTCGCCTACCTGTTCGCCAATGCCGATGCCGCCGCCGTCATCCACGACGCGCAATTCGCCGGCCAGGTGGGTGAACTGCGCGCGGCACTGCCGGCGCTGAAGGTGGCGGTCGCGGTGGACGACCGTTCGGGCACCGACTGCACCGGCTCGCTCGACTATGCGCGCCTGCTCGAAACCCCGCCGTCCGGGCCATGGCCGCGCGACGAGAGCGACATCCTGCTGACCTACACCGGCGGCACCACCGGCATGCCCAAGGGCGTGATGTGGCCCCACCGCGCGTTCTTCTTCGCCTGCGCCGGTGCCGGCGGCTATTTCAACCCGCACGGCCCCGCCCGCGAACCGGGCGACATCGCCGATCGCGCCGCCAACGGTTATCCGGCGCGGCTGTTTCCGGTGGCGCCACTGATGCACGCCGCCGCGTTCTGGGCGGTGTGGTCGGCCATGCTCAACGGCCTTGCCATCGTCATCGACGACAGCACCTCGTTCGATCCCGCGCACATCTGGGACATCGTCGCGCGCCACCGGGTGAACATGGTGCAGATCGTCGGCGACGCGATGGCGATCCCGCTGCGCGATGCCCTGCGCGACAATCCCGGGCGCTGGGACCTTTCGGCGGTGGGCAACTTCGGCTCGGGCGGCGCGGTATTCTCGCGCCACGTCAAGGACGACATCGCCGCGCTGCTGCCGCCCGGCGCCACCATCACCGACGGCCTGGGCTCGTCGGAAACCGGCACTTCGGGCCAGGCCGAAGCCAGCGCCGAAGGCATGATGCGCCTGCCCGGCAACGACCAGCAGAAGGTCGTGGTCGATGGCCGCTTTGCCGTTGCCGGCGAAACCGGGTTCATCGCGCGCTCGGGCAACACCCCGGTCGGCTATTACGGCGATCCGGTGAAGTCGGCCGAAGTGTTCCAGACCATTGCCGGGCAGCTCTGGGCGGTCAGCGGCGACGCCGGACGGCTTGACGAGGACGGCATGATCACCGTGTTCGGGCGCGGCTCCACCTGCATCAACTCGGGCGGCGAGAAGATCTTCCCCGAAGAGGTCGAGGAAGCGCTGCGCGCGCACCCCGCGATCCTCGACGCGGTGGTTGCCGGCCAGCCCGACCCGCGCTGGGGCGAGCGCGTCGTCGGCGTGGTGGCCTTGCGCGAGGGCGCGACCGAGCCCGCGTTCGATGCGGTGCGCGAGTTCCTGCGCGAGCGGCTGGCCGGCTACAAGCTGCCCAAGGCGCTGATCTGGGTGGACGCGGTGCGGCGGTCGCCCGCGGGCAAGCAGGATTACCGCTGGGCCAAGGACTTGGTAAAGGCCGCGCGATGACCGCACTTGACCCCCATTTCGTGGCGCTGACCGCGCCGGGCGCCCCGTTCGAGATCGGCGAGCGCGACGGCCTGCGCCAGTTCCTGCGCGTGCCCGGCGACCTCGACGCGATGATCGAGACCGCGCGCGCGCACGGCTCGAAGACTTTCCTGGTCGAGGAAGCCGACGACGGCAGCGATCGCCGGCTCAGCTACGACGAGGTGTTCGCGCTGCGCGACCGGCTGGTGCCGCTGCTCCAGATCCACCGGGGCGAGCGGGTGGCGATCTGCATGCGCAACCGCATCGAATGGATCGTCGGCTTTCTGGCGGTGATCAAGGCCGGCGGCATTGCCGCGCTGCTCAACAGCCGCGGCTCGCCGGCCGAACTGGTGGCGATGATCCACGAAGTCACGCCCGAACTGGTGCTGGCCGACGGCGAGCGCGCGCGGCTGATCCGCGAGGGCGGCTATACCGGCCGCATGTTCGA
>JAGWUH010000011.1 GCA_028868535.1 Sphingomonadales bacterium | reverse complement strand
GGTCGACCCCACCGCCGACACCATCTCGGCCCGAACCTCGTCCGCAAGCTGCCGCAGCTCCGATACCGGCAACCGCCGCAAGTCCGCTGGCCAGACCACGCGATCCAGCAACGGCGTGGCGGGAAGGGGGGTCGAATTGTCCAAGGTTGCGCTCCGGCTGTTCAGGCTCCCCACAGCCTGTATCCTGCGCGGCGCCTTACACGCCCCCTTGCGGCCTGTCCAATCGCTCAACAGCAGGCGGCGCAGCGCCCGCGCAGCTCCACCAGCGGCCGCGCCTCGACGAAACCGGCGGCCCGCGCCGCCGCCACCAGCTCACCGGTGACGCGGTCGTCGTCAATGTGGGTCACGCGCCCGCAACTGTCGCAGATCAGGAAGATACAGTCGTGATGGCAGCCGGGATGGCTGTTGACGATATAGGCGTTGGCGCTCTCCACCCGACGCGCCAGGTTGGTGCGCACGAACAGGTCGAGGATGCGATAGACGCTGTTCGCGGCCACCCGCCGTCCGCACGTGGCGGACAGCGATTCCGCGATGTCATAGGCCGATGCCGGGCGTTCGCGCGCGACAAGATCGCCATAGACGGCGCCGCGCATCTCGGTCCACTGCTCCCCGGCGTCGAGCAGCACCGCCCGCGCCGCCGCGACGAGCCCCGGCCCGGTCCATTCGTGATGCGCGTGTCCCGCCATGCCCCGGCTATAAGGCCGCGCCCGGCGGGCAGCAATCAGTTGCGGGCGAAAGTCGCGCTCCACAAGCCGGGAAACCGCTGCCGCAGCGCTTCCAGCTTGGGCGCGTCCCAGTAGGCGATATATGGATGCGAGGGATTTCGCAGCATGAAGTCCTGGTGGTACTTCTCGGCCGGGTAGAACCGCTTCAACGGCTCGATGCGGGTGACGATCGGCTTGTTCCAGACGTGCGCCCGCGCGAGCTGCGCCAGGTACGCGGTCGCCACCCGGCGCTGCTCGTCGTTCATCGGCACCAGCGCGGAGCGGTATTGCGATCCGACGTCGGGGCCTTGCCGGTTCAGCTCGGTCGGATCGGCGCCCACCGCGAAGAACACCTGCAGCAACTGGTCATAGCGCACCCGCGCCGAATCATAGGTCACCAGCACCGCCTCGGCATGGCCGGTATCGCCGTCGGACACCCGCTCGTACTGCGCCGTCGTGGCATCCCCGCCGTGATAGCCCGACACCGCGCTGGTGACGCCGGCGACATGGCTGAACACACCCTCGATCCCCCAGAAGCACCCGCCGGCGAAGATCGCCTGGTGCAGTCCCGCAGGCTCGGCTGCGCGCTGCATCGCGGCGGGGGCATCGGCCGTGGTTTCGGTGGCAGCCGGGGCCGGCTGGCAGGCGGTGGCGGACAACAGCGCGACCAGCGCCAGAATGACGGGGCGCAGGACCGCCCCCGGCCTCACCGCGTGGCCGGCGCGGCGACCGCCGCCGGAAAGACCTGCGCGCCGCCCGGGCTCCGCTCGGCCATCGCCACGGTGGCGACGGCCACCGCGCCGAACACGAATCCGATCGCGAAAGAACGCATCAGGCGGGGGGTAAGCAGGTTCATCGTCATCTCTTGTCGGGGCACGGCCACGAAATCGCGCTGCCAATGTTCGAATTTGGGGCGAGTCGCCAGTCTTGCGAGGGGCCATCGCCCACCCTGCGCGACGGAACGCACCGCGCGCGCGACGAAATGCTGCGATGCAGCGGAACCGCTGGCGAATCAGTGCCGGAAGTGGCGCATCCCGGTGAACACCATCGCCAGCCCGGCCTCGTCGGCCGCGGCGATGACATCGGCGTCGCGGATCGAACCGCCCGGCTGGATCACCGCGGTCGCGCCGGCCTCCGCCGCGGCCAGCAGCCCGTCGGGGAACGGGAAGAACGCGTCCGACGCGACCGCGCTGCCGACGGTGCGCGGCGCCGCCCAGCCATAGGTCTCGGCCGCCTCCTTCGCCTTCATCGCCGCGATCCGGCTCGAATCGCGGCGGTTCATCTGCCCGGCGCCGATCCCGGCGGTGACGCCGTCCCGGGCATAGACGATCGCGTTGGACTTGGTGTGCTTGGCCACCGTCCAGGCGAACAGGCAGTCCTTCAGTTCCTGCTCGGTCGGCGCGCGCTTCGTCACCACCTTCAGCATCTCGCGCGTGACCTCGCCGTTGTCGCGCTCCTGCACCAGCACGCCGCCGGCGATGATTCGCGTGGTCAGCCCCGGCCGCGCCGGATCGGGCAGCGCGCCGGTCAGCAGCAGCCGCAGGTTCTTCTTCTTCGCGAACACCGCCTTCGCCGCGTCATCGGCATCCGGTGCGGCGACGACTTCGGTGAAGATGCCGCTGATCGCCTCGGCCGTGGGCCCGTCGAGCGGCCGGTTCACCGCGATGATGCCGCCGAACGCCGAGACCGAATCGCACTGCAGCGCCGCCTCGTAGGCCTCGACCAGCGTCGCCCCCGTCGCCACTCCGCACGGGTTGGCGTGCTTGACGATCACCACCGTCGGCGGCCCGTCGCGGAATTCCGCCACCAGCTCCAGCGCGGCGTCGGCGTCGTTGTAGTTGTTGTACGAAAGCTCCTTGCCCTGGACCTGCACGGCCTCGGCCAGCCCGCGCACGTGCGGTCCGTTGGGCAGGTACAGCGCCGCCTTCTGGTGCGGGTTCTCGCCATAGCGCAGCTCGGAAACCAGCGTGCTGCCCATCACCCGCACCGGCGCGAACAGCTCCTGCTGGTCGACCTTGCTGAACCACTGGCTGATCGCCGCGTCGTACGAGGCGGTCAGCGCATAGGCCTTGGCCGCGAACTTGCGGCGCTGCGCCAGCGTCGTCTCGCCACCTGCGACCAGCGCATAGTCGGCGGGATCGGTGACGATCGCGACATGCGCGTGGTTCTTGGCGGCGGAGCGCACCATCGACGGCCCGCCGATGTCGATGTTCTCGATCACCTCGTCGCGATCGGCGCCCTTCGCCACCGTCTGCACGAACGGGTAGAGGTTGACGACGACGAGATCGATCGCGCCGATGTCGTGCGCGTCCATCGCCGCGACGTGCTCGGGATTGTCGCGCACCGCCAGCAGCCCGCCGTGGACCTTCGGGTGCAGCGTTTTCACCCGCCCGTCCATCATCTCGGGAAAGCCGGTCAGGTCGGAAATGTCGCGCACCGGCAGCCCGGCGTCGCGCAGCGCCTTGGCGGTGCCCCCGGTGGAAACGAGGTCGACCCCCTTCGCGGCCAGCGCCTGGCCAAGCTCGACCAGCCCGGTCTTGTCGGAAACCGAAAGCAGG
Source organism: Sphingomonadales bacterium (assembly GCA_028868535.1). Taxonomy (GTDB): domain Bacteria; phylum Pseudomonadota; class Alphaproteobacteria; order Sphingomonadales; family Sphingomonadaceae; genus Novosphingobium. Next base: position 86,233 of record JAGWUH010000011.1, on the reverse strand, counting down.
GCGCGGCGGATGGGAACGATGTCGGTCATGGCGGCGATCTCTCTGGCGGCGGAGGTTTGCGCCCTCCCCATACGGATTTTGCCCCGCTTGGCTAGGCTGCAGTCCGGCGCCGGGACCCCGTGGCGCACAGTCCCGGGGAAAACTCGGCCCGGGGAGAACTCGCCCCCGGGGAGAACTCGCCGCTCTCAGCCCATCTTCTTCAGCAGCCAGGAGAACGATCCACCCCCGCGCGACACCAGCCCCTGGATGACGATCTGCTGCACCGGCACCGGCCGGCCCTGGCCGTCGGCCCAGATCGATTCCTCGATCGCCACTTCGGCCGCGGAAACGCGGAACTGCCAGTACGAGCCGTCGGGCAGTGCCAGGCCGACGCCGTGGCCGTCCTCCGACTTGCCGACCTCGATCCCCGGGCCCAGGTGGAAGCGGATCGCAAAGCCGACCTTGCCGCGCTTGCCCTTGCCCTTGGTGGGGACGATCGCGTCCTCGCCGCGCAGCTCGGCGCCGTCGTCGCGCAGGATCAGGATGCGGCGATGGACCAGGCCATAGCGACTGGCATAGCCGTCGTGGCTGGCCTCGATGCGGGTGGCGCCGAACCCCGATCGCGAGGTCGTCTCGTTGACCAGCGTGCGCCGGTCGAGCTCGACCTCGCCCACCCCCGGCCCCAGCCGCCCGTTGATCAGCACCGCGGTCGAGTTGGCATCGTCCAGCGTCAGCGTCGAATGCGCGGCAGTGGCGCGCAGCCCCTGCTCGAGCCGGGCCGGCATCAGCCCGCCGGCCGCGGCGCCGCCGCCGCAGTTGACGATCAGCCGCTGCCCGGCATGGCTGAACTCGAACGCCAGCGTCGATGCGCAGCCGTTGCGCGCGTGACGCGCCAGCGGCGGCGGCGCCGCGTCGAGCAGCAGCAGCGACTTGCCGGCCGCGACGCGCTGGTATCCCCACTGCCGCACCTCGCGCAGCGGCCGCGTGCGCACGCCGCTGGCCGCGACCAGTGCCGAAACCTGGTCCGCCGCCACCGCCCAGCCGCCTTGCCACGAGGAGAGCGAGCCATCGCCGTGAGTCATCGCCAGCAGCGGCGGCACCAGCAGCGTCAGCACCGATTGCAATTGCGGCGGCGGCTCGCGGCGTACCGCCTGGTAGCAGGCGGCCAGCTTCACCAGCAGCGCGATCGCCTCCATCTGGCCGAGTGGCGAGCGCGACAGCAGGCCGCCGTCGTCGCCGACCAGCTCACCCAGCGCCTCGATCAGCCCGGCCTCGCCATAAAGGCGGCGCGGCCGGCCATCGGGCAGCAGCAGCCCGGCGGCCACGATCGCGGTCCAGCCAGCCACTTGCGCCAGCTTGTCCTCGGCGCGGGGGACGTTGCGATCGAGCCAGCGGGCGGTCTCGGACAGGTTTGCCAGCAGCCGGTTGCGCAAGCCCTTGTCGCTGCCCGACAGCAGCAGCGGCGCGTGCACCAGCCAGTTGAGCAGGCGATGCCCGGCGTTGCCCACGGTCCACGCCGGGCCCTTGCCGGGCCGCGCCGGCACGTCCGGGTTGGCTGCCAGCCAGGCGGCGGCGATGCGCTCCGCAGTCTGCGTGACCTGTTCGCGCAGCGCGCTCGCTTCGAGGTCGGCCAGCCAGTGAAAGCCGTGGACGTGGCGCTCGACCGGGGCGGTCAGCCGCCCGGCACCGCCGAAATCGGCCTGCGAGATCGGCAGCTTGAAGCCGTGGACGAGGAAGTGCCCGGCCCGCAGCGCGGTGCCCGCGACCTTGTCGCCGGCCAGCGGGCTCGCCACCGTCGCCAGCAGGCGCGGCCGCGCCGGCTTGCGGAACGGCGAGGTCAGCGCCGATCCGGGCACGCCCATGCGATAGGCCAGCCGTATCAGACGTTCCCCGGCACCGATCGCCGGCGGGGTGAAGTCTGCCAGCGCCAGCGCGCGGCCGGGCTCGATCAACTCGGCCGCGGCCTTGGCGCCGCGCGCCTCGACCAGCGGCTCGGGCGTTCCGTCCAGCGTCAGTGCAGGGGTGGCGGCAGGCGACGGGACAGGAGGCGGGGAAGCGGCATCGCCGGCGAGGTCGTCCACCCGCACCCTGGCGCTGTCCGCCTCCGCCATCGCCTAGTCCCTTCCCTTCAGGGCCGCGATGTTGGCGGCATAGCGTTCCGGTCCGCCCCGGAATGTCGCGGTCCCGGCAACCAGCACGTCGGCGCCGGCATCGATGCACTGGCGGGCGGTGTCGACATCGACCCCGCCATCGACCTCGAGGTGGATGGCGCGGCCGGACTTGTCGATCATCTTGCGCACCGCCTCGATCTTGCGCAGCTGGCTGGCAATGAACGACTGCCCGCCGAAACCGGGGTTCACGCTCATCACCAGCACCAGGTCGATCTCGTCGATCAGGTAGTCGAGCATCTTGGCCGGCGTGGCGGGGTTGAGCGAGATTCCGGCCTTCTTGCCGAGCTTGCGGATCGCCTGCACGGTGCGGTGGACGTGCGGCCCGGCCTCGGGATGGACGGTGATGATGTCGGCCCCGGCCTCGGCAAAGGCGTCGAGGAAGCCGTCGACCGGGGAGATCATCAGGTGCACGTCGAACGGCTTGGCAGTGTGCGGGCGTAGCGCCTTCACCACCCCCGGGCCGATCGTCAGGTTCGGCACGAAATGGCCGTCCATCACGTCGACGTGGATCCAGTCGGCCCCGGCGGCGTCGATCGCGCGGATCTCCTCGCCAAGGCGCGCGAAATCGGCGGACAGGATCGAAGGGGAGATGAGCGGGGCGGGCATTTGTGGACCAGGGCCTTCCGACATGCGGTGTTCCAGCGCTTATCCAGCCCGCCGGGGGCGGACAAGCGCAGGCGGGCGCGTTTTCCACATGACCCGCCGATTTCCGCCGTTTTGGCGGCAATGGTTGGACGTCCCGGCCGATCGGGGCGCGCCAGTTCACCGATTGTTCAGCGCCGTCTTGGTTAACGGAATGTTTGCATGACCGGGCGCAGAGACAGGGGCTGCAGGACAGGACGCCGCCGCCGGACCCCAAATCGCCACAATTCCCTTCCAGGACCGTTTTCAATGACCGATTCGCATGATCCCGCGGCCCCGCGCCGTCGTCTCCAGGATGTCGCGCGCCGTGCCGGCGGGGTGATCGCCGCCGCGCTGCTCATGTTGGGCGCGCCTTCGGCGGCGCTGGCAGCCGGCCCGGCGGCGCCTGCCGGCTGCACCGGGCCGGCCAGCGGGACCTGGCTGCGCATCGTCGCGGAAGGCGTGAAAAGCGCCAGCGGCAGCATCGCCATCACCCTTTACCCGGACATGCCCAGCCGTTTTCTCGCGCATCACGGCTCGCTCTACGTGACGTTCGTGCGCGCCAGCGCCGGCAACACCGAGGGCTGCATCTACCTGCCCAAGCCCGGCGTCTACGTCATCGCGCTCTACCACGACGCCAACGACAACCGGAAGTTCGACCGCACCTCGGTCGGCCTGCCGGACGAGGCCTATGGCTTCTCGAACAACCCGCCGACGCTGTTCGGCCTGCCCTCGTTCCGGTCGGTCCGGCTCAACGTCAGCCGCAGCGGGCTGACCTCGCATATTCAGATGAAATACCCTTGAGCCTGTAGCGCAGGTTTGACGGCGCGCCGTTTTCGTCAGGCGGCCGCGTAGATCTCGGGCAGGAAGCGCGGCGCCAGTTCCTCCGCCAAAGCGTGCGCGCGCGGATCGTCGACATCCATCCACCAGCAGGTTTCAGGGTCGGCGCCGACGTCGAACGTCGCCGCGCGGCCTCGGTCCGCGAGATACTGCATCCCGTCCGAAAGGCTGCCCGACTTGCCCGCGGCGATCGCCGCGCGGATCGCTGCGGCCAGCTCCGGCGTCGCCAGGAAAGCGCCGCAGTCGACCGCGTCGTACGGCGCGATGGTCTTGCCGATCGCGGCGATGAAGCCGCGCCCGTCCAGCCGCACCCAGGTCGCGTCGTCGGGATCGACCAACGGGTTGGCGACATGGCGGTCGATCGCCAGCGTCACCCCGCGGTCGGCGCCGCCCTGCCTCGCCAGCCGCGACAGCACCCCGGCGCAGAACACGTGGTCGGCCATCATCAGCAGGTAGTCGCCCGCGATCCGCGCCGCCCCCGCCATCACCGACCAGCCGTTCGGCGTCGACCAGTCGCCGATGCGCTCGGCGACGATCTCGATCCCGGCGCGCGCGGAAAGATCGCGCAGGAACGCCTCGACCCGCTCGGCCTCGTGCCCGGTGACGACGACGACGCGCTGCACCCCCGCCGCCTTCGCCTGGCGCACGCCCAGCTCGATCAACGGCACCCCCGCCACCGGGGTCAGCGGCTTCGACGGGGAAAGGGCGGCAAGGCGGTTGCCATAGCCGGCAGCGATGATCAGGGCGTCCATGGGGGAGGGCACTTACGGCGCGTCGGGTGGAAACGCAAACGGCGCCGGTCGGGCTACCCGACCGGCGCCGTTCAGGCGCGTCGCGAGCCGATCACTCGGCGGCGATGGCGGTCTCGGTGATGTATTCCTCGACCATCTGCGCGGCGGTGTCGTCGTTGAACTGCTGCGGCGGGTGCTTGCAGAAGTAGGCCGACGGGCCGATCAGAGCGCCGCCCTCGCCGCGCTCCAGCGCGACCTTGCAGCAACGGATCGCGTCCATCACGCAGGCGGCGGAGTTCGGGCTGTCCTCGACCGAGAGGCGCAGTTCCAGGTTCATCGGCACGTTGCCCCACTGCGTCCCTTCGAGGCGCAGGAAGCACAGCTTGTTGTCCTTCTGCCACGGCACGTAGTCGGACGGGCCGACGTGGATGTTCTCGTCCTCGAGCCGCTGCGCGAGCATCGCCTGCACCGCCTCGGTCTTCGATTCCTTCTTGCTGCCCAGCCGCTGGCGGTCGAGCATGTTCATGAAGTCGGTGTTGCCGCCGGTGTTGAGCTGGTAGGTCTTCTCGACCGTGACGCCGCGCGCGCCGAACAGGCTGGAGAGCACGCGGTGGACGATCGTGGCACCGACCTGGGCCTTGATGTCGTCACCGACGATCGGGATGCGCTTGGCGCGGAACTTGGCTTCCCACTCGGGGCGGCTGGCGATGAACACCGGCATGCAGTTGACGACGGCGACGCCGGCTTCCAGCGCGCAGTCCATGTAGAACTCGGTCGCGTCCTGCGAGCCGACCGGCAGGAAGTTGATCAGCACTTCCGCGCCCGATTCCCTGATCGCGGCGACAATCGATTCCTTGGTCGCCTCGGGCTGGTCGGCAAGGATGAAACCCTTCTCGCCCACCGTGGTCATGTGCGGGGCGACTCCGTCGAGGGTCTTGCCCATGATCACCTTGGCGCCGGTCGCGGGCACGTTGGGGAAGAACACGGTGGTGTTGTTCGGCGCGGCGAAGATCGCCTCGGCAATGTCCTTGCCGACCTTGCGCGCATCGACGTCCACGCCGAGCACGAAATCGACGTCGCCGGCGCCATAGCCGCCGATGCGGTCGTGGATCAGACCCTGGCTGGAGTTGTTCGAACGGTAGTGAGCGACGCCCTGAACCAGCGAGCTAGCGCAGTTGCCCACGCCGATCACGGCGACCTTGATTGCTTTCATCAACTCGATCCCTCCAGGCGGACAGCAGCGGTGTCCGGGTATGAAGCTTCGTCTTTTGTTAAATCACACGTCAAAAGCAAGCGATTTGCGACAGGCGAGGCCCGCGCGATTCCAGCCGCAACGGGCCGGGACGCCGCCCCCTCTAGTGGCCCGGACGCCCGAGGGCAAGCGGGGAGCCGGCGTTTCGCACATTCGCATGGCGCCGCGCCTGCCGCGGGCGGCCTTGCGTCGCCCGTTCTCCGGCCCGTTCTCCGGCCCCGTATGCGGGCGCGGTCAGCGCGCCGCCGCAGACTGGCGCGCGCCGATGGCGATGACCACGACCAGCCACCCCGCCATCACGCCGGAGAACGCCATCAGCGCCGGCTCGGCCCAGCCCATCAGCACCAGGACGACCGAGGCGAACGCCAGGAAATCGCGCATCGTCAGCCAGACCAGCCACTGGCCCAGCCGCGTGCCGCGGGCGCGCATGCGGTCCTTGACCCCGTCGAAGGTGAACGGCCCGGCGTTGGCGCGGGCGCGGCGGCCGATGATCGTCAGCCCGGCGGCCAGCAGCAGCAGCCCGCAAACCCCGAAGCTCGCCGCCTCGACGTGCCCGCGCACGTGCATGTTGACGACGAGGCCGAGCACGAAGAACAGGTTGGTCAGCGCATCGACGAGGCTGTCGAACATGGCGCCGCGATCGGAGGCACGAAAGGTCGAGCGCGCCGCTTCGCCGTCGACGCCGTCGAACATCGAGGCCGCCTGGAACAGCAGCGCCCCCACCAGCAGTCCCGGCTCCCCGAACATCGTCAGCGCCGCGAACATCAGCGCCGCCAGCGCCGCCGTGCCCAGCGTCGCGTGGAACGGGCGGAACCCAGGGATGCGCAGCAACTGCCGGGTGATCGCCTGCGACAGCGGCCGGTTGATGTGCCGCGAAACCAGCCCGTCGGTGGGCTTGGTGGTCGCCGCCAGGATGGCGCGGCCGAGGCGGGCATAGCGGCGGCGCGTCTCCGCCGCGCTGCCGTGCAGCAGTCGCGTCCGCGCGCCGGCATCGCCGGCATCGGCGACGAAGGCTATGCCCTGGGCGTCGTCCTCGCCGGCCGCCGCCAGTTGCCGCGCCGTTGGCTGCATCTCGCCGGCAACCAGCAGCAGCGGGCCGGATTGCGGCTGGCCGCGAACCTCGCCGGGGAAGCGAACGACCATCGCGCCGCGCAGCCGATCCACCTCGGTGCGCACCATGTCGGATGGAATCCAGCCCGGCCCGGCGTCGAGCCAGCACTCGCGCACCCCCGCCAGCGCGGCCTCGCGCACCGCCCGGGCCGCCGCCGGCAGTCCGGCGATCATGGCTTCGGCGGCGCGGGCCCGGCCGAAGGCGATGACGGCCCGATGCTGGACCCTGGTCAACGGCATGACGGAAATGGGATGATGCGATTCATCGAACGGGTCCTGCGGTCGCGCGCGATACATCTGCGCCCTTCTGTTTTGACCCCCGCATGCTGTATAGGCGCGGCTCGGGCCGTCGCCAAGCCGACGACGGGGGGGATTGGGTTCGATGAGACAATTGATTACAAGTGCACATGGTTCCGCAGCGATGAAGCCCGAGCGCCCCCGCGAACTCGAGGACGCGCTCAATTTCCATCTCTATCATCCGCTTGCGTGGAAACTGGCGCAGGGCCTCGCGCGGACGCCGCTGACGCCGAACATGGTCTCGGTGGTAGGCGCCGGCTTCGTGGTCGCCGCCGCCGTCGCCTATGCCCAGCCCGGCTGGCCGCTGCCGGCGCTGCTCGGCATGATGCTGCACATGACCTGGCACGTCGTCGACGGCGCCGACGGCGATCTCGCCCGCATCACCGGCCGCGCCAGCCCAATCGGCGAGATGGTCGACGGCATCTGCGACTATGCCAGCCACGTCGTGCTCTATCTCGTGCTCGGCTGGATGCTCGCGCGCAGCGGCTTCGCCGGCTGGTCGCCGCTGTGGACCTGGGTCCTGGTGGTCGCCGCCGGGGCCAGCCATATCGCCCAGGCCAACCACGTCGAGGTGCAGCGCCGCTCGTTCCAGTGGTGGGTCTATGACAAGCCCTGGCTGCGCGTCACCCACGAAGGCGCCGGTGCCGCCACCCGCAAGGGCGGTTTCGGCGGCCTCGCCGCGTTCTACCTCGGCGTCGCCGCCGGCGTGGCGGGCAACGCCGCGCTGATCGACGCCGAGATGGACGCCGCGCGCGGCGATCCCGCCCGGCGCGAGCGGATCCGCGCCGCCGCGCGCACGTATGCCCAGCCGCTGCTGCAGTTCCTGAAGATCCTCGGCCCCAACCCGCGCGCGATCGTACTGGGCCTGTCGATGCTCGCCGGCAGCCCGGCGTGGTATTTCCTCTACCAGGTCGTGGTGCTGAACCTGCTGCTGCTGTGGTCGATGCACTTGCACAACCGCGCGGCGCGGCAGATGCTGGCGATGATCGACGCCGGATAGGGAATCACCGATGCGCGCCGCGGCCACCGCCCAGGACGATCTGCTCGCACAGGCCCGCCGCCTCGCGACCGAGATCACCGGGCTGCGCCGCGCCATCCATGCCGAGCCGGAACTGGGCCTGCAAACCCCGCGCACGCGCGACAAGATTCGCCTCGCGCTTGGACACCTGCCGATCCGCTGGCGCGAAGGCCCGTCGACCACCGGCCTGGTCGGCGTCCTGCAAGGCCGCGCGCCCAATTCCCGTTCCGGCCGCCGCGTGCTGCTGCGCGGCGACATGGACGCGCTGCCGATGCCCGAGGACACCGGCCTGCCGTTCGCCTCGACCATCCCGAACACCATGCACGCCTGCGGCCACGATGCCCACGTCGCGATGCTTGCCGGCGCGGCGGAGCTGCTCGCCGCCCGCGCCGATCGCTGGAGCGGCGAGGTGCTGCTGATGTTCCAGCCCGGCGAGGAAGGCTGGCACGGCGCCCGCTTCATGCTCGACGACGGCCTGCTCGGCAGCGCCGAGGCCGGAACCCTGCCCGACGCCGCCTTCGCGCTGCACGTCATGCCCAATGCCCCGCACGGCCTCGTTGGCGGCCGCGCCGGGGCACTGCTCGCCTCGGCGGACATGCTCGACATCACCGTGCAGGGCGCCGGCGGCCATGCCTCGATGCCGCACCAGACCCGTGATCCGGTGCCCGTCGCGTGCGAGATCGTCACCGCGCTGCAGACGCTGGTCACCCGCCAGTTCGACGCGCACGACCCTGTGGTGGTGACGATCGCCAGGATCGAGGCCGGCACCACCCACAACGTCATCGCCGACGTCGCCCGGCTCAAGGGGACGATGCGCAGCCTCTCCCCCGCGCACCGCGCCCGCCTGCACGAGGCGGTGACGCGCCTCGCCACCGGCATCGCCGCCGCGCACGACATGGCGGCGGAGGTGACGATCACCAACGGCTTCCCGGTCACGCTGTGCGATCCGCGCGCCGTCGATCTGGGGGAGCGCGTCACCCGCGACCTGCTCGGCGCCGAGGCGTTCCGCCGCCTCGACGCGCCGATCATGGGCGCGGAGGATTTCGCCTATGTGCTCGATCTGGTCCCCGGCGCGATGTTCTTCCTCGGCTTCGCGCCGCAGGGGGAGGACTGGACGCAGTGCTGCGGCATCCATTCGCCGCGGATGATGCTCGATGAAAGCGTGATGCCGCGCGGCGCGGCGCTGCTCGCCGGCCTCGCCGAACGTTTCCTCGCCGAAGGATTCTGAACGCGCCGCTACCCCGCCCGCGCGAGGATGTTCGCCGCCGTCGTGATCAGCCCGCCGTTGGCCGGGATCGTCACGCCCGTCACCCAGCGGGCGTCGTCGCTCGCCAGGAACGCGACGATGTCGGCGATGTCCCCCGGCTCGCCCAGCCGCCGCAGCGCGGTCCAGGGTGGCACCGCGTCGGGCCAGCTCTGCCCGGCGATCATCTCGGTGCGCGTGCAGCCGGGCGCCACCGAATTGCAGGTGATGCCGCGCGGCCCCAGTTCCTGCGCGGCCGAACGGATGAACGCCTCGGCCCCGGCCTTCGCCGCCGCCCCGGCCGAAACCCCCTGCGCCGGGTGCGTCGCCATCCCCGACGAGATGAACACCACGCGGCCATGCGGCGATGACGTCAACCGCGCGAATTCCGCCGTCGCCAGCATCGTCGCGCGCAGGTTCAGCGCGATCACCGCGTCGATCGTCGCCACTGCCAGCGACTCGATGGGCCCTGACGAACCGCCGCCGGCGTTCAGCACCAGGATGTCGAGCGCGCCATGCACCGCGTGTGCCTGCCGCACCACCGCGCTGGCGGTTTCACCGGCGGCGAGATCGCCCATGACCACCGCGCCGCCGATCTCCGCCGCCAGCGCCTCGGCGCGATCGCGCTGCGCCCGCGCGTGGACGATCACCCGCGCCCCATCCGCCGCCAGCCGCCGCGCGATCGCCGCGCCGATCCCGCGCGAAGAGCCGGTGACCAGCGCGACGCGACCGGCCAGTCGCCCGCTCACGCCACCACCACCCGCACCCGTGCGAGGTTGGCGATCCGGCAATAGGGCGTCTCGACGTCACCCTCGCGGTGCGAATGCGCGCGCAGCACCACGAAGTGGGTACCCGGCCGCGACCATGCGTAACTCGCGCTCAGCTCGACGTGGTGCGCCGGGGTGAAATCAGCTTCGATCGCGAAGTCGCCGCTCCCGTCGAAGTCCCACTCCGCCGCGACGACATCGCCGGTCGTCAGCGGGACCTCGATCGAAGCGGTGAAATGCACCGGCTCGCCCACCGCCACCTCGGCGCGGACGCCGCCGTTGGCGTGCAGCGTGATCACCGGCTGCGAGCCGCCGCGCGCGTTGGCATTGCCGGGCACGATGACCTGCGCGCCCTCGATGCGGTAATGCGTCTGCGGCGGCACCTCGTCGTTCTCGACCCACGCCGCGACGTCGTGCAGCGCCTGCTGCAACGCCCCGGAATAGGCAACCGCATGCTGCCGGGCGAGGGGGCCTTGCGGGTTCTCGTGGTGCGCGCGCTCGATGTATTGCACGGCAATCGCGTCGTCGGCCCGGTCCTTGCCCAGCGCCTTGCGCGCGTGCTGGCGATACCAGTCCGATTGCCAGGGGTGGCAGTCGATATCGAGCAGGCAGCCCAGCAGGATCATCTTGCCGTTGGCATGGCCGTGCAGCACGTGCCCGGCGGAGTTGGCGGTGCCGATCGGGCCGATCTGCACCGGCCGCTGCGGATAGACCGGGTCGCCGGCCGCGTTGCGGAACTGGTTCCAGCCGAGGTATTCGCTCTCTTCGGGCACCTGGTGGCGGTGGTAGGTCTCGAGCGCCAGCGCCCAGGAATTGTCGATCCGCACCTTGTCCCCCGGCCGGATCGCCGCCAGCACGCCGGGGTCGAGATGCGCGACCGGCGTCACCGTGGTGCCCTCGCAGCGCGCGATCGGCAGGCTGGCCCCGTTTTCGAGCACGACGTGCGCATTGGCGAAGTCACGCCCCGGCACCGCCGCCAGCACCAGCGCGAACGGCGGCCCGGGTTCGACCGCGGTGACAGTGGTGTCGAACACGAAGCGGTCCTTGCGGATCGCCGCATCGGGATCGCTGCCGAGGTAGCCGGGCTTGCTCCAGAAGTCCTCGGCATAAGTCGGATCGAGCAGCGGGATCATCCCCGAGACGTTGGCGAAATAGCCGCTGCCCATCGTCGCGTGGCCATACCAGCCGGCCGGCGGAAAGCCCATGCCGGCGGCTTCGCGATAGGCGGCGAGCTCCTCGGCATCGAGCACCGCGGCGAGGTCGCCGTCGCCCCCGGCGTCGAGCTGGTCGAACAGCGCGGGAAAGCTGCCCTTGCGGCCGATCGTGCGCAGCGCGTGCATCCGCGCGGTGAACATCGACGGGATCGCGTGGTTGCAGCCCGATACGAACGGCACGAACCCGTCCCAGATGCCGGTGGTCGCCTCGGCCGCGCCCAGCGTCTGGTAGGCCCCGCCCGAGCCGCCGAACAGGTAGCCGTGGACCTTGTGCGGCCCGAACACCTCCTGGCTGACCTCGCGGAAATACTTCGCGGCCGCGGCATTGACGCGCCAGGCCGGGATCGCCGGATCGGTGGCCGGATCGCGGAACAGCCCGCCGTTGTTGGTCTGCACATAGGCGGCGAAGCTGGCGATGGTGAAGCCGAGGTCACCGGTCGCCACCTCGAATTCGATCGGGAACGGGCCGATGTCCGATGTCACCGCCATCGGATAGGTGTTGTGGAAGAAACGCCCGTCGTACTGGTCCGGCGTCGGCAGGTAGAACGAGAAACGCGCCTCGGTGCCCCTGAAGCCGCCGCTCATGTAGCGGTGCGGCACCGGACCCTGGCGCTGCTCGTCCTTGTCGACGAACGGCTGGTTGAACACCGGATCGGTCCAGTCGAGACCAACGGGGCTGGGCATTCGGACCTCCTCCGGACGTTTTGTTTTCGGCGCGCAACCTATGCCGGGCGGCGAAATCGAACAAGTCGGACCGCTTCGGCCTCCGCTCACGGCAGCCCGGCCAACGCCTCCAGCGTCGCATGGTCGAGCATCGCCGCCGAAAACCGCGCGGTATAGGCGGTGTTGATCGCCTCGGGCTGGAATTCCGATGCGTTGAGCAGGAACACGCAGGTGCCCGCCGGCAGGAAGCACGCGAACAGGTGCATCATCTCGTCCAGCGATGGCGGCGCGACCCCGGCGGCCGCCAGTTCATCGCGGTAGATCGCCACCAGAGCGCGGTCGTGCACGCGACGGTCGGCCGGGTCGAGCGCGCAGGTGACATGGTAGGCCACTTCCAGCATCGGGTTGCCGCGATGCGGGATCGTGTCGAAGAACCCAGGCTCGCCGTCGATGTCGACATAAAGGTTGCCGAGGTGGGTGTCGCCATGCAGCAGCGCCTGCGGCAGCCTCGCATCGAGCCGCTGCATCCGCGCGATCGCGTCCTTCATCCAGTTGAGCGCATGGAACCGGGTGGACAGCGCCGCCCCGCGCGCGCTGGCGCAATAGCTCGCCCAGACTTCCGGGGTCAGCAGCGTCGCGAAATGGCTGAAACCGGCCATGTAGCCGGTCGCCCAGTCAAAGCGGCCGCCGGGCGCGAAATCGCCCGACGCCGCGTCCGCCGCCCAGCTCATCGCGTGGTGCCGCGCCAGCACGCGCAACCGTTTCGCCACCGCATCGGGCGCCTGCGGCCGCTGCGGATGGCAGAATTCCACCCCGCGCGCGACCAGGTCGTCCATGATGACGATGCCTTGCCCGGCTGCCGGGTCGAACGCGGCGAAATGGCAGGCCGGCAGCCGCAGCGGCGAATGCGGCGCGACATCGGCATAACCGTGGACTTCTTCCGCGTGCATGTACGGCATCGCCCGGCTGTGCGGCTCGAACCCGCCCTTCAGGATCACCAGCGCCGGGATGGCGTCGCTGTCGTGGTCGAGCCGCAGGCGGACCTTGGTGCAGGTGCCGTGGTTGACGTCGACGATCGCGAACCCGCGCAGCCGCACGCCCGGCGCCCGTTGCCGCAGCGCCGCCTCCAGCCAGTCGCGGGTGATCCCTTCCAGTTCGGTTGGCAGCGGCAGCGCGTTCACGCGAACACCAGCTCCAGCAGCGCCAGCGTCCCCGCCCACGAGACCTTGTGCGCCAGCGCGTTGTATTCGATCCCGGGATGGCCCTGGGCGTGATCGGGGTCGGTGAAGCTGTGCGCCGCCTCGCCGAACACCATCACCGAATGGCGCGCGCCGGCCGCCTGCATCTCCCGCACGAACGCCTCCGTCTGCGCCGGCGGGGCGTAAGGATCGCGCGCGCCGGCATAGACCGCGACTTCGCCGCGAATCGCGCCGGGCCGCGCGGGCAGGGGGGTTTCGAGGATGCCATGGTAGGACACCACCGCGCGCACGTCCGCGCCGCTGCGCGCCAGTTCGAGCACGCAGGCGCCGCCGAAGCAGTAGCCGATCGCCGCCACCCGCCCCGGATCGGCCTCGGGCAGTGCCGCCGCGGCATCGCGCCAGGCGTTGCAGCGCGCGCGCAGCTTCGGGCGATCGCCCATCAGCTCGGCATAGAATTCGCCCGATTGCGTTCCGGTCTGGTCCTCGAAACCGTCGCCGTACATGTCGGTGGCGACCGCCAGCCAGCCTTTCTCGGCCAGCGCCAGCGCCGATCCGCGCGCCTGCTTCGACAGGCCCAGCGCGTTCGACATCACCAGCACCACCGGAAACGGGCCGGCGCCGTCGGGCACCGCGACATGGCCGACGAGGTGACGGCCAAGATGGTCCAGTTCCAGCGTGCGGATGGTCGGCATCGTTCTCTCCCTGCTCAGTTTTCCAGCTTGTACATCGTGTAGATCCGTTCGACGAAACGCCAGTCGCCGTCCTCGCGCACCAGCGTGTCGGCGTATTCGCCGGGAATCTCGCGATCCGTGGGCCAGACCCGGCCGACCATCAGGCTGGTCGCGGTTGCGCGATCCCCCGTTTCGTCGACATCGACGATCAGGTTGTGGATCATCGGCAGCATCCGCACTGCCGCGATCGAATCTGCCACTTTCCCGCGCACCGCGTCGCGCCCCTCGCAGCGGCTGGCATGGCGATGGCCCGGCCATGCGCGCGGATCGCATTCGCGGGTCTCGAAGCAGCCGTCGGCGGTGAACAGCGCGGCGGCGGCATCGGCATCGCCCCGCCGGATCGCCAGCGCATAGCGGTGGATGCAGTCGGCGATCGCGGCACGCGCGAGCAGGCGTTCGGCAGTGTCCATCGCAGCATCGTCACCCGCGCACGGCGGCCGCGCAAGCGCCCCGGCCATCCATCGCCCGCCCGATTGACCGCGCCCGTTGACCGCGCCCGCCGGGCGGCTAGTGTGCGGGCAAACCCATCCCGTGGAGAGTGCCCATGTTCAGCCATATCGTCGTCGGCAGCAACGATCTCGAAAAGTCGAAGACATTCTACGATGCCGTGTTCGCCGCGATCGGCGGCCCCTCCGGCATGGCCATGCCCGGCCGGCTGATGTACATGCACAACGGCAGCAACTTCATGGTCGTCACGCCGATCAACGGCCAACCCGCCACCCACGCCAACGGCGGCACCATCGGCTTCACGATGACGCCCGAACAGGCGGACGCCTGGCACGCCGCCGGCGTCGCCAACGGCGGCGCCACCTGCGAAGACCCGCCGGGCGTGCGCGAGGCCCCGTTCGGCAAGATGTACCTCGCCTACCTGCGCGATCCGGACGGCAACAAGCTTTGCGCCTTCCACATGATGGCCCAGTAGGGAGGCAGGGCATGACCAGCCTGATGTCGCTACGGGTCGGCTGCAACGATCTCGAAAAGGCCCGCGCCTTCTACGATGCCACGTTCGCGGCGCTCGGCCTCGGCCCGTCGGGTGCCCCGGCAGCTTACCCGATCCTGATGTACAAGCTCCCCGGCAGCCCCAACTTCGTCGTCGGCGCCGCGCGGGACGGCCAGCCCGCCACCCACGCCAACGGCGGCACCATCCTGTTCGCGGCGGACAGCGACGCGGCGGTTGCCGCCTGGCACGCCGCCGGACTTGCCAACGGCGGCACCTGCGAAGGCGTGCCGGAAGCGAAGCCGCAGGCGCGGGGTGCGTTCGGCGCCTACCTGCGCGATCCCGACGGCAACAAGCTCGGCGCGTACCACGGGCTGCAGATGGGGTGAGGCCGGCCGGGACGATGGAGGTGGGCGCAACCACCGCCGTCCATCCCGACGGCCACCGTGTCGCCACCGCGCGCGACTGGGTGCCCGAGGCCCCGGTCGCGCTCGAGTTCAATGGCGTCGCCTACGCGGTGATGATGGCAACGCCGGCCGATCTCGCCGATTTCGCCACCGGCTTCGCGCTTACCGAAGGTCTGGCGGCGTCCCCGGCCGAGATCGCCGACATCGGCGTTGCCGAGGTGGACGCGGGCTGGGTCGTGCGCACCGCGATTCCCGCGCTGCCGCTCGACCGCCTCGGCGAACGGATCCGCAACCGCGCCGCCGAATCGAGCTGCGGCCTGTGCGGCATCGAATCACTCGAAGCGCTGGCGCGGCCGTTGCCGCCGGTGCGGCCCCACGTCGCGATCGCCGCGCCGGCCATTTTCGCCGCGCTCCACGCCTTGCCGGCGCTGCAGGCCCTGGGTCGCGCCACCGGCGCCGCGCACGCCGCCGCGCTCGCCACGCCTGCAGGCGCCATCACCCTGGTTCGCGAGGACGTCGGCCGCCACAACGCGCTGGACAAGGCGCTCGGCGCGGCAGCGCGGGCAGGGGTCTCGCCGGCCGGCGGCTTCGTGCTTTCCACCGCGCGCTGCAGCTTCGAGATCGTCGAGAAGGCGGTGCGCGCCGGCGCCACCACGCTGGTCACGATCTCGCTCCCCACCAGTCTCGCGGTCGAACGCGCCCGCGCCGCCGGCCTCAGCCTCTGGGCGCTGGCCCGCGACGACAGCGTGCTGCTGGTCAACGACGCGGGTCAGTAATCCTCGTCGATCGAGCCGATGCCGTGCACCCGCGAGGTCAGTTCGGCCGGCTTGCGATGCAGCGAGATGTTCCCCGCGCCGGACAGCGTCGCGTCGACCTTGCCCGAGGCGTTGAGATCGACGTTGCCGACCCCGGCCGATTCGACGGTGGCGTCGCGCACCGCCAGGTCCGACAGGTCGACGTTGCCCGCCCCCCGCGCGTGCAGCACCAGCGTCTGCACCTGGCCGCGGGCCTCGATGTTGCCCGCGCCCGCCATTTCGAGCGCCAACGTCGGCTGGTCGAGGTTCTCGAGCTCGATGTTGCCCGCCCCCTTGTAGACCAGGTCCGGCATCCGCGGCGCGGTGATGTCGATCTTCAGCGTGTGGTTGTGGAACCAGACGTGGTCCTTCAGCGAAAGCCGCCCGTTCTCCCACAGCACCGCGTCGATCAGCTTCTGCGGCCCGCGCACGCTCAGCGCCACGGCATCGCCCTTGGTGTAGTGCAGCTCCACCGGCGCGGCCACCTCGAGCGGCTTGGCCGCATCGAATGCCAGCGTCCGCGTCGTCATGGGCGTGCGCCCGTCGTCGTCGTCGCTCCAGCCGACGTGGAAATCGCCGTCCTTGTCGATGCGTTGCAACATGCTCGGTCCGCCGATCACCCAGGCCGAGCTCAGCAGCACGACCGAAAGCACCAACCCCGAGGCGAACACGATAAGAAGTTTCTTAATCATGGTGATTCTCCCTCAGGCCTGTTCGATCGCGGGCTTGATCAGCCGCATGTGCAGCCGTCCGAACCAGACGAGGCCGTTGATCAGCCAGATGGTGACGATGGTCAGCAACGCGCAGCACGCTGTGGCGGCGGACATCATGCCCAGCCCGGCCAGAACTGCTGCCGCCACCCCGCCGGGAAACCCGCTGAACGGCCCGGCGATCAGCACCGCCCCGCCGGCAACGAACACCCCGACGGTGGCGACATAGAGCCCGAACACCACCCCCAGCACGGGCAGCAGGATCGGCGCCAGCACCAGGATGTCGATGGCGCCGAGCCCCAGCACCGCGACGATCGCGCTGACCGCCGACGAGGGCGTCCGCACTTCTTCCCAGCGGCGCACCCCGGCTTCCAGCCGCAACTCGCGCGCCAGCCGCGCCGGATCGCCCAGCGCCGCCGCCACTTCCGCCTCGGACCGGCCTTCCTCGGCCGCAGCGTCGAAGTGGGCGTCGTAGTCCGACATGATGTCGTCGATCGCGTCCTGCCGCACCCCGGCGAGCCCGGCATGCAGCTTCTTCAGGAATTCATCACGCGTCATGGTTGTCCTCCGCTGCTGCGGCGCTTGCCCCGGTTGCCGATTCGGTTTCGCTGATCAGTCCTTCGACCGAGGCGGTGAACGCCCGCCATTCGGCCAGTTGCTGCGCCAGCGCGGAGCGCCCGGCGTCGGTCAGCCGGTAGTACTTGCGCGGCGGTCCCGAGGGCGATTCCTCGAGATAGGTGGCGACGAGGCCGTCCGCCTGCATGCGGCGCATCAGGGGGTAGATCGTACCCTCCCCCATGTCGACGGCGTGGGAAAGCCGGCTGGCGATCTCGTACGCATAACTGTCGCGGTGCGACAGCAGCGCGAGCACGCAGAAGCCCAGCACCCCCTTCTTCAACTGGATCTCGATGGCTTCAGGCACGAATCATCTCCTGCTCGATGCAGGCGATGTAACGCAAGGTACTGTTCAACGCAAGATAGCTTGCAACACAAGATTCAGTCTTTGTGCAAGGTAGCTGTCACACGCAGATACCTGAGCAGCCCACCCCATTCCAAACGGCCGGACGGACAACGAAAAAGGGCCGCGGTTTCCCGCGGCCCCTTCCGGTTTCCAGAGACTGGAAAAATCAGCGCTTCGAGAACTGGAAGCTGCGGCGGGCCTTGGCGCGGCCGTACTTCTTGCGCTCGACGACGCGCGGGTCGCGGGTCAGGAACCCGGCGGCCTTGACCGCGCCGCGCAGCGCCGGCTCGAACTTGGCGAGCGCCTGGGCGATGCCGTGCTTGACCGCGCCGGCCTGGCCCGAAAGCCCGCCGCCCTTGACGGTTGCGATCACGTCGTACTGGCCATCGCGATCGGCGACGCCGAACGGCTGGTTGATGACGAGGCGCAGCGTCGGACGCGCGAAGTAGACTTCCTGGTCGCGGCCGTTGACGGTGATCTTGCCCGAGCCGGGCTTGATCCACACGCGGGCGACGGCGTCCTTGCGGCGGCCGGTGGCATAGGAACGGCCCTGCGCGTCGACCTCGCGCTCGCGCAGCGGCGCGGCGGGGCCGGTGCGGACGACAGGGGCGTCGGCGGCGGGGGCGTCGGCGGCCGGGGCAGCGCTGGTCAGAGCGCCGAGATCGGCCAGATCGGTGACGGTGTT
Organism: Sphingomonadales bacterium; assembly: GCA_028868535.1. Lineage (GTDB taxonomy): Bacteria > Pseudomonadota > Alphaproteobacteria > Sphingomonadales > Sphingomonadaceae > Novosphingobium. Next base: position 67,903 of record JAGWUH010000011.1, on the reverse strand, counting down.
ATCGGACATCAGGCACCCACCTTGTTCTTGCGGTTACGGCTGGCGACGTCGAGCGGCTGCGGCTGGGTGCCGCCATGCGGATGCTCGGTGCCGGCGTAGAGATGCAGCGCGCGCATCTGCGCCCGGCCCAGCGGGCCGCGCGGGATCATGCGCTCGACAGCCTTTTCGAGCACGCGCTCCGGGAAGCGGCCGGCGAGAACCTTGTCTGCCGTCACTTCCTTGATGCCGCCGGCATAGCCGGTGTGCTTGTAATAGGTCTGCTGCTTGAGCTTGTTGCCGGTGAACTTCACCTTCTCGGCGTTGATGACGACGACATGGTCGCCGCAATCGACGTGCGGGGTGAAGCTCGGCTTGTGCTTGCCGCGCAGGATGTTGGCGATGATGACGGCGAGACGGCCGACCACCAGCCCATCGGCATCGATCAGATGCCACTTCTTTTCCACCTCTGCCGGCTTCGCCGACTGGGTGACCTTGGTGAGCGCCTTCATGGCTGATCTGTTCCCTCGATTGCGCCGAATCCCCTGGCCGCGAACGGCCCGGACCGGCGGGACGCGGCCCATTCGCGGATCACGCGGCGAAAGTCAAGCAAACCCGGGCGTTTTCGGGGAGGTAAAATAATACCACGGCGCCGGGCCGGCCGTCGTCGTCCGGCTGGCCTAGCGAATCGCCACGCTGGGGCGGCCCAGCCACCAGGTCTCCGTGCTGGTGCGGGGCTCGCCGCCGGTGCTGGTGGTCACCGTCCGCTCGAACCGTGCCAGCGCATCGTCGCGCAGGGTCGCGCGGATCGCCACAGTCACCGTGCCGTCGCCGCCGTCCGGCAGTGCCAGCGCGCGCGTCTCGCTGCGTTCGGCGCCGGTTGGCCGGAACAGGTCGCGCGGCCAGCGCGTCACGCGCCCGGCCATCAGCCGCGCCGCCTGCAGCGCCTGCGCGCGGCCGCCATCGTCGATCGAGGACGCGTTGATCGCCGTCTCGATCTCGCGCAGCGCGGCATGGCCCGGCGCGCCATCGGCCTCGGCCAGGGTCCTGCCCGAAAATGCGACGATCTGGCCATGCACATCGAGCAGGATCGGGAACATCGCATCGTCCTGGCGGCCGCGCTCGATCGCCGCCAGCGCCGCCAGCCGCGCCGGGGCATCGATGCGCACGTCGATCTGCCGTCCATCGACGCGATAACCGCCCGCCACCGGGGTGAACGTCACCGCATAGCGCCGCGTCGCCTCCAGCACGGCGCCATCGCCAAGCTGGCGGCGCAGCAGCCGCGTCAGCACTTGCGCGCCACGCGGCGCCTGGAACGCGGGCGCGCGCTCCGCCGAAGGCATAGGGGCCACCGCCCCCGCCGCCATCCCCGCGACCAGCGCCAGCACGCTGCCGGCCATCCCGCCAGCGAACACGCGCAGCCGCAAACGGGCAATGGCAGAGCCCCGCGTCATCCCGGCAGGCCTCCCACCCAGTCCAGCGTGGCGGGATTGGCGGCGTCGCAATGCCACCCCAGCACCGCCGGCTGATCATAGGGATGCAGCGCCTCGATCCGCGCGATCGCGCGCGGCAGCAAGGCTCCGCTGGTCTTGAACAATGCCCCCGCTTCCCGCGCATCTTCGCGCTGCCCGCGCCAGATGAACAGCGAACGCACGCCGGGAACGATGTTGGCGCAGGTGACAAGGCCTTCGTCGAGCAGGGCGGCGGCGACCGCGGCGGCGCTGTCCTCGTCCGCGAACGGGCACCAGACCAGCGCCGCGGTCACCGTGCCGCGGTCCTGCGGCCGAGCACGTGCGCGCTCGCGATCGTCACCGCCACCAACACGGCGCCGCCAAGCTGGTGCAGTACCGCGATCCACAGGCTGATCCCGCTCATCACCGTCGCCACGCCCAGCACGAACTGGGTGCCGAACGCCGAATGCAGCGCGATCGAGGCGCGCCGGTCGCGGCGGCGCAGCAGCCGGCCCATCACCGTCAGCACCACCACCACCGCCACCGCCCACCAGCGATGGACGAAATGGACGAGGTAGGGGTCGTACAGCAGCGCATGGACCGTGCCGCCGCTCCAGTCGATCCCGGCGGGCACGAATCGCCCCTGCATCAGCGGCCAGTTGGACCAGTCGAACCAAGGCCCGGCGGCGACGTGGCCGGCGCGCAGGCCCGCCATCAGCGCGCCATAGAACAATTGCCCGAACAGCACCGCCAGCGCCAGCGCGCCGAACCCGGTCAGCCGCGATCCGCGCTCGCCGCGCGCCAGCGCGCGCAGGTCGAGCGCCGTCCAGACCAGCGCCGCCAGCGTCGTCAGCGCCACCAGCAGGTGCGTGGCGAGGCGGAAATGGCTGACCTTGACGTCCTGCGAGATGCCCGACTTCACCATCCACCAGCCGACCGCGCCCTGCAGCCCGCCCAGCGCCAGCAGCAGCAGCAGCCGCGGCTTGTATCCGGGCGGGATCTGGCGTCGCGCCCAGAACCACGCCAGCGGCAACGCGAACGCCAGCCCGATCAGCCGTGCCAGCAGGCGGTGGACCCACTCCCAGAAGAAGATGAACTTGTAATCGGCCAGCGTCATGCCGGCCGGCCCGTTGATGCGGATGTATTGCGGCGTCTGGCGATAGGCGTCGAACTCCGCCTGCCACTGCGCCTCGGTCAGCGGCGGGATCGCCCCGGTCACCGGCTTCCACTCGGTGATCGACACGCCCGATTCGGTCAGCCGCGTGATTCCGCCGACGACGACGATCGCCATGACCAGCGCCGCCACGACCAGCAGCCAGCGCGCCACGCCGAGCGGACGTCCCGCCGCCTCGCTGCCTGCTGATGCCATCTGCCGCTTCCGCCGTCTCGTTCTCGTCGTTGCCGGCATGTCTGAAGCCGGCGGCGTTCCGGCGCAAGAGCCGAACAGCATGACTGGCGAATTTTGCCGGACTTGCATAATGATATAATATATCATAGGTCCGATCGCGCATGCCCCCCCCCGATTCCCCCTTGCTCGATTCCCCGCGAATCTCCGCCGCGTCGGCAGCACCGCCGCCTTCGGGGCGCTTGCTCGATCGCTTCGGCGTGCTGGTATCGGGACTGTGCCTGGTCCACTGCATCTCCGGTCTGGTGCTGGTCACGCTGCTCGGCATCGGCGGCGGCGTGCTGCTCGATCCCGCCATTCACGAGATCGGGCTGGCAGTCGCCGTCGGGGTCGGCGCGGTAGGCCTCGGCCTCGGGGTGCTGCGCCACCGCCGCTTCGCGCTGGTCGCGGTCGGCGGCTGCGGCCTGACGCTGATGGCATCGGCGCTGCTGGTCCGCCATGGCCCGCGCGAGGCGGTGCTGACGATGCTCGGCGTCAGCCTGGTCGCCGCCGCGCACATCCTCAACATGCGCGCCGCGCACCCGGCCTGATTTCCGGTCGCCGATTCATCTCCAAAGCGATTGCGGGCGGGCGCATTGCTGCCTAATTGCCGGGGCATGACCACGACCACCGCCGAAATCGCCCTCACCGTCAATGGCGAGCCGCGCCGCATCGCCGCCGGCAGCACCGTCGCCGATCTCGTCCGCCAGCTCGAGCTGCCCCTGGAAAAGGTCGCGGTGGAGCGCAACGGCACGATCGCCCCGCGCTCGACGCTGGCCCAGGTCGTGCTCGCGGATGGCGATGTGCTGGAAATCGTCCACTTCGTCGGCGGTGGCGATCATCAGCCGGCCGACGATACCTGGACCGTCGCCGGCCGCACCTTCCGCTCGCGGCTGATCGTCGGCACCGGCAAGTACCGGGACTTCGCCCAGAACGCGGCCGCGGTCGAGGCTTCGGGCGCGGAGATCGTCACCGTCGCCGTTCGCCGGGTCAACGTCAGCGACCCCAAGGCGCCGATGCTGACCGACTACATCGATCCGAAGAAGATCACCTACCTGCCCAACACCGCCGGCTGCTTCACCGCGGAAGACGCGATCCGCACCTTGCGCCTCGCGCGCGAGGCCGGCGGCTGGGACCTGGTCAAGCTCGAGGTGCTGGGCGAGGCGCGCACGCTCTACCCGGACATGCGAGAGACGCTGAAGGCCTGCGAGGTGCTGGCGAACGAAGGCTTCCTGCCGATGGTCTACTGCGTCGACGATCCGATCGGCGCCAAGCAGCTCGAAAGCGCCGGCGCGGTGGCGATCATGCCGCTCGGCGCGCCGATCGGCTCCGGCCTCGGCATCCAGAACCGCGTCACCGTGCGCCTGATCGTCGAGGGCGCCAGCGTCCCGGTGCTGGTCGATGCCGGCGTCGGCACCGCCAGCGACGCGGCGGTGGCGATGGAGCTGGGCTGCGACGGCGTGCTGATGAACACCGCGATCGCCGAGGCCAAGGACCCGATCCGCATGGCTCGCGCCATGAAGCTCGCGGTGGAGGCCGGGCGCGAGGCCTACCGCGCCGGCCGCATGGCCACCCGCAAGTACGCCGACCCGTCCAGCCCGCTCGCCGGCCTGATCTGAAACCGGGCCGAAAGGCCGGCGCGGGCGGCTGCGTTCGCGCCCGGATTGCGTCAATCGGCCCCCCCGCGCCAGCGCGCAGGACATGCTTAATGGCTTGCTAACCTCGATGTGGTTTCCTCGTCCCATGCCCACGATGGGCCACAGGGGAAACGAGGGACGGCATGGGCAGCACCCACATGGCATCGCTGGCGATCGCGGAACTGCGCGAATTCGCGAGTTTCAGCGCCTGCGAACAGCGCTATATCAAGCGCAGCCTCGACGTCGGCCTCGGCCGCCAGGACGCATTCAAGCTCTGGGCTCGTGACGCCGCCGAATCGTCATCGATCCGCACCCAGTACGTCGTCTACCAGGAACTCAAGGCGCTCCGCCGCGAGATCCCGGACGAGGAAGGCTTCGAAGGCATCGAACCGTTCATGGGCAAGCTCGTCCGGCTTGCGGCGTTCGATCTCGCGCAGGAACGCCTGGAAAGCTTCTCCGCCTTCCGCTTCCTCTACGAGCGCCTGCTCGGCCCCGACGTTCGCCCCTGGCTGCCCTCGGCGTTCTGCGCCGCCGCCGCGCTGCCCCAAATTCGCCCGGAACGCCGCAAGGGCCTGCTCCAGTCGATCAGCGAAGCCGCCGCCACGGCGCCCGGCTGGTCGACCCGCGCCCCGTGCTTCTATCCGGAGTGGGTGGAAAAAGAGGCCGCCTGATTCGCTCGACAAAGCGGTGGCCGCCGCGATAATCGCGCGGCCATGACATTCGCGATCCCCGGTTTCGACCTCGCCGCCTTCGTCCGCGCCACGCTCGCCGAGGATCTCGGCGAATGCCTGCCGGGCGGCGGCCACGACGTCACCAGCGAAAGCGTGATTCCCGCCGATGCCCGCTTCTCCGGCGTCATGGAAAGCCGCGACGGCATTGTCGTCGCCGGCCTGCCGCTGGCCGAGGCGTTCTTCCGCCACCTCGATCCCGCCGTGCAGATCGAATGCCTGGTCGCCGACGGCGATCGCGTCGCCCCCGGGGCCGAGCTGATGCGGCTGTCGGGCAACGCCCGCGCGCTGCTCACCGCCGAACGCAGCGCGCTCAACACCGTCCAGCATCTCTCCGGCATCGCCTCGATGACCCGCGCCTATGTCGATGCCATGGAGGGCCACGCGACGCTGCTCGACACGCGCAAGACCATTCCCGGCCTGCGCCACCTCGAAAAGTACGCGACCCGCATGGGCGGCGCGCAAAATCACCGCATGGGCCTGTGGGATGCGGCGATGATCAAGGACAACCACGTCGCCGTCGCCGGCGGGGTCGGCCAGGCCGTCGGCTGCGCGAAAGCCGCGGGCGTCGCCAACGTCATCTGCGAGGTCGATTCGCTCGACCAGATCGAGCCGGCGCTGGCCGCGGGCGCCACGCACCTGCTGCTCGACAACATGGCACCGGACATGCTTCGCCAGGCGGTCGCACTGGTGGCCGGCCGGGTGCCGACCGAAGCCTCGGGCGGCGTTCGTCTCGACACGATCGGCGCGATCGCCCGCACCGGCGTCACCTATGTCTCGGTCGGCCGCCTGACGCAGAGCGCGCCGGCCGCCGATATCGGCCTCGATTTCACCCCGTTGTGAACCGGTCAGCGCCGGTCGCGAAAGAACCCGCGCAGCAGGTCCGCCGATTCGCGGTCGCCGATCCCGGCGTAGATTTCCGGCCGGTGCAGGCACTGCGGCTGTTCGAACACGCGCGCGCCATGCGCGACCGCGCCCCCCTTGGGGTCCTCGGCGCCGTAATAGACGCGCGCGATCCGGGCATGGGCGATCGCCCCCGCGCACATCGCGCACGGCTCCAGCGTCACCCACAGCTCGCAGTCGTCGAGCCGCTCGTTGCCCAGCGCCGCCGCCGCCGCGCGAATCGCCAGGATCTCGGCATGCGCGGTGGGATCGTGCAGGCGGCGCGGGGCATTGTGCGCGGCGGCGACGATTCGCCCGCCGTGCATCACCACCGCGCCGATCGGCACCTCGCCGGCGGCCGCTGCGGCCTCGGCCTGCGCCAGCGCCAGCGCCATCGGTTCGGGAAGCGGCCATTTGCCCATCGCCCCCGGCGCATGGCCGTCGTACCTTGACCTGACAAGGGTGAATCGCTATGCGCGCGCCTTCCCCGATACCGGGCCAAGACATTTTGAAGCGAGAAGAACCATGTCCCGCATTTGTGAACTGACCGGCAAGGGCCGCCAGATCGGCCACAACGTCAGCCACGCCAACAACAAGACCAAGCGCGTGTTCCTGCCCAACCTGCAGAACGTCACGCTGCTGTCCGAAGGCCTCGATCGCGGCTTCAAGTTCCGCGTCTCGACTCACGGGCTCCGCTCGGTCGAGCACGTCGGCGGCCTCGACAACTGGCTGCTCAAGACGGCCGACGCCAAGCTGTCGCCGCGCGCGCTCAAGGTGAAGCGCGAGCTGGCGAAGAAGCAGGCCGCCTGATTTCCGGCGGGGCTTCGCCCCGCCACCCTTGCGGCAGCAGGCTTCGAGCGCGGAGGGGCCGCCCACCGCGCTCTTTTTGCGCGTCCCTCACCAGCGCTTCTGGACCCCGACGGTAAAGCGCCGGCCGATCGGATCGTTGAGGCCGACTGGCAGGACCGTCCCGGCATAAGTCTGGCCGACGCGATCGAACAGGTTGGTCGCGCCCAGCGTCAGCCGCAGCCCGTCGCCTGTCTCCGCCCAGACGGCGAGATCGAACGTCGCGAACGGCGAAAGATGGTCCAGCTCGCGCAGGTCGCTCGGGCTCGGTCCCCGGCTGGTCGCGGCGATTGCCTGCGCGCCGGTGTAATGCACCGTCAGCAGCGTCCCCCAGCCCGCGGCGCGCGGCGATGCCGGCCGGGCCAGCGCCAGCCGCAGCAGGCCCTGCCAGTCGGGATCGTTGATGCCGCCATTGCTGGCAGCCGCGGCCACCCCGGTCACGTCGACAACGCGCTCGCGCAGCCAGAACAGGCTGCCCTCGATCCCCAGTGCGGCCCCCAGCAGCCGCACCGGCGGCGCCCAGGCCAGTGTCGCCTGCACCCCGCTCATCCGGATCGATTGCCCGTTGACGTACCCCTGGAACACCCCGGGATGCGCCGCGTCGGACAACACCTGCCCGTTGCCGTCGCGCGGGATCATCGCGCAGAAGCGGTTGCCGTTGGCGGGATCGGACGTGTCGAAGGACGGGTTGTCGAAGCAAGCCGATGCAATCTGCGCCACGGTCAGGCTGGCAATGGGATCGCGGATGTCGAAGTCGACATAGTCCGCCGTGAGCGTCAGCCCCGGCAGCGCGCCCGGGTGCAACGCGATGCCCGCGGTCCAGCTTTCGGCGCGTTCGTCGCGCAAGCCGGGGTTGCCGCCGGACAGCGCCGCCACGCTGGCGCTCGCCGCCCCCAGCGGGCTCGCCAGCGGATAGCGGGCCAGGAACGCCGCGCAGTTGGCGGCGCGGACCGCCGGGGCCGCGCCCGCGCGGACAGCGGCGGCGGCACACAGGTCGGGCACCGCCACCCGGATCGCTGCCGCCGGCGAGAATGCCTCGACGATCGACGGCGCGCGGAAGCTGCGCGTGAAATTGCCCCGCAGTTCGAAGTCCGGCCCGGGCGCCCAGACGCCCCCGGCGGCCAGCGCGGTGAAGTCGCCGCCATGCCCGGAAACGTGCCGCGCCCGCGCGAAAAGCTCCAGCCGTTGCACCAGCGGCAGCGCGTTGCCAGGTGCGACCAGCGGCGCCTGCACCTCGCCGAACGCCTCGTCCAGCGCATAGCCGCCCGCCGTCGCCGCGATCGCCACCGCGCGGCCCAGCCCGGCCTGGAGGAACGGATCGGGGGTGAACCGGCCGCTTTCCGAATGGTGCTCGAAACCGATGTTGGCCTGCACCGGGTTGCCGCGCAGCCGCAGCAGCTCGCCGCCGATGTTGGTATTGACCACGAACTGCCGCAGCCGCGTGGTGCTGACGGTATCGCGCGTGATGTACGCCAGTGCCGCCGGCGACGCGACGCCGTCCCCGAACAGGTCGAGCGGCACGCAGCCCGGATCGGCGACCGGCGCCGCCGGCAGTCCGCCGACGGTCGCCACCGTCGAGCACGCCGCCCGGCCATCGGCGGCAACGACGTTGACCGCGTTGATGAAGCGCTGTTCGTCGATCTGCCGGCCCCGGTCGGTCACGTCGGACTGGCCGAAGTTGACGGTCGCTTCCCATCCCCATGCGCCCGCGCCCCGCCCCAGCTTGCCGCGCACCCCCGCCACCGCGCGATACAGCCGCGTCGCGGTGCTGCCCGCAAGGTCGACGAGGTCCGCATTGGCGCGGCTCAACTGGAACGTCGCACCATAGCCGAGCGCGGCCAGCCGCTCCCGTGCCGCCGGTCCCAGGAACGGGTTGTCGACGCGGAACGTCAGCGCCCCTGAAACGCCCGAAAACAGCACCGCGTTGTAGGTCGGCTGGCGCGCCATGGTGTGCGCGCTGCCGTCGTAGATCATGGCCTCGGCAAACAGCGCGACGTGGTCGTCCAGGTCCAGGCTGGCGAACAGGTGCCCGTTGTAGCGCTCCTGGTCGGAAGCGAGCGAGACGAACGACGCCGCCCGCAGCCCGTCGCCGCCCGACGCCAGCGCCGCCGCCGCCAGCGCCCCGGCCAGCGGCGCGTTGAACAGCGTGCCGCGAGCATAGGGCACCAGGTCGCCCGCGGCGTCGAACCGCCAGCCATAGGCGCCCGCCCCGTTCGAAAGTACGCCGCCCGCCGCCACCGCCGGCACGGTCACGTCGCGCACATAGATGCTGGCCGGAATGCCGTCGCTGCCCGACGTGTCGAAGCCGATCGCCGGGTTCAACCGCCCGTCGCCGGCCACGGTCCGCCCGGCAGGGCCCAGCGTGGCGACAAGGTTGGCCACCCCGCACTGCCCGGCGATCGCCACCGTGCACGGATTGGTCACCGCGGCGATGCCCGAGGCGACATAGGCGCGCGCCACCCCCGCCACCCCGGCGACCTTGTCCCAGGCGAACGCCGCCGTGACGTTGCCGCGCCCGCCCGCGAAATCGAATCCCCCCAGCGCCGAAACGTTGCGGCGCAGGTTGTCGCCTTGCCCCGCCAGCCCCCCGGTGCCGCGCACGTCCAGCCCCCGGAAGCGGCGCCGCAGGACGATGTTGACGATCCCGGCGATCGCGTCGCTGCCATGGACCGGCGCGCCGCTCGCCGTCACCTGCTCGACCCGCGCCACCAGGATTGCCGGCACCGTATTGAGGTCGAGCTGGGTCCCGGGCGCGGCGCTGCCCAGCGTCGATGGCACCCCGGTGGTGACCATGCGCTGCCCGTCGAGCAGCACCAGCGTGCGATGGGTGCCGAGCCCGAACGCGTTGACGAAGTTGACCCCCTGCCCGAAGGTGGTCTGCGTCCCCGCCGGTGTTGCCGGGCTGCGGAACCCGGGCAGCTCGTTGATCGCCTCCGCCACCTGCGTCTGCCCGCGCGCCTGGATGCGCGCGCCGTCGAGCACCTGCAGCGGCTCCGGCCGGGCCGGTCCGGGATGGGCGATGCGCGTGCCGGTGACGAGGATCGGCGCGCCCGCGTCCTGCGCCAGCGCCGGCGCGGCCACACCCCCCAGCAGCATGGCGAGACAGCCAGCCCTCGCATCCAGCATCATCGGCCCCCCGTCCGCCCGGCCCGCGCCGAGCGGTGCCCAACCCCGCACCGCATCCGTAAACATACTGAATTATCGATTGCAGGTAAGAGAAATCTCCGTGGCCGGCGGGCAAGAAAAAGGGGGCGGCGAACCCGTGGTCCGCCGCCCCCCATGTCGCGATGCGCCGATCAGAACTTCAGGTTGGCGCCCACCGAGAAGTACCGGCCGAGCGCGTCATACGTCGCCGGGAACGTGTTGCCGCTGTTTTGCGTGGTCGAGCCATAGCCCGTACCGACGACCGGCGGCTGCTTGTTGAACAGGTTGCTGACCGCGAACCGGAACTGGAATCGGTCACCGACGCTGAAACGGGTGGCGAGGTCGAAGTAATCGTACGACTTGATGTACGGCGTCGCGTAGGCCGACGGAGCCACCAGGTTGTATCCGACCGTCATCGCGTCGTTCTGCACGCCTGACAGGTGGCGCCAGGTCAGCTGCGCGAACATCGGCCCGACTTCCAGACCCGTGGTCTGGTTCAACACGAACTTCGGTTGCGGATCGATGCAGGTCTTGCCGACCTTGCCCGCGCACTCATACGTCTTGAGCACGCTGGCGAACTGCACCTGCGAGTTGAACGTGTAGGTCGCGTTCACCCCGAGCAGCAGGTTGATGTGGTCGCCCAGCGGCACCTTGTAGTTCGCGGCGAAGTCGATGCCCCGCGCGGTCTTGCGGCCGATGTTGCGCCGGGTCGCGTCGACGCCATAGATGATGTCGCCTTCGAGCGAGCCGGTCACCTGGTTGCGGTGGATCAGGCTGCAGAAGGTGCCCGTCGCCACGCGCTCGGCATAATAGCAGGCATCGATGATCGCCTGTTCCGGCGTCGCCAGGATCGCGTTCTTCACCTTGATGTCGTAGTAGTCGATCGACGCGGTGAGGCCGGGAATGCCGTGCGGCCGGAACACCGCGCCCAGCGTCAGCGTATCGGCGACCTCGGGCACCAGGTTGGGGTTGCCGCCCGAGAAGTTGTTGACCTGGCCCGAGGTCGGCTGGGCGATCGTGCCCACCTGCGCCGCGGTCATGCCACCGCCAACGGTGCGGCACAGCTGGGTCAGCGTCGTGTCGCTCGCCTTGTAGGTGCCGACCGCGCACGGATCGAACGATGCGTCGCCCGTGCCCGGCGTCACCGGCAGGCCGATTTCCTGCAGGTTCGGAGCGCGCACGGCGCGCTGGAACATCGCCCGGAAGCGCAGGGCATCGACCGGTTGCCAGTCACCACCGATCTTGAACGTCCAGTTGTTGAACGTCGAATGGTAGTTGTTGATCGTGCCGCCGGTGCCGGTGTTGTCGACGCTGGTGTTGCTCGAATAGGCCGAATAGCGGAAGCCGGCCTCGATGCCGAGCGACTGGATCAGCGGCTTGTCCATCGCCAGCGGCATCTTGAACTCGCCGTAGACCTCCTTGACGTTGTACGACGCGTCGACCGGGCTCGAGCTGCCGAAGCCGATCGAATTGCCGGTGCGCAGGTTGTTGTCCGGGTTGGCGTTGCCGGTTTCCTTGCGGTACTCGACGCCCAGCACGAACGCCGCCGGGTGCGAGGCCACCAGCGCCAGCGGCAGGTCGCCGCTGACGAAGCCGCCGACCACCATCTGGTCGTTGGTGTCCTTTTCCGACAGGCTGAACGAGATGAACGACGCGCCCGACTGCGACAGGTTGCCGATGCCGAACAGGTTCGCGGGCGAGCACCCGCCGGTCGCGACCGTGCAGACCGCGTTGGACGCGTTGCTTCCGGTCACCAGCAGCGCCTGCTGCACCTTCCCGGCGTCGAGGTCGTTGAGGTAGGCGATGTCGCGGGTGGACTTGCCGAACTGGCCGAAAACCTCCCACTTCATGCTCGAGCCGATATCGCCCTTGAGCCCGCTGACGACCTGCCACGCGCGGCTGTGGTAGGACGTGATGCGCGGCCCCACCTCGGTGGTGCGGCGGCGCACGCCGACGCGGACGATGCCGTCACCGGCCACTGCGTCGCCACTGGTGCCGTTGTCGTAAGCGGCCAGGATGGCGCGGGCGCCGGCCGCCGAGGGATTGACCGCGGGATCGAGGAACGGGTTGGTCAGGTAATTGATGTTGAAGCTGAAGCCGAAGGTGCCGGAGGGCGCGATCTCGGTGCGGATCTTGGTGTCGCCGATCGATGCGCGGGCATAGAACTCGATGTGGTCGGTCAGCTCGTAGTTTGCCAGCGCCGTCGCCGTCCACTTCTCCTGCGGCACCTGCAGCAGGTTGTACGGGTTGAAGTTGAAGCTGTCGCGCGCCGCGCTGTAGGGCTGGAAGCCGGTGGGCGTGAAGGTATAGCGGCCGCCGGGGGTGTCGATCGAGCCGAACGCGTTGGTCGAGCTGCCGCCGCCGGCCGAGAGGTCGACCGGGTCGAGCGCGAAAGTCGAGAAGTCGCGGTCGCCGTCGGTGACCTTGTTGGCCTTGCTGTAGGTGCCGGCGATGACGATGTTGCCCTTGTCGCCGAGCTTGCTCCCCGCGGTCAGGCTGAAGTCATAGTGCAGCCCGTCGCCGTGCTCGCTGATGCCGGTCTGGGCGTCGGCCTCGATCCCGGTGAAATCCTTCTTCATGATGAAGTTGACGACGCCGGCGACCGCGTCCGAGCCATACACGGCGGACGCACCGCCGGTGACCACTTCGACGCGCTTGACCAGCGAGGCGGGAATCATGTTCAGGTCGACGATCCCCTGCGAATCGTAAGGCACGAAGCGGTGCCCGTCGACGAGGACGAGGGTCCGGACCTGGCCGAGGTTGCGCAGGTTGACGGTGGCGACGCCGGGATTGCCGTTGTTGTTGGCCGAGCCGACACCGGCGACCGCCTGGGGCAGGTTGCGCAGGTATTCCTCGACGCCCGGCTTGTTGGCGAGCTGGATCTGTTCGGCGCTCACCACCGAGACCGGGCTGGCAGCGGTGAGATCCATGCGGGTGATGCGCGATCCCGTGACGATGATCTCGTTCACGGGTTCCTCGGCGGCAGGAGCGGCGGGCGCATCCTGCGCGAACGCCGGCCCGGCGAGCAACGCGGCGCCCAGCACGAGCGGCGCGGCACCGGTCCTGAGGCCGGCGATGATCGTGTTCTTCATATGTTACCCCTTATCCGACGCGGTCCGACATTGGTCCGCGCCCATGACCCCGGCTGCCGCTGCGGTCCGAAGACCCGGGAAGGGACATGCAGCGCCGGTGATTTCGATTGCATGGCGAAACCGGGCGCAAGTCGAAAGAGGCTGACATCAATGTCAGTTGTTTTTCGCCCGCACTGTCACATCGTTGCAACAATCGAATGCACGATAAAAACGCACCGGCTCCGTGACTTAACGACGATCGATTGCACGGAAATTGCGGACTGGCGCAATCGGGGGACACGAATGTTGCACAGTGGCCCGCCCGGGAGACGCAACCTTGCCCGGCCCCGGCATCAGTCCCGCGCGCAGTCCGGGCGCAAAAAAAAGGGGCGGCATCGCTGCCGCCCCTTTCGTCGCTGTTGTCGTCCTGCGGATCAGAACCGCGCGGTGACCCCGGCGTAGAGCACCCGGCCCAGCAGGTCGTAGGTGTCCGCCACCGTGTTCGTCCCCGGCCACTGGCTGTTGCCACCGGCGATGAACGGCGGCTGCTTGTCGAACAGGTTGTTGGCGCCGACGTAGAACTCGAACCGGCGGTCCTCGCCGATCATGAACTTCGCCTGGACGTCGTGGTAGGTGTACGACGGGATCGAGTAGGCGCCGAGGCTGGCGGTCACCGGGCTGAAGTACTTCAGCCGGTAATGCAGCCCCACCGGACCGGTGGTGTAGTCGAGGTTGAAGGTGAACTGGTCCTTGAACCCCGTGCCGAGCTGCTGGCTGGCGTAGGTATCCGCGGTGCCCAGTTCGTTCGACACCGGCCCACCCGCGAACGGGGTCTGTTCCTGCTTGAACTTGTGGTTGTAGTAGAAGTCGAGCGAGAACTTCTCGGTCGGGTGGAAGAAGTGCGAGTTGAACGAGTAGACCGCGTGGATGTCCAGCCCGGCGACATGATAGGATGCGGCATTGATGCCGACGCCGTCGACTTCGGTGATGAAGCCGTTGGCATCGCGATGGACGAGATCGCAGAAGCTGGCGCTGCCGGTGGCGAAGCACTCGTTGACCGAGGTCTGCGGGTCGACGCCGCTCGACAGGATCGCGTTCTTGACCTTGATCGTGTAATAGTCCGCGGTCAGGAAGAAGTTGCGCAGGAACCGCGGCGCCACCGTCATGCCGGCGGTGAACGTGTTGGTCGCCTCGGCCTGGAGGTTGGGATTGCCGCCCACCAGCCCGAAGATCGTCTGCACCTGCGCCAGCGAATACGCGAAGTTCGCGTGTGACTGCAGGTACGTCGCGATGCCCGGAATGGCGGAGCAACCCGCGGCCAGAGGCCGCTGCGGCGTCGGCACGGTCTCGCCCAGGCCGTTGTTCTGGTCGCACGGGTCGACCACCTGCTGGGCCGTGTTCGCCTGCGGCGAATAGAGCTCGTTCAGGTTCGGCGCGCGCACCGCGCGGGCGTAGATGGCCCGGAAGCGCACGTCCGGGATCGGCGCGTAGGTACCGCCGTACTTGTACGTCCAGACGCTGCCGACGGTGCTGTAGTGGGCATAACGCACCGCCCCTTCCAGCGACAGCGAGTAGATGCCCGGATGGCCGCCGAAGATCGGCGCATTGATCTCCAGGAACGCTTCCTTGGAGTTGTAGCTGCCGAATTCGTTGCCGTTCAGCTGCTGCGAGCTCAGGCCCGAGCGCGTGAACGGATCAAACACCTCGGACACCTTTTCGTGGTGGTATTCGGCGCCCGCCGCGATCCCCAGCGGACCGTTCGGCAGGTTGAACAGCGAACCGTTGACCGATGCCGTGACGACGTCCTGGTAGTTCTTCTGCAGGAACGAGGCGATCACGTGGTCGCCGGGATTGGCGCCGGCAATCGTCGCTCCCTGCCCGGTGTAGGTGCTCAGCCACTTGATCTGCGCGGGGGTGTAGGTCTGGTAGCCGAACGGATTGAGCGGAACGCAGCCCGCCGCGCGCGCCACCGGATCGGCGCAGACGATCTGGCCGCCGATCGTGGTCGCCTGCAGCGACGCGCCGAGATTCGTCATCAGGATGGCTTCGTTGGTGGTCAGGTCGCGCACCTGGCTGTGCTCGTACGAGACGTCGTAGTGCCAGCCCGACCCGATGTCGCCGTTCATGCCGATGACGCCGCGCCAATAGTCGCGGTCATCGTGCGGGCTGCGGTCGAAGATGCCGTTCGAACGCTTGCGGAAGCTGACGAACTGGCCCGGCCCGGCCGCCGCCGCGATCGACGCCGGCATGTAGGGGTTGCTGCTCGAAATGCCGGGGAAGGCCGAACCGTCGAAGTTGTAGACCGATTCGCCCTGCACGCCCGAATCGTCCACCGCCAGCGGCTCGATCTGCCCGTTCGCCTTGGTCTTGCTGTAGGTGAACTCGGCATAGAGGTGCGCGGCGGGGCTGAAGTCATAGCTCGCCAGCAGCGAGCCGGTGTAGCGCTCGACCGGGATCGACAGCAGCCGCTGCGACGCGCGGTTGTACCGCTGCGACGCGGCACCGGTGTAGGGGATCACGGCGTTGTTCGGGTCGAACGTGAAGGTCGTGCCGTTGACGTCGGGAAGGATGAACGCACCCTGCGGCGTGTAGGCGCTGCCGGTCGGCGAATCGTTCTGCGAATAGCGCCGCGCGCTCGACGGCACGGCGTCCTGCTTGGTCCAGGTGAAGTTGGCGACGATGTGGCCGTTGCCACCGGCGAACTCGGTCCCCCCCAGCAGCGAGACGAGCGGCGAATTGCCGTCACCCCGGCTGGTGATCGAATCCTGCGCGTGCAGCTCCAGCCCCTTGAACTTGTTCTTGAGGATGATGTTGACGACGCCGGCGACCGCGTCCGAACCATAGACCGCCGAAGCGCCGCCCGTGGCGATCTCGACATGGTCGATCAGGTCGGTCGGGATGTTGTTCAGGTCGACCGCCGAGCTGCCCGGGATGCCGACGCTGCGGCGGCCGTTGATCAACACCAGGGTTCGCGCCGAGCCGAGGTTGCGCAGGTTGACCAGCGCCTCGCCATTGCCGAAGTTGGAAAAGTTCGACGCCGTCGTGCTGGCCGACTGGCCGGCGATCGGCAGGTCGCGCAGGGCGTCCAGTACGTTGGTCTGGCCGGCGCTCTGGATCGAGCCCGCCGACACCACGGCAACCGGCACGCTCGCCTGGACCTCCGGGCGCGCGATGCGCGAGCCGGTGACGATGATGGTGTCGCCGGCGTCCTCGGCGCCACTGCCGGCAGCCGGCGTGGTTGGCTGGGCGGTGGCATCCTGCGCGAACGCGGGACCGGCGAGGAGCGCGATACCGAGCACCAGCGTCGCGGAGCCCGACTTCAAGGCATGCGAAAGGACAGTCTTCATATGTACCCCTGTGGTCATGGACGCGCAGCCACGCGCCCTGTTCTTCCCGGGCAGCAACCCGAACCGCGGCGTGATTCCCTCCCTCGCATCACGCCGGATCGAGGCTGCCGCAGGCGATGAACGCGAAATGCGCCGAGAGGAGCCGGCGCGGGAAGCAGCTAACAGCAATGTCAGTGATTTTGCCGCAACGCTGTGACGATAATGTCACAAAAAACCACAATAAATCAGGTAGTTGTAAATCGTTTGCGACAATCGTTTGCGCGCAACATTGCTGCGCCTGCAGACGTTTGCGGCGATACTAACAGCGATGTCAGCGAAATCGTCTCGCAGCAAATGTGCAGCCGGCCGACGACGATGCAATCGCGCCAAGCCGCCCTCGCGCAGGCGGTCGGGCACGCCCCCTCCCGGGCACCGACGGCCCTTTCCGTCGCGAATCGCAATCGAGCGTCAGGCTCCGGCGAACAGTTCCGGGTCCAGCCGCGCCTCGCCCCAGCGCAGGCTCCAGTGCAGGTGCGGCCCGGTCGCCCGCCCGGTCATGCCGATGCGGGCGATCTCCTGCCCCTGCCGCACGACCTCGCCCTCGTGCACCAGCAACGCCGAGCAATGCAGCAAAGCGCTGTTGAGCCCCATGCCGTGGTCGATCATCAGCAGGTGGCCTTCCAGCGTGAACGCCGTCTCCGCCGCGAGGATCACCACCCCGTCCGCCGGGGCGGTGATCGGCGCACCCGCCCCGCCGGCGATGTCAGTGCCCGAATGATAGGTGCCCGGCGTCCCGCGATAGACGCGCTGCGCCCCGAACCGCCCCGAAATCCGCCCTTGCGCCGGCCAGCGGAAATGCTGCCGCCACCCCGCAGCCCCGGTCTGCAGCGCCCGCGCCGCCTCGATCCGCGCCAGTTCCAGCTTGCGCGTGGCCAGGAACGCCGCATCGGGCATGGCCGGCGGATGGAACGGCGCGTCGACCTGTTCGATCCGCCAGGCGCGCGGCGCGATCGCCAGGGGCACCACGAACCGTGCCGCGCCCGGCGGCGCCAGCGCCAGTTCGGCACCCGCCCCGCAGTCCCGGTCGAACGCCACCAGGAACGCCCCGTCCGCGGCCACCGGCACCGGCCGCCCGTCAAGCGTCAGCACGCCCGGCTGCGCCCGCCCGCGCAACCAGCCGCCCTGGGTCATCGCCGCGCCCGGGTCGATCGTGATCGGCGCCGCCGCGATCCTTGCCCGCGCGCCGCGCGCGCCGGACATCGCCACCATGCCCGCCAGCCCCGCCAGCACCGCGCGCCGGCCGGTCATTGTCAGCCCTGGCCCAGCATCCGCCGCGTCGCCAGCTCCGGGCTGGCATAGGCCTCCTGGCGTTCGACGCTCCAATAGCGCAGCTCTTCCAGCGGGATCCGCTCCCCGCTCACCGCGCAGACGACGAACTTGCCCGGGCTGAGCGCGCGAAACCCGTTGGGTTCATAGCGCAGAACAGCAGGGCGATCGGCAGAAGACATCAGCATGGCCCCTCGCTAGCAGAATTCGCCTATCCGAACAAATCGTCCTGCCGCGGCCCGTCGGGCTTCCGCCCCGTCGCGCGCGGCTTCGGCGGCAGTGCCCCGCCCACCGGCACCACCGCCAGTGCCCCGTCGCGGAAGTGCAACGACAGCGCCGCCTCGCCCCCCGCCTGCGCGCGGCTGACCAGCGTCCGCCCGTCAGCCCCGGTCACGCGCACATAGCCGCGCTGCAGCACCGCATCGGGGTTCAGCGATTGCGCGATCCGCGCCAGCGCATCCAGCCGCGCCCGCTCCTGCGCCAGCCGCGCGGTCAAGGCCATTGGCGTCAGCCGTTGCCCCGCCAGCCGGTCGCGCGCCCGCGCCAGCCGCGAGGACAGCAACGGCAACGACAGCCGTCCCGCGCTCCCCGCCAGGTCGTGCCGCGCCACCGCGATCCGCTCGCCCAATCCGCGCCGCAGCTTCTCGCCCTGCTCGTCCAGCCGCTGGCTCGCTGCCGCCAGCAGCGCCTCGGGCCGCGGCAGCCGCTGGCTGCGCGCCTCCAGCCGCTCGCGCCCCAGGCTCACGGGCCGCATCACCGCCCGCCGCTTGCGCAACCCCAGCTCGATCACCTGCGCGCGCAGCTCCTCCAGCACCGGCACCGCGATCTCGGCGGCGGCGGTCGGCGTCGGCGCGCGCAGGTCGGCGGCAAAGTCGGCCAGCGTCGTGTCGGTCTCGTGCCCGACGGCACTGATCACCGGAATGGTCGATGCCGCGATCGCCCGCACCACCTCCTCCTCGTTGAACGCCCACAGGTCCTCGATCGAGCCGCCCCCGCGCGCGACGATCACCACATCCGGCCGCGCCACCGGGCCATCGTGGGGCAATGCCGAAAACCCCCGCACCGCCGCCGCCACCTGCGCCGCCGCGCCCTGCCCCTGCACCAGCACCGGCCAGACCAGCACGTGGCTCGGGAAGCGGTCGGCCAGCCGGTGCAGGATGTCGCGGATCACCGCCCCGGTCGGCGACGTCACCACCCCGATCGTGCGCGGCAGGAACGGCAGCGCCCGCTTCCTGGCGCGATCGAACAGCCCTTCCGCCTCCAGCCGCGCCCGCGTCTTCGCCAGCAGCGCCAGCAACGCGCCCTCGCCGGCGATCTCCATCCGGTCGATGACGATCTGGTAGTTCGATCGCCCGGGATAGGTCGTCAGCTTGCCGGTGACGATCACCTCGACCCCGTCCTCGGGCAGGAACGACAGCCGCTGCGCGCTGCCGCGCCACATCACCCCGTCGAGCCGCGCATTCTCGTCCTTCAGGCACAGGTAGAGATGCCCCGATCCCGCCCGCTTCACCCCGGAAAGCTCGCCGCGCAGCCGCACGAAGCCGAACCGTTCCTCCACCGTCCGCTTCAGCAGCGCGGAAATCTCGCTCACCGACATCGGCGCGGCGTTGTCCCCGGCGCGGTCCTTCGCTACCAGCCCGCCGTTCGCCCCTTCGGGGGCATCCTCATCGAAGGGCGCGGGCGTCATGAACATCCTTCTGCTTGGTTCGGGCGGGCGCGAACATGCGCTGGCATGGAAGCTGGCGCAATCCTCGCTGCTGCACGGCGGCGGCACACTCTACGCTGCCCCCGGCAATCCCGGCATCGCCGCGCACGCCACGCTCGTCAACCTCGACGTCACCGATCACGCCGCCGCCATCGCCTTCTGCGAAGCCCAGCGCATCGGCCTCGTCGTCGTCGGGCCCGAGGCGCCGCTGGTCGATGGCCTCGCCGATTCGCTGCGCGGCGCCGGCTTCGCGGTGTTCGGCCCGTCGAAGCTCGCCGCCCAGCTCGAAGGCTCGAAAGGCTTCACCAAGGATCTCTGCGCCCGCGCCGACATCCCCACCGCCGGCTACCAGCGCGTCACCAGCCGCGACGGCGCGCTCGCCGCGCTCGACGCCTTCGGCATCCCGGTGGTGATCAAGGCCGATGGCCTCGCCGCCGGCAAGGGCGTCACCGTCGCCATGACCCGCGCCGAAGCCGACGAGGCGGTCGACGACATCTTCGCCGGCCGCTTCGGTAGCGCCGGGGCGGAAGCGGTGATCGAGGAATTCCTGGAGGGCGAGGAAGCCTCCTTCTTCGCGCTGACCGACGGCGCCACCATCGTCCCGCTCGCCTCGGCACAGGATCACAAGCGCGTCGGCGATGGCGATACCGGCCCCAACACCGGCGGCATGGGCGCCTACAGCCCGGCCCGCGTGCTCACGCCCGAGCTCGAGGGCGAAGCGATGGTCCGCATCGTCGCCCCCACCGTCAAGGCGATGGCGGACGCCGGCATGCCCTACTCCGGCGTGCTCTACGCCGGCCTGATGCTCACGCGCGACGGCCCCAAGCTGATCGAATACAACGCCCGCTTCGGCGATCCCGAATGCCAGGTGCTGATGATGCGGCTCGAAAGCGATCTCGGCGAACTGCTGCTCGCCTGCGCCGAAAACCGCCTCGCCGCGATCGAACCGCCGCGCTTCTCTGACGATCCGGCGCTGACGGTGGTGATGGCGGCGCAAGGCTACCCCGGCACCCCGCAGAAGGGCGGCCGCATCGACGGCATCCCGGCGGCCGAGGCGGCCGGCGCCCGCGTCTTCCACGCCGGCACCGCGCTCGGCATCGACGGCGTGCTGACGGCGAGCGGCGGCCGCGTCCTCAACGTCACCGCGCGCGGCCGCACCGTCGCCGAGGCACAGGCCGCCGCCTACGCCGCCGTCGACGCGATCACCGCGCCGGAGCTGTTCTGCCGCCGCGACATCGGCTGGCGCGAGGTCGAGCGCGAAAGCGCCACGCCCGCCTGAACGCGCCTCCCGAAATCCCGACCATCCGAGGAACCGGCCATGCCCGACGAAATCCAGCCCGGCGCGCACTTCAAGGACAATCTTGCGCAGCTTCCCGCGATCGCCGGCATCCGGCGGATCGACCTTGCCGATCCGTCCGGCGCGCTCGTCGCGTCGATCGAGAACCAGCCGGGCAAGCAGGGCTCGCTGGCGGTCTACCAGCACCTCAACCAGCGCTTCGGCACGCTGGACCGCGCCGCCGCCGAACATGGCCTGGCCCTGTTTGCCGAGCACACCGCCGATGCTCGCGCCCGCCCGGGCGCGCATCCCAACATCGATCGCCTGCTCGCCATCGTCGCGGGCGAACCGGCCCTGCGGATCGTCGTCGTCCCCGACTGACGGTCCCGCCGTCCGCTTACCACTGCGCCCCGCCGCTGTCGGGCAGCGGCCGCGCATACGAAAGGTCGCTCCGGTCGCGCGCGCCCTTCAGGTAGTTCGATCCCGCCAGCGCCATGCCGCCCGGCAGCACCGCGCGGCCTTCCAGCGCCACTTCCACCGTCGTCCGCCGCACCGCGATCCGCCATTCGCCGTCGCGCCGTTCCAGCCGGTCGATATAGCGCCCGGCCAATGCCCGCCCGGTCTCGCCGCCCTTGTCGAGGAACAGCCCCAGGCTGTAGCTTTCGGCATGGGCAACGTCGCCGTCGATCTCGCACAAGTGCATCGTCACGTTGTGCAGGTTGGCGTCGAACAGCATGCCGTGCGCGGCGTTCGCCTCCTCGCCATAGTGCGCGGCATTCACCCGCTTGCGGCCGTTGTCGTGGATCGAATCGGGGTGATAGCTGGCGTTGGTCAGCTCCGCGTCGAAACGGTCGTTGCCGCGCGCCGCGCGCCGGATGCAGTCATAGATCGCCTGGCGGTCGTCGAGCTCGCGCAGCTTCGCCTCCACCGCCGCCAGCCGTTCCTCGATTCCAGACATGCCGTTCTCCCTTGGACCGCGTTCCGATCTGATTGAATCAGATCGGGCGCTCTAGATTCTTTGTTTTCCGCGTTTTTCCGAGTCACTTCGTGCGCCACTCCGTTCGAAAAACGTTATGGCTTACCCGGCAAACAATGGCTCGGGCCGGCCTTGCGCGTCCAGCCCCTCGATCACAAACAGGCTGCCCGCCTGCGCTTCCTCGCCGCCGCCCGCGCCTTGCGCCGCGCCGGCCACGTCGTGCGCGATCGTGGTGACGTAGAGCCGGTCGAGATCCGGCCCGCCGAACCCCACGCTCGAAACCAGCCGCACCGGCATCGCGATCGTCCGCGCCAGCGTGCCATCGGGCCGGAACGCCGCCACTTTCCCGGCGCGGAACAGCGCCACCCACAGCAGCCCGTCGGCATCGACGGTGGCGCCGTCGGGCAGCCCGCCCAGCGCCGTCGTCTCCGCGAATACGCGCCGGTTGGCCACCGTACCGGTCTCACCGTCGTAGTCGTAGGCATAAATCGTGTTCAGCCAGCTATCGGAAAAGTACAGCGTGCCGCCGTCGGGCGACCAGCACGGCCCGTTGGAAAAGTGGATGCCACTGTCCAGCCGGCTCAGCCCGCCATCGGGGTCGAGCCGGAACAGCCCGCCGTCCGGCCCCGGCGCCGCGAAATTGGCGGTGCTGGCGCCGATCACGAACCGCCCCCGCGCATCGACCTTGCCGTCGTTCCACACGTAGGGCGGCGGATCGGGCAGCGGATGCACCGGTTCGAGCGCGCCGCTGTCGAGGTCGAGGAAGTGGATGCCGCTGCGCAGCGTCACCACCGCGCCGCCGCCCGCGCGCAGCACCAGCGTGGTGATGACGGCCGGCATCGCCAGCGTCCGCGTCGTCCCGCTGGCGGGGTCGAAGCTGTGCACCTTCATCCCGCTGTTGTCGATGAAGTGCAGCACCTGCCGCCGCGCGTCCCACATCGGGTTCTCGCCCCCGGCGCAGACCGGCGCATCCAACCGGGTAATCCGCATCGCCGTTCTCCCCATCCTCCCCATCCTCTTGCCCCGGTCAGATCGGCGTGAAATGCACGGTGGTCTTCGCGCCCGAAATGAACGGCCGCACGTATTGGCGAAACTGCTCGTGCGCCGGCTCGGGCCGCGACGCCAGGTGCGCCTCGATCGATTCCCATTCCGCCAGGAACATCACCGAATCGGCATCCTCCACCCCGCGCAGCGCCCGGAACGCAATCAGCCCGGTGAACTGCGCGGTCAGCGGCAGCACGGTCTCGCGGAAAAACGTCAGGAACTCCTCCATCCGCCCCGGCTGGATCATGATCTCGGCCCGTTCCAGCACCATTGCCCGTCTCCCTGTCCGGCTCAATACGCCAGCGCCGCCGCCCCGCCGCTGGTCGTCGCCTCGCTCCCCTTCAGCGTCGTGCGATGCATGACCCGCCCGGCGCCGTCGCCATAGGGGTACGAGCGATGCAGCAGCCCGGCATTGTGGAAGATCACCAGGTCGCCGTCATGCCAGTGGTGGCGCAGCGTGAACCGCTCCTGCGTGCTCCACTCCACCAGCTCGTCCAGCAGCGCGCGCCCCTCGGCCGCGTCCATCCCGGCGATGTCGTTGGCGGTGGAGCCGATCAGCAGCGTCGTTTGCCCGTCGCGCCGGCGCCACGCCAGCGGATGCTCGACCCGCGCAAACACCGCGTCCCACCGCGCGAAATCCGCCGCCGTCGGCGCATCGTACAGCCGCCGCAGGCAGGCGGACAGGCAATGGCCGACCCGCAGCG
The DNA here is from genome assembly GCA_028868535.1 of Sphingomonadales bacterium. GTDB lineage: Bacteria > Pseudomonadota > Alphaproteobacteria > Sphingomonadales > Sphingomonadaceae > Novosphingobium. The sequence continues at coordinate 44,427 of JAGWUH010000011.1, read as the reverse complement.
GCGCCAGCGCCTCCCGCCGCGCCGCGGGCAACGCCTCCCACGCCGCGCGCAGGCTGGCGAAGCCGGTGTCGCCGCCCTCGCGCGGCGCGCGCTCGCACTTCAGCAGCGTCGCCTTCACCGGCACCGCATAGTTCATCCCGTCGATGTGCCAGAAGTCGTTGCCGAGGATGAACTCGCGCTGGGTCCGGTCGTCCTTGTCGCGCGCCACGCGGAAGATGCCCTTGCCGCTCGCCGCCGATCCGTCGTCGGTCGCCTTCACTTCGTGCTTCTCGCCCAGCGCCGCGGTCAGCGCCAGGAAAGTGTCGTCGTCGATGCCGATGCGCGGGAACACCAGCACGTCGTGCCGGTCCAGCGCCGCCAGCAGCGCCTCCGCCACCCCGGGGCGGAGCACGTCGGCGGCGCCGATCCGCACGCGCGCGCCCAGCACCGGGGTGATCGGTTCCAGTTCCAGCTCCACGCTCCCGCTCCTCGACTCTCTACTCAACACATGTTTAGTAATGCCGCCGCTTGCCGTCAAGCGGCCGGCAGGGCAGGGAGCGGACATGGAGCAGACAGGCCGAAAGCCGCGCGTGCGGCGCGATCCGCAAACCACCCGCGCGCTGATCCTCGACACCACCGAGCGCCTCATGGTGGAAGAAGGCTACGCCGCCGTCAGCACCCGCCGCATCGCCCAGGAACTCGGCCTCAACGCCGCGACGATCCACTACTACTACCCCGCCACCGACGACGTCTTCGTCGCGCTCCACCAGCGCATGACCGATCGCCAGCAGGCGGACCTCGCCGCCGCGCTCGCCGCGCCCGATCCGCTGGCGGCGTTCTGGGACCTGCAGGTCGCGCCCGCCCGCACCGCCTTGGGCGTCGAATTCCTCGCGCTGGCCAACCACCGCAAGGCGCTGGGTTCGCGCATCGCCGCCGTCACCGATGCGGCGCGCGAAGCCACGTCGCGGCTGCTGGCCGGGTCGCTGGACGACCTGACGGTCAACGGCGCCGCGCTGGCGCCGCCCGGCATCACCGCGCTTCTCACCGCGATCGGCCGCCTGCTCGCCAACGAGGAGCGCGTCGGCATCACGCACGGCCACCCCGAACTCCGTGCCTTCGTCGCGGCGCTGCTGCGTCGCCGCAGGTCCGGCTAGAGTCGATACCATTCAGATTGAATCGGTATCGACTCTGGATTCTCTTGTTTTTTCGTGATTTCCCAGCCGTGAAATGTTCCATTTCACTTGAAATCACTCTGGCACCCGGCAAACCCGGGTCGCCCGAACGCCGCTCGCGGTCCGCTCAGCCAGTGGCTCCGGCCGGAACCCTGATCTCCTGCCCCTCGATCCGCGTCCCCGGCGGTGACGGGACCAGATGATACACGCCGCCCCCCCGCGCCATCGCATTGAAGGCGATGGCGGCAAAATGCTGATAGTCTTCGATCGGGTTGTCGAAGATGTCGAAGCACCGCGACGCCACCGTCAGGAAGATGCGGAGCCCTTCCTCCGGCCGGAGCGCCGATAAGGCCGCCATTTCCGCCTGGTCCAGCTCGAAACCGATCGTCGCCGGTGTCATTTCCTGCACGTCCGGCGGCGGAATGTCCCTCCCGCGGACGCCACGCGGTCCCCAGGGCCTCAGCGCGATCTCCCGCGCATCACCGCCGGCCGCCGTGACGTGAAGATGGGCCTGCCATTCCCAGTCATGGGCCGTGAACTGGCTGGCGTTTCGCACGCCCAGCATGATCATCGGTCGGGGCGGCTGCTGGTTGAAGTTGATCAGGGCGGATTCGATAGAGACATGCGGACGGACCGTCGCCGCGTTCATCCGACTGGTTTCGTTCAATGTTTCCACACTGGCGCGGGCGCCGACCGCCGAGTGCCGGGCAGCTTGCACCGCAGCCCACGCCGCCCCGGCCGAAAACAGCAGCGACGCCACCAACCCCCCGGCCTGGAGCCAGCCGATCGTCACCTGCGTGTTCGAGTTCCGGGCCTGGATGGCGTCGCAGGACATCCCCGGCTCGACGCGGGGGCACGCCGGTATGGCGGCAGGCGTCGGCGTTGCGACGGCGTGCCGCACCGGCAGCCCCTGCGCGGGCAGGACGGATGCAATCCAGATCAGGGGCACAACAAGGCACGCAGTCCTGCACATGCAAACGCCTCCGTCTGCACGATGTCTAACCCTCTGACAGGATTGGGGCAATTCCTCCGTCGCGGCAAAAAAACACTGTCCTACACGCCCGATCGGGATTACCGTCGCAGCATTCCTCGAAATGGCACAGGCACCGGCCGCGCGCGGGAGGGTGCGGACATTTTGCCTCAGAACGGTGTCAACACGTGTCAACACCCCGCGGCGAAGGTCACGTCACCCGCCCGCTTCAAACGGCGTTGCCGCCGGTCGCCGCAACGTCGAACTTACCCGGCAGCGTGCGCGATCAGGACCGTCAAGCGGTCCTGGTCAAGGCCTTCAAGTCCGCCTCCGGCCGCGCGCCGTAGTGCGAGATCACCTCGGCGGCGCAGACCGCGCCCAGCTTCAGGCATTCCGCCAGCGGCCGCCCGCGCCCGTGGCCGAACAGGAACCCCGCCGCGAACAGGTCGCCCGCGCCGGTCGTGTCCACCACTTTCGCCACCGGCTCGGCCGGCACTTCGGCGTGCTCGCCGCCGTCGATCGCGTAGGCGCCCTTCTCGCTGCGGGTGACGACCACGGTCGGCACCTTGCCGCCGAGGTGGGTGATGCCCGCGTGGAAGTCGTCGATCCCGGTCAGCGCCGCCAGCTCGTGCTCGTTGGCGAACAGGATGTCGATCTCCCCCGCCTCGATCAGCGCGCGGAAATCGTCGCCGTGCCGCGCGATCACGAAGGCATCGGACAGCGTGAACGCCACCTTGCGCCCGGCCCCGCGCGCCGCCGCGATCGCCCGCCGCATCGCCGCGCGCGGTTCCTCCGGGTCCCACAGGTAGCCTTCGAGGTAAAGCACCCCGGCGCTGGCGATCAGGTCGAGGTCGAGCGCGCTCTCGGGCAGGAACTGCGACGCGCCGAGGAACGTGTTCATCGTCCGCTGCCCGTCGGGCGAGACGAAGATCAGGCACCGCGCCGTCGGCGGATCGCCGGCCCGCGCGGCGGTGTCGAAGGTGATGCCCCCGGCGCGGATGTCGTGCGCGAACACCTCGCCCAGCTGGTCCTGCGCCACCTGGCCGATGAATGCGCACTTCGCCCCCAGCGCCGCCAGCCCGGCCAGCGTGTTCGCCGCCGATCCGCCGGAGATCTCCCGCGCCGGCCCCATCGCCTCGTACAGCCGGTGCGCCCGCTCGGTGTCGATCAGCGCCATCCCGCCCCGGGTCATCCCCAGTTCCTCGATCAGCGCATCGGCGCAGGGCGCCATCACGTCGACGATGGCATTGCCGATGGCGAGAACGTCGTAGGCGGGCTGGGTCATGGTGGCCTTTCAGCAAGCGGAAGCGCCGGCGCGGTAGCCAATGCCGCCCGCCACCGCAAGCAGCCGCAAGTCCCGTTGACAGCGCCGGCCATCCCGGCAATGCCCGGCGCCATGTCGCGTCGCCTGCTTGTCCCGTTCCTGTCGCTGGCCGCGGCCCTGCCGCTGTCCGCCTGCGATGGCGGGGGCGGCGGCGTCGTCAGCGCACCGCCGCCGCCGCGTAGCCGGCCGCAGCGCTACGTTCCGCCGCCGGTCATCCATCGCGCGCCCGCGCCCTCGGCCCACGTCCAGTCGCTGCCCGGCCTCGAAGGGGTGATCGGCGTCGGCGAGGGGGAGCTTGCCCGCCAGTTCGGCACCCCCCGGCTGACGGTGTGGGAAGGCGATGCCCGCAAGCTCCAGTTCAGCGGCCCGCCCTGCGTCCTCGACGTCTATCTCTATCCTCCTTCTCCCGGCGCCGAACCGCGGGCGACCTATGTCGATGCGCGCCGCGCCACCGATGGCCGCGACGTCGATCGCGCCGCCTGCGTCGCCGCGCTCAAGGCCGCCGCCCGCCGGGCGCCGTAACCGCGCTCAAGCCTTCGTCGTGCGCCCCGGCAGGCGTGCCAGCACCGCGCGCTTCTCCGCGTTCGACAGCATCGGCCAGTCGGCGATCTCGCCCAGCGTGCGCCGGCAGCCCAGGCACCAGCGGGTGCCCGGATCGATCCGGCAGACGCCGGTGCACGGGGATGCGGGCGCGTTCACGCCGCGCCCACAGCAGGCCTCGCGCCGCCTGGCAAGCGCGATATCGCCCCGCCGGCTTGCCCGTCCGCCGGCCCGGGCGTACCGGCTGGGCGATGGGAGAAACGGAATCGTTGGTCCGTGCGGGCGCGCAAACCCCCGGCGGCGCGCTGGCGCCGTTCCGCTACGCCACCTTCCGCGCCATCTGGATCGCCAACCTGTCGTCGAATATGGGCGCGACGATGCAGTCGGTCGGCGCCGCCTGGCTGATGACCGATCTCACCCGCTCGCACCAGATGATCGCGCTGGTGCAAGCGTCGACAACGATCCCGATCATGCTGTTCGGCCTGTTCGCCGGCTCGATCGCCGACAATTTCGACCGCCGCCGGGTGATGCTGACCTCGCAGTTCGGCATGCTCGCGGTGTCGTGCGCGCTGGCCCTGCTGACCTGGCTGAAACTGGTGACCCCGTGGAGTCTGCTGGCGATGACGCTGCTGCTCGGCATCGGCACCTCGCTCAATTCCCCGGCCTGGCAGGCATCGGTGCGCCAGCAGGTGCCCCCCGCCGACCTGCCGCAGGCGATCGCGCTGAACTCCATCTCGTTCAACCTCGCCCGCACCGTCGGCCCGGCGCTCGGCGGGCTGGTCATCTCGCTGTGGAACGTCGGCCTCGCCTTCGCGATCAATGCCGTCTCGCGCCCGCCGCTGATCGGCGTGCTGCTGGGCTGGAAACCGGAGGCGGCGCCGCCGCGGCGCCGCCCGATCCTGCCGGCGATCGCGGTGGGGCTGCGCTTCTGCGCCGGCAATTCACCGATCCGCCGGGTGCTGGTGCGCGGCGCCGCGATGGGTTTCGGCGTCGCCGGCTACCAGGCGCTGGTTCCCGCCGTCGTCCGCGGCCCGCTGCACGGCAGCGAGATCGCCTATGGCCTGCTGCTCGGCCTGTTCGGCATCGGCTCGATCATCGCCGCCCTGTTCGTCGGCCAGGCCCGCCGCCGTTTCGGCACCGAGGCGGTGATCACCACCTCCGTGCTCGCCTTCGTCGTCGCGCAGACGGTGCTGGCCGGCGCGCATTCGCTGGCACAGGCGGCACCCGCCACCTTCATCGCCGGTGCCGGCTGGGTGACCGGGCTCACCAGCATCAACGTCGTCATGCAGATGCGCTCGCCGGAGGAGATCATCGGCCGCTGCCTGTCGATCTACCAGGCGGTCACCTTCGGCGGCATGGCGATCGGCTCGTGGGTCTGGGGCGCGCTGGCGGACTGGGCCTCGCTGGGCTTCGCGCTGCACGTCGCCTCCGCGTTCCTGCTCGCCACGCTGGTCGTGCTGCGCCTGGTCGCGCCGATGCCCGGCACCGACGAGACGCGCGACGCCGTCGCCGATTGAGGGCGCCGCGCGCATTTGCGCGAACCCCCGCGCAACTTAACGCGAATTTTACCACGTTGCGCCAGAACCCGGTCCACGTCGCGCTCAGGAAGGTTGCGCTCCATGGACAGTTATCGCGGGCATTTTGACGATCATGGCGACGGCTTCCCGCCGGTCGGCATCGACGACGATCTGTTCGAATCCCCCGAAGACCCCATCGCCCGGCAGGCACCGCCGCCGCCGGTCGGCCAGGACGAGCGCCGGATGCAGGTGCGCGCCTACAACTTCTGGGCGAGCCTGCTCGACAACCGCAATTTCCCGGCGATCGAGGATTTCCGCCCCGAGGACGTGCCCGAACTGGCGCCCTACGCGGTCGTGCTCGATTTCGGCGACGGCATCGACAATCCCGGCGTCAGCTATCTCGGCGAGAAGCTCGGCGAGGAATGCGCGAGCGAACCGCCGATCCGGCGGCTGGCGGATATCCCCAGCCGCTCGCTGCTGTCGCGGATCACCGACCATTACCTGCAGATCCTGGCCAACGAGGCGCCGATCGGCTTCGAGGCCGAATTCGTCAACATGCTTGGCCGGAACGTCGTCTATCGCGGCATTCTCCTGCCGTTCTCGAGCGACGGCGACCGGATCAGCCACATCGTCGGTGTGATCAACTGGAAGGAACTCGCCGACCAGGCGACCACCGACGCGCTGCTCGCGGAGATCGACCGCAGCCTGGCCGAACCGGCGCCGTTGCCGCTGGCGCAGCCGGCCTGGGCGGACGGCCCGGTCGACCTCGACGCCACGACCGAGGACGATGGCGACGTGCTCGACCTCGCCGCGTTCGGCGACCTGCCGTTTCCCGATCTCGCGCTGCCCGATGCGCCGCTTCCCGAGGTCGGCCTGCCGGCCCCCGAATTCGGCGAACCGCACCCGCCTGTCGTCGACGCCACCAGCGCGGACGACGCGGCCGAGCCCCGCGATCTCGCCGGCTGGCTCGCCTCGGCGCGGGCGCTGGCCGCCGAAGCGCAGGGCGCCGAGGACCGCACCCGTTCGGCACTCTATGCCGCGATCGGCCGCGCCTGGGACTTCGCGCTGGCGGCGCTGGCCGCGCCCGAGGAATTCGCCGCGCTGGTCGCGGGCGCTGGCCTCGCGGTGCAGGCGCGCGCGCCGCTGACGCCGATCGTCAAGCTCGTGTTCGGCGCGGATTACGACAAGACGCGCCTGACCGAATACGCCACCGCGCTTGCCCATGCGCAGCGCCTCGGCATCGCCCGCGGGGAATTTGCCCGGCACCTCGCCGCCGCCCCCGGCGGCATCAAGGGCGTGGTGCAGGAGGAACGCCGGCTCAAGCGCGGCGCCGCCGCCAAGCAGGTCGCCACGACCGCCCCGCGCGAGAGCCTGGCCCGCAAGTTGCGCCGCCTGCCCGCGCGCCCGCTCGAATCGTTCGCCGGGCACGGCGGCGAGTTCGCGGTGCTGCTGGCGCGCCGGCTCGATACCGGCGAGGTCGTGCTGCTCGGCGAGGCCGAGGACGCGGCGCTGCTGGACCGCGCGGTCAAGCGCGTGCTGCGCTGATCCGGCGCGCGCCGATATCGCCGCCGCGCCATTCTTCAGGCGCGGTTCAGCCACGGCTGTGCTAGCCCGGCGGGGTCCATGCCGCGCCTCCCCCTCCTTTCGCCCCGCCGCGCCTGGCGCGATCTCGCCCTGCCCCTGGCGCTGCTGCTCGGCGCCTCGCCGGCGGCGGCACAATCGGTGCTGCGCGACGCCGAGACCGAGGCGCTGTTCCGCGACATGACCACGCCGCTGGTCGCCGCGTCGGGCCTCGATACCCGCAACGTCGACATCGTCCTGGTCAACGATTCGGAGGTCAACGCCTTCGTCGCCGGCGGCCAGGCGGTCTACGTCAACAGCGGCCTGATCAACGAGGCGAGCAGCGCGAACGAGGTCCAGGGCGTCGTCGCGCACGAACTTGGTCACGTCGTCGGCGGCCACGCCATCGATACGCGCGGCGCCGACGCCGCCGGCAAGATCTCGATCCTGTCGCTGCTGCTCGGCGCCGCGGCGGCCGCGGCCGGCGGCGGCGAGGCGGCGATGGGGGTGATGATGGCGGGCCAGCAGGCCGCGCTCGGCAAGTTCCTCGCCTATACCCGCGGCGAGGAGGAGGCGGCCGACGCCGCCGGTGCCAGCTTCCTGTCGAAGGCCGGGATCTCGGGCCGCGGCTCGGTGGAGTTCTTCCACAAGCTGCTGGTGATGGAGAACCGCTACGGCTTCACCCGCAACGACGATGCCCAGTTCTACTCGACCCACCCGATGACGAACGACCGCATCGCGTTCCTGCAGGACGTCTACGAGAAGGACCCGGCCTGGAACCACAAGACCGATCCGGCGCTCGAGGCGCGGTTCCAGCGGGTCAAGGCCAAGCTCTACGGCTACCTGGCGGAACCGGCCGACACGTTGAAGGCCTATCCCGAAACCATGACCAGCGTCCCCGCGCGGTATGCCCGCGCCTACGCCTGGCACAAGGACGGCTTTCTCGACAAGGCGATGGCCGAGGCCGATGCCCTGCTCCGCGACGCCCCGGAAGACCCTTACTTCCTCGAACTGAAGGGCCAGATCCTGCTCGAGGCCGGCAAGCCGGCGCTGGCGATCGCGCCGTTGCGCCACGCCTGCGCGCTGACCCGCAACCAGCCGCTGATCGCCACCACCTTCGGCCACGCGCTGGTTTCGGCGGACGAGGCCGCCGGCACGCGCGAGCACATGGCCGAGGCGCAGCAGGTGCTGAAGTCCGCCCTCGCCCGCGATCGCGAGAATCCGTTCGCCTGGTACGTGCTCGGCATCGTCTACGACCGCCAGGGCGACCAGCCGCGCGCCAGCCTCGCCAGCGCCGAGCAACAGGTGCTCTCGGGCGACATGCCCGCGGCCTTGCGCAGCGCCAATGCGGCGCTGGCGGCGCTGCCGCACGGCTCGCCCGACTGGTTGCGCGCCGGCGACATCGCCATGCAGGCGCGCACCGCGATTGCGCACGACAAGAAACGCAAGTAACCCCCGCCGCATGGACCAGCGCCCCGGATTTTCCCGCCTCGCCATGTTCGGCCTTGCCTGCGCGCTGGTCGGCGGCGTCGCCGGCTACCTCGCCAGCACGCTGCGCGCCGATCGCGTGATCCACGACTATCTCGTCACCAACCCCCAGGTCCTGCCCGAGGCGATGGAAGCGCTGCGCAAGCAGGAGGACGCCCACGCGCTGGCCGGCATCCGGGCCGATGTCGAGCGTCCGTTCCCCGGCTCGGTGCTCGGCAACCCCGACGGCAAGGTCACCCTGGTGGAGTTCACCGATTTCGCTTGCGGCTACTGCCGCAAGAGCGTCGCCGACGTCGAAAGCCTGATCGCCGCCAACCCGCAGTTGCGCGTCGTCGTCCGCCAGCTGCCGATCATCGCGCCCGAAAGCGCCGATGCCGCGCGCATGGGCCTCGCCGCCGCCGCGCAGGGCAAGTACGCCGCCTTCCATCATGCCCTGTTCGCGATCGGCAAGCCCGATGCCGCCGGCGTTGCCGAAGCCGCGCGCCAGGCCGGGCTCGATCCCGCCGCCGCGCAGCGGACGATGGCCGATCCCGCCGTCGCCGCGGAGATCGACCGCAATCTCGAGTTCGCCCGCAAGCTGGGCTTCTCCGGCACCCCGGCCTGGGTCGCCGGCGATCGCCTGCTGTCCGGCGCCATCGGCGCCGAGGCGCTGGGCAAGGCGGTGGCCCGGATCGGCCCGCACGGCGCCTGAGGCTCTGGCCGACAAGCCCCTGCACCTCCCCCAATAAATCGGCTATGCTGCCGCGCATGGCCGTTCTCGCCTTTCAGCCCTCGCCGTTTTTCGCCAACAAGGACAAGGCGTTCTGGCGCCTGCAGGTGCTCGGCTGGGGCGGCGCGATGCTGCTCCGCGCGATGTCGAGCCTCGCCAACGCGCAGCCGCTGTCGTTCCTGGTGCTGGTGCTGATCGCGACGATCACCGGCTTCTCGATCTCGCTGCTGCTCGCGGTGATCTACCGCCAGCTCATCGCCCAGCGTCCGCTGATCACCTGGGGGGTGACGGTGCTGGTGCTGCCGCTCGCGGTCAGCGCCTATGCCTTCATCGATACCTGGGTGGTCGGACTTTACCGGCCCGACAGCGCCGCCAGCTTCGCGCAGCTGTTCATCGGCGTGTTCTACTACGATGCCACCCTGCTCGGCGCCTGGTCCGCGCTCTACTACGCGATCAACTTCTTCCTGCGCATCGAGGAGCAGAACGACCAGCTCCTCCAGCTCGAGGCACAGGCCACCAGCGCGCAGCTGGCGATGCTGCGCTACCAGCTCAACCCGCACTTCCTGTTCAACACGCTGAACTCTATTTCGACGCTGGTCCTGCTCAAGCAGACCGAGCCGGCCAACGCCATGCTCACCCGCCTGTCGGCGTTCCTGCGCTACACGCTGATCACCCAGCCCACCGGCCGCGTCACCGTCGCGCAGGAGGTGGAGACGCTGAAGCTCTACCTCGACATCGAAAGGATGCGCTTCGAGGAACGCCTGCGCACCACCTTCCGCATCGACGAGGGCTGCGAGGAAGGGCTGCTGCCCTCGCTGCTGCTCCAGCCTCTGGTCGAGAACGCGATCAAGTACGCGGTCAGCCAGCAGGAATCCGGCGCCGACATCACCATCGCCGCGCAGTTCATCGGCCAGAATCTTCGCATCACCGTCTCCGACACCGGCCCGGGGTTGCAAAGCGAGGCCACCGACAACAGGTTGTCGGGCATGACATTCGACGGTGGCGAACCGGTTTCGACGGGCGTGGGGCTGGCCAATATCCGGGATCGGCTGGCGCAGGCCTATGGCTCGCGGCATCGCTTCGAGATTGTCGAGCCGCCGGAGGGCGGCTTCTCCGTCATCATCGAAATCCCCTTCGAACGGCGCGAGGACCAGCCGGTTCCCGCTGCCGTCGCAACGGCTGCACGCGCCGCCGCTGCTCCGGCGTGAACCTTTCCCGGGTTCGCGCGTTTCCGGCTGAAACAGGACGTACCGACGCATGACCATTCGCACCATTCTCGTCGACGATGAGAAGCTCGCCATCCAGGGCCTGCAGCTCCGCCTCGAGAAATTCCCCGATGTCGAGATCATCGACACCTGCTCGAACGGGCGCGAGGCGATCCGCAAGATCAAGACCGAGAAGCCCGATCTCGTGTTCCTCGATATCCAGATGCCGGGCTTCGACGGTTTCTCGGTGGTCAAGGGGGTGATGGAGATCGAGCCCCCGCTGTTCGTCTTCGTCACCGCCTACCAGGAGCACGCGGTTCGCGCGTTCGAGGCGAACGCCGTCAATTACCTGATGAAGCCGGTCGACGAGGACAAGCTGGCCGACACGCTCGATCGCGTCCGCACCCGCCTCGGCGAGAAGCGCCTCGCGGAGGAAGCGGAAAAGCTCAAGAGCGTGCTCGCCGAAGTCGCCCCCGATGCGATGGAGGCGATGCCCGAGGACGACGAGCACGGCGCCGCCCGCTTCGAGAAGCTCATCAACATCAAGGACCGCGGCCAGATCTTCCGCGTCGACGTCGACACGATCGAGCGGATCGAGGCCGCCGGCGACTACATGTGCATCTACACCGCGGACAATTCGCTGATCCTGCGCGAGACGATGAAGGACCTCGAACGCCGCCTCGACCCGCGCGTGTTCCAGCGCGTCCACCGCTCGTGGATCGTCAACCTGAACCTCGTCCGCCAGGTCAAGCCGCACACCAACGGCGAATGCTTCCTGGTCCTCGAATCCGGCGCCGACGTGAAGGTCTCACGCTCCTACCGCGACGTCGTGGCGCGCTTCGTCCACTGAGCGCGCAATCCCGCCCATTCCATTTCGTGCGGTTTGATCGATTTGGCTCAGGCCGGAGCGAAAATGGCTGATTTTCGGGACCCGGAGCGCAGCGGCCTTTAATGGCCGTGAGCACCGGAAGCACGAAAAGCGGCCGTTTGCAGCCCGGCCTCAGCCAAATCCCCTCAGACAAGCGATATGTCGGGGGCGTCTTCGCGTTTCATGCCGATCACGTTATACCCGGCATCGACATGGTGGATCTCGCCCGTCACCCCGGCGCTCAGGTCCGACAGCATGTACAGCCCGGCCCCGCCGACATCCTCGATCGTCACGTTGCGGCCCAGCGGCGCGTTCAGCTCGTTCCACTTGAGGATCAGGTTGAAATCGCCGATGCCGCTGGCTGCCAGCGTGCGGATCGGCCCGGCCGAGATCGCGTTGACGCGGATGGCGTCGCGGCCCAGGTCGGCGGCGAGGTACTTGACGCTGGTCTCCAGCGCCGATTTCGCCACGCCCATGACGTTGTAGTGCGGCACCACCTTCTCGGCGCCGTAATAGGTCAGCGTCAGGATCGAGCCGCCGTTCGGCATCAGCGGAATCGCCCGCTGCGCGACCGCGGTCAGGCTGAACACCGAGATGTTCATCGTGTTCAGGAAGTTGTCGAGGCTGGTGTCGCAATAGCGACCGCGCAACTCGTTCTTGTCCGAGGCGCCGATGGCGTGGACGATGAAGTCGATCGTCGGCCAGCGGCTGGCAAGCGTCGCGAACGCCTCGTCCAGCGCCGCCATGTCGCCGACATCGCACGGGAACACGAAATCGGCGCCGAGCTGCTCGGCCAGCGGCCGCACCCGCTTCTCGATCGCCGCGTTCGGATAGCTGAAGGCCAGTTCCGCACCCTGTTCGTGCAGCCTTTTGGCGATGCCCCAGGCCAGGGACTTGTCGTTGGCGAGGCCCATGATCAAGCCGCGTTTGCCCTGCATCAATCCCGTCATTCGTTCAGATCCCGTTGTTCCTGCCCTGCACGCCCGGCCCTCTCGCGATTGTCCGCCTGGCCCAGCATGTCGCGTTCCTCCGGCGACTGGGCCAGCGCGGCATTGAGCTCGGCGCCTGTCACCATCCCTAGCCCGACGAGCCAGAAAAAGAAAAGCGCGATCATCACCCCGGCGAGGCTCCCGTACGTCAGGTCGTACTTGAACACGACGTGCAGCAGCACCGGCAACGCCAGGCTGACGACGCCCCACCACAGCGTCACCAGCACCGCGCCCGGCCACATCGGGCAGCCGCCGCGCCGGTAGGCGGCCGGCGTCAGCACCACGAACAGCAGGTAGATCGATCCGAACAGCACCAGCGCCGGGACCAGGTGGGTGAAGCTCATCGGCCCTCCCAGCGGGTGCAGGTGCGGAAAGCGCAGCGCCACGATCTGCTCGATCGAGGCCAGCGCCACCTGCGCATAGAGCGAGACCAGCAGCAGGACCACCGCGGCCAGCGTCATCAGCCCGGACAGCGCCCGGTTGCGCAGGAACGCGGTGCCGGGGGCGACGCCATAGGCGCGGTGCAGGATGTCGCGGATCGTCTCGACCAGGCTCGTCACCGTCCACAGCCCGACCACGCCGCCCACCCACAGCAGCCAGCCGTGCCGCGCCTCCATCACCCCGACGGCCACCGGCTCCAGCGTCCGCGCCACCATCGGCGGCAGCGCCGTCAGGAAGGCATGGGCGGAACTCGCCCCCTGCGCCCCCGCGCCGAGCGCGGAGAAGATCGCGGCGACGGTGATGAAGAACGGAAACAGCGCGAGGATGCCCATGTAGGCGAGGTTGCCGGCATGGATGAAGCCGTCCTGCCAGACGCCGACGATCACCCGCTGCGCCACCACCCAGACGTGGCTGCCCGGCCCGACCCGCTGCCATGGCCGCTCGCCCTCGTCGCCCTCGTGGCGGTCGAGGTGCTGTTGCCAGCGCCGCGCCACCCGGCGCCGGCCCTCGGGCGTCCGCGCGACCTTGGGAGAGGTATCAGCGCCGCCGCCGGGCATCGGTCCGGCCGAAGGAAGGTCGCGCCGCCACGCCGCTCAGACGCCGAGCTTCGCGCGCGGATTGCGCGAATCGCGCCAGCCCTCGAGCCGCGCGGCCAGGTCGGCGTCGCTCTCGGGCAGGGTGATCTGCAGCGTCACCAACTGGTCGCCGCGGGTGCCGTCCTTGCGCGAGAAGCCGCGCCCCTTCAGCCGCAGCGTGCGCCCGGAACTCGTCCCCGGCGCCACCGTCAGCATCACCGGCCCTTCCACCGTCGGCACCTTGACCTTGGCGCCGCCCACCGCCTCGTCGAGCGTGACCGGCAGGTCCAGCCGCACGTTGTCGCCGTCGCGCGTGAAGAACGGGTGCGGCTCGATGGCGATCGTCACCAGCGCGTCGCCGGCGCCGCCCGGCCCCGGCTCGCCCTTGCCCGCCAGCCGCATCTGCGTGCCGTCCTCGACTCCCGCTGGCAGCTTGAGGTCGATGGTCTTGCCGTCGCCCAGCGTGATCCGCTGCGGCGCGCGCGTCGCCGCGTCGGCAAATCCCACTTTCAGCCGGTACTGGGTGTTGCGCCCGCGCGGCGCGGCGCGCTGCCCGCCCCCGAAACCGCCGCCGAAGCCGCCCCCCCGGCCACCGCCGAACATGCCGCCCAGGATGTCGCCGAGGTCGATGCCCTCGCCGCCGCCGAAATTCGCGAAGTCCTCCTGCCGGAACCCGCGCTGACCGCCGCCGCCGAACCCGCCACCGCCGAAGTTCATCGTCGGATTGCCGTCGATGTCGATCTCGCCGCGGTCGAAACGGGCGCGCTTGTCCTTGTCGGACAGCAGGTCATAGGCGCGCGTCACTTCGGAAAACCGCTCGGCCGCCTTCGGGTTGTCCTGGTTGCGGTCGGGATGCAGTTCCTTCGCCAGCCGGCGATAGGCCGATTTGACGTCCTTCTCGCTGGCGTCGCGCGAAATGCCCAGGGTCGCGTAAGGGTCCGTTGCCATGGGCCCCTAGCTAGGTTGCCGATTGACCTGAGACAAGGCGCGCTTTCCACTTTCCGTGCAACGGGCTATGTCTGCGCGGCGGTGATCGGTCGCCGCCCGCACGATCCGAATCGCTCCACAACGCAGGTCCCGCCGTGAACGAAGACAGTGCCGCCCCCGGTCTCGCCGGCGAGGTTATCCCCCACGGCGATCCCTACGCAATGTTCGACGACTGGATGCGCGAGGCGCGCGCGGCGGAGCCCAACGATTCGAACGCGATGGCGCTGGCCACGGCCACGCCGGATGGCCTGCCCTCGGTGCGCATGGTGCTGCTCAAGGGCAACGGACCGGACCTGCTGGGGAAGGGCGGTTTCATCTTCTACACCAACGGCCACAGCCGCAAGGGTGGCGAACTCGCCGCCAACCCCCATGCCGCGCTGCTGTTCCACTGGAAGTCGCTGCGCCGCCAGGTCCGCATCGAAGGCCCGCTCAGCCCGGTCGATGCCGCCACCGCCGATGCCTACTTCGCCAGCCGCGCCCGCGATTCGCAGCTCGGCGCACAGGCCAGCGACCAGTCCGCCCCGCTCGACAGCCGCGCCACCTTCGTCGCCCGCTACGAGGCCGCGCGCGAAACCTTCGACGGGCGCGACGTGCCCCGCCCGCCGCACTGGGGCGGCTACCTGCTGACCCCTTCCGCGATCGAGTTCTGGATCGATCGCCCGCACCGCCTGCACGAACGCCGCCGCTTCACCCGCGCGGCCGACGGCGGCTGGACCAGCACGCTGCTCTATCCATGAGCACCGCCGCACCCGCCATGCCGCAGGCCGCCGCGCTCAACCGCAGCGCAGCCTATGCCAGCATCTCGATGGCCACGCTGCTGGTCCTGCTCAAGGGCTGGGCGGCGTGGACCACCGGCTCCACCGCGATGCTCGGCAGTCTTGCCGATACCGTGCTCGATCTCGTCTCCAGCGTCGCCACGCTCGCCGGGGTCTGGGTCGCCGGCCTGCCCGATGATCGCCATCACCGCTTCGGCCATGGCAAGGCGGAGGCGCTCTCGGCGGTGTTCCAGGTCGTGCTGATCGCGATCTCGGCGTTGACGCTGGCCGTCCATTCGGGCCAGCAACTGCTGTCCGGCCAGCGCGTCGGCTCGGCGGAAGGCGGCATCGTCGTCTCGTTCATCGCCATCGCCGGGACGCTGGCGCTGCTGGCGTGGCAGCGCCACGTCCTCAGCCGCACCGCCAGCGTCGCCATCGCCACCGATCACATGCACTACCAGGCCGATCTCGCGGTCAACCTCGCGGTGATCGCCGCGCTGGCGCTCGATCACTACCTCGGCGTGCGCGGCGCGGACCCGCTGTTCGGCCTGGGCATTGCCGCCTGGCTCGGCTGGGGCGCCTGGCGCGCCTCGCAGGAGGCGATCTTCCAGCTCATGGATCGGGAGTGGCCGGAGGACAAGAAGGCCCGCTTCATCGAGGTGCTCGGCCGCCATCCGGAGCTGCGCGGCGTCCACGACCTGCGCACCCGCACTTCGGGCAACCGCGATTTCGTCCAGTTCCACGTCTGGGTCGACGGCGCGATGTCGGTCGCCGCCGCGCACCGCGTGATGGACGAGATCGAGGCCAAGCTGCTCGCGGAGTTCCCCGGCATCGAGATCCTCATCCACCCCGATCCCGAAGGCCTGGTCGACGAGAAAGGCTTCGCGGCCGAGGACGTGCTCGCCGCCGAATAGAGCGTCGCGTGAAAAGGCCGGATCGGTACCTGCAGTCCGGTACATGCAGTCCGGTTCCGGCAATCCGGTCCGGCAATCGCCGTGCCGCCGTGCCGCCGTGCCGCTGACCGTGCGCTAACCCGGCGCCAACGACGTTCAGCCGGCGACGCTCGCCTGCGCCTCGCGGCCGTCGCCCTCGGGCGCCGCCAGGATGTCGCGCGTCACCGAACCCTTGGCCACGGCGTGGGTCTGCGGGTCGCCGACGGTCGAGCGGATGCCCGGCTCGGGCGATCCGGCGCGGCTGATGGTGCGGCGCTCGACCTCGCTGCGCGGCGCCGGCCCGCCGAACAGCGCGTCCAGCGTTTCCTGCTGCGAACCCGCGGCGCTCGGTCGCGGCGTCCCCGGCTGCGGGGGGGTCAGCGCGAAATCGGGCGGCACCAGCAGCGGCGCCTGGCGCTGCACCGCAAACTCGTCGGGCCGCGTGCGGCTGAGCAGGCCGCCGTGGCCGCAGCCGGCCAGCAGCAGGGTGGTGACGCTCGCGAGCGCGATGGCGGTGACTTTGCGCATGGGGTATCAACTCTCCGGGGCGGGCTCACCCGCGTCGTCGCGCTTTTCGCGCGAAAGGAACGAGCGGGCAAGGATAATCAGGACGCCGATGCTGATCGCCGCATCGGCCAGGTTGAAGACGAGGAACGGGCGGAACGTGCCGAAGTGCAGATCGGCATAATCGACGACATAGCCGTGCCAGACGCGATCGAGGATATTGCCGAGCGCGCCGCCCAGCACGAGTCCCAGCGCCGCGACGTCCCCCGGCCGCCGCTCGCGCAGCAGCCACACCAGCACCACTGCGGCGATAGCCCCGGTCATCGCCACCAGCGCCCAGCGCTGCGCGTCCGAACCGGCGGTCAGCAGGCCGAGACTGACCCCGGTGTTCATCGTGAAGGTGAAGTTGAACACCGGCAGCAGCACGATCTGCCCCACCTCGCGCAGGCGCAGCGGCCCCAGCATCGCCCACTTGACGATCTGGTCGAGCGCGAACGTCGAGGCCGCCACGGCAAGGCCGATGGCGCGAACGCGGGCCACAGGGATCGGACGCGGGGTCATGCCGTCGCGTCCATGCCCTCGACAACCTGTTCGCAGCGTGAACAGAGCGCGCCGTCCTCGTGCACCTCGGGCAGGTGCCGCCAGCAGCGCCCGCACTTGTGCTGGGCGGTGCGCGCCACCGCCAGGGCGTCGCCGCGCCGCACGGTCGCGGTGATGAACAGTTCCTCGAGATCGCCGGCAGGCGCGTCGGCCGGCACCGTCACTTCGGCCTCCAGCCCCGATCCCAGCACCTTCTCGCGCCGCAGCGGCTCGATCGCCTCGAGGACCTGCCCGCGCAGCGCGCGCAGTCCGGCCCAACGCTCGACCAGCGCGGCGTCGTCCGCCGCCGGCAGTTCGGGCCACTCCAGCAGGTGCACGCTGCCCGCGTCGGGATAGCGGCTGCCCCACACCTCCTCGGCGGTGAACACCAGCACCGGCGCCGCATAGCGAACCAGCGCGTGGAACAGCACGTCGAGCACGCTGCGATAGGCCTTGCGCTTCGGATCGTCGGGCGCGTCGCAATAGAGGCAATCCTTGCGGATATCGAAGAAGAACGCCGACAAGTCCTCGTTGCAGAAATCGGTCAGCGCGCGGACATAAGTGTTGAAATCAAAGTCCGCCGTCGCCTGCCGCAGCGTGCCGTCCAGCCGCGCCAGCAGCGCCAGGACGTAGCGTTCCAGCTCCGGCATCGCCGCCACGTCGGCCACCCGCTCGCCCTCGCCGAACCCGTCGAGCGCGCCCAGCAGGTAGCGGAAGGTGTTGCGCAGCTTGCGATACTGGTCGGCGACGCCCTTCAGGATCTCGTCGCCGATGCGGTGGTCCTCGGTATAGTCGACCGACAGCGCCCACAGCCGGATGATGTCGGCGCCATAGATCTCCATCACCTTGATCGGATCGACGGTGTTGCCGAGGCTCTTGGACATCTTCATGCCCTTCGAATCCATCGTGAACCCGTGCGTCAGCACCGCGTCGTACGGCGCCCGCCCGCGCGTCGCGCAGGCCTCGAGCAGCGACGACTGGAACCAGCCGCGATGCTGGTCGCTGCCCTCGAGGTAGAGGTCGGCCGGCCAGCGCAGCTCGGGCCAGCGTCCCGATTCGAGCACGAACGCGTGCGTGCAGCCCGAATCGAACCAGACGTCGAGAATGTCGGTGACGCGCTCGTAATCGGCCGGGTCGCGCCCCTCGCCCAGGAAATGCGCGACGTTGGCATCGGACCAGGCGTCCACCCCCTGCTCGCGCACAGCGGCGATGATGCGGGCATAGACGCCCTCGTCCTTCAGGTACTGCCCGGTCTTGCGCTCGACGAACAGCGTGATCGGCACGCCCCAGGCGCGCTGTCGGCTCAGCACCCAGTCGGGCCGTCCCTCGACCATGCTGCCGATGCGGTTGCGCCCCTTTTCCGGCACGAAGCGCGTGTCGGCGATCGCCTGCTTGGCCTTCTCGCGCAGCGTCTGCGGGCTCAGCAGCGAATCGAGGTCGAACGGATCGGCGTCCGGGTCGGCTCGGTCGATCTGCTTGTCCATCGGCACGAACCACTGCGGCGTGCAGCGGAAGATGACCTTGGCCTTCGATCGCCACGAATGCGGGTAGGAGTGCTTGTAGTCCGCGCTGGCGGCAAGAAGCCCGCCCGCCTCGCGCAGCGCCGTGCAGATCGGCCCGTCGGGCGCGTTGAATTTCGGATTGATGACGCTGCCTTCGCCGCCCAGCCACAACCAGTCGGCGCGATACCTGCCGTCACCCTCGACCGGAAACACCGGGTCGATCTTGTAGTGCTTGCACAGCAGGAAGTCGTCCTCGCCGTGGTCCGGCGCCATGTGGACGAGGCCGGTGCCGCTCTCGGTGGTGACGAACTCGCCGGGCAGGAACGGCCGCTCCTTTGCGAAGAACCCGCCCAGGTGGTGCATCGGGTGCCGCGCCTTCGCCCCGGTCAGCAGCGGCCCCTTCACGTACATGTCGAAGCTGTGGCTCTCGGCGCCGATGCGCTTGCAGAACGCGTCGACCAGCGGCTCGGCGATCAGGTACTTGCCACCATTCGCCCCGATCAGCAGGTAGTCGATCGGCCGCCCGAACGCGATCGCCTGGTTGGCGGGGATCGTCCACGGCGTCGTCGTCCAGATCACCGCGGTGGCGCCGACCAGCTCGGGGCACTCCGGCGCCTCGGTGATCGTGAAGCCGACGTCGATCTGGGTGGAGACGATGTCCTCGTACTCGACCTCGGCCTCGGCCAGCGCGGTCTTCTCCACCGGGCTCCACATCACCGGCTTGGCGCCGCGATAGAGCATGTCGTGCTCGGCAAACTTGAGCAGTTCGGACACGATCGTCGCCTCGGCGGCGAAATCCATCGTCAGGTAGGGCTTGTCCCAGTCGCCGTTGATGCCCAGCCGCTTGAGCTGCTCGCGCTGGACGTTGACCCAGTTCTGCGCATAGGCGCGGCACTCGGCGCGGAACTCGACCGGGTCGACGTCGTCCTTGTTCAGCTTCTTCTTGCGGTACTGCTCCTCGACCTTCCACTCGATCGGCAGGCCGTGGCAGTCCCACCCCGGCACATAGGGCGCATCCTTGCCGAGCAACGATTGCGTCCGCACCACCATGTCCTTGAGGATGTGGTTCAGCGCGTGGCCGATGTGCATGTCGCCGTTGGCGTAAGGCGGGCCGTCGTGGAGGATGAACGTGTCCCGCCCCGCCCGCGCCGCGCGCAGCTTGCCGTACAGGTCTTCCGCCCGCCACCGCGCGAGAATGCCCGGCTCCTTCTGCGGCAGCCCGGCCTTCATCGGGAAATCGGTCTTCGGCAGGAAGACGGTGCTTCTGTAGTCGCGCTGCTCGGTCATGGCGGTTGGCCTTAGCGGGACTGGCCCATAACCGCAATTCGTTCGCGCGCGCGGGCAGTTGCGCGCATTTGTCCAAAGATCGGCGCCGCGATTGCATTCCATGCTGAACACAGGCACAGCGCCGGCGATATCCCAGGGAGCCTCCATCATGCAGGTCGTCAACGCCAAGCCCAAGGTCGGCAGCACCGTCACCATCGAACGCGACGATTTCCTCTCCGGCAAGTACGCCGCCGAGATCCAGCGCCTGCTGGTCGAGCGCAGCGCGCTGGTCTTCCCGGCCATGCACCTCACCGATGCGGAACAACTCCAGTTCGCCCGCACCATCGGCAAGGTGTTCCTCGTCGGCGGCGACCAGGAATTGCAGAACATCTCGATGGACCCGACGGTCAACCGCACCGCGGACTACACTCGCGGCGCGTTCTACTGGCACATCGACGGCGCCAACGACGTGATTCCCGCCAAGGCGACGATGCTCTCGGTCCGGACGATGCCGGAGCAGGGCACCGGCGGCGACACTCTGGTCGCCAACACCTACGCTGCCTATGCCGATCTGCCCGAGGCGGAAAAGCAGGCGATCGACAAGCTTCGCATCCGCCACGCGCTCGAAGCGTCGCAGCGCTACATCAATCCCGATCCCACCGTGGCCGAGCTGACCCGCTGGCGCCAGCACCCGTCGCGCTCGCACCCGCTGGTCTGGCACCACCGGCACGGCGGCACCTCGCTGATCCTCGGCAACACCTGCCACTACGTCGAGGACATGAGCCGCGAGGACGGCGACATGCTGCTCTGCCGCCTGCAGGAATGGGCGACTCAGGACGAATACGTCTATCGCCACGTCTGGAGCGAGGGCGATTTCCTGATCTTCGACAACACCGGCACGATGCACCGCGCCGATTGGTATCCGCTCGACAGCAAGCGCCTGATGCGCCGCACCACCCTCCACGGCGAGGAACCCGTCGGCTGAGGGCGGGCGCTCGCCAAGCCCGGAACACGCGACCCGACGGCATCACGTCGCGTCACACGCCGTTCGAAAGGCGCCCTAGAGCGCGTTCCGATCTGATTCAATCAGATCGGGCGCCCCGGATTCCTGGTTTGCCCCGTTTTTCCGAGTCACTTCGTGTTCCACTCCGTTCGAAAAACGCTCTAGAACGTGTACGCCAGCCCGGCCGAGGCGAAGCCCTGGTTCGGCGAACCGGTGTCGCGCACGATCGGGCTGGCGGCGATGTCGCCTTGCAGCCGCTTGTAGCCGGCAATGCCGAACAGCGACCAGCCGGACCGCCGGCTGCTGAGCGAATGCGTCGCAAGCACGTTGCCGCCGACGCTGTAGAGCCCGCCGCCCGGCTTCCAGACGCCCAGGCCGCTCGCCACCGCGCCGGCGGCATCGATGCCGAAATAGTAGTCGGCATAACGCTTGCCGACGAATTCGGCGTTCAGCGCCGCGCGCAGGAACGTGCGCCGTCCCGCCCGCGTGCTGTATTCGAGCGAAGGGCTGATGACGTGGCTGCGGTGCGCGTCCGCCACGTCCCAGCTGCCGGTCACGGCCAGCGCCAGCTTGTCCGCGCGATGGGCGATGCCGCGCAGCCCGATCGCGCCGCGCACGCCCAGTTCCACCGCCTTGTCCCGCTTGCCGAGGGCGGCCACCCGCGGATCGCTGACGTCCCCTGACCGGTTGAAGTTCACGCCGACCACCGGACCCAGCTCGAGGTCGAACCGGCGGCGCGCGTCGTTGGGAAGGGCGTCGACGAACAGTTGCAGCCCGTTCAGCCGGAAGTCGTGTCCCTTGATCGTTCCCTGCAGGACGCCGCCGGGAATAATCCGGTAGTCGCTGGCCCCCTGGTAAGAGGCGGTGACCGCCATGCCGACGCCCAGGGTGACGGTGTCGCCGCCCCCGCGCGCACCGGGCCCGCTCTGGGCAATGGCAGGCGGGGTGGCACAGGCAATGCAAGTGGCGAGCACGGTGGGGACGAGCCGTTGCAAGGACACGGTTCCTTTCTGGATCATGATCGCGCGATCCGGCCGTGGGGCGGTTCGATCCGGCGCGCGCGGCGGCGGGACCTTCCGCCCCGCAACCGCCAGGCCGATCATGACCCGTGCCGCCGCCAGCAACTGTTTCGACGCGCGCTTCATCGCGCTCGCGTGCCTAGCACGGGCCGGGGCGCGCGCGGTCGCCAAATGTGGTCAATATGTACGAAGGGCAGGGCGGTACCGCCTAGGCGTCGGCCGGCACCGCTTCGCGCGCGATCTCGACCGGAATCCCGGTGTAGAGCACCATTCCCGTCAGCGCGTCGACCTGTTCGACCGACGTCAGCAGGTTGACGTTCGCGTGTTCGTGCCCGTGCGGGATCGAGGCGACGCCCGGCCGCACCAGGTCGCTGACGTTCGCCGTCATCACGATTTCCCCGCGATCGGTCCGCACCCGCACCGCATCGCCGTGGGCGATGCCGCGCGCGGCCGCGTCGCCGGGATGCAGGATCACGTCCGCCGGCGAACCGAGGAACGACAGCGAGGCGTTGAGCTTGCGCCGTTGCCGCCGCGCGGTGAAGCGCAGCCGGGTGTCCCCGGCCGCCGCCGCGTCGCGCGCCCGCGTCGCGCGCCACTCCGCCAGCAGCGGCTCCGGCGCCAGCCGCCAGCCGCCGATCCGGGCGATGTGGTCGTCCACCCATTGTCCGGGGAACTCGAGCGGCAGCGATACCACTCCTGCCTCGCGCAGCGCGTCGAACGAACAGCGCGCCCCCGCCATCTGCCGCGCCAGCATCGCCTCGTCCGCGCCCGGCTGGCGGTCGTCCGCCGGCAGGCCTTCGGGCAGCGGCAGCCCCATCCGCGCCATCAGTTGCGCGATGATCCACCATGCCGCGCGCCGATCGCCCGCCGGCGACACCACCTGCGGCGAATAGAGCATCGACAGCGACCCGCTCAGCGTATCCCAGAACGAGATGTCGGGCCGCTCGGTCTGGTCGCGCGTGGGCAGCACGTGGCTCGACAGCGCCGTCGTCTCGTTCGCCACCACCTCGAACGTGGCGAACACGTCGAGAGCTGCCAGCGCCGGCACCAGCACGTTGGCGTCGGGGAACGAACGGACGATGCTGCCGCCGAGGTTGACCAGCGCGCGGATGTTCCCCGCCGCGATCTCGCCCGGCAGTGCCGCGCAAGGCCAGTCGCCGATGATCCCGTTGACCTGCGGCATCGTCGGCGCGCCGGGGGTGAAGGGATTGTCCAGCAACGGCAGTTCGAAGCTGTCGAACCGTGTGAGGAAGCCGGGATGGAACCACACCCCGCCGGGCCGGTTCATGCGGCCCGTCAGGATGTTCAACGCGGTCGCCAGCCACTGCGTGACGTTGGCCGATTCGGACATCGTCACCCCGGTCCCGGTCTCGACCGTCACCCCGCCATGGCGCCGCACCGCCGCCAGCAGGTCGGCAAGGTCGGCCTCGGCCACGCCCGCCACCTGCGCCGCGGTCGCCCGGTCGTACCCGGCCAGCGCCGCGCGCAGCGCCTCCAGCCCCGCCACCGGTTGCGCCGGAACGCACGGCCCGCCGTCGATCACCTCGCGCACCAGCCAGGCCAGGATCGCATGGTCCTTGCCCGGCAGCGGCGCGATGTGGCGGGTGGAGAACTTCGCGGTCTCGGTCCTGAGCGGGTCGATCGTCCACACCTCGCCCCGCGCCGCGCTCGCGCGGATCGGCCCGGCGGGGTTGAACATGCCGGTGTTGTGCCCGTGGCTGACCACCGGGTTGACCCCGACGTAGAGCAGCATGTCGGCCCGGTCATTGTCGGTCTTGCCGGAAAGCCCCGGAAATCCGCCCATCAGGCTCGCCGCGAGCACCTTGGCGGTGCCGTCGATGGTCAGCGGCGAGAACTTCGGCGGCGGCGTTCCCCCGGCCCCCAGCGCCGCGTACCACGCCTCGCCCATGCGGAAGCCGGCGGCGTCCATCCCCAGCCCGCTGCCGAAATAGAACCCCACCGCGCCCGGCCCGTGCGCGTCCACCACGCGCCGCAGCCCGGCCGCCAGGTCGTCCAGCACCGCGTCCCATCCGCTCTCGACCAGTGCCCCGTCCCGCCGCAGCATCGGCGCCAGGATCGCGTCGGGATGGTGGTGCAGCCGGTCGATCGCCCGGCCCTTCGGGCAAGTGTAGCCCTTGCTCAGCGGGTGGTCGAAATCGCCGCGCACCCGCGTGATCCGGTCGCCCTCGACGTCGAGAACGATCCCGCACTGGTTGGTGCAGATCCGGCAATGGCTGCGCACCTTGCCCACGGCCTTCTCCCCATATGTGATCAGCCGTTCACTTACCGGACGGCGAGCCGCCGGGCAAGCGTCAGCTCATGATCAGCCCGCCATCGACGTTGATCGATTGCCCGGTGATCGTCCGCGCCTGGTCGCTGGCGAGGAACAGCGCCAGGTTGGCGACGTCCTCGGGGGTGGAGAACGTCTTCAGCGGCAGGGGCGCCTGGATGGCGGCGGCGATCTCGTCGACGGTCTTGCCCTGCTCGTCGGCGACGCGCTTCATGTAGTTGACCATCAGGTCGGTGGAGATCGCCCCCGGCACCACGCAGTTGCAGCGGATGCCGTATTCGCCCACTTCCTTCGCGATCACCTTGGTCAGGATGCGAAGCGCGCCCTTGGCCGCGCTGTAGTGGCTCTTGCGCACCATCCCGTCCCAGCCGGCGCCGCTGGAAAAGTTGACGATGCTGCCGCTGCGACGTTCCAGCATCGACCGGTTCAGCACCTCGCGGCTGCACAGCATCGCCGCCATGCAGTCGACCTTGTAGGTATCGAGGAAGTTGTCGACGGTCTGCTCCCAGATGAACTTGTCGGTCCCCGGCACCGCGGCGTTGTTCATCATCACGTCGACCTGGCCCCAGCGCGCCATCGCCGCCTCGACCATCGCCGCCACGTCGCCTTCGTCGGTGACGTCGGCCTTCACCGCGACCACTTCGCCGCCGATCTCGCCCGCGACCGCCTCGACCAGCTCGATCCGGCGCGCCGCCAGCACCAGCCTGGCGCCCTCCGCGGCCAATAGCCGCGCCATGACCGGCCCCAAACCGGTCGAAGCGCCCGTGATGATCGCGACCTTGCCCTCGAAACGGCTCATATCGCCAGCACCTTCCGCATCGTCTCGTGGCTCTCGGGCGAGCCGTCCAGCGTCCGGTTGAACCGCTCGACGATCCGCCAGCCGTCCCCGGTCCGCGCCAGCGTCCAGTGGTTCACCGCCGCCCGCCACAGGAACCAGCGCTCGCCCTCGCGCAGCACCACGAAGCTGTAGCCCACCGCCTGCGCCTCGTCGCCGTCGACGGTGATCTTCGGCGTCGCCGTCAGGTGCGCGCAGCCGGTGTTGACCAGGTCGACATGCCCCGGCCAGCCGTACATGCCCGCGATCTCGTCGGGCGCGGAAAGCCGGTTGGTGCCGCCGTCCGGCATGCCGAAGTTGTAGCCGCCGCCGTCGACCCACAGCTTGCCCGCCGGTTCGGCGGTGGCACTGTCGACCAACGGTCCATAGGTGTTGAGCAGGTTGAGGATTGCCAGGTGATCCTCGGCGGCGCGCAGCCGCGTTTCCAGTGCCGCGAGGCGGGCTTCGACGTCCATTCGGCTCTCTCCATGCTTTGCCGGAAACAGAGCGCGGCACCGCCCGGGGGTCAAGCCGCTGCACCAGCCATCGCCGGGGCGCGGGCAAATCGATGCTTGCCACCGCACGATTGCATAAATAGATGCATTCACGAATCATGTTTTAGGAGACATCAGAATGCGCACCGCTTCCGCCCAGGCCATGGACATCGTCAAGGCCACCGCCCCCGCGCTCGAGGCGCACGGGGTGGCGATCACCACCGCGATGTACGCGCGCCTGTTCGAGAATGCGGAGGTCGCCGCAATGTTCGACCGCGCCGCACAGGACAGCGGCGAGCAGCCCAAGCGGCTGGCCGCGGCGATCCTCGCTTATGCGAAGAACATCGACAAGCTCGGCAACCTGACGGCGGCGGTGCAGCGCATGGTCGCGCGCCACGTCGAGACCGGCGTCAAGGCCGAGCACTACCCGCTGGTCGCCGCGGCGCTGCTGCCGGCGATCCGCGACGTGCTCGGCGCCGAAGTCGCCACCGACGACGTGCTGGCGGCGTGGGGCGAGGCCTACTGGATGCTCGCCGATATCCTGATCGCCGCCGAGGCGCAGGTCTACGAGTCGGCCAACGCCGCCTGACAACGCGGCGATAACGCGGCGATAACGTGCCCTTGTCACGTTATCGCCGCGTCGGTGCGGCGTCAGTAACCGCTGCTGTTCTCGGTCGAACCGCCGCCGCCGCTCGCCGCCACCGGTGCGGGCGCGGCGCCGGGGACGCCCAGGAAATCGCCTTCCTCGCCGAACCAGGCGCGGAATTCCTTGAAGCCCGGGATGCCCTCGAAGCTCGACGAGGCCATCTGGTCGACCTCGACGTGGATCACCGCCGGCTTGCCCGACGCCAGCGCCCGCTGCACCGCCGGGGCCAGGTCCTCGGCGCGCTCGACGTATTCGCCATGCGCACCGAAGCTCTTCGCGGTCAGGTCCAGCCGCACCTCGGGGCTCCAGCGCGCCTCCGGGGTGGTGGTGTTCTCGCCGAAGTTGGCCTTGTACGATGCCGCCTCGAGACCCCAGGCGTGGTCGACCGAGACCACGCAGATGATCGGCAGCTGCTTGCGGACGGCGGTCTCGATCTCCGAGATGTGGAACAGGAAGGCGCTGTCGCCGGTCAGCAGGATGACGCGGCGGTCGGGCGCGCCCATCTGCGCGCCGATCGCCATCGGCAGGCCGTTGCCGATCGCGCCCCAGTTCGAGCTCCACATCGAATCGCGCGGGGTAAACTGGACGAGCGCCGAAGCCCACATGCTGGCGCCGCCGCCGTCGCGAATCAGGATCGTGTCGTCCGGCATCACCCGCGTCGCCTCGATCGGCACGAGGCCGGGATGGATCGGCGTCGAGGTGCGCGGCACGTAATCGTCGATCGCCTGCTTCGCGGCTTCGCGCGCGGCAGTCCAGCGCGGAAGCTCCGCCGGCAGGCTGCGCCCGCACCCGGCCAGCGCCGCGGTCAGCTGCGGGACGATGTCGCGCAGGTCGCCGACGAGCGGCACGTCGATCGGGCGGTTGACGCCGAAGGCATCGGCATCACGCTCGACATAGATCCACTTGCGGGTGGCGTTCCCCGCCGCCCACGAATGCCCGCGCCCATAGTTGAGCGCCTCGCCCAGCTCGGTGCCGATCGCCAGCACCACGTCCGACTTGTCGGCGATCTCGGCGCCCACGGCGGAGCTGTAGGCGAAGGTGCGGTCCTCCATCCCCGGCAGCACGGCCTCGACCGCGTTGGTCTGCAGGATCGGGCACTGCAGCGCGGCCGCCAGCGCGGTCAGCGCGTCATGCGAACGCGAGACGAAGCAGCCCTGGCCCAGCAGCAGCACCGGCGCCTTCGCGCCCGCCAGCAGGGCCCGCGCCGCCTCGATCGACTGCGCGTCGGCGCGCTGGTGGACCAGGCGGTACTGGTGCGGCTTCAGCACCGGGGAACCGTCGAACTTCGCCTGCATGACGCCCAGCGGCAGCTCGACGAAAGTCGGCCCGGGCACGCCGGACAGCGCCTTGCGGAACGCCTCCTGCATGATCTCGTCGGTCTGCTGCGGATATTCGATGGTGCCCGCGAACTTCACCGTGTTCTGGAACAGCGGCGGCTGGCTCATGTACTGCATCTTGCCGCGCCGGACCTTCTGCTCGTAGAAGCGCTGGCGGTTGGCCATGATGCAGACGGCGGGCACGTTTTCCTTCATCAGGAAGTTGACGCCGGCCATGATGTTGGCGACGCCCGGACCCTTGTTCATGCACAGCACCGCCGGCTTGCCGGTGATGCGGTAGAGCCCGTCGGCGGTCAGCGCGGCGGCTTGCTCGTGGTGAGGAGAGACGACCTCCATCCCCCGCCGCTCGGCTTCGATGAACATGCCGAAGAAGCTGGGATCGGGAATTCCGAACAGCGTGTTGATGCCTTCGGCCTGGATCAGGTCGAGCAGGCGTTCGTACATGGTCTGGCCGGACATCGTGGAGCCTCTCCTCGTCGGGTGAATCTTGCTCCCGGCAAGAGCACGCGTTGCCCGCACAGTCAAACGCGGCGGCGATGCCGTGCCGGGTCGGGGCGTTACAGCCTCGGCAGGGTGACGCCGCGCTGGCCCATGTACTTGCCGGCGCGATCGGCATAGCTGGTCTCGCACGGCTCGTTGCCCTGCAGGAACAGGAACTGGCACGCACCCTCGTTGGCATAGATCTTCGCGGGCAGCGGCGTGGTGTTGGAAAATTCCAGCGTCACGTGGCCTTCCCAGCCGGGCTCCAGCGGCGTCACGTTGACGATGATCCCGCAGCGGGCGTACGTGCTCTTGCCCAGGCAGATCACCAGCACATCGCGCGGCACCCGGAAATACTCGACCGTCCGCGCCAGCGCGAAGCTGTTCGGCGGGATCACGCAGACGTCGGTCTTGCGGTCGACCAGGCTGTTCCCGTCGAAGTTCTTCGGATCGACCACCGCCGAATCGACGTTGGTGAAGATCTTGAACTCGTCGGCCACCCGCGCGTCGTAGCCATACGAGGACAGGCCATAGGAAATGCAGCCGTCGCGCTTCTGCGCCTCGACGAACGGCTCGATCATGCCGTGGCTGCGCGCCTGTTCCCGAATCCACTTGTCGCTGAGTATCGCCATGGCCTGCGTCTTGGCGCAAGCGGCGGGCGCTTACAACCCGTGGTAGTCCTTGTACCACCGGACGAAATTCGGCACGCCCGCGTCGATGCTGGTGGTCGGCGCATAGCCGAGGTCGCGGCGGATCGCCTCGATGTCGGCGAACGATTGCCGCACGTCGCCAGCCTGCATCGGCTGGAACTCGATGATCGCCTTCCTGCCGCACTCGGCCTCGAGGATCTCGACCACCTTCATCAGGTGCTCGCTGCGGTGGTTGCCGATGTTGTAGATCCGGTGCGGCTTGGTGCTGCCGCCGGCCTTGACCGCCCCGTCATCGGGCGGCGGGTTGTCGAGGCTGGCGGTCACCCCGGCGATGATGTCGGCGATGTAGGTGAAGTCGCGATACATGTCGCCATGGTTGAACACCTGGATCGCCTCGCCGGCGAGGATCGCCTTGGTGAACAGCCACATCATCATGTCCGGCCGCCCCCACGGGCCATAGACGGTGAAGAAGCGCAGGCCGGTCAGCGGCAGCCGATAGAGATGCGCGTAGGTCTCGCTCATCAGCTCGTCGGCCTTCTTGGTCGCGGCGTAGAGGCTGACCGGCTGGTCGACGCGGTCCTCGACCGCGAACGGCAGTTTGGTATTGCCGCCATAGACCGACGACGAGCTGGCATAGACCATGTGCCCGACCTGCCGGTGCCGCGCCACCTCCAGCAGGTTGAGGTGCCCCGCCAGGTTGGCGTGGAGATAGGCGTGCGGGTGGGTGATCGAATAGCGCACCCCGGCCTGCGCCCCCAGGTGGACGATGCGGTCGAACGAATGGCCTTCGAGCGCCGCGACCAGCGCCGGATAGTCGGCGAAGTCCTGCCGGATCAGCGTGAAGCGGTCGCCGGCTTGCGCCGCCAGCCGCGCCAGCCGCGCTTCCTTGAGCGCCACGTCGTAGTAGTCGTTGACGCAATCGAGCCCGATCACGATGTCGCCGCGCGCCAGCAGGTGCGTGGCGAGGCTGTAGCCGATGAAGCCGGCGGCGCCGGTGACGAGGACTTTCATGCAGGACTTTCGTGGTTCGCGTTCGATCCGGCCCTAGCAGCAAAGTGCAAACAGCCTCTTAGCGGGGCAACGATCACGCCCGCAGGTCGGCCCACTCCGGATGCCGCTTGAACTGCGCGGCGACGTACGAGCAGGTCGGGATCACCTTGAAGCCTTGCGCCCTGGCATCGGCGATCAGCGCCTCGACCAGCCTGCCCGCCACCCCGCGCCCGCCGATCGCCTCGGGCACCAGCGTATGCTCGGCATCGCGCGCGCCGCCGCGTGTGACCCAGGTCAGCCGCCCGATCGTGTCGCTGCCGGCGACATGGGCGTGGTATTCGCCGCTGGTTCCGGCGTCGTGGCGGGTGATGGTCACTTCGGCTTCGCTCATGTCTTGCGTCCTTGCGGCTTGACTCGGCCGCCGCACTTGCCGACCGATGCGCCCATGCAGTTCATGTCCGACAATGCCGCCCCGGTCCACCCCCGGGTCTGGGACGCGATGCGCGCCGCCGATGCCACCGACGCGCCGTACGATGCCGACGCGCTCAGCCGCGAACTCGACGGCGCTTTCGCCGCGCTGTTCGGGCGGGAATGCGCGGTGCTGTGGGTCGCCACCGGCACCGCCGCCAACTGCCTCGCACTCGCCGCGCTGGTCCCCCCGCACGGCGGGGTGATCTGCCACCGCGACGCGCATATCGAGACCGATGAATGCGGCGCTCCCGGCTTCTACACCCACGGCGCCAAGCTGATGCTCGCCGAAGGCGAAGGCGCAAAGCTGACCCCGGCGGCGATCGAGGCGGTGATCGCGCCGATCCGCGACGGCGTCCATCAGGTCCAGCCGCACGCGCTGTCGCTGACGCAGGCCAGCGAATACGGACTGGCCTACCGCCCCGCCGAACTCGCCGCGCTCACCGCCACCGCGCGGCGCCACGGCCTCGCCGTCCACGTCGACGGCGCGCGCTTCGCCAACGCGGTCGCCTTCCTCGGCTGCACCCCGGCCGAAGCCTGCGCCGCGCCCGACATCGCCGCGCTCACCTTCGGCTGCGTCAAGAACGGCGGCATGGGCGCGGAAGCGCTGGTCTGCTTCGACCCCGCGCTCGCCGGCCTCATCCGCCTGCGCCGCAAGCGCGCCGGCCACCTGCAATCGAAGGGCCGCTTCCTCGCCGCGCAGATCCTGGCGATGCTGGAAGGAAACCTGTGGCTCGCCAACGCCCGCGCCGCCAACGCCGCCGCCGTTGAGCTGGCTGTGGCGGCCGGATCGCGCCTGCTGCACCCGGTCGAGGCCAACGAGGTGTTCCTCACCGTCACACCGGCCGAGCGCGCCGCGCTGCGCGCGCAGGGCTTCGCGTTCTACGATTGGGGCGAGAGCGGCGCCCGCCTCGTCACCGCCTGGAACGCCAACCCGGACCACGTCGCCGCGCTCGCCCGCGCCATCACGTCGCTGTGAGCGACGCGCAGGCCCATCGCGGCCAGACCGTCGCCGCATTCGTGCTGGTCACGCTGATCTGGGGCTCGACCTGGTTCGTGATCCGCGACCAGCTCGCGCACGTCCCCGCCGCCTGGAACGTCGCCTGGCGCTTCCTTGTCGCCAGCATCGGCATGGTCGCGCTGGCCAGGGCGCGGGGCGCCTCGCTGCGCCTCCCCGCGGGCGGCCAGCGCCTCGCCGCGCTGATCGGCCTCACCCAGTTCTGCGGTAATTACGAGTTCGTCTACCAGGCCGAGCGCCACCTGACCTCGGGCGTCGTCGCGGTGATCGTCGCGCTGCTGCTGGTGCCCAACGCGCTGCTCTCGGCGCTGTTTCTCGGCACCCGCGTCAGTCGCCGCTTCCTCGCCGGCTCGGCCGTGGCGATCGCCGGCATCGCGCTGCTGCTCGCGCACGAGGCGCGGCTGGCCCCGGCGGGCAACGCGGTGTTGCTCGGCGTCGCGCTGTCGGTCGCGGCGATGCTGTCCGCCTCGATCGCCAACGTGCTGCAGGCAGGCGAAGTCGCCCGCCGCACCGGCGGGGTGCCGCTGATGGCCTGGTCGATGATCTGGGGCGCCGGCATCGACACCGTGTTCGCCCTGCTCACCGCCGGCCCGCCGGTGATCGACCCGCGCCCGGCGTGGTTCCTCGGCACCGCCTACCTCGCGATCATCGGCTCGGTGGTCACTTTCCCGCTCTATTTCCTGCTGATCCGCCGCATGGGCGCCGGCCCCGCCGCCTACAACAGCGTCGCCACCCCGGTCATCGCGATGGGCCTCTCCACGCTGTTCGAAGGCTATCGCTGGGATGCGCTGGCGGTGTCCGGGTCAATTCTCGCGATGGCCGGCATGGTCATCGCCCTCGGCGGCCGCCGCTAAACAGTCCGCCAGCCCCTCGCGGAACGTGGCGAAGCGCGGCCGCCACCCCAGCACCCGCTTCGCCTTGCCGTTCGCCACCCGCCGGTTCTCGGCATAGAACCCGCGCGCCATCGGCGAGAGCTTCGCGTCCTCCAGCGCCAGCAACGGCGGCGGCGCCACCCCCAGCAGCCGGCATGCCTCCTCGATCACCGCATTCTGGCTGCACGGCCAGTCGTCGGCGAGGTTGTAGGCGCCCGCCACCGCCTCCCACCCCGCCATCACCCCCGCGGCGATGTCCGCGACATGCACGCGGCTGAACACCTGCCCCGGCAAGTCGATGCGGTGCGCCTTGCCTTCGCGCACCCGCTCCAGCGCGCTGCGCCCCGGCCCATAGATGCCCGGCAGCCGATAGACCCGCGCGCCGATATCCAGCCAGCGCGCGTCCGCCTCCGCCCGCGCCGTCCGCCGCCCGCGCCCGACCGGCGCGCTCTCGTCCACCCACGCCCCGCCGCTGTCGCCATAGACCCCGGTCGAGGACAGGTACGCCAGCGTCTTCCCCGCCAGCGCGTCGCCATAGACGTCCAGCACCGCATCCCCCCCGGCCCCGTCCGGCGGCACCGAGGACAGCACCGCCCCGGCATCGGCGAGCGCCGCGCGCACGTTGCCGGCATCGTCGAAGCGCAGCGTCCCGTCGCGCCCGGTCGAGATCACCTCGCCGCCGCGCGCTTCCCACGCCGCCGCGATTGCCTTCGCGGTGTACCCCAGCCCGAACACGAACAGCCGTTTCATCATGCCCCTGTCCTAACGCCGGCGCTGGCAAAGCGAAATCCATCGGCTAAGGGTAGCGGATGGATATCTCTGCCGCCCCCCAGTCTCCGCCCCCCGTCATCCACCGCGCCGATTATCGCCCGCCCGAATGGCTGGTGCCGCAGGTCCACCTCGATTTCGCGCTCGATCTCGAGGCCACCACCGTCACCACCACGCTGTCGGTGCGCCGCAACCCCGCCGGCAGCGGCAGCGCCACGCTGCGCCTCAACGGCGACGGCATCGCCGCGCGCGCCGTCCGCGTCGATGGCCTCGCCCGCAACGACTGGCGGATGGACGGCCCGGACCTGCTGCTCGACCTGCCCGACGATGCGCACGAGGTCGTGGTCGAAACCGCGATCAACCCGATCGCCAACAGCCAGCTGATGGGCCTCTATGCCTCGAACGGCATGCTCTGCACCCAGTGCGAGGCCGAGGGCTTCCGCCGCATCGCCTTCTTCCCCGACCGGCCCGACGTGCTGTCGATCTATCGCGTGCGCATGCATGGCGACAAGGCGCGCTTCCCGGTGCTGCTGTCGAACGGCAACTGCACTGCCTCCGGTGACGGACCGGGCGGCACCCACTGGGCCGAATGGCACGATCCCTGGCCCAAGCCGTCCTACCTGTTCGCGCTCGTCGCCGGCGATCTCGTCGCGCACGCGGACCGCTTCACGACCCTGTCGGGCCGCGACGTCGCGCTCAACATCTGGGTGCGCCC
Organism: Sphingomonadales bacterium; assembly: GCA_028868535.1. Lineage (GTDB taxonomy): Bacteria > Pseudomonadota > Alphaproteobacteria > Sphingomonadales > Sphingomonadaceae > Novosphingobium. The sequence continues at coordinate 11,001 of JAGWUH010000011.1, read as the reverse complement.
CGGCGACGAGGATCGCACCCACCACGCGATGCGCTCGCTGGTGAACTCGATGAAGTGGGACGAGCAGACCTTCGGCCGCGAATACGACCTCGATCTCTACAACATCGTCGCCGTCTCCGATTTCAACATGGGGGCGATGGAGAACAAGGGCCTCAACGTCTTCAACACCCGCTACGTGCTGGCCGACCCCGAAACTGCCACCGACGGCGACTACGACGGCGTCGAGGGCGTGATCGGCCACGAATACTTCCACAACTGGTCGGGCAACCGAGTCACCTGCCGCGACTGGTTCCAGCTCAGCCTCAAGGAAGGCTTCACGGTGCTGCGCGACCAGCTGTTCAGCGCCGACATGGGCAGCGCGGCGGTCAAGCGGATCGAGGACGTGCGGGTGCTGCGCTCGGCCCAGTTCCCCGAGGATTCGGGGCCGCTCGCACACCCGATCCGCCCCGATTCGTATCAGGAGATCTCGAACTTCTACACCGCCACCGTCTACAACAAGGGCGCCGAGGTGATCCGCATGATGCGGACGATGGCGGGCCCGGAACGCTTCCGCCAGGGCACCGATTTCTACTTCGCCCGCCACGACGGCGAGGCGGCGACCTGCGAGGACTTCGTCAAGGCGATCGAGGACGGCGCCGGGCTCGACCTGACGAAGTTCCGCCGCTGGTACAGCCAGGCCGGCACCCCGCAGGTCACCGCGCGGCTGCGGCACGAGGGGGGCGAGGCGGTGCTGTCGCTGGCGCAAGTCGTGCCGCCCACGCCCGGCCAGCCTGAAAAGCTGCCAATGCCGATCCCGCTGCGCCTTGCGCTCTACGATCGCGCCACCGGCCGCCACGGCGGTGAGCAGCTGGTCATTCTCGACGAAGCCGAGGCGGAGTTCCGCTTCCCCGGCTTCGCCGCGCGCCCGGTGCTCTCGCTCAACCGCGGCTTCTCCGCACCGGTGGCGATCGACGCCGACACCACCCCCGAAGACCTCGTGTTCCTCGCCGCGCACGACGACGATCCGTTCGCCCGCTACGAGGCGATGCAGAGCCTCACCGTCCGCCACCTCGTCGCCGCCGTCTCGGGGAATGCCGGCGCGGCGGGAGAGGACGCGATCGTCACCGCCTTCCGCGCCATCGTCGCCGATCCCGCGCTCGACGACCTGATGCGCGGCGAGCTGATGATCCTGCCGTCCGAGGCTTATCTCGCCGAGCAGTTCGCCACCAGCGACCCACAGGCGATCGGCGCCGCGCGCGAGGCCTTGAAGGCCCGCCTCGGTCGCGACCTCGCCGCCGATCTCGCGGCGCTGCACGATCGCGCCTCCGCCGTCGCGTTCGCGCTCGATGCCACCGCCAAGGGCGCGCGCAAGGTCAAGACGCAGGCGCTCACCCTGCTCGCCGCCGCCGATCCGGCCGGGGCCGCCGCACGCGCCGCCGCGCAATATCGCGCCGCCGACAACATGACCGACCGGCAGGGCGCGCTGATGGTGCTGTGCGGGCTCGATCACCCGGCCCGCGCCGAACTGCTCGCCGATTTCCACCGTCGCTACGCCGGCGACGCGCTGGTGATCGACAAGTGGTTCGCGCTGCAGTCCGGCTCGCTCCACCGCGATGCGCTCGCGCACGTCAAGGCGCTGGCGGAGCATCCCGATTTCACCATGGCCAACCCCAACCGCGTGCGCGCGCTCTACATGGGCTTCGCGGTCAACGCCGGCGCCTTCCACGCGGCGGACGGCGAAGGCTACCGCATGATCGGTGACCTGATCCTCGCGCTCGACCGGCTCAACCCGCAGACCGCCGCGCGCTTCGTGCCGCCGCTCGGCCGCTGGCGCCGGGTCGAGCCGGGCCGCGCCGCGCTGATGCGCGCCGAGCTGGAACGCATCGTCGCGACGCCCGGCCTGTCGCGTGACACCCTCGAACAGGCCAGCAAGAGCCTTGGCTGAACAGGCGCCGGAACCGGTCGAGGTCATCCGCGCCGATGTGCTGGCGGGCATCCCGCACGGCTTCCTCGGTCGGCGCGGCGGCGTCTCGACCGGGCTTGTCTCCGGGCTCAACGTCGGCCTCGGCAGCGGCGACGATCCCGCCGCCGTCGCCGAGAACCGCCGCCGCGCCGCCGCGGCGGTGCTGCCCGGCGCGCGGCTGGTCACCGTCTACCAGGTCCACTCGCTCGATTGCGTCGTCGCCGGGGCCTGGCCCGACGCCGACCGCCCCCACGCCGATGCCCTGGTCACCGACCGGCCCGGCCTCCTCCTCGGCATCGTCACCGCCGATTGCGCGCCGGTGCTCCTCGCCGACCGCGACGCCGGGGTGATCGGCGCCGCCCACGCCGGCTGGAAGGGCGCGTTCGGCGGGGTGATCGAGAATACCGTCGCGGCGATGGCCAGGCTGGGCGCACAGCGCGAGCGGATCGTCGCCGCGATCGGCCCGTGCATCGCCGTGGCCAGCTACGAAGTGGACGAAGCCTTCCGGGCGCGCATACTGTCAGGGCCGGCGGGCGCGGACGGGCATTTCGTCGCCGGCGTCCGGCCCGGCCACTGGCAATTCGATCTCGAAGGCTACGTCGCGGCGCGTCTCCGGGGCACGGGCATCGCGGCCATCGAGCCGCTCGGCCTCGATACTTACGCCGATCCCGCCCGGTTCTTCTCGTTCCGCCGCGCCACCCATCGCGGCGAGCCGGACTATGGCCGCGAGATCGCCCTGATCGGGCTCGCCGAACGCCCCTGATCCCCGCCGATTCGGGCGCTTTGGCGATGCCGGCGCAGGCCGCGCGGAAACCGCGAAAAAGGCGGTTGGCAGCGGGGGCATTCGCGTCTATCAGGCCGGCCAAGTCGGCACCTGCCCGGGCTTTGCCCGTTGCGGGCGTGGGCATCAGGGGGTCTCCCACGGCATTTTCCGGCCGGTTGGGTCCAGCTTCGGCGGGGGTGCCGGGGCCGGTCAAACGGGAAAATGGCGGTGGATCGAACCTGGCGGGGCGCGTGCGTCCCGGCTCGCGCGACGGTACAGGATGAATTCGGCGCCGCGCCTTCGGGTTCGGCGTCCGGCGCAGCAGCTAAGGGTCTATCATGGCAGACGAAGCGGTCATCGGCACGGAACAGGGCGAAGGCGTGCGGCGGCGCGATTTCATCAACATCGCCGCGGTCAGCGCGGCGGGCGTCGGCGGCCTGTCGGTGCTCTATCCGCTGATCAGCCAGATGGCCCCTTCGGCCGACGTGCTCGCCGAAAGCTCGACCGAGGTCGACATCAGCGCGATCAAGCCCGGCCAGGCGATCAAGGGCATGTTCCGCAAGCAGCCGGTGTTCATCCGCAACCTCACCCCGGCGGAAATCGCCGCCGCGAACAAGGTCGATGTCGGCAGCTTGCGCGATCCCGAGACGCTCGACCAGCGCACCAAGCCCGGCAAGGCCAACTGGCTGATCACCATGGGCGTCTGCACCCACCTCGGCTGCGTGCCGCTCGGCGCCGGCGAGGGGGAGACGAAGGGTGAGTTCGGCGGCTACTTCTGCCCGTGCCACGGTTCGCAGTACGATACCGCCGCGCGCATCCGCAAGGGCCCCGCGCCGAAGAACCTCGAGGTTCCCCCCTACGAATTCACGTCCGACACCGTCGTCAAGATCGGCTGACGTCAGAAGCTTTTACCGAGGTCACGCACATGAGCTTTCCCTGGGCGAACGATTACAAGCCGAGCCACCCGTTCATGGTGTGGATGGATGAGAAGCTGCCCCTGCCGCGCTTCGTCTACAACGCGGTCGGCGGCGGCTATCCGGTGCCGCGCAACCTCAACTACTGGTGGAACTTCGGTTTCCTTGCGCTGATCTGCCTCGGCATCCAGATCGTCACCGGCGTCATCCTGGCGATGCACTACGCCGCCAACCAGGGCGTGGCGTTCGACTCGGTCGAGCACATCATGCGCGACGTCAACTGGGGCTGGATGCTGCGCTACGCGCACGCCAACGGCGCCTCGGCGTTCTTCGTCGTCATCTACATCCACATCTTCCGCGGCTTCTTCTTCGGCTCGTACAAGGCCCCGCGCGAGATGGTGTGGCTGCTCGGCGTCGTCATCTTCCTGTTGATGATGGCCACCGCGTTCATGGGCTACGTGCTGCCGTGGGGCCAGATGAGCTTCTGGGGCGCCAAGGTCATCACCGGCCTGTTCGGCGCGATCCCGCTGGTGGGTGAGCCGATCCAGCACTGGCTGCTCGGCGGCTTCGCGCCGGACAACGCCGCGCTGAACCGCTTCTTCTCGCTGCACTTCCTGCTGCCGTTCGTGATCGTCGGCGTCGTCGTGCTGCACATCTGGGCGCTGCACATCCCGGGCTCGTCGAACCCGACCGGCGTCGAGGTCAAGACCGAGAGCGACACCGTTCCGTTCTACCCGTACTTCATCGCCAAGGACGGCTGGGCCGCGGGCGCATTCCTGCTTGCCTACTGCGCGATGGTGTTCTTCTTCCCGAACGCGCTCGGCCACCCGGACAACTACATCCCGGCGAACCCGATGCAGACGCCGGCGCACATCGTCCCCGAATGGTACTTCTGGCCGTTCTACGCGATCCTTCGCGCCTTCACGCAGGACTTCCTGATCTTCCCGGCCAAGCTGATGGGCGTGCTCGCCATGTTCAGCGCGATCCTGGTGTGGTTCCTGCTGCCCTGGCTCGACCGTTCGCCGGTGCGCTCGGCGCGCTATCGCCCGCTCTATCGCAAGTTCTTCTACGCCCTGCTGGTCGATGCGGCCGTGCTCGGCTACTGCGGCGGCTCGCCGGCGGAAGAACCGTTCGTGATCATCAGCCAGATCGCGGCGATGTACTACTTCCTCCACTTCCTGGTCATCCTCCCGATCGTCTCGTCGATCGAGAAGCCCGATCCGCTGCCGTACTCGATCACCGAGGCGGTGCTGGGCGCCGATGACCACGCGGCCCTGGCGGCCAAGGCCTGAAATCGAGCGAGGGGCATACCACGATGATCCGCATCTTCTCCTTCCTCGCCGGGCTGTTCTTCGCAGCCGCCCTCGCGTGGTCGCTTGTCCTCGGCACGATCGGGCTGTCGCACGACGGCCTGCCGCACACCGTCGAGAAGGCCTTCCACGAACACCCGCACGCCCCTGCCGGCGGCTTCAGCTTCGACGGCGGCTTCGGCAAGTTCGACAACGCGCAGCTCCAGCGCGGCTTCCAGGTCTACTCGGAAGTCTGCTCGAACTGCCACGCGCTGCGCCAGGTCGCCTACCGCGACCTCGCCGCGATCGGCTACAACGAGGCCGAGATCAAGGCGATCGCCGCCAAGGCGCAGATCCCCGTCTACGATCCCAAGACCGGCGAAGTGAAGTCGCACAAGGGCCTCGCCGCCGATCACTTCCCGCCGGTGGTCTATGCCGGCCAGGGCAACCCGCCCGATCTCTCGCTGGTCGCCAAGGCGCGCCACGGCGGTTCGGACTACATCTACTCGCTGCTGACCGGGTACACCAACCAGCCGGCCGAGCTGCTGAAGAAGTTCCCCGAGGCCAAGACCCCGGACGGGCTGCACTACAACCCGTACTTCGCCAACCTGAACATCGCCATGCCCCCGCCGCTGACCAGCGACGGCCAGGTGACCTACTCCGACGGCACCAAGGCGACCGTCGACCAGATGGCGCAGGACGTGGCCGCGTTCCTGATGTGGACCGCCGAGCCGAAGCTCGACAAGCGCAAGCAGACCGGCTGGACCGTGCTCGGCTTCCTGCTGTTCGCGACGGTGCTGGGCTACATGTCCTACCGCAACATCTGGGCGGAGAAGAAGGGCCACTGAGCCCGCTCCACCCACAGGCCATCCAGCGCCCCTTGCATCACCCGGTGCAAGGGGCGCTTCCTTTTCAGACCCGCAGGAAGCGCCGCCGATGACCGTCGAAGACCTCGCCAGGCTGGTGCGCCCGATCCCGGACTTCCCCAAGCCCGGCATCCTGTTCCGTGACATCACCACGCTGATCGGCCACGGCGAAGGCTTCCGCACCGCCGTCGCCCTGCTCGCCGACATCGCCCGCGCTTCCGGCGCCGAGGCAATCGCCGGGGTCGAGGCGCGCGGCTTCATCTTCGGCGCGGCCGTCGCCGCCCACCTCGGCCTGCCGTTCATCCTCGTGCGCAAGCCGGGCAAGCTGCCGGTGCCGGTGATCGCCATCGACTACGCGCTCGAATACGGCACCGATACGCTCGAGCTCGACCCGGGCTCGGTCGCGCCGGGCCAGCGTGTCGTCGTCGTCGATGACCTGATCGCCACCGGCGGCACCGTGCAAGCGGCAGTGCGCCTGATCCGCCAGGCCGGCGGCACCGTCGACGAGGCGCTGTTCGCGATCGAGCTGCCCGATCTCGGCGGCCGCGACCGGCTGGCCGAGCTTGCCGTCGATGTCCGCGCCCTGATGCACTTCCCCGGCCACTGACCGCGGCTCAGGTCAAGATGCTCCCGGCGGCCCTCGAGTGATTTCAAGTGAAATGGAAATTTTCACGGCTCGGAAATCACGAAAAAACAAAAGAATCTGGAGTGGATACTGATTCAATTTGAATGGGTATCGACTCTAGGCGGCCTTGCCCTTCACCTTCAGCAGTTCGTCGATCTGCGGCGAAACCGCCACCTCGCCGCCCTCGAACAGGCGCAGGTGGTTCGCCTCGATCATTGCCAGGTCATAGAGGTAGTTGACCATCACCCCGTGCGACTGCCGCTGGCCCTTGTCGGACAGGTCGGCGCGGTTGTGCACCGCCTCCAGCCGCGCGCCGTTGCCGAGGTGGAAGCGCGCCACCGGGTCGAGCACCTGCCCGCGCTTGTCGCGCCCCGTGGTGATGTAGCGCGCGCACAGGCGCCGCAGCTCGTCGCCACCGGGCGCGCCTGCCTCACCCCGCTCGCCGGCCAGCCACTTGGCAAAGCCTGGCACCGGCGACAGCGTCGCGAACTGCTTGAGCTGCGGCAGTTCCGCCTTCAGCAGCCCGACCACCTGCTTGATCAGGAAATTGCCGAAGGGAATGCCCTTCAGCCCGTTCTGGCAGTTGGAGATCGAATAGAAGATCGCGCTCGTCGCCGCGCGCGCCTCGATCACCTCGCGATCGCTGGCGATGATCTGGGCTATGCCCGAAGGCAGCCCGTTGGTCAGCGCCACCTCGACGAAGATCAGTGGGTCATCGGCCATCTGCGGATGGAAGAAACCATAGCAGCGCCGGTCCACCGGCTCGACTCGGCGTCGCAGGTCGTCCCAGCCGGCGATCGAGTGGACCGCCTCGTAGCGGATGATCCGTTCGAGCACCGCCGCCGGGCTGTTCCATTCGATGCGGCGCAGCTCCAGGAACCCGGCATTGAACCAGGCCGTGAAGGCATCCTCGAACTCGCGGTCCAGCAGCTTGAGTTCGGCCGACGGCGCCTTGATCGTCAGGAGGTCGTCGCGCATCGCGATCAACCGCCGCGTGCCCTCGGGCGCGAGGTTGAGCACGCGGATCAGCTTCGCGCAGGGTGATTCGGTGGCGTCGTGCAGTGCCGCCGCGGCACCGTCGTCGCGCTGCTGCTGCCAGCGGGCGATCGCCCGGTCGACCGCGTCGGGATCGCGCGGGGCGTGCGCGTGCAGCGCTTCCAGGAAGGCCTGCCGCTCGCTGCGGTCGCTGGCCTCGTAGCGGTCGAAGAAGGCAGAGGCCAGCGCCGGCCCGGAGGCGCGCCCGCGCAGCGACAGCAAGGCGGACACGTAGTCGAGCAGGCTCTCGCTGTCCGCCGGCCGCGCGCCGCGCCCGAGCCGGTCGAACAACCGCGCGAACCGCGACCCGAACAACTGGTCGAGCGAGGCCCGCACCCCCGCGACGGAGCGGAACAACTGGCGCGGCTGCGGAAGGTCCATGTCGGTCTCGGTGCGCTCGGCGGATGAACGGGGGGCTTTTCGACTCATGGAGCTATCATCCGGGGATGAAGAAGCCGTGACAAGCGCTATCGGCATCGTTGTTGCGATGCGACATGTCCGATCCGGGACGGCCGGACCGGTGCCGCGCGGCAAGGACGACGTTCGGGATCGGTTGCGCCGGGACGCCTTTCGTGGCAATCGGCCCCTGCGCGCCGCCCGGCGTCGCGCCGGAACGGCCATGCGCCGGATCGCGGGTATAGCTTAGTGGTAAAGCTCCAGCCTTCCAAGCTGGTTATGCGGGTTCGATTCCCGCTACCCGCTCCATTCCCCCCGCCGCGCCGGCGCAACGCCGATCCGGCCAGCCGCGGTGCCGCCCGATGACCCCGCTGCCCGATCCCGACGATCCCGCCGCGCTGCTGGCCCGCATGCGCGCGCTGATCGCGCGGGGCGAGGCCGAATCGGCGCTGGCGATCGCGCGCGATGCCATCGCCGGCGCCCCTTCCAGCGCGCTCGTCCGCGCGATCGGCCACCATGTCTTCGCCGAAGGGATCGACGGCTTCCACGTCGACATGCTGCGCGACGAGGCGCGCACCGCCGCCTACGCCGGCGCCATCGCCCGCCTCGCGCCCGGGCGCCGCGTGCTCGACATCGGCACCGGCTCGGGCCTGCTGGCGCTGCTGGCGGCGCGCGCCGGCGCCCACCACGTCTATGCCTGCGAGGCCGATTCGCGCCTGGCGCTCACCGCGCGCGAGATCGTCGCCGCCAACGGCCTCGCCGATCGCGTGACGGTCCTCCCGCTCCATTCGGACGAGCTCGACCGCGATGCCCACCTCGGCGGCGGCGTCGATCTCGTGCTGTCCGAGCTGTTCTCGCAGGACCTGCTGGGCGAGGGGGTCTTGCGCACGCTCGCGGACGTCCGCGCGCGGCTGTGCCTGCCCGGCGCCCGCTTCCTGCCCGCCCGCGCGGCGATCCGGGTGGCGCTGGCCGACTTTGCCGGCTCGCCGCCGACGCTCGGCGAGGTCGCAGGCTGCGATCTCGGCCCGTTCAACCGCCACGCCCCGGCGCAGGAACCGCTCCGCCAGGGCCGCCGGGACTGTGCGCTGCGCAGCGCTCCCGCCGACCTGTTCGCGCTCGCCTGCGACGGCGCCTCCCCCCGGGAGGCGCGCGCGCGCCGGCCGCTGGCCTCCACCGGCGGCCGCGTCACCGGCCTCGTCCAGTGGATCCGTTTCGAGACCGCCCCCGGCCTCGTTTACGAGAACGCCCCGGCGCCTGGCGCGGAAAGCTCGCACTGGGTGCTTGTCCACCACCGCCTGCCGCGCCCGATCGCGACCGCGCCGGGCGATCTCGTGCCGGTCCACGGCTGGTACAGCGACGAGACGCTGCTGGTCTGGTGCGGGGATTGACGCGCATGGCCGCCCCGGAAACGACCGCCGCCTGGCGCGTGGAACTGCGCGCCACGGCCGCGCTGGCGGGATCGCTGGCGCTCGCCAACGTGCTGCAGATGGCGGTCTACGCCACCGACGTCATGTTCGTAGGCCGCCTCGGCCCGCAGGCGCTGGCGGCCTCCAGCCTGTCGGTGTCGCTGTTCGGGCTGATGATGTGGGGCTTCTCGGCGCTGACCGGCGCCGCCACGCCGCTGATCGCCGCCGAACTCGGCCGCCGCGCCCACGCCGTGCGCGAGGTGCGCCGCAGCGTGCGCATGGCGCTGTGGCTCGCGGTGGCCTGCGGGCTCGCCGGCATGGCGGTCTGCGCGTTCGGTGAGCGCATCCTGCTGGCAGCGGGGGAGGACGCGGCGGTCTCCGCCCGCGCCGGCGGCTTCCTGCGCGTGCTGGCCTGGGCGATGATGCCGATGGTCATGGCCAACGTCCTGCGCAATTTCGTCGCGGCGGCGGGCCGCCCCGGCTTCGCCACCGCGGTCACCGCGCTGGCGATCCTGGTCAACGCCACCGGCAACTATGCCTTCGTGTTCGGCCACTTCGGCGCGCCCGCGCTCGGCCTGCCCGGCTCCGCCCTGTCCAGCGTGCTCACCGCGCTGGCGACGGTGCTCGCCTATGCGCTGGCGATCGCCGCGGATCGCCGTCTGCGCCGCTTCCGCCTGTTCGGCCGCTGGTGGGTGGCGGACTGGCCGCGCCTGCGCGAGATCGTCGGCATCGGCGCCCCGATCGCGCTGACCGTGGTGGCCGAGGGCGGCCTGTTCGGCGGCGCCGCGTTCCTGATGGGCCTGCTGGGCGAGGCCGAGCTCGCCGGCCACACCGTCGCGCTGCAGCTCGCCGCGTTTGCCTTCCAGCTCCCGCTCGGCATCGGCCAGGCGGCGACGATCCGCGTCGGCTTGCACTTCGGCGCCGCCGACGCGGCGGGCGTGGCCCGCGCCGGCTATACGGCGATCGCCTTCGGCCTGGCAGTGGCCATGGCCAGCGCCACCGCCATGATCGTCGCCCCGGGCGCGCTGATCGGCGTCTACGTCGATCTCGCCGATCCGGCCAACGCCGCGATGATCGGCTTCGCCCGCAGCTACCTGGTGATCGCCGCCGCGTTCCAGCTTGCCGACGGCGTCCAGGCGATCGCCGCCGGCGCACTGCGCGGCTTGCAGGATACCCGCGTGCCGATGGCCATCGCGCTGTTCGGCTACTGGCTGCCAGGCTTCGGCACCGCCGTCGTGCTCGGCTTCCTCACCCCGTTGCGCGGCAACGGCGTCTGGCTCGGGCTGGCCGCCGGGCTGGTCGTGGTCGCCGCGCTGCTGCTGCGCCGCTGGGTGCGCGCCGCGCGACCGGCGATCCACGCCGCATAAATCCGCGAAATCGATTCGAAAAAATTTCTCGGGCCGCGCCTTGACGCCCCCTTCCCCCCCACCCATATGCGCGCCGCTGGCACTCTCCTTGCGGGAGTGCCAAACCGTGTTTTGCAACCTGAGAGAGGGAACACTCCATGAGCTTTCGTCCGCTGCACGACCGCGTGCTGGTCCGTCGCGTTGAGGCCGAGGAAAAGACCGCCGGCGGCATCATCATCCCCGACAGCGCCAAGGAAAAGCCCGCCGAGGGCGAGATCGTCTCGGTCGGCACCGGCGCCCGCGCCGAGAACGGCACCGTCACCCCGCTCGACGTCAAGGTCGGCGATCGCGTGCTGTTCGGCAAGTGGTCGGGCACCGAAGTCAAGGTCGGCGGCGAAGACCTGCTGATCATGAAGGAA
>JAGWUH010000044.1 GCA_028868535.1 Sphingomonadales bacterium | reverse complement strand
TCGCGAAGAAATCCTCGTTGGTCTTGGTGTCCTTGATCTTGTCGAGGAGGAATTCCATCGCGTCGATCGTGCCCATCTGCATGAGGATGCGGCGCAGCACCCACATCTTGGTGAGCTGATCCTTCGGCACCAGCAGCTCTTCCTTGCGGGTGCCGGACTTGCCGACGTCGAGCGCGGGGAAGATGCGCTTGTCGGCGACCTTGCGATCGAGCACGATTTCCGAGTTGCCGGTGCCCTTGAACTCCTCGAAGATGACTTCGTCCATGCGGCTGCCGGTGTCGATCAGGGCGGTGGCGATGATCGACAGCGATCCGCCTTCCTCGATGTTGCGCGCGGCGCCGAAGAAGCGCTTCGGGCGCTGCAGCGCGTTGGCGTCGACGCCGCCGGTGAGCACCTTGCCCGAGCTCGGCACCACGGTGTTGTAGGCGCGGCCGAGGCGGGTGATCGAGTCGAGCAGGATGACGACGTCGCGCTTGTGCTCGACGAGTCGCTTGGCCTTCTCGATCACCATTTCGGCGACCTGGACGTGGCGCGTGGCGGGCTCGTCGAAGGTCGAGGAGATGACCTCGCCCTTCACCGAGCGCTGCATGTCGGTGACTTCCTCCGGGCGCTCGTCGACCAGCAGGACGAGCAGGAACACCTCGGGGTGGTTGTCGGTGATCGCCTTCGCCATGTTCTGCAGCAGCACGGTCTTGCCGGTGCGCGGCGGGGCGACGATCAGCGCACGCTGGCCCTTGCCCTGCGGGCTGATCAGGTCGATCACGCGAGCCGACTTGTCCTTGACGGTGGGGTCGAGCGTATCGAGCTTGAGCCGTTCGTCAGGATAAAGCGGGGTCAGGTTGTCGAAGTTGACGCGGTGGCGGACGGCCTCCGGGTTGTCGAAGTTGACGCTGATCAGCTTGGTGATCGCGAAGTAGCGTTCGCCGTCCTTGGGGGCGCGGACCTCGCCCTCGACGGTGTCGCCGGTGCGCAGGCCCCATTTGCGGACCTGGTTCGGCGAGACGTAGATGTCGTCGGGGCCGGCGAGGTAGTTCGCCTCCGGGCTGCGCAGGAAGCCGAAACCGTCGGGCAGGACCTCGATCGTGCCGATGCCGAGGATTTCCTCGCCATCCTCGGCGACTTCCTTGAGGATCGCGAACATCAGGTCCTGCCGGCGCATGGTGCTGGCGCCCTCGACGTCGAGTTCCTCGGCCATTTCGACCAGCTCGGCCGAAGTCTTTTTCTTGAGTTCTTTCAGGTGCATAAGATATTGATCCGTAAGGGATTATGGTTCGGCCGGCGGGGTCAAGGGGCTTGGGGAAAGCGGACCCGGTTGCGCATTGGACAGCGCGCAACCCATGCCGGTGAGGCCTCAGCGGATAGGCCGAACCGGCGGATTCGTCAAGGTTGTGCGGATCAGAACGGCTTGACGATGACCAGCACGACGATGATCGCGGCTGCCAGGCCGGGGATTTCGTTCAACAGGCGCAGGCGCCGACCGGCCAGCCTGCGTTCGCCGCGGGCGAGGGCCTCCGCATAGGATGCCAGCCAGAAGTGGTAGCCGGTAAGGCCGAGCACGGCGGCGAGCTTGAGGTGGAACCAGGGCTGGCCGAAGGCGCCGATCGTCATCGCCAGCGCCAGGCCGAGCACCCAGACCACGACGAGCGCGGGCCACAGGATGATCCTGAGCAGCTTGCGCTCGCGATCGATCCACAGCGCGTTTTCCGGCGAACCGGGCGCGGCCTCCTGGTGATAGACGAAATAGCGCGGGAGCATGAACAGCCCGGCCATCCAGAAGATCACGAAGATGATGTGGCCCGCCTTGAGCCAGAGATAGGTCATTGCGAGTACCCAGGCCATGGAAGCAATCTAGGGATTGCCGCGCCGCGATTGAACCCCGTTTCGATCGTTGGCAAGCGGTCGTCGCGATGATTTCAGGACCCGGTCCAGCCGCGCACCGCTGCGAGAACTTGCGAGACGTGTTCGAGCGGGGTGGTCTGGCCGATGCCATGGCCGAGGTTGAAGACGTGCGGGCGATCGGCGAAGGCGTCGAGGATGTGTCGCACCTGCCGGTCGAGCTCGGAACCGCCGGCCAGCAGCAGGAGCGGATCGAGGTTGCCCTGCACCGGCATCCCGGCGGGAAGCGCGCGCGCGGCCCAAAGCGGGTCGATGGTCTCGTCGAGGCCGACGGCGTCGACCCCGGTTTCGCGGGCATAGGCCGAAAGCTTTTCGCCGGCCCCCTTGGGAAAGCCGATGATCGGCGTATCGGGGTGAAGCGCGCGCAGTTGCGCGACGATCGCGGCGTTGGGGGCGATGACCCAGCGTTCGAATTCAGCCGGGGCAAGACTGCCCGCCCAGGAGTCGAACAGTTGCACCGCTTCGGCGCCGGCGGCGATCTGGCCGGACAGGTATTGGACCGAGACCGCGACAATCGCGTCGATGATCGCCTGGAACGCCGATGGATCGCGATAGGCCATGGCGCGGGTGACGTGCTGGTCACGGCTGCCCTCGCCGGCGACCATGTAGGTGGCGACGGTCCACGGGCTGCCGGCAAAGCCCAGCAGCGTGCGCTCCGCATCGAGGCCGGCGCGGACCTTGGCCACGGTCTCGTAGATCGGCGAAAGGCGCTCTGGCGCGGCCTGGAGGGCATTCAGCGCACTGTCGACGAGCGGGGGGGAGAGCCGGGGGCCTTCGCCCGCGAGGAACTCGAGGTTCTGCCCCATCGCGTAAGGGACGATCAGGATGTCCGAGAACAGGATCGCACCGTCGAAGCCGTAGCGGCGGATCGGCTGAAGGGTGATCTCCGCGGCGGCGTCGGTATCGTAGACCAGCGCCAGGAAGCCACCCTTAGCAGCCCGCAATTCGCGGTATTCGGGCAAATAGCGGCCGGCCTGGCGCATCATCCAGATCGGGCGCTGGCGGGCATTTTCACCGCGCAGGGTGCGGAGCAGGAGACCGGGCATCGGGGATCCAATCAAATAAATGGATTCTTGAAAGAAGGATGATGGAGTCTGTTGGCGTGTGGATAACGGGGATGGCGGCGCCTTGCCTGAATTATGCCGGACGCGCCAGTGCGGCCGCGCAATCGAATCGCGTCGAGTCAGCGTCAAGCGCGAGTTGTCCCGCTTATCCCCAGCCTGTGGGTGGAGATTTCCCCCTGTGCAGGAATGACGGCGAGGGGTGCCGGTTGCGGGGGCGGAATCGGGGGTCGAAGTTGTCACCGGCTCTGTGCCGTGGTTTATGCCGGGGTATATCCACAGGGGGCATCGGATCTACCGGATGAGCCGGCATCACCTTCATCTCGTCTCGGATTCCACCGGCGAAACGCTGGAGATGATCGCGAAGGCCGCGTTGGCGCAGTTCGAGGACATCGACGTCATCCGCCATTTCTGGCCGATGGTCCGCTCGCAGCAGCATCTCGAGCGCATCCTCGCCGACATCGCCGCAAATCCCGGGCTGGTGCTGTTCACCATGGCCAGCATCGAGAACCGGCTGATGCTGGAAGACCGGTGTCGCGGGCTCGGCCTGCCGGTGATCGCCGCGCTCGACACCGTCGTCGGCTCGCTTGAGGACCTGCTCGGCCAGCAAGCGCGGGCGCGGCCCGGCCGGCAGCACCAGCTCGATGCCGCCTACTTCGCGCGGGTCGAGGCGATCCAGTTCACCATCGCGCACGATGACGGCGTCGCCTGGGAAGACTGGGAGGAAGCCGACATCGTTCTGGCCGGGGTCTCGCGCAGCTCGAAGACGCCGACCAGCATCTATCTCGCCAATCGCGGCTTCAAGGTGGCGAACATTCCGATCGTCATCGAAAGCCCGCCGCCCGACGCGCTGTTCGGACTGCGCCGGCCGCTGGTGGTGGGGCTGACGACCGCGCCCGAGCGGCTGGTGCAGGTCCGCCGCAACCGGCTGCTGTCGCTGAACCAGGCGCCCGATACCGCCTATGTCGACAATGATCGCGTCGCGCGCGAGGTGCAGTACGCGCGGCGGATGTTCGCCGACAACGGCTGGCCGGTGATCGACGTGACGCGGCGGTCGATCGAGGAAACCGCGGCCGCCGTGATCAACCTCTACAACGAGCGCGTCGATTCGCCCGAGCAGGGCCGGATCGGCACGAAACCGATCTGATGGACCCGATGATGATGAACCCGGACGCGACGCTGGTGCTGGCGTCGCAAAGTGGATCGCGCCAGGCCATGCTGGCGGCGGCAGGGGTCGCATTCGAGCCACGGCCGGCGCACCTCGATGAACGGGCGCTGGAGGCGGAACTGGCCGGCCATGCACCCGATGCGGTGGCAACGCGGCTGGCCGAGGCCAAGGCGCTGGCGGTTTCCGCCGATGCGCCCGGGCGGCTCGTGCTCGGCAGCGACAGCCTGGTCGTCTGCAGTGGCCGACGGTTCGACAAGCCGCGCAGCCGCGACGAGGCGGCCGCGCACCTGGCCTGGTTTTCCGGGCGCGAGATGGAGCTGCACAGCGCCGCGGCCATGGCGCGCGACGGGCTGGCGCTGTGGCGTCATGCCGAATGCGCGCGGCTGCGCGTCCGGGCGCTATCGCCGGCGTTCATCGAACGCTATCTGGCTGCCGAATGGCCGGCCGTCAGCGGCTGTGTCGGCGTGTTCCGCATCGAGGGGCTGGGGGTGCACTTGTTCGAGGATATCGCGGGGAGCCAGTTCACCGTGCTGGGAATGCCGCTGCTGGCGGTGCTGGCGGCGTTGCGGGGCCAGGGCATGGTGGCGGCATGAGCGAGGCAAGCTCCCTTGGGCGGCAGGACCGCCCGTTCCCGCTGCTGGCAGGGCTGATCGGCTGGCCGGTAGCCCAATCGAAATCGCCGGTGATCCACGAGTTCTGGCTGAAGCGGCTGGGCATCGACGGCCACTACGTGCGGCTGCCGGTTCGCCCGGGCGAGGTGGCGCGCGCGTTCAAGGGCATGGTGGCGCTGGGCTTCACCGGCATACAGGCGACGATGCCGCACAAGCGCGCGTGCTTCGACCTTGTCGACCATCACACGCCGGCGGCGAAGGCCCTCGGCGCGGTCAACACCGTGATCGTCGAGGATGATGGCTCGCTGACCGGGGAGAACACCGATCTGCCCGGGTTCGTCGAGCCGCTGGCCGGCCTGGACCTGTCCGGCGAGACGGTGACGGTTCTCGGTGCCGGTGGCGCGGCGGCGGCGGTGATCGCCGGGCTGGTGGGGCTGGGTGCCGCGCGTGTCGCGGTGATCAACCGCTCGCCCGAGGCAACGGCGCGGTTGCTCGACGACATTGCCGCGACCGTCGCCGGGCTGGACGTGGTGGCCGCCGGCTGGGAACGGGCCGATGCGCTGGCGGCGGAGAGCCGGCTGGTGGCCAATGCCACCTCGTTGGGAATGAACGGCATGCCGCCGCTGCCGCTCGACGTGGCCGGCTTGCGGGAAGATGCGATCTTCTACGACATCGTCACCCATCCGCACGAGACGCCGACGCTGCGCGCGGCGGCGGCGCGCGGACTGCGCACCCACGACGGGCTGGAGATGCTGGTCGGCCAGGCGCGCGAGGCGTTCCGGCGCTTCTATGGGGCAGAGCCGCCGAAGGACGGCGATGCCGAACTGCGCGGATTGCTGACGCGATGAGCAGTTCGGGGCGCAAGCGACCGTTCATTCTCGGGCTGACCGGCTCGATCGGCATGGGCAAGTCGGCCGTGGCGGCGATGCTGCGCGAGCTGGGCGTGCCGGTGTTCGATGCGGACGCGGCGGTCCACGCGTTGCAAGGACCTGGCGGGGCCTTGCTGCCGGAGATCGAGGCGGCGTTTCCGGGGACGACGGGGCCCGAGGGGGTCGATCGGCCCGCCCTGGGCGCGGCGGTGTTCGGCGATGCCGGCAAGCTGGCGCGCCTCGAAGGCATCGTTCACCCGGCCGTGGCGGCGATGCGGCAGCGCTTCATGGCGGAGAACGAGGCGCAGCCGCTGGTGGTGTTCGACATTCCGTTGCTGTTCGAGAAGGGCGCGACCGGGGTGGATGCGGTGGCGGTGGTTTCCGCCCCGGCCGAAGCGCAGCGGGCGCGGGTGCTGGCGCGGCCGGGGATGACCGAGGACAAGTTCGCCGCGATCCTGCGCCTGCAGGTGCCCGATGCCGAGAAGCGGGCGCGCGCCGACTACGTGATCGATACCGGGGTATCGCTGGCCGAGACGCGCGCGGCGGTGGCAGGGCTGGTGGAAGCGATCCGCAGTTCGTTGCAATCGGACGCGAATTCCGGGTGATTGTCCCCTTGAAACCGGCGCGCGCGAGGCCGATAGAGTCCGTGTAATGCGTGAAGTGATCTTCGATACCGAGACCACCGGGTTCGATCCCGGCACTGGCGATCGCATGGTCGAGATCGGTTGTATCGAAATGGTCAACCGGGTGCCGACCGGTGCCACTTTCCACGCCTATTTCAACCCCGAACGGGCGATGCCGGCTGCGGCCGAGGCGGTGCACGGGCTGTCCGACGCGTTTCTCGCGGACAAGCCGAAGTTCGCCGAGCGGGCACTGGAACTGCTCGAATTCCTCGGCGAGGCGCCGCTGGTCGCGCACAACGCGGGGTTCGACTTCGGCTTCCTCAATGCCGAACTGGCGCTGTGCGGGCTGGGCCCGGTCAGCCTCGATCGCATGGTCGACACGGTGGCGCTGGCGCGGGTGCGCCATCCGGGCGCGAAGCTTTCGCTCGACGCGCTGTGCACGCGCTATGGCATCGATCGCAGCCACCGCACCAAGCACGGCGCGCTGCTCGATGCGGAGCTGCTCGCGCAGGTCTATGTCGAACTCAATGGCGGGCGGCAGATCGGCCTCGAACTGGCGCGCGAGAGCGTCGTCATCGAGACCGAGGTGATGGTCACGGTCCGGCGCGAACGGGTGTTCCGGCCGGCGCGGCCGCACGCCGCCAGCCCCGAGGAACTGGCGGCCCACGCCGCGTTTCTCGCCACGATCAAGGAGCCGCTCTGGCTCGCCTGAGCCACGGCGTCGAGAAGGAGTACGGACTTATGGAAATTCGCGTTTCGGGGCACCAGATGGAAACCGGCGAAGCGCTGCGCGAGCACGCCGAGGATCGGCTGACCGCGATCGTGGGCAAGTACTTCAGCAAGGCGCTGTCCTCGGTCGCGACGTTCAGCAAGGCCCCGGCCGGCCATTTCCGCTGCGACATCGTTACCCACGTGATGCATGGGCTGATCCTCAAGGGCGCGGGCATCGCCACCGACGCGCACCTCGCGCTGGACCAGGCGGTCGAGAAGATCGACAAGCAGTTGCGCCGCTACAAGCGCCGGCTGAAGGACCGTCACGAAGCGTCGGCACACGCGCAGCGCGAGGAGCAGGCCGCCTATGTCGTGTTTGCCGAGCCGGAGCCCGAGGCCGAGGAAGTCACGCACGATGCGCCGCTGGTGATCGCCGAGATGCGCGTCGACGTCCCCGAGGCGACGGTGTCCGACGCGGTGATGATGCTCGACTTGCGCAACACCAATGCGTTGCTGTTCAAAAACGCTGGCACCGGTACGTATAATATGGTCTATCGCCGCGGCGATGGCTCGATCGGCTGGGTCGAACCGTCCTGACAGGCGTCCTGACCAGCGCGGGGCGCGGAAATCCGGGGTAATTGGCGGCAGGCCGGGCGAATCGAACGCCCGCCGCGCGGCCGATTTCCCCGGTTTCCGCGATTCGACTGAACCGGGGCCTGTCGGGAACGTGACGAATTCAGCACGTCGCGGCGGGCGATCCCGCAGGCGGCGGTACAGGGACAAGTCGACACCAGGCTATGACTGCGCTCTTCACCCTCCTGCCCGAGGCGGTCGGCACCATCGATGCCGATAACAAGGCCGCGATTCTGGCGCTACTGGCGGAACGGTTCGCCGGGATCTACGGACTCGACCCGTCGCTGGTCCGCGAACAGCTCGAGGAGCGGGAGCGGCTCGGCAGCACCGGATTCGGGCGTGGGGTGGCGATTCCGCATGCGCGGGTTCCGGGGATTGCGGCGCCCGTCGCCGTGTTCCTGCGGCTGAATCGGCCGGTGGCGTTCGACGCCGCCGACGACATGCCGGTCGATCTCGTATTCGGGCTGCTGTCGCCCGAGCAGGCGGGGGCGGCACATCTCCATGCACTGGCGGCGATCTCGCGGATGATGCGCGACGAGCGCATGCACACCGCGTTAAGCCAGGCGCCGGGCGACGAGGCGGTCTATGGGCTGCTCTCCAATGTCATCGACCGCGACGCCGCCTGATTTCCCCGAACGCGCGGAACGCGAGGCCAATCCCGTGGCGGGGGCGGCGCTGCACTGGCGCGCGCTGGAAAGCCTTTATGCCTCGGCGCCGGTCAACAGCCTGTTCCGCTCGCAGTTGACGGTGACCGGCGAAGGACGCTCGCGAATCGATTTCTTCGTCGATCCATCGTGCCACCATGCCGCCGGTGCGGCGCATGGAACGATCTATTTCAAGATGCTCGACGATGCCGCGTTCTATGCCGCGAATACGCTGGTGACCGACAAGTTCCTGCTGACCACGTCGTTCAACCTGCACTTTTCGCGGCCGATCAAGAGCGGGCCCGTGGTCGCCGAGGGCCGCTGGATCAGCGGACGGCGACGGGTGCTGGTCGCCGAGGCGCGATTGGTCGACAGCGAGGGCGAGGAAGTGGGGCGCGGAACCGGGACGTTCATGCGCTCGCGCATCGCGCTGTCGGGGCTGGAAGGCTACGCTCGCGCGCTGCGGCCGGCGGAAGGCTGAGCGTGGCCACGCGTCTGCCGGCTTCGCTGGAGGTGTCGGCGCTGATCCGCGCGGTCCAGGCCGAGGGCGGATTCGCCACGGTGTTGGCAAAGGGTGAGCCTGATGCGGGAACAATCGCCCTGGTGCTGCTCGACCACGGCGGCCGCGCGCGGCTGTATGAGCGCATGCCGACGCCCGACGGGGATCGCGCGTGGACCTGCACGCTGGAGCAGGAACAATTGACAAATCAAGAGTTTAACGACATTATCGATCGTCGCAGGCAGCGCGACCCGGACCTGTGGATAGTCGAACTGGATATCCCGCAGGCAGAACGGTTCGTCGTTGAACCGATTGCACGGGGTTGACTTTGCCGCACTGCACAACGAAAGGCGCGGCTCGTTTTTCTCGCGCAGGCGACCGATCCGGCGTTTCGGCCGGCAGGTAAGCACGCAGACGGGGGGTAACCGGCAGGTTCCACGGCACCAGAGCTTCGGCTCGAACTGCCCGGCCTGTGCAGCGCGCCAACCGCCTATGAAACCGGTTTGATGAGGTACAGTTTCCGTAATGCCAACGTGCGCAAGGCCAGCCTGATTTCGGCGGCCGCCACGATGATTGCAACGATCGTTACCGCCGCGAGTTCCGGCGCCGCCGCTGAAGGCAAGGCACCCGTTGCCGCCCCGGCCGAACTCTCTCCCGCCCTTTCCGGTTTCGGCCAGAACGCGGTCGACACCCAGCCGCTGCCGAACGCCCTGAGCGGCGAGGCGCCTGCCGATGCGGCTCCCCAGATCAGCGCCGAATCGCTGCAGGCAATGGTCGCCGCGCAGCCGGTGTCCGATGATCTCTCCCCCGAGATGAAGTGCCTGGCCAGCGCGATCTACTACGAATCCCGCAGCGAATCGCTTCCCGGCCAGCTTGCGGTCGGCCGGGTGATCGTCAACCGCGCCCGCTCGGGGCGCTTCCCCAGCTCCTACTGCGGCGTGGTGTACCAGCCTTCGCAGTTCTCGTTCGTGCACGGCGCGCACGGGGGCATCAATGCGCGGCTGTGGCGCAATGCCGTGGCCATCGCCCAGATCGCCCACGACGGTTCCTGGCAGAGCGAGGCCGAGGGCGCGCTCTATTTCCACGCCGCGCGCGTGTCGCCGGGCTGGCGGCTGCACAAGGTCACGCGGATCGACAATCACATCTTCTACCGCTGATGTTGTCCCGGCCGCCGCGCGTTGCGCGCACAGCGGCCGGGACCCACCAGCGCGACGCGCGATCCGGCAACTTCCGATCGGGCGGAAATCCCGCCAAGAGATGCAGTTTTTCTTCTTGGCAACAAATTGCCTTTAGAGGTGATTCCGGCTAAGTAGCGGCCGCATTCTTTTCCTTTTATTTGCAGAGGCTTCATGAAGATCGCAATGGTCGGCTCGGGGTACGTCGGGCTGGTATCCGGCGCGTGTTTCGCCGATTTCGGGCATGATGTCGTTTGCATCGACAAGGACCCGGCGAAGATCGCGGCGCTGCAGGACGGGATCATGCCGATCTACGAGCCTGGGCTGGCCGAACTGGTGGCAAGCAACGTCCGCGCCGGACGCCTGACCTTCACCACCGCCTTTGCCGAAGGCATTGCCGGCGCCCACGCGATCTTCATCGCCGTAGGCACGCCGTCGCGCCGTGGCGACGGTCACGCCGACCTTTCGTTCGTCCACGCGGTGGCGGCGGAAATCGGCGCAAACCTGTCCGCGCCCGCGGTGATCGTCACCAAGTCGACCGTTCCGGTCGGCACCGGCGACGAGGTCGAGCGGATCATCGCCGGATCGCGCGGGGGCGCGGGGCCGGGCGTGCGCTTCGCCGTCGCCTCCAACCCGGAATTCCTGCGCGAGGGCGCGGCGATTGGCGATTTCAAGCGGCCCGACCGCATCGTCATCGGCACCGACGACGACTGGGCGCGCGAGCAGATGCACGAGGTCTATCGTCCGCTGTTCCTGAACCGGGCGCCGATCCTCTATACCAGCCGGCGTTCGGCCGAGCTGATCAAGTATGCCGCCAACGCCTTCCTGGCGACCAAGATCACCTTCATCAACGAGATGGCCGATCTGTGCGAGAAGGTCGGCGCGGACGTCAAGGACGTCGCGCGCGGGGTCGGGCTCGACAACCGCATTGGCTCCAAGTTCCTGCACGCCGGCCCGGGCTATGGCGGTTCGTGCTTCCCCAAGGATACGCTGGCGCTGCTCAAGACCGCCGAGGACTATGACAGCCCGACGCGGATCGTCGAGGCCGTGGTCAAGGTCAACGAAAGCCGCAAGCGGGCGATGGGCCGCAAGGTGATAGAGGCGCTGGGCGGCGCTGACGCCGCACGCGGCAAGCGCGTCGGCCTGCTCGGCCTGACCTTCAAACCCAACACCGACGACATGCGCGACGCGCCGTCGATCGCCATTGCCCAGACCCTGGCCGACGGCGGCGTCGAGGTCCGCGCCTACGATCCCGAAGGCATGGCGGCCGCCGGCAAGCTGATGCCCGAAGTGACGATGGTCGAATCGGCCTATGCCGCCGCCGACGCTGCCGACGCGGTGGTGATCGTCACCGAATGGGACGCGTTTCGCGCGCTCGACTTCGAGCGCATCAAGGCCGCCATGCGGGCGCCAGTGCTGGTCGACCTGCGCAACATCTACGAACCCGCCGAAGTGCGCGCGAAGGGTTTCGCCTACACCAGCGTCGGCCGCGTCTGACGCCTACTTGGCCGGAGTGGGCGCGGGGGCCGGCGGGGCGTTCTTCGCGGCCTCGGCGGATTCCGCCTGGGCGCGCTGGCGGGCCTCGTAGTCCTTCTCGGCCTGCTCCACCCGCGCCTGCGTCGCCGCGGCGTCGGCATCGACGGTGGCGGCGCGCTTCTCGCGCTCCTTCGCCAGCATCTCGCTGAAGTGGACGTCGGTGCCCTGCTTCTTCTCGGCATAGGCGTTCTGGATGAAGCGATTGGCGCAGCCGGTCCAGCCGCCGGGGCCGGTCGGCGAGCAGCTCTGCGTGCCCGAGGCTCCGACCATCTCGTAGGATTGGACGCGGTTGGTCCACGCCTCGTTCTGCGGCGATTCCGAGCCGCGCAGGGACGGCGGGATGCGATAGCGCTCGGCCTCGTCCTTGCGGGCGCAGACGGTGATCTCGCCTTCCCTGGATTCGGGGCAGGCGTCCTTCCCGTAGACGATCACCATGTTCATCTTCTCGGACGGGGCAGGCGCCTGCGCGAACGCGGGCGAGGCACCCGCGGCGAGGATCGCCAGGGCCAGGGCGGTGAAGGGCGGACGCATCGTTATTCTCCCATGGGACGGCGCCGATATAGGGGCACCATGCGCTGAATGATAGCTGAAGCCGCCGCGCCCGCGGTTGCGCTGGCGCAAAGGCGGGTCAGATTCGCTCGGAAAGACCGATCGCGAGCTTGCAGCCGAGCCGGATCGCCCCTGCCAGCAACGGATAGGCGGGCGCACGTTCGGCCCCGTTGGCGAGAGCGGTGTCGCGATGCTCGCGCTCGTCGTCCCGGGCCTGCTCGATCAGCGTCGCCAGCTCGGGATCGCCGTCACCAAGCTCGTCGAGCTGCCTGGTGTAGTGCCGGTCGATCTCTTCCTCGATCGCCGCGGTGCAGGCCATCGCCGCCTCCGGCCCGATCAGCGCCGTGGCCGCGCCAAGCGCAAAGCCGGCGACCTTCCAGATCGGCTGGAGCAGCGTCGGCCGGCCGCCGCGCGACGCCAGCAGCGCATCGAAATCGCGGCGATGATCGGCCTCCTGTGCCGCCATGGCGAGGATCTTGGCGCTGTGGGGCCCGCGATCGCCCATCACCGCGAGCTGCCCGGCATAGATGCGCGTCGCGCCATATTCGCCGGCCTGGTCGACGCGGAGCATGCGCTGCGCCTTCGGGGACGTGGTCATCGTTCAGGCTCCCTTGCGGGCGCGGCCGGCCAGCGCGAACACCGCCAGCGCCGCCGCGCCCGAAACCAGAAAGTTGTAGCCGGCCATCGAGATTCCGAACAGCGACCATTGCACGTCGTCGCAGCGCACCGTCGGCGCCGCCATGATCGCCGCCAGCGGATCGCCGCCGCCGAACTTGACCGCGCTGGTGCAGGCGGTGAAGCCCTGCCACCACTTGTACTCGATCCCGGCATGATAGGCGCCGACCAGCGCCGAGGCGGCGAGGCCCAGACCGGCCAGAATCACCGGCAGGCGATGACGCGGTGCCGCGAACGACAGCAGCGCCAGTGCCAGCGCGGCGAAGTGGCCGTATCGCTGCCACCAGCACAGCTCGCACGGGAACAGGCCGCCGATGTACTGGAAGCCATAGGCCCCCGCCAGCAGCGCCGCGGGAACGGCCAGCGCGATGAGTCGGGCTTGCGAGAGCGGCGTGGACAAGGCGATCACATCCTCACGGTAGGCATGGCTGGCATGGCGCGCACGTGCGCGCGGCGCAATGGACCGGCGATGATCTGGCGCAAACGGCCGCCCAAGAAAAGCCCGATTGAATCAGCCCTTGGTCGCCAGCGTGGTGCCGCCGGCGCGCCGCAGCGTCTGCAGCGCGTACCAGAGCTGGTAATCGGTGATGCCCTTGGCCTTGAGCTCCTCGGGCGTGGCGGTGAAGCGAGGGTCGGTCTTGCTGTCCGCCTCCAGCTTCTTGTCATCGATGCCGATCTCGTTGACGAGGTGGTGGCGCAGGTCGCTCTCGCGCAGCTGCGCGAGGCTGCGCTTGCGCGCGTCGGGATCGCTGAGCTGCGGCACGCGGATGTCCGGGGTGATGCCGCCTTCCTGCACCGAACGCCCGCTGGGGGTGTAGTAACGCGCGGTGGTCAGCTTGACGGCATGGCTCTTGTCGAGCCGGATCATCGACTGGACGCTGCCCTTGCCGAAGCTGGTTTCCCCCATCACCACCGCGCGGTGCTGGTCCTGCAGCGCACCGGCGACGATTTCCGACGCCGATGCCGAGCCGGCGTCGATCAGCACGATCAGCGGCAGCCCCTTGGCGGCATCGCCGGGGAACACGGTCTCTGCACGCCAGGTCTCGTTCTCGTTGGCGATGCGCCCGCGCTGCGAGACGATCACCCCGTTGCTGAGGAACAGGTCCGACAGCGAGATCGCCTCGTCGAGGGCGCCGCCGGGGTTCTGGCGCAAGTCCAGCACCAGGCCGGACAGGCGACCGGCGGATTGCCGCTTCATCGCGGTGATCGCGGTGAACACGTTCTTGCCGACATCGCGCGAGAATTCGTTGACGGTGATGACGCCCACCGTGCCTTCCAGCTTCCACGTCACCGGCTCGAGGCTGATCACGCTGCGGGTGACGGTGACGTCGAAGGGCTCGTCGCGGCCGGGGCGAAACACCGTCAGGCGGATCGAGGTGCCGGCTTCGCCGCGCATCCGGGCGACGGCATCGTCGAGCTCGCCGCCGTAGATCAGCTTGCCATCGAGATGGGTGATGAAGTCGCCGGCCTTGATCCCGGCCTTTTCCGCCGGGCTGCCGCGCATCGGCGAGACCACCTTGACCGCGCCATCGTCCATCGCGACGCTGAGGCCGAGGCCCGCGTAGGAGCCGTCGATCATCGTGTCGAGGCGTTCGAGGCTGGCGCCTTCGAGATAGGCGGAATGCGGATCGAGGCTGGCGAGCATCCCGTCGATCGCGCCCTTGACCAGCTTGTCGTCATCGGTCTGGTCGACATAGTCGGCCTTGATCAGCTGGTAGACGGTGAACAGACGGCCGAACGACGGCGCGACGCGGCCGTCCACCGCGGCCAGGCCGGCGGTGGTGGCCGGGATAAGCGCCACCGCGCCAACGAGCAGGCCGGCGCGGAGCAGGGCGGGAAAACGGGTCTTCATCGAAGCGCGGGCCTTTCGCGGCGGGTTGAACGGCAACTTATAGTCCGGCGCGGCTTAACGCCAGCCTTGTGCGCGGGGAGCCTCGCCCACACGGGGGCATCGCCGCCGCGTGGCGCAAGCCGCGTCGGTCAGCGCCGCCCGATCGGTTCGAGCGGATTGACCGGCACTCCCGCGTGGCGCAGCTCGAGCCCGAGCACCGGCTGGCCCGGCCCGGCGACGCCCAGCGGCGAACCGGCGACGACGCTGTCGCCGACTTGCGCGTCGAGCCGCGCGAGCCCGGTGATGAGGCTGGTCCACTTGCCCTCGTGGGCGACGATGACGATGTCGCCATAGCCGCGATACGGCCCGGCGAAGGCGATGCGGCCGTTCCCCGGCGAAACCACCTGCGCGCCGGGGCGCACGGCCAGGCGGATCCCGCGCGAGATGCTGCCGCTGGCCGCATCGCCGAACCCGGAAACCAGCCTCCCGGCGGCGGGAAGCTGGTAGCGGCGCGGTGCAGTCGGTTCCGGCGAAGGGACGATCACGCTCGGGGCGGCACCGCCGCCGGGATGGTCGGGCCGCAACACCGGGCCGGGCAGCGCCGCGAGTTCGGCACGCAGGCTGTCCGCCTCCCCCAGCGTATCGGCCAGCGCGCCGAGGTCGCGCGCCTGCTCGGCCAGAGCCAGTGCGCGCTCGGCCTCGCGATCGGCGCTGCCGCTGACGTCGCGCGCGGCGAGGCGCTGGCGGGTCTCGAGGCCGACCAGCTCCTGCTGGCGGGCGGCGAGCTGCCTTTGCTGGGCGCGCAGCGCCCCTTGCGCGGCGCGGGCCTGATGCTGCAGCGCGATGCCCCGCGCGATCTGCACACGCAGCGCCGCGGTGCGGCGATGCACCTCGGGGATCATCGTCTCGATCAGCGCGCGCGTGTGGACCGCGTCGGCCAGCGAACCCGGCCGCAGCAGCGCGATCGCCAGCGGGCGGCGCGACAGCCGCTGGAGCGCGGCGGTGAGCCGCACCAGCGGGCGCTGGCGCTCGGCCAGACTGGCGCGCAGTTGCGCGCGCTGGCCGTCGATCAGGCGGACGCGCGCCTCGGCCGCGGCGATGTCGGCCTCGTCCTGCTGGATGCGCGCGGCGACGGCGGCGGCCTCGCGCACCGTGCGTTCGACCGCCTGGGTCGCACCGGCAGCCTCGGCTTCCAGCTTCTCGGCCCGGGCGCGGGCCTGGGCGCCCGCCGCCTGCGCCTCTGCCAGCGCGTGGCGGGCATCGCCGGCATCGCTGTAGACCTGCGCGGCGGCGGCGCCCGCGCAGAGCAGCGCGGCGGCGGCCAGGAAAAGGCGGGTGCGCAACGGCATGGGGGATGCTCTAGCGCCAGCAACGGCGCAAAGAACAGGGGTTTGCGCGCGCTATCCGCTGCGGTGATAGGGATGACCGGCGAGGATGCTGGTGGCGCGCCACAGTTGCTCGACCAGCATGGCCCGGGCCAGCATGTGCGGCCAGGTCATGGCGCCGAGCCCGATCAGCAGGTCGGCGCGGGCGCGCGCTTCGTCGCCGTGGCCGTCCGCCGCGCCGATCAGAAAGCGTGCCTCGCGCACGCCGTCGTCGCGCCAGCGGCCGAGAATCGCGGCGAACTCCTCCGAGGACAGTTGCCGCCCGCGCTCGTCGAGCAGGACTTCGCGCGTGTTCGGCGGCGCGACGGGCACGGTGCCGCCGCTGTCGGGCAGCTCGGTCACGGCGAACGGCCAGGCGATGCGCCGGGCATAGCGGGTGACGAGCTCGGCCTCGGGCGAGCGGCCGATCTTGCCGCGCGCGATGACGTGGAGCTTCAAGTCAGGCGGCCGGCGGCGAGTCCCCGAAGCCCCACATCCGCTCAAGGTTGTAGAAGCTGCGCACTTCGGGCCGGAACAGGTGGACGACGACGTCACCGGCGTCGATCAGCACCCAGTCGGCGGCGGGCAGGCCTTCGATCCGGGCATGGCCGAAGCCGCCGTGCTTGATGCGCTCCGCCAGTTTCTGCGCCATCGCCGCGACCTGCCGGGTCGAGCGGCCGGAGGCGATCACCATGTGATCCGCGATCGAGCTTTTGCCCTCGAGCGGGATCGAGACGATGTCCTGCGCCTGGTCGTCGTCGAGCGACTGGAGCACGAGCGCGTGGAGCGAGCCGGGTTCGGCGGCCGGGAGCGGAACGGGGCCGGCGCTGGCCGGCGTCGGCGTGATCGGTTGGGCGTTCATGTAGGCGGAAAAGCCTCCTCTCTCGGGCATGGCGAACATCGCGAAGCCATGCGCAGGCAAAACGTTTGGTTGGGAAAAAAGGTTCGGGCTGGTTCGCGCCCGGTCATCGTGCACTCAGCGGCAGGGGGCGCTGCGTGACGCCATCGCGCCAGCCGCCGTGTGCCGTGCGTCCAGCCCAGTCGGGATCGCGGTCCCTCAGGGTGGTCGCCGAACGCGGATCGGGATCGAATCGCAAGAGCACCAGTGCCGGCGCGCTCCATGCTGCCCGGGTTCGCACGCTGGCTGGAGGCCGCCGGAAACGGCCGAGCCAGGCCATCGCCGGACTGGCGAGGGCAGCCGCATCATAGCCCGGACGGGCGATGACCGCAATCGGCATGGTTCGGGCGATCCGTCGCCAGTCGCGCCAGCGATGGAACTGGGCGAGGTTGTCGGCCCCCATCAGCCAGACGAAGCGGCGTTTCGGATAGCGGCGGACCAGTCTCGCCAGCGTATCGACGGTGAACCGCGTGTGCAGTTCGCGCTCGATCGCGGTGATGCGGATCGGCGCGCGCCGGGCGTGGGCCCGGGCGCTGGCGAGACGCGCGGGCAGCGGCGCCATGCCGGAAGCGGGCTTCAGGGGATTGCCGGGAGAAACCAGCCACCAGGCCTCGTCCAGCCCCAGCGCCGCCAGCGCCGCCAGGGTCACGCGGCGATGGCCGCCGTGCGCCGGGTTGAAACTGCCGCCGAGCAGCGCGGTGCGGACGGGAATCCGGCTCAGGGCCGGACCTGCCCGGTGCCGCGCACCACCCACTTGTACGTCGTCAGTCCTTCGAGCGCGACCGGGCCGCGCGCGTGCAGCCGGCCGGTGGCGATGCCGATCTCGGCGCCCAGCCCGAACTCGCCGCCATCGGCGAACTGGGTCGAGGCGTTGACCATGACGATGGCGCTGTCGACCTCGTTCAGGAAGCGCTCGGCGGCGTCGGCGTCGGCGGTGACGATCGCCTCGGTGTGGTGCGAGGAATGACGGGCGATGTGCGCGATCGCCGCGTCGAGGCCATCGACCACCGCGACGGAGAGGATCGCGTCGAGGTATTCGGTGTCCCAGTCCTCCGCCGTGGCCGGGATCACGCGCGGGTCGAGCGCGCAGGCGCGGCCGTCGCCACGGACCTCGCAACCGCGATCGAGCAGCGCCGCCACCACGCGGGCGGCTGCGGGGAAGGCGGCGTCGATCAGCAGCGTCTCCATCGCCCCGCAGATGCCGGTGCGGCGCAGCTTGGCGTTCAGCGCGATCGCCAACGCCATGTCGGGATCGGCGGCGCTGTGCAGGTAAGTGTGGCAGATGCCGTCGAGGTGGGCCAGCACCGGCACGCGGGCATCGGCCTGGACGCGGGCGACCAGGCTCTTGCCGCCGCGCGGCACGATCATGTCGATCAGTCCGGCGGCGGTGAGCATCGCCCCGACCACCGCGCGGTCCTGCACCGGTACCAGCTGCACCGCCTCGGGCGGGACGCCGCCGGCGCCGAGCCCGCGCTGGAACGCGGCCATCAGCGCGCGGTTCGAATTCGCCGCCTCGCTGCCGCCGCGCAGCAGCGCCGCGTTGCCCGAGCGCAGGCACAGTGCCGCGGCATCGACGGTGACGTTGGGGCGGCTTTCGTAGATGATGCCGATCAACCCGATCGGCACGCGCACGCGGCTCAGCACGAGGCCGTTGGGGCGTTCGCTGGTGGAGATCACCTCCCCCACCGGGTCGGGCAGCGTGGCGACCTGGTCGACCGCGTCGGCGATCGCGGCCAGCCGCGCCGGGTCGAGCCGCAGCCGGTCGAGCATAGCGCCCGACAGGCCATTGGCCTCGCCGGCGGCGATGTCGCGCGCGTTGGCGGCCAGGATCGCCGACTCGTCGTCGCGCAGGGCCTGCGCGGCGGCGCGCAGCGCGGCGGCCTTTTCGACATCGGCGAGCCGCGCCAGGCGTGCCTGCGCGGCCCGGCCGGCGGTGGCCAGGCGGGCAACCAGCGCCTCGGGCGCTTCGGTAATGGGGGTATGCTGGTTCATGCCACCCTCCCTAGCCGATTCGCGCGTGCCGGAAAACCAGCCGATTCGCCCTCGCGCAAAACCCCGGAATTGAATCGTTTACCCGCATCTCGCGCCTGGCAACGATTCATCGATTGCACGGCTCGACTCGTCGTGAATTGGGGACCGAAAGCGGAACATCGATTCGATTCACCGCAACCGCCCT
Organism: Sphingomonadales bacterium; assembly: GCA_028868535.1. Taxonomy (GTDB): domain Bacteria; phylum Pseudomonadota; class Alphaproteobacteria; order Sphingomonadales; family Sphingomonadaceae; genus Novosphingobium. Next base: position 7,364 of record JAGWUH010000044.1, on the reverse strand, counting down.
GCTAGCCGCGCGCCGGGGCAAAACAGGACAAGATCGGGTCGTGTCGAGCAAGGAAACCGTTGGCGGCTGGATTGTCCGCCTGCGGAGCTGGTTCCCGGAGCGCGAGTTCTTCATGCGCTCGGAAGGCCAGGTCCGTTTCATCCGCATTTCGAGCCGGCTGCAGATGCGCGCCGCCGCCGCCGTCGCGGCGCTGGTGCTGCTATGGCTGGGGACGATGCTGGCGGTGACGGTGTCGCGGCTGGTCGAGGCGCAGGACCGGCTCTCGCTGCTCAACCGCGAAGCCCGCGTGCTGACCGCCGAGAATCGCGTCGCCAGCTATCGCAACAGCCTCAACGGCGTCGCCGACGATCTGCGGCGCCGGCAGGATTTCATCGAGAAGATGGTCTCGGCACACCTCGGCGGGCTGCCGAAGGACGCGCGTGCCGGCGAAACCGTCTCGAACAGCGACCGCGAAGCCGCCAGGACGGTGGCGAAAGTCTCCGCCGCTTTGCCCGAGGCAAGCGGCCTCGCGAAGATGGAAGCCCGTCAGCTCGCCTTCGTCGAATCGCTGACCCGCTATGCCGATCGCCAGTCCGAAGCCGCCAGCCAGCGCATCCGCCGCCTCGGGCTGGACCCCAGGATGATGCTCGCCTCGCTCGACCGCGGCGAGGCGACGGGTGGGGCGATGGGTGGTCCGTTCATCCCGATGTCCACCTCGGCGAACGGCATGATCGACCCGCGCTTCGAGCGTCTCGGCCTCAGCCTGGCCCGGATGAACGCGCTGCAATCGGGCATCCAGCGCCTGCCGCAGGTGCTGCCCGCCAGCCTCGACTATATTTCCTCGGGTTTCGGCTATCGTTCGGACCCGTTCACCCACGCCGGCGCGTTCCACCCCGGGCTCGATTTCCGCGGCCCGATCGGCGCGCCGATCTACGCCGCCGCCAGGGGCCGGGTCTCGTTCGTCGGGCAGCGCAGCGGCTACGGCAACTGCGTCGAGATCGATCACGGCAACGGCCTGATCACCCGCTACGCCCACATGTCCGGCTTTCGCACCACGCTGGGCCACCAGGTCAATGGCGGCGAGCAGATCGGCGTGATCGGCAGCACCGGCCGCTCGACCGGCCCGCACCTGCATTTCGAAGTCCGCATCAATGATCGCCCGGTCAACCCGCGCCCGTTCCTGGAGGCCCGCAACCATGTTCCCCAAGAAGACCTCCGCGCCGGCGCGGGGGGCGACTGATTCGATGGCCGCCTCCTCCTTTTCCGTGTTCGGCGCCGACACCGCGATCCGGGGTGACATCCACGCCACCGCCGACCTGCACATCGACGGCCGCGTCGAGGGCGACATCACCTGCGCCGGCCTGGTCCAGGGCGAGAGCAGCGAGATCGCCGGCGCCATCGTCGCCGATACGGCGCGGCTGGCCGGGCACGTGCGCGGCACCGTCAACGCCGGCCACCTGGTGATCCTCAAGACCGCGCGGATCGACGGCGACGTGCTCTATGAGTCGCTGACGATCGAGCAGGGGGCCCGCGTCACCGGCCGCTTCGCCCAGCGCGGACACGACGTGACGCTGGTCGAGGGCGAGGCGCGGCTGGCGCTGGCCAACTGATTCAGGTGAGCTCGGCGCGCAGCGCCTTGCGGTCGAGCTTGCCGATCGGCGTTTTCGGCAAGGCATCGCGGATCACCACCGCGTCGACCCGCTCGTGCTTGCCGACGCGATCGTTCAACCAGTCGCGCAGTTCCGTGGCGTCGCAAGCGGTGCGGCAGGTGACGAAAGCGCGCGGCACCTCGCCTTTGTAGGGGTCTGGAGCGCCGATCACCAGCGCCTCGCGCACCGCCGGGTTCTGCAGCAGCACCGCCTCGACCTCGCTCGGGTAGACCTTGAAGCCGCCAACCGCGATCATGTCCTTGATGCGATCGACGATGCGGACGAAGCCGTCGCCATCGATCACCGCGACATCGCCGGTGCGCAGCCAGCGGGTGCCGCCGCACTGGGCGAACGTGCTCGCCTCGGCGTCCGGGCGGCGCCAGTAGCCCTGCATGACCTGCGGCCCGGCGACGCCGAGCTCGCCGGGCTCCCCCGGGCGGGCGTCGTGACAGGGATCGTCCTTGTCGAGCAGGCGCAGGCGGGTGCCGGGCAGCGGCTGGCCGATCGTCCCGGCCCGCGCCGGGCCCAGCAACGGATGCGCCTGCAGCGGGTTGCAACTGACGACGCCGCTGCACTCGGTCAGGCCATAGCCTTCGATGACTTGCGCGCCGGTGACCTGTTCGAAGCGCTGCTTGACCGGCAGCGGCAGCGGCGCCCCGCCGGAAACGACCTCGCGCACCGACGCGAACGAGGTTCCCTCGCAGCGCGGATGGTCGAGCAGCGCTTGCAGCATCGTCGGCACCGCGAAGATCGAGGTCGGCTGGTGGCGGTGGATCGCCGAAAGCACCTGCCCGGCGTCGAACCGGGCCAGCATGACGATCTCGCCGCCGTTGAGCACGGTGCGGTTGAGGATGCAGGTCATCGCGAAGACGTGGAACAGCGGCAGCACGCCCAGGGTGACGTCGCGCTGGTCGGCATGCGGATCGATCGCGCGGACCTGGCGGGCATTGGCCGTCAGGTTCTGGTGCGTGAGGATCGCGCCCTTGGGCGTGCCGGTGGTGCCGCCGGTGTACTGCAGCAGCGCGATCTCGTGCTCCGGGTCGATCGCCGGCAGCGCGGCGGGCGGATCGCCCTGGATCGCCGCCCAGTCGATCACGTCGGGCGCGTCCGGTACGGGTGCCACCTGCCCGCGCGCCACGGTGCGCAACGCCAGCGCCTGCCACCATGGCACCATCCGCGCCAGGCGGGCGACGACCAGCCGTTCCAGCGGCGAATCGCGCAGCACCTGGAGCGCCTTGGGCAGCAGCGCCGGGACGTCGAGCGTGACCAGCAGCCGCGTGCCGGAGTCGGCGACCTGCGCCTCGAGCTCCTCGGCGGGGTAGAGCGGCGAGAAGTTGACCAGCGTCGCACCGGCCATCAGCGCACCGAAGTAGGCGGGGACGGTGACCGGGGCGTTGGGCAGGAACAGGCCGACGCGGTCGCCCTTGCCGATGCCGGCCCGGACCAGGCCCCCGGCGAAGCGGCGTGCGGCCGCCAGCATCGCGGCATAAGTCCAGCGGCGGCCGTTGAAGCTCACCAGCGTGCGGTCGGGATGGGCGGCGGCCGCTGCCTCGAACATCGCCGGCAGCGACAGCGGCGGGAAACTCCCGGCCCAGTCGCAAGGGTGGGCATAGCGGATGCGCCAGGGCGCCCCTTGCACCCCGGGCTCAACGTCGCGGTCTTCGTCTCCCATGCCGGCAGGATGGCGCGATTGCCGGTGCGGGGCAAGCGCGCTCTCGGCGCCGCGGTCAGCGCACCAGCATCGTCCGCCGGGCGAGAATGCCGAGCAGCGCCGCAAGGCCGGGGAAGCTCGACCGTGCGTACGTCGAATCGGCGCCGAGATGCGCGGACAGGCGGCGGTGCGCCTCGCCCAGCGAATGGTACGGCAGGCTGGGCAGCAGGTGGTGCAGAGCGTGGTAGCGCAGCCCGACGGGGGCCCAAAGCGGCGAGAGCAGCTCGGGCGGGGGAACGTTGACCGAATCGAGGTACTGCGCGGTCAGGCTCATGGTGCCGCCGTCGTTGACCCACAAGTGCGCGACCAGCGTGCGGATCTGGTTGAGCACGGCGGTGGCCGAAACCACCGCCAGCGCGATCAGCAGCGGCCGCCAGCCGAGCCAGCGCGTCGAGACCAGCAACGTGATCGCCCACAGCGAGGCGCCCAGCTCCTGCCAGAACACCATGCGCGCGAACTCGCCCTCGACCGGGCGACGCCGGAACGAGGGGTTGATCGACAGGCCCGAAGCCTGCGCCCAGACTTGGCGACGCAGCGGCGGGATCACCACGCCGAGCGGGACGAGGATCGCGTGGCGGATCAGCAGGCCGACCGGCAGAAGCGCCGCGATCAGGATGAACGCCGGCAGCGCCCAGGGCTTCATCAGCCCCAGCGGCAGGTATTCGGGATCCTCGATCGTGCCATAGCGGACGCGGGCGTGGTGCAGCGTGTGCACGCCCTCGTACATGAAGGAAGGGGTCAGCATCGGAATGCCGACCAGCAGGTTCCAGCCGAGGCGGAAACCGGGCAGCGCATCGCGGTGGATGTGTGTCAGTTCGTGGATGAACAGCAGCGCGCGATAGAGAGCGAACACCGCGACCCAGCCCGACAGCACCGCCAGCGGCCAGGACGGCGCCAGGATCGTGCCGGCCAGCGCGGCATAGCCGATCGCGGCCGACACCAGCATGTCGGGCCAGTAGATGTCCGGCCGCGCCCGCGCGATGTCGCGCGTCAGCTCCGCGGCCGCGCCGAGCATCGCCATGTCGTCGGGCACGTCGGTGGCGCTCACCTTGCGGGCGGGCCGCGATCTGATGTCATCCTGCGCGGTCATGCTTTCGTTCCAATTGGCCCCGACCTGCTTGCGGGCCGCGACCCGGGGCTCCGAGGTGGGGTGCCGGCGCTTGCTTGACAAGCAGGCCGCCGCCCCGCACTTCGCGACTGGCTTAGAACAAAGGCATGATCGTGGCACAATCGGAAATTTCGATCACAGTGGCGGACAGCAAGGAGGAGCGCGCCGCTTTCGTCGACTATCTCTATGCCGCGAATGCCGATGATCCCCAGTTCGTGCCGCAATTGCGCGCCGAGGAGATCGAGCGCTACACCCCCGGCGGCAATCCCTATTTCGAGCACGCGCAAGTGCGGCTGTTTCTGGCGCGCAAGGACGGCAAGGTCGTCGGCCGCGTCGCCGCGCACATCGACGAGCTGGCGATCGCGCAGCCGGCGGAGCAGGGTTTCGGCCCCGGCGTCGGCATGTGGGGCGCGCTCGAGGCGGACAGCGAGGAGATCGCGGCGCAGCTCGTCGCCACGGCGGAAGGCTGGCTGCGCGAACAGGGCATGACCCGCGCGGTGGCGCCGATGACCCTGTCGGTGTGGGAGGAGCCCGGCGTGCTCGCCAAGGGGCACGATCATCCGCCGACGGTGATGATGGGCCACGCCCGCCCGCACCTGCAGGGCTGGATCGAGCGCCGCGGCTATGCGCCGGTGAAGACGCTCTACTCGTACGAGCTCGACATCTCGAAGCCGTTCCCCAAGCTGATCCAGCGCATCGTTTCCTCGGGCGAGAAGAACCCGCGCATCCGCATCCGCGAGACCGACCTCAAGCAGTTCGACCGCGAGGTGCGGATCATCTGCGACATCCTCAACGATGCCTGGTCGGACAACTGGGGCTTCGTGCCGTTCACCGACACCGAGATCGCCTATACCGCCAAGAAGCTGAAGCCGCTGTGCAAGCCGGACCTGATCCGCATCGCCGAATACGACGGCGAGCCGGTGGCCTTCATGATGACCCTGCCTGATTTCAACGAGGTGCAGAAGCGCGCCAACGGCATCGCCGGCAAGCCGTCGCTGCTCGGCTGGCTCAAGCTCGGCCTGTGGCTGGTGCGGCCCAGGGTGCGGACGATGCGGGTGCCGCTGATGGGGGTGCGCAAGCGGCTGCAATCCAGCCGGATGGCGAGCCAGCTGGCCTTCATGATGATCGAGTACATCCGCCGTGCGTCGGTCTCGCGCTATGGCGCCAGCCGGGGGGAGATCGGCTGGATCCTCGACGACAACCAGGGAATGAACTCGATCGCGCGCGAGATCGACAGCCACGTCAACAAGGAATACGTGATCTACGACAAGGCCCTGTGACAAGGCGCTGTGAATAGGCTTCAGGGCGGGTTTAGCACACGATTAGAGTGCGTTCTTGCGATCGCCGGGACCAATCCCGCCGGCGACGGCTCTGGCCCTGGGTTCGCACTGGACCATCGCCATCGCCGGCGAGCGAAAAGGCCTCCGCCCATGTGAGCGGAGGCCTTCCGGGATCGTATCACCAGCCGCTTGGACGGGAGGGGGGTCTCGGCGGTGACATCCCCTAAATGAGCGACTCCGCGACCAGTTCCCGGCGAGACGAAAATTTTTTCGTCCGGTTTCGTTTTTTGTTGGAACTCGCTTCCGTCGCCCAGATCAATGCGCGACAACGGTCCGGCGCAGGCGCGGGAACCGCCATCGGCTTCGCGCGTTGGAACGAGGCTGGATTATCGCGGGAAGGGAATTTCATGCCGCTAGGAGCGCAAGTCGCCGAATCGTTGCCGTACCTGCGCCGTTATGCGCGGGCCTTGACCGGGAGCCAGGCCAGCGGGGACGCGTTCGTTCGCGCCACGCTCGAGGCGGCGCTGGCCGACGCCGACTTGCGCGAGAGCCTGAAGGGCGGGCGCGTGCCGCTCTACCGCGCCTTCACGGTGCTGTGGAACAGCGCCGGGGTGGATGTCGATCAGGGCGCCGCCGGCCGCGAGGGCGCGGCGCAGCAGCGGCTCGCGCAGATGACGCCGCCGAGCCGCCAGGCGCTGTTGCTGACGGCGGTGGAGGAATTCTCGCTGGCCGATGCCGCGGCGATCATGGACCTGCCCGAGGTCGACGTTGCCGAGCTGGTGCTCAACGCCAGCGCCGAGATCGCGCGCGAGAGCACGACCAGCGTGCTGATCATCGAGGACGAGCCGCTGATCGCGATGCAGCTCGAGCAGCTAGTCGAGGGGCTCGGACACCGCATCTGCGGCACCGCCGCGACGCGCGGGCAGGCACGCCAGGTCGTGACGGAACGCCAGCCGGGGCTGGTGCTGGCGGACATCCAGCTTGCCGACGGCAGTTCGGGCCTCGACGCGGTGGACGACATCCTCGCCATCACCGACGTGCCGGTGATCTTCATCACCGCCTTCCCCGAACGCCTGCTGACGGGCAACCGGCCCGAGCCGGCGTATCTGATCACCAAGCCGTTCCGAGAGGAAGCGGTGAAGGCGGCGATCAGCCAGGCCCTGTTCTTCCGCTCCGCCGCGACGGTGGGCTGACGGATCGGAGCCGGCTCAGCCCGGCTTCTGGGCGCGGATCTGGAACACCGCGGGCCGGCGCACCGGCACCGCCAGCGTGCAGCACACCCCCTCGGGTTCGAAGCGCAGTTCGACGCCGCCGCCCAGCTCCTGCGCGACGATCCGTTCGATCAGGTCGGTGCCGAAGCCGCGGCGGCGCTCCTGCGGCACCGCCGGCCCGCCGCGTTCGAGCCAGGTGACGCGGGCGAGATCGGCGGCGACGAGCTCCCAGCCGACGGTGATCCGCCCGGTCGGCACGCTGAGCGCGCCGTACTTGGTGGCATTCGTCGCCAGCTCGTGGATCGCCAGCCCCAGCGACAGCGCGTCGTTCGGCGCGAGCTGGATCTCCGGCCCGGACATCGTGATGTGGTGGTCGCGACCGGCGGTGTAGGGCGCCAGTTCCATCGCCACCACCGCGCGCAGCGG
>JAGWUH010000043.1 GCA_028868535.1 Sphingomonadales bacterium | reverse complement strand
TGTTCACGCATCACAACCAGCTCGACCCAACGGTCAAGGGGCCTCTCGACCCAGCGAAGCGGAGCGGCGCGGCGGGCTCGCGGTGCGAGCGCCGTCCCCGGCCCTGCCGAACGAGACCGGACGGTCCCCTGCCGGAGGGCCCCGGGAAATGCTTCCCGGTACTGCGTCCCGGCGGTGTCAGGGCCGGGGGCAGGCTTCGATCCCAAGGGACGCTGTTTCGCGTGGCCACGACTTTGGACTGTCGCACCGCGGCACCACAACGCCGACCTGAACTTCTGCCTCCGATCATGGCCATGACCGTGGCAGGCGCTCGGGACATAACCTATTTGGTACAGGTTGTCAAGGGGAAATAGGGCGAGGGGTTCATGCGAGGGCGCGGAGGGGTGGGGGTGCGCGATGGGTTGTGTGTGGCGGCTCGAGGTCCCCGCTTTCGCGGGGATGACGGGATGGCGGCGCGAGGTCCGCGCTTTCGCGGGGATGACGAGGTGGCGGCGGGAGGGGGGCTGGTTGCTGGGGCCGGCTTCGTGGGGGTTGCTTTTGCGGGGGCGACGGGCGGGGCGATTTTTCAGGCTGGATTAAGGCGTTGCTGCTAGAGCGAGGGCATGAGCCTGCTTGTTGCCGCCCTGGTGATCGCCGCCAACGCGCCCCTGACCGTCGATGTCGGCGGCGTGCGGAACGCGCGGGGGCATGTGCGGATCGATGTCTGCCCGCAGGCGAAGTTCCTCGACGATGGGTGCCCGTGGCATGCCTCGGTCCCGGCACGGACGGGGACGACGTCGCTGACGATCGACGACCTGCCGCCGGGCGATTACGCGATCCAGGCGTTCCACGACGAGAACGGCAACGACGAAATGGACCGGGGGCTGTTCGGCATCCCCAAGGAGGGCTTCGGCTTTTCCCGCGATGCCCGCATCGTGTTCAGCCCGCCGAAGTGGAAGGACGCGGTGTTCAGCCACGGTGCCGCGGCGCAGAAGCAGGTGCTGCACTTGCGCTATTGGGGGCATTGACCGCCGGGCCGCGAGCGGTAGGTGCGCGGCGCGAAATGTGAAGAAGCCCTTGCCGGCGGCTTTCGCTTTTAACGATTGCTTAGCCATTTTCCTTCAACTCCCGGCAAGAAGGCGGGGCGGGCTGCGCCCCGGCCCAGGCCCTGACGCGGGCATGGCCTGAAGCTTGTGGCGGGATCGTGAATGGCTGAGCGGGGCGCGGTCGACGAGGCGGGAGTGGTCGACGTCGCGGTGATCGGCGCGGGGCCGGCCGGGCTGACCGCGGCGTACCTGCTGACCAGGGCCGGCTTTTCCGTGACCGTCATCGAGAAGGACCCGCGCTATGTCGGCGGCATAAGCCGCACCGTCGAGCACGGGGGCTATCGCTTCGACATCGGCGGGCACCGCTTCTTTTCCAAGAGCCGGCAGGTTGTCGACCTGTGGAACGAGATCCTGCCGCACGACTTCATCGAGCGGCCGCGGCTGTCGCGCATCCATTACGAGGGCAAGTTCTATTCCTACCCGCTGCGCGCGTTCGAGGCGCTGTGGAACCTCGGCATCGTACGGTCGACGCTGTGCATGGCGAGCTTTGCCAAGGCCAAGCTGCGGCCGCGCCGCACCGTGCGCAGTTTCGAGGACTGGACCGTCAACCAGTTCGGCAAGCGGCTCTATGGCATCTTCTTCAAGACCTATACCGAGAAGGTCTGGGGGATGCCCTGCGACGAGATGAGCGCGGACTGGGCGGCGCAGCGGATCAAGGGCCTGTCGCTGTGGGGTGCGGTGGTCGATGGCCTCAAGCGCAGCCTCGGCCTCAACCGGCGGCCCAACGACGGCATGGCGGTGAAGACGCTGCTGGAAAGCTTCCGCTATCCTCGGCTGGGGCCGGGGATGATGTGGGAGGCCGCGCGCGACCACGTGATCGCCCGGGGCAACCGGGTGCTGATGGGGCATGCGCTGCGGCAACTGGCGCAGGATGGCGACGGCACCTGGCGGCTGCTGGCGGCGGGGACGGACGGCGACAGCCTGATCCGCGCGCGCCACGTGATTTCCTCGGCGCCGCTGCGCGAGCTTGCGGCACGGCTGCATCCGCTGCCCGAGAACGCGATGGCCGCGAACGCGCTGCGCTATCGCGATTTCCTGACGGTGGCGCTCAAGATCCGCGCCGACGACGACCTGTTTCCCGACAACTGGATCTACATCCACGACAGCAAGGTCAAGGTGGGGCGGATCCAGAACTTCCGGTCGTGGTCGCCGGAGATGGTGCCGGAGGCGGGCGTGGCCTGCGTCGGGCTCGAATACTTCTGCTTCGAGGGCGACGGGCTGTGGTCGATGACCGACGACGCGCTGGTGGCGCTGGCGACGGGCGAGATGGCGGTGCTGGGGCTGGTGGCGCCCGACAAGGTGATCGGCGGCGCGGTGGTGCGGCAGGAGAAGGCCTATCCGGTCTATGACGAGGACTATGCCGCGAATGTCGCCGCGCTGCGGCACGAGCTGGAAGCGCGCTATGCCACGCTGCACCTCGTGGGCCGCAACGGCATGCATCGCTACAACAACCAGGACCACGCGATGATGACGGCGATGCTGACGGTGGAGAACATCAAGGCCGGCGCGCGCGTCTACGACGTCTGGGCGGTCAACGAGGATGCCGAGTACCACGAGGCGGGTGACGAGGGCGCGCAGGAGCACCTGCCGCCGGCGCGGCGCCCGACCGCCGACCAGGCGGCGGCGCTCGCCTCGATGCGCGACGTGCCGCAGCCGCTTGTTGCCGACGATGATGCGGACAGCCGCCGGGTCGCCTGACCGCGGCGCGGTGATGCCTGCCGGGTGGCGGGCGGTGGCGGCGCTGTGGCTGGGGCTGGCACTGGCGTTGCTGGCGTTTTCCTGGCCGGCGATCACGGCGCTGCGGGCGACCGATCCCGACGACTACATGCGGTTGCTGGAAGTGCGCGACTGGCTGGCCGGGCAGGCGTGGAGCGACGTCCACCAGGCGCGCATGGGCGGCCCGGGCGGGACGGCGATGCACTGGTCGCGGCTGGTGGACCTGCCGATCGCGGCGCTGCTGGCCCCGGCGCGGCTGGTGCTGGCGGAGCCGGCGGCATCGGCGCTGGCGATGGCCGGGATACCGCTGCTGGAACTGCTGGTGGCGATGCTGCTGCTGCACCGGCTGGTGCGCGGGCAGGGCATGGGGGAAGGCACGGCGCTGGCGGCGGCGGCGCTGCCGCTGCTGTTTCCGGTGCTGACGGGCACGTTCATGCCGATGCGGATAGACCATCATGGCTGGCAGGCGATCTGCGCGCTGGCTTGCGTGCTGGCGCTGCAGCGGCGCGATGGCGCGGCGTGGGCCGGCGCGATCGCCGGAACATGGCTGACGATATCGCTCGAGGGGTTGCCGCTGGCGGTGGCGCTGGCGGCGCTGATGGCGCTGCGCTGGTGGCGCGCGCGGGATGGCGCGCTGGCACCGTTCTGCCTGGGGCTGGCGGGCGCGGGGATCGCGCTGGGGCTGGCGATGCGCGGGCCGGCGGCGCTCCTGGCCGCGACCGCCGACCAGCTTTCCTGGCCGCAGTTGCTGGCATTCGCGCTGGCGGGGTTGCTGGCGCTGGGGCTGCCGCGCGCGCCCTGGCAGCGGCGGCGCGCGGGGCGCGCGATCGCGCTGGCGGCAATCGCCGCGGCGGGGGGCGCGGCGATCCTCGGCGGGCTGGGCACGGCCGCGTTCGATCCGTTTCACGGGCTGGACCCGCTGGTGCGCGGGGTGTGGCTCGAGCAGGTGCGCGAAGGGCTGCCGATCTGGCGGCAGGACTGGTCGACGCGGGCGATGCTGGCGTGGACGCCGATGCTGGTCGGCGCGGGCTGGTGGGCGGCGCGGCACGACGTGGCCGATGCCGCGCGCTGGGACGAGCACGCGGCATTCGCGCTGGCGGCCTGCGGGCTGTCGCTGCTGCTGATGCGCGGCGCGGTGGCGGCGCAACTGCTGGCGGTGCCGTTCTCCGCGGCGTTGCTGGCGCGGCTGTTCCCGCGCGCGGCGGCGTTGCGCACGGCGCCGGCGCGAATGGCGGCGATGGTGGCGTGCCTGGTGCTGTTGACGCCGAACCTCGCCTCCGCCGCCGGGAAGTGGCTCGACCGCCGGGAAGCCGTGGCCGGCCCGGCGACGGCAGGGCCGGCGGACGGGACGTGCGCGCTGGAGCGCCTGGCGGGTTTGCCGCCCTCGCACCTGTTCGCGCCGATCGACCTCGGGCCGGAGATCCTCGTGCGGACCGGGCACAGCGTCGTCGCCGGGGCCTATCACCGCAACCGCGCCGGGCTGCATGACGTCATCGCGGCATTCAGCGGCGATCCCGCCGGCGCGGCCGCGATCGTGCGGGGCAATCGGGCCGGGTACCTGGTGTTGTGCGCGAGCCCCGAGGTGCGGCTCTATGCCGGGCGGCGGCCGGACGGGCTGGCGGCGCGGCTGCTGGCGGGGAGGGCGCCGGGCTGGCTGGTGCCGGTCCCCGGGTTCGGGCGCGGACTGCTGGTCTGGCGGGTGCGCTGAGGCCGGCGAATCTCCCCGGTCACCCTGCTAGCGCGCGCCGGCGTCGAACAGCGCGGCGAGATCGTGCAGGCGCAGCTTGCCGGTGGCGGTGCGGGGAATGTCCGCCTCCGCGACGAAGACGATGCGGCGGGGAACCTTGTAGCTGGACAGCACCTTGCGCAGTTCTTCGCGCAGCGTGGCTTCGGTCCAGCGCGAAGCGGGCGCCGGGACCACGGCGGCGGCGACGACCTGGCCGAAATCGGCATCGGGCAGGCCGGTGACGACGGCGGACGCGACGCCGGGGAGCGCGAGGAGCGCGGTTTCGACCTCGAGCCGGGAGACGTTGGCGGCGCGGGTCTTGATCATGTCGTTGCGGCGGGCGACGAAGGTCAGCCAGCCATCCGCGTCGATGGTGACGAGATCGCCGGTCGGGTAGAAGCCGTCGGCGGTGAAGACCTCGGTGCGGCGGCGCTTGTAGAAGCCGCTCATCAAGGCGCCGCCGCGCAGCTGCAGCTCTCCGGTCGCGCCGGGGGGCAGGACGGCGCCGGTCTCGGGATCGACGACGCGGCGTTCGTAGCCGTTGACGGCGCGGCCGGAGGCACCGGGCCGGTCCGGGGGTAGGGGCTGGTCGATCGGTTCGGCGCTGTGCGGGGCGAACGTCTCGCTCATCCCCAGCATGTTCGACTGGAGGTGCGGCGGGATCGGCGTGCCGGCGGCATCGCGGAACGGGCCGAGGCCGACGATCGCATCGACATCGATGCCCTGTGACGTCGCGGCGGCGCGAAGCCGGACGAGGCCGTCGCCCCAGCCGTTGAGGCGGTTGACCCGGCATTCCCGGATGGTGCGGAGCAGCTCTTCATGGTCGGGCGACAGCGGATAGACGAGGGTGGCGCCCTGGCTGAGCACCTGCAACGCCATCGCCATGCCGCCGAGCCAGAACGCGGGAAGCATCGGCAGCATGCGGTTGCCGGGGCGGACGAGGAACAGGCGGGCGAGTTCGGGCGGGTGGCGGGTGACGTTCCACTGGCTGTGGACCACGGCCTTGGGCAGCGCGGTGCTGCCCGAGGTGTAGACGATCACCGCGTCATCGGCGGGGTTGACCTGCGCCTCGGCGGCGGCGAGCAGGGCCGGGGGAATCGCGTCCGCGCCGTCGAGCAGGGCTGCGTGGGTGCCGGCCCAGGGGACGCCGGTGACGTCATCGAGCCAGATCGCGCGGAGGTAGGGCGCATCGGCGAGGGCGATGCGGCCGGGGCTGGCGCGATCGAGGCCGGGGAGCGCGGCGGCGAGCGTGGCGGCATAATCGTGGCCGAGGAAGCGGCGGGTGGCGACCAGCAGCTGCACGTCGCTGTGGCGGAGCATGTGCGCGAGTTCGCGCGGGGTGGCGAGGGTGCTGAGCACGGTGACCAGCGCGCCGATGCGCAGGCCGGCGAGGAAGGCAGTGATCCACAGCGGCCCGTCGTTGGCAAGCAGCGCCATGCGGCCGCCCTTGCCGAGCCCCGCAGCGAGCAGGGCGCGGGCCATGCGCGCGGTGGCGGCATCGAGATCGGCGTAAGTCAGCCGTTCGGCGCGGGTGACGACGGCATCGTGACCGGCGCGTGACGCCACGACGGCGGCCAGCATCGCCGGGATCGTCGAGGGGGGGTCGGGGGTGGCCATGGCTGAGGGGTAATATGCGGCCGGGGAGGCGCCCACGGCAATTCATGGAACAAACCCCGGCGGTGTTCCGGAAAAAGCGCGGTGGCAATCCGGCCGGGCGATGGCCGGAGGATTGCCGGCGCGGACGGGGCTGCTAGCTTTGGCGGCGGGAGAAAAGCCATGGCCGAAGCCGACACGATGGGCGAGATGCGAACGCTGACCGGGCAGGAAACCCGGCTCGATCCGGAGATCCGCAACGATCCGTTCCCGTTCTACCGCGCGCTGCGCGCGGAGCGGCCGGTCTATTACGACCCCGGCCTCGATGTCTGGCTGGTGACGCGCTATGCCGATGCCTTGCAGGTGCTGCGCGATGCCGAGGGCTTCAGCCTCGAGCACGGCTACCAGGATCGCTATGCCAACGGGCTGGTCGACGAGCTGGCCGGGATCATGGAGCGCGACGGCGGCGGCTTCATCCGCGACATCATCGCCTGCGATCCGCCGGCGCACACCCGGCTGCGCAAGCTGATCGAGAAGGCGTTCACCGCGCACCGCGTCAAGGCGCTGGAGGCGCGGGTGCGGGCGATCTGCGTCGACCTGATCGAGCAGGTCGCCGACCGCGGGGCATGCGACGGGATGCGCGAGTTCGCCGCGCCGCTGACCGCGCACATCATCTGCGACCAGCTCGGGCTCGATTACGCGAAGATCGGCGTCGAGAAGGTGGCGGCCTGGACGACGGCGCTGCTGGCGCAGATCGGGCGGATGCAGACGCGCGAGGAGCTGCACGCCAACGCCGCGCTGATGTGCGAGCTGCAGAACATGATCATCGCCGAGATCGCGGCGCGCGAGGCCACGCCGCGCGAGGACATGATCTCGGACCTCGTCCATGCCCGGCTCGATTCGGAGGAGAACCCGACGCTGTCGTTTGCCGAGAAGGTTTCGTGCGTGCGCGCCTTCCTGATCGCGGGGAACGACACCACGGCGGCGGCGATCACCAACCTGCTGCTGATCCTGGCGACGCATCCGGGGCTGGCCGACGGCCTGCTGCCGCAGGTCGACGACGACCGCGCGATGATGCGGTTCGTCGAGGAAGTGCTGCGCATCGCGCCGCCGGTGCACGGGCTGTTCCGCACGGCGATGCGCGACATCGACGTTGGCGGGACGGTGATCCCGGCGATGGCGCAGGTGTGCATCCTCTATGCCTCGGCCAACGACGACGAGCGGGAGTTTCCCGACGGGCGGACGCTCGACGCAGGGCGGCGCAACGTCGGCAATCACGTGACCTTCGGCGCCGGCATCCACCGCTGCATCGGCGCGGCGCTGGCGCGGATGGAGATCAAGGTGGCGGCGCAGGAGATCATCCGGCGCTGGAAGGACATCCGGCTGGCGATCCCGGCCAGCGAGCTGACCTACCTGCCGACGCTGGCGACGCAGACGATCGAGCGGCTGCCGCTGACCTTCGCGCGGCGATGAGCGCGGCCGACGACCTCGACGCCGGCTGCCGCCGGGTGGAGACGCCGTGCGGCGAGGGCACGGTGGCCTGGCGCGTGTGGGGCACGGGGCCGGCGCTGCTGCTGGGGCACGGCGCGCAGGGGGCCTGGTCGCACTGGGTGCGCAATATTCCGGTGCTGGCGCGATCGCGCACGGTGATCGCGGTGGACCTGCCGGGGCAGGGCGATTCGGCCGAGCCGCCGGAGCGGACGCATCGCGCGATCGCCGACGTGCTGGCGGCGGGGTTGCGCGCCATCGTCGGCGCGGAGCCGGTGGACATTGCCGCGTTCTCGATGAGCGGGACGCTGCTGGCATGGATGGCGGTGCATCACCCGGCGCTGGTGCGGCGGATCGTGCTGATCGGCTGCGGCGGGCTGGATACGCCGCATGGTCACATCGACGTCGCCAGCGTCAGGGGGCTGGCCGGGGAAGCGCGCGAGGCGCGGCTGCGGGCGAACCTGCTGGGGCTGATGCTGCACGATGCGGCGGCGGTGGACGGGCTGGCGCTGGAGCTGCTGGTGGCGAATGCCCGCAAGGCGCGCTGGGTCGATCCCGCGATGGTGGTGCCCGACAGGCTGAAGCGCGCGCTGCCGCATATCGCCTGCCCGGTCGACGCGATCTGGGGCGAGCATGACCGGCCGCATCCCGATCCGCAGGCGCAGGCGGCGGTGATCCGCGCGGTGCAGCCGGACTGCGATTTCCGCGTGATCGCCGGGGCCGGGCACTGGGTGATGTACGAGCGGCCCGATGCGTTCGACGCGGCGCTGCGCGACCTGCTGGCGACGCCGCTGCGGGCGGTGCGCGAACCGGAGAGCTTGCCATGACCGTGCTGACCAATGCCCGCGTGTTCGACGGCCGTCGCCTGTTGCCGGGGGTGTGGACGGTGACGCTGGACGGGGGCACGATCGCCGCGATCCGCGAGGGCGTGACCGGGGGCATCGACCTGGGCGGGCGGACGCTGCTGCCCGGGCTGATCACCTGCCATTTCCACCCGGACTTCTTCCAGTTCACCCTGGCCGAGGGGCTGGCCGGCGATCCGCTGGGCAAGGAGCTGCCGCCGGGCGTGCTGATGGCGATCGCGGTGCGCAACGCCGGGGTCCTGCTCGAATCCGGGTTCACCGGCTATGTCGGCGCCGCCTGCGGGCACGACATCGACGCGCAATTGAAGCTGGCGATCGCGCGCGGGATCATGCCGGGGCCGCGCATCCGCGCGTGCAGCCCGCACATCGGCACCACCGCCGACGTCAACGACAGCCGCAAGTGGTGGCGGCGGATGGAAACACCGGGGACCGACGTGTTCGTCGACGGGCCGGAGGACATCCGCAAGCTGGTGCGCGAGCAGGTGCGGCGCGGGTCGGAGATGATCAAGTTCTTCGCCTCGTCGGGGCGCGGCTTCAACGGGCGCACGGTGCGCAACATGGATCGCGACGAGATCGCCGCGCTGGTCGACGCCGCGCACGGGCGCGGGGCGCGGGTGCGCACCCACGTTGCCGACAAGGCGATGATGCTGGAATGCATCGAGCTCGGCGTCGACGTGATCGACCACGGCGACGGCATGGACGAGGAGGTGATCGCGGCGATGGCCGAGCGCGGTACCTTCTGGGTGCCGAGCCTGACTTATCCGAGGCTGCTGATCGAGCTGGGCTGGGACGAGCCGGGGATGAAGGAACACCTCGCCAACCTGCGGGCGATGCTGCCGAAGGCGCAGGCCGCCGGGGTGCGCATCCTCACCGGCGACGACTATTCGGGGGTGTTCCGCGACCTGATCCCGGGCGATCCGCTCGATCACCAGGTCGGCCGCTATGGGCTGGAGTTCGGCTATTACGCCGGGGTGCCGGGGCTGACCGCGGAGCAGGTGCTGAGCTGGGGCACCGCCAATGCCGGGGCGCTGCTGGCGCAGCCCGGCGAGGTGGTGGGGCAGGTGGTGCCGGGGGCGGTCGCCGACCTGATCGTCGTCGACGGCGATCCGGTGGCCGATCCCGGCCTGCTGGCGCGGCCGCAGGAGGCGCTGAAGGCGGTGATCCGCGACGGGCAATTCATCATCGACCGGCTGGGGAGTGCTGCCGCATGACGTCACGCAATCGCGAATACATGCAGCTCTGCTGGGTCGTGCCCGACCTCGAGGCGGCGATCGGCAACTGGGTGCGCACCACCGGGGCGGGGCCGTTCTTCGTGTTCGAGGACGTGCATTTCGACGATGCAAACTATCGCGGCAGCCCGGCGGACATCGCGCCGCACCGCGCCGCGATCGGCCAGCATGGACCGATGCAGATCGAGCTGATCCAGCCGCTGGGCGATCAGCCGGGAATCTGGCGTGACGTGGTGCCGGCGGGCGGTTTCGGGATGCATCACACCGGGCTCTATTGCCGGGACTACGATGCCGAGCGCGCGGCGTTCGTGGCGGCGGGGCACGAGGTGGTGTTCGAGGGCCTGATGATGG
The DNA here is from genome assembly GCA_028868535.1 of Sphingomonadales bacterium. Classification (GTDB taxonomy): domain Bacteria; phylum Pseudomonadota; class Alphaproteobacteria; order Sphingomonadales; family Sphingomonadaceae; genus Novosphingobium. The sequence goes on along the minus strand of JAGWUH010000043.1, from coordinate 16,719 downwards.
GCGCGCGCACCTGCTACATCGACACCGTGGCCAAGCTGGGGTTCATGACCGAGCTGATCACCGCCAACCCGGTGGCCGAGATGGTGTTCGGGCAGTTCCGCGCCGCCGCCGAAGGATGGGACGGCAGCGATCCGGTCCGGAGGCTGGGGTGAGCCTGCTGCCGCCGGGTTTTGCCGGGATCGAGCCGCTGGTGGCGGACTGGGTGCTGCCCGATGCCGCCGCCCGGATGGCGAAGCGGCAGGCGAGCGGCATCGCCGAGCTGCGCCGGTTCTATGACGCCATGCTGGCGCGCGGCGAGGAGGCGCTGGCCTGGCTGCGCGGCTTTGCGCTGGGCGACCTGCCGCCGGAGGGGGAGAACCTGCTGCGGCTGATGCTGATGCTGGCCGAAGCGGCGCCGGCGGTGGAGTGGTATGGCGACCCGCGCGTCTATGACGGGTTTCCGGTCGAGCGTGTCCGCTACCTGCGGCAGATCCCCGATTGCGCGGCGCAGGCGGTGGCGTCATGAACGAGGCCGCCAAGCCGCCGGTGCCGGGGATCGGCCTGACCGCGAAGTACCCGGAGATCGACACCGGGCCCTGCGACACCGCGATCTATCACGAGCCGGCGGTCTATGCGAAGGAGCTGGAGGCGATCTTCCGGCGGGCCTGGTACATGGTCGGGCGGGTCGAGCAGATCCCCCATGCCGGCGATTTCTTCACCTGCGACCTGCCGACGTTCCGGCTGGAGATCCTCGTCTGCCGCGACCGCGATGGCGGGGTGAACGCCTTCCACAACGTCTGCAGCCATCGCGGGACGATGGTCGAGCATCGCGCGGAGGGGCATTCGGCCGGGCTGTTCACCTGCCGCTTCCACGGCTGGTCGTTCGACCTCAACGGCAAATGCGCGGCGGTGCGCGACCCGGAAGGGTTCTTCGACCTCGACAAGGGCACGCTCGGGCTGAAGCCGGTGGCGCTGGGCATCTGGGAGGGGTTCATCTTCGTATCGCCGGTCGACGAGCCGCCGGTGAGCCTCGCGGACTACCTCGGCGAGCAGGGGCGCGACGTCGCCGGCTATCCGTGGGGGGCGTGCACGCAATCCTACCAGTTCGAGACCGAGATCGGCTGCAACTGGAAGCTGGTGGTCGACAGCCCGGCCGAGGTCTATCACATCCCGGTGCTGCACCCGAACTCGGCGGCGCCGACGATGATGGCCTCGGGCAATCCGTTCGGGCGGCTGCTCGACGTCGAGCTGAAGGGGCCGCATCGCACCAATTCGCACTACAGCGTGATGGCCGAGCCGAAGCCGGTGCAGAAGCTGGCCTATTTCCACGCCGCCGCCGCGCAGAACGTGGCGCAGGCCGATCGCGGCTATGACCTGCCCAGGGGGATCAACCCGGCGCGATCGCCCTGGTGGACGGTGGACCTGATCACGTTCTTCCCCGGCCTCGAATTCACCCTGTCCGCGCACATGTACACCGCGCACCAGGTCTGGCCGCTGGGGCCGAACCGCAGCCTCTATCGCCAGCGCGTGTTCGTGCGGCCGGCGCGGACCGCCGCCGAGCGGTTCGGGCAGGAGAACTCGATGGTCGAGTTCCGCGACGTGGTGATGGAGGACCTTTCGACGCTGGAGCGCATCCAGCGCGCGCTCGACACCGGGCGGATCAGGCAATTCCATTTTCACGACCACGAGCTGGCGCTGCGGCACCAGCACCACGTGGTGACACGGATCCTGGCGGACTGGGACCGCCGACAAGGGAGCGAGGGACAGCATGGAGACGCTTGAACAGGCCCGTACCGCGACGCTGCCGTGCCGCGAGGTGACGGCGGAGGAAGTGGCGCACTATGCCGAGCATGGCTGGGTGATGCTGCGCCAGTTCGTCGATCCGGCGATGCTGGCGCGCGTGCTGGCGGCGGCGAAGGCGATCATGGGCGAGGATGGCGACAGCAACCCGCCCTATGGCATCGACCAGCCGTACTTCAACGCGCAGTATGGCGGGCTGTACGCCGACCCCGCAATCCGCCCGCTGCATTTCGGCGTCGGCCGCGCGGCGAAGGCGCTGCTGGCGCGGCAGGACGGCACCGGGGTGCGGCTGTTCAACGACTTCTATGGCCCGAAGCTGCCGGCGGCGGTGAAGACCCGCAACCAGGGCAACGGCGCGACCTCGTTCCACCAGGACTACATCACCTTTGCCGTCGACCGGTCCGGCGGGATGACGTTCTGGATGCCGCTGGAGGCCTATGGTCCCGAGGCGGGGACGATGAGCTTCATCGACGGATCGCACCGGCTGGGGGTGCTGGGCAACTATACCAGCTATGACGGGCGCGACATCCGCGAGGTCTATCCCGAGCTGCGGGCGCTGCCCGAGACGCCGCAGATGACCTATGCGCTGGGCGACGTCACCGCGCACAACCACCTGACCGTACACGGGGCGGGGATCAACACGCTCGACCGGCCGCGCTGGGCCTACCTGGTGTTGCCGCAACCCGCCGACGCGCGGTGGAACGGGGCGCCGCCCGAGGCCTTCGACCCGGCGGCGCACGGCATGACCCCGTACGGCAAGTTCCCCGACGCGGGGTTCCCGATCATCGCCTGAGACGAGAGAAACGGAGAAGACCATGGGAGAGCAAGCAGCGCGGCGGGTGGCGTTCGTCACCGGCGCGGGATCGGGCATCGGGCGGGCGACGGCGCATGCCTTCATCAAGGCCGGATATGCGGTGGCGTTCGTCGACCGCGACGGCGCGGCGGCGGCGCGCGAGGCGGCGGCGGCGGGTGACGGCGCGATCGCCGTGACCTGCGACGTCACCGACGACGGCGCGGTCAGGGCGGCGGTCGATGCGACGGTGGCGGCGTTCGGGCGGCTCGACGCGGCGTTCAACGCGGCGGGGATCGACGGGGCGGCGGCGCCCCTGGCCGACGCGACGATGGAAAACTGGAACCGGGTGCTGGCGATCGACCTGACCGGCATGTTCTCGTGCATGCGCTACCAGATTCCGGCGATGCTGGCGTCGGGCGGCGGGGCGATCGTCAACTGTGCGTCGACTGCGGGGATTACCGGGGCGCCGCACCTGACCGCCTACTGCGCGGCCAAGCACGGCGTCGTCGGGCTGACGCGGGGGGCGGCGCTCGACTATGCGCGGCAGAACGTCCGCGTCAACGCGGTGTGCCCGGGGATGATCGATACGCCGATGGCGGCGAGCATCCCGCCGGAGTTCCTCAAGGCGCTGCTCGCCGAGAGCCCGATGGGGCGGCAGGGCAAGCCCGAGGAGATTGCCGCGGCCGTGCTGTGGCTGTGCGATCCGTCGTCGAGCTTCGTCACCGGGCAGGCGATCCCGGTCGACGGGGCATGGACGACGCGGTGAAGGAGGAAACAATGGCTTCGACCCGGGATTTCGCGGAACGCATTCCGCCGCTGCCGTACGAGCAGTTCACGCCCGAGCAGGACCGCATCGTCGGCGGCTGGCATCACCTGAACTTTTCCAAGGTGCTGGTGCGGCATCCGGCGATGTACGCGACGTTCGTGCCCTGGCTGCGCGCCTGCGTGGCCGAGACCGGCCTGCCGCCGCGCGACCGGCAGGCGGTGTGCCTGCGGATGCTGCACCTGTGCGGCGATGTCTATGAATGGACGCACCATGTCGAAATCTCGAAGCGGACCGGGCTGAACCCGGCCGAGATCGAGCAGATGACCGCCGGCGAGGGACCGGCGCTGACCGCGCGCGACCGGGTGATCCTGCGGGCGACGGCGGAGTTGCAACGCGACCAGTTCGTCTCCGACGCGACCTGGGCGGCGCTGCTGGAAGGCTATACCCCGGAGCAGGCGATGGAGCTGGTGATGCTGGCCGGATGCTATCTGACGATGGCGATGATCACCAAGAGCTTCGGGATGCAGCTCGAGGAGGACGAGGCCGACCATGCCGCGGTGAACGCGCTGAGGACCTACACCTGATGGGGGCCTGGCCGCTTCCCCTGACGGTAGATGGGGTGACCGCGGACTGGCTGACCGCGGCGTTTCGCGAGACCCTGCCCGGGGTGACGGTGCTGCGTGCCGAGGTGCTGGAGGTGATCCATTCGACGACCACCAAGATCCGCATGAAGCTGGAGCTGGACGAAGCCGGCAAGGCCGCGGGAATCGCGACGCAGGTGATCGTCAAGGGCGGGTTCCAGGAGCACAGCCGGGGCATGGACCACATGCACCTGCGCGAGGTGCGCGGCTATCGCGACATCTATCCGGAAAATCCGCTGCCGCATCCGGCGTGCTGGTTCGCCGGGTTCGACCCGGCGGCGCGGCAGGGCATCCTGGTGATGGAGGACCTGTCGGTGCGCGGGGTGGAGTTCTGCCACGCGACGAAGCCGCAGAGCCGCGAGCAGGTGGCGCGGCGGCTGGGGCTGCTGGCGGCGTTCCACGCGCGGACCTGGGACAGCGACGCGATCCGGCCGGGCGGCAAGTGGGCGGACCTGGTCGACTTCTTCGACGTCATGCGCGGGTTCTTCGACACCAAGACCTCACCCGAGAACTGGGCGCGGCTGACGGCACTGCCGCGCGGGGTGGCGGTGTCCGAGCGGTTTCGCGGGCGCGCGTGGATGATCGACGCCTGGAACCGGGTGACCGCCTATGGGCAGTCGCTGCCGTACTGCGTGCTGCACGGCGACGTCCACCTCGGCAATCTCTACATCGAGCCCGACGGGACGCCGGGGTTTCTCGACACGCTGGCGAGCCGGGGGCCGGGGATGCTGGAGGTGGCCTATCACGTTGCCGCCGCCGTCGATGTCGCCGACCGGGCGGCGTGGGAGGGGGCGCTGGTGCGGCACTACCTCGACGAGCTGGCGCGGCACGGCGCGACGGCGCCGTCGTTCGACGCGGCGATGGAGCAGTACGCGCTGTTCCAGGTCTATGGCCACTTCATCTGGCTGACCACCGAGTCGCATTACCAGCCGGAAGCGGTGAACACCGCCAATGCCATGCGCACGGGGATGGCGATGCTCGACCACCGCACGGCGGAACGGATCGCGGCGCTGCCGCCGGCCTGATCTGGCGTATTGCGCGCGCGCGGGTGGCGGTGCAAAGGGGCGCGGAGGCAATCTGGCAAAGGGCTTTGCGACAATGGCTGGCAACGACGTGCTGCGCGACAGGCTGGTGGTGCTGGTGGGTGGCAGCGGCTTCTTTGGCCGGCACCTGGCGCAGGAATTGCTGGCACGCGGGGCGCGCTTGCGCATCGCCAGCCGGCGGCCGGAGCGCGCGTTCGCGATCAAGCCGCTGGGCGCGCTGGGGCAGGTGCAGTTCGTGCGTTGCGACGTGACCCGGCCCGAGCGGCTGGGCGCGGTGCTGGCCGGGGCCGATGCGGTGGTGAACCTCGTCGGGGCGTTCGCCGGCGATCTCGACCGGGTGCAGGGCAAGGGCGCCGGGGCGGTGGCGGCGGCAGCCGCGGCGGCGGGCGCGAAGGCGTTCGTGCAGGTTTCCGCGATCGGCGCCGACGCGGAATCGGCGGTGGCCTATGCGCGGACCAAGGGCGAGGGCGAGGCGGCCGTGCGCCAGGCGTTTCCAGGCGCGACGATCGTGCGGCCGTCGCTGATGTTCGGGCCGGACGATACGTTCCTGTCGATGTTCGGCGGGCTGGTCGAGACATTCCCGGTGCTGCCGGTGTTCGCGCCCGGGGCGAAGCTGCAGCCGGTGTTCGTCGATGATGCCGCCGAGGCTGTGGCCCATGCGCTGGGCGATCCCGCCGCGCATGGCGGCAAGACCTATGAACTGGCCGGACCGGAGGTGCTGACGATGCTGGAGCTGAACCAGCGGATCGTCGCGGCGGAGCGGCGCCGGACGGTGCTGGTGCCGCTGCCCGACGACATCTCCGGCGCGATCGCCGCGCTGACCGGCTGGCTGCCGGGCGCGCCGATCACGCGGGCGCAGTGGAAGCTGCTGAAGGCCGGCAATGTCGCCTCGGGCAATCTGCCGGGTTGTGCCGAGCTGGGGGTGACGCCGCGTCCGCTCGGCCTGTTCCTCGACCGCTGGATGACGCGGTTCCGCAAGTTCGGCCGGTTCGGGACGAAGGCGGCGGCCTGATTCGCCGCTGCCGGGGCGTCAGGCGTTGACGTCGGCGTAGTGGCTGGGCGGCTGGATCACTTCCATCCGTTCCGCCAGGAGCGGTCGAAAGCTGGGCCGGCTCTTGAACACCGAATACCACCCCCTTGCCTGTTCGTGGCCCGACCAGTCGAGCCCGCCGAGATAGTCCGCCACCGATAGCTGCGCCGCCGCGGCGAGATCGGCGAGGCTCATCTGCGCGCCGGCCAGCCAGGGGCGGTGATCGATGAGGAAATCGATGTATTCGAGGTGCTCGTGCGCGAGCCGCATCGCCTCGCGCAGGGCGCGCGAATCGGGCGGCTGGCGCAGGACGATGCGCTTCTTCATGCGCTCGTTGAGGAGCGGCGCGGTGACGTCCTCGTAGAAATTCTCGTCGAACAGGGCGACCAGCCGGCGGATCTCGGCGCGGTTCTGCGCGGTGCCGTTGATCATCGGGTTCTTGTCGTGGGTTTCCTCGATGTATTCGCAGATCGCCCGGCTGTCGGCGAGGAAGAAGCCCTTTTCGCTGTGACGAAGCACCGGGGTTCGGCCGGCGGGGCTCATCGCCAGGAACTCCTCGCGGCCGTCCCAGGGGTTTTCGCGCAGGAGCTCGTAGCCGATGCCCTTTTCACCGAGGAGCAGGCGGACCTTGCGGCTGAACGGACACAGGGGGAACTGGTAGAGCTGCCACATCCCCCAGCCATTGCCCTCGTGACGTCGGCTGTCCACCCGCGTGCGGCGAGGCGGGCGATTCATTGCTGTGGAAAATTCCTAGTGCAGGCCAGCGATCACGCCGCGGCGCGACGCAGGCGGTCGTTGATCGCCGCACCCAGTCCAGAATCGGGGATCGGCGCGACGGCGACGCGCGGCTGTGGCGCGGCCGCCGCCAGGTGCAGGCAGGCATAGAGCGCAGCGGCAGCCTCCGCGTGATCACCGCCGGGGGATAGGCTGACATCGCCGGCCACCGGGCCGAAGCCGATGTGGAACTCATCGGGGTGGGGCGTGATGGCGTCGAGACGCACCGGTTTGCCGGGGGCGTAGTGGCTGGCGAGCTGGCCCGGCGCCTCGATACGGCCGTCGCCGGTGCCCGGTGGCCTGCCAAGCAGGCTTTCCAGCTCTCCGGCGGTGACCGGGCCGGGGCGCAACAGGTCCCAGCCGTGGTCGCGCAGGGCGACGATCGTCGACTCGAGGCCGCGCGGGCAGGCGCCGCCGTCCACGATCAGGTCGACGCGGGCGCCGAGCGAGGCGGCGACGTGCTGCGCGGTGGTGGGGCTGACGCCGCCGCTGCGGTTGGCCGATGGCGCCGCCAGCGGCAGCGCGGCGGCGGCGAGCAGCGCGCGCATCGCCGGGTGGGCCGGGCAGCGCAATGCGACGGTCGGCAGGCCGGCGGTGACGGCCGGGGCAAGGCCGGCCTCATCCCGGCGCGGCAGCACCAGCGTCAGCGGGCCGGGCCAGAAATGGTGCGCCAGCAAGCGGGCGCGGCCATCGAAGCGGGCGAGCCGTTCGGCCGCCGCGAGATCGGGAACGTGGACGATCAGCGGGTTGAAATCGGGGCGGCCCTTGGCCCGGTAGATGCGGGCGACCGCATCGGCGCTGTCGGCCCGGGCGGCGAGGCCGTAGACGGTTTCGGTCGGCACCGCGACCAGCCCGCCATCGGCCAGCACGCGCGCGGCCCGGGCGATGCCGGCGGCATCGGCGCGTCCGATGCACGGGGATTCGGGCTGCGGCGTGTTGTCCATCGCCGGCTGGCGCTATAGGCCGGGAACGGAGATGCCAAGGAAAAGCAGATGGACTTTACCCCACCGACCACCGACCAGTTGCTGGCGCTGAAGGTTTGCGCCGGGATCCACGCGCTGGCCGGGCATGACCGTTTCGCCGCCGCCAGCGACGATGTCGTTGCGGCGATCGTCGAGGGAGTGGGCGCATTCGCCGCCGGGGAATGGGCGCCGCTGTCGCAAGTCGGCGATACCGAGGGCGCGCGGCTGGAGAACGGGGTGGTGCGGCTGCCGGCCGGCTATCGCGAGGCCTATCAGGCCTATGTCGAGGCGGGATGGAACGCGATCTCGGCGCCCCAGGAATGGGGCGGGCAGGGGCTGCCGTTCGCGCTGTCGTGCTGCGTGATGGAGAACCTGGGCACGGCGAACATGGGGTTTTCGCTGCTGCCGATGCTGACGGTGGGGGCGATCGAGGCGTTGCATCGCCACGGCTCGCTGGAGCAGCAGGCGCGCTGGCTGCCAAGGCTGGTGAGCGGCGAATGGTCCGGGACGATGAACCTGACCGAGCCGCAGGCGGGCAGCGACGTCGGGGCGCTGCGCACCACCGCGACGCCGGTGACCGAAGGACCGCACGCCGGCCGATACCGCATCAAGGGCACCAAGATCTTCATCACCTGGGGCGAGCACGAACTGGCCGACAACATCGTCCACCTCGTGCTCGCGCGGTTGCCGGATGCGCCGGCAGGGTCGCGGGGGATATCGCTGTTCCTGGTTCCGCGACGGCATCTCGACGACGAGGGCAATCCCGGCGCCGCCAACGACGTCAAGGCGATCAAGCTCGAGCACAAGCTGGGCATCCATGCCTCGCCGACCTGCGTGATGAGCTATGGCGACCACGACGAATGCATCGGCGAGATGATCGGCGGCCCGAACGAGGGGCTGAAGGCGATGTTCACGATGATGAACGCGGCGCGGATCAATGTCGGCAGCCAGGGGGTGCAGGTGGCCGAGGCGGCGTTGCAGCGGGCGCTGGGCTATGCCCGCGAGCGCGTGCAATCGGCGCGGGCCGGGGCGGCGGACAAAACCCCGGTGGCGATCATCGAGCATCCCGACGTGCGGCGGATGTTGCTGCGGATGCGGGCGCTGACCGAGGGCGCGCGGGCGCTGCTGTACCTGACCGCCGGGCAGGTCGATCGCGGCGCGCTGGGCGATGCGGCGGCGCAGGCGCGGGCGGAGCTGCTGGTGCCGCTGATCAAGGCCTGGGGCACCGACATCGGCTGCGAGGTGGCGAGTCTGGGGGTGCAGGTGCACGGCGGCATGGGCTTCATCGAGGAGACCGGCGCGGCGCGGCACTATCGCGATGCGCGGATTACGCCGATCTACGAGGGCACCAACGGCATCCAGGCGGCGGACCTCGTCACCCGCAAGCTGGGGATGGCGAACGGCGCGGTGCTGGCGGAGCTGATGGCCGAGATCGCCCGAGAGGCCGGGGAGGCCAGAGGGGCGCTGGCGGAGCTGGCGCGGGCTTGCGCCGCGACCGGGGCCTGGATGCGCGATTCGGCATCGCTCGACGACCGGCTGGCCGGTTCGGTGCCGTTCCAGACGATGTGCGCGGTGGCGGTGGCGGGATGGCAACTGCTGCGGCAGGCGCGGGCGCTGGCGCCGTCCGGGACCCCGCAGGCGCGGCGCAAGGAGGTGGTGGCCGGGTTCTTCCTGACCACGATCGTCGGCGAGGCGCTGGGCCTGCGCGCGGCGGCGACGGCCGGGGCCGGGCTGCTGTATGCGCTCGATGCGCGGGAGCTGGCGGAATGAACGAGGACGTGCTGGCGCGGATCGCTGCGGCACTCGAGCGGATCGCGCCGCAGGCGCCGTCCCCGGTCGACTGGGAAGGCGCGCCCGCGTTCGTCCACGATCGCGCGGGCACGCGCGCGGTGGCGCGGCTGGAGGCGCCGGCGCTGGATCTGCTGCGCGGCATCGACGCGCAGAAGCAGACGGTGACGGCCAATGTCGCGCGGCTGGCGGCCGGGCACGCGGCGCACGACATGCTGTTGTGGGGCGCGCGCGGGATGGGCAAGTCGGCGTTGCTGCGCGCGGCGGTCAAGGCCGAGCAGGCGCGCGCGCCGGGCGCGATCGCGATGGTGCAGGTGGCGCCGGACGCGCTGGCCGGACTGGCGGCGCTGTTCACGGAGCTGGGGCGATGCGCGCGGCGCTTCCTGGTGTTCATCGACGACCTCGGCTTCGAGGAGGGCGATGGCGAGGGGCCGCGCCTGCTGCGATCCTGGCTCGAAGGCGGGGTGGAGGCGCGGCCGGGCAACGTGCGGCTGGCGGTCACGTCGAACCGCCGGGCGATCGTGGCGCGGCACGCATCGGAACAGGACGATCCGATCAACCCGCGCGACGTCGTCGATGACCGGCTGGCGCTGTCGGACCGGTTCGGGCTTTCGATCGGCTTCCACAACTGCTCGCAGGACGATTACCTGGCGATCATCGGGGGCTATGCTGGCGCATTGGGGCTGTCGTTCGACGAGGGTGACGCGCTGGAATGGTCACGGCGGCGCGGCGGGCGGTCCGGCCGCGTCGCCTGGCATTACGTGACGGAGCTGGCGGGACGCGCGGGCAAGACGCTGTAGCGGACCCGCGCCCGCTGGCCGTCAACCCCGTCTATTGCTTGACCTTGCCGTCATCGCCGAACTTGGCGCCGTACTTGATCGCGGCCTCGCTATCGAGGCTGCGCTGCGGCGGCAGGTGGGCGGTGACGACCGGCCTGATCGGCGCTGACGGCGCGGCGCCGGGGGCGGAAACGCGCCAGATGATCCCGGCGGTATCGTCGCTGACCAGCAGGGTGCCGTCGCGCGCCCAGGTGACCCAGGTGGGGCGGCCGTGGGTATCGCCGTTGCCGGTCATGAAACCGGTGAGCACCGGGACCGGCTTGCCCTGCGGGTTGCCGTTGGCGTCGAACGGTACGAACACGACGTCGTAGCCGACCGGCGGCTTGCGGTTCCACGAGCCATGGCGGGCAATGAAGGCACCGTTGGCGAACCGCGCGCCCATGCGCTCGCCGCCGCGCGTGAACACCAGGCCGAGCGCGGCGACGTGCGGGCCGAGCGCGTATTCGGGCTTGCGCGAATAGTCGGTCAGGTAATCGGGCATCGGCGAGTCGACGCGCGGGTCGACGACGTCCTTCCAGTAGACCCAGGGCCAGCCATAGTGCGCGCCGACCGGGACGTTGGTCAGGTAATCAGGGACCAGGTCCGGGCCGAGCATGTCGCGTTCGTTGACGACGGTCCAGAGTTCGCCGGTGGCGGGGTTCCAGGCCATGCCGTTGGGATTGCGCAGCCCTGCCGCGAACTGGCGGGGATGGCCGGTGGCGAGATCGATCTGGTAGATCGCGGCGCGGCCCTTTTCGGCGTCGATGCCGTTTTCGCCGATGTTCGAGGACGAGCCGATGGCGACGTAGAGGGTCTTGCCATCCTCGCTGAGCAGGAGGTTGCGCATCCAGTGGTTGCCGGCGGCGGGCAGGTCCATCAGCTTGCGCGCCGGCCCAGCCTGGAGATCGCCTGGCTTGTAGGGGAAGGCGAGGACCGCGTTGTGGTTGGCGACGTAGAGCGTACCATTGGCCCAGGCCATGCCCGAGGGCGAGGCGAGACCTTCGTGCAGCAGGACATGGCGTTCGGCCGACTTGTCCGCGCCATCGGGGGCGCGGAGCAGGACGATGGCGTTGGGCGAGGCGGCGGCGGCGCCGACGCGCTTCATGAACAACCGGGTGAAGAAGCCGGTGACGCCGCGCGCACTGCCCGAATCCGGCGCCGCGGTCTCGGCGACGAGCACGTCGCCGTTGGGCAGGGTGAGCAGCGTGCGCGGGTGCGACAGCCCATCCGCCCAACGCGACACCACCAGGCCATCAGCGGGCTTGGGAGCCTCGCCCGGGGCCCAGCCGACGGACTTGAGCAGGGAGACGCTGGGGATGTGCTCGATCTCGATATCGGCCAGCTTGGGCCGGTGTCCCTCGAACAGTTCGATCGGCTGGTGCGACGGATTGCCGTAGGCGATCCAGACGGCGAAGGCGACGATCAGGGCCACCACCATCCCGGCGACGACAAGGATATTGCGGATTGTCGTGTTCATGGGCCCGGGGCATAGCATGGCGGCTGCGGCCGGCAAACGCCGTCGCGGGCGACGGAGGCAGGCTTGTACGAATTCACGCCCGATCGCGCGCTGGCCAAGCCGGCGTTGTATCGCGCGTTGGCGACCGCGGCGCGCGCGCTGACCGAGGGCGAGCCCGACGCCGTGGCCAACATGGCCAATGTCGCGGCGTTGCTGTGGCAATGGCTGCCCGATCTCAACTGGGCCGGGTTCTATCGGGCGATCGGCGGAGAGCTGGTGCTGGGGCCGTTCATCGGCAAGCCCGCCTGCATCCGCATTCCGTTCGGGCGCGGGGTCTGTGGCGCGGCGGCGCGGGAGGGGCGCACGCAACTGGTCGCCGATGTCCATGCCTTTCCCGGGCATATTGCCTGCGACGCGGCGAGTGCGGCGGAACTGGTCGTGCCGGTGCTGCGCAACGGGCGGGTGATCGCGGTGATCGACCTCGACAGCCCGGTGCGGGGGCGGTTCGACGCGGACGACGCTGCCGGCATCGAGCAGCTGGCGGCGCTGCTGTCAGGCGCGATCTGACGGTTTCACTGTCAATGGCGCGCGACGGTGGTAGGTTGCGGGTCTGAGGATCGACGTTGGGGAGTTGGCCATGGCGCGTGTGCGGATGCAGATGGCGGCGCTGATGCTGGCGCTGATGGCGGGACGGGCAGCAGGCCAGCCGATGCCGCCGCCGACACCGGAAATCCATCCGGCGACCCGGGCGGACTGGCTGGGCGAATGCGACCGGCGACTGCAATCACTGAATCGCAACGTCGACAGCGGGATCGGCTATCAATCGACCTGTCGCGCCTGGCTCGACTACTACGAGCGCATCGGGGTTGCGGCGAACGGGTATGACTTCGTCTATGCGATCCCGGTCCAGCGCGTCACGGAAACGCGGATCATCGAATTCGTCGCCGATCCCTGCGACTGCGCCCGCCCGGTCCGCAGGCACGGCACGGGCGGGCAGCGCTGGAAGCGGCCGGTGCGCGACAAGCGGGCGGCGATGTAAAGTCGCGCGGCGCGACTTTGCGATCAGATGCCGCCGCCGGTCAGTCGCTGACAGATCAGGTCGAGCTGGTCGAGCGTCTTGTAGCGGATCGTGACAGAGCCGGAACGCGGATCGGGATCGGTCTGGATCTTGACCGAGAGGCCGAGAAATTCCTCGAGGTGGTTCTGCACCGCGAGGATGTCCGCCTCGTCGGCCGAAGGGCGCGAGTGACGGGCATGCCGGGGACCCGAACCAGGCTCGCGCGGGCGGCGGCGCAGCAGCTGCTCGACCTCGCGGACGGAGAGCTGCTTGTCGATCGCGGTGCGGGCCAGCGCCTCGGCATCCTCGGCGCCGATCAGGGCGCGCGCATGGCCCATCGACAGCGCGCCCCTCTCGACCATGGCCATGACCGGCTCCGGCAGGGCCAGGAGGCGCTGGAGGTTGGCGACGTGGCTGCGCGACTTGTCGACCATGCGGGCGATTTCCGCCTGGGTCATGCCTTCGTCTTCGGCAAGGCGCTGGTAGGCGCGCGCTTCCTCGATCGGGTTGAGATCCTCGCGCTGGAGGTTCTCGATCAGCGCCAGCGCCATGACCTCGCGCTCACCCAGTTCGCGGACAATCGCAGGAATTTCATGTAGTTGCGCGCGCTGGGCGGCCCGCCAGCGACGTTCGCCGGCAACGAGGCGATAGCGACCGTTCTCGATCGGGCGGACGATGACCGGCTGGATGACGCCGCGGGCGGCGATCGATGCGGCAAGCTCGTCGAGCGCGGCATCGTCGAAGTGGCGGCGCGGCTGGTTGGGATCGGCCTCAATCCGCGAAACCGGCAGGGATGCGAGCCCGCCGGTTGCGCGGGCCTCGCCGCTGGACGCAACCGGTTCCTCGCGACGGCTTTCGCCGAGCAGGGCTTCGAGGCCACGGCCAAGTCCCGGGCGGCGCTTGGCGGGGGCGGGGTTGTCCATGCGGATGGCCGGATCGTCGCTCATGCCGCTTTCCTCTTTTCGGGCAGACGGGAAATCAGTTCGCGGGCCAGCGCCATGTAGGCGCGGCTACCGGCGCAGGTGTGATCGTAGACCAGAGCGGGAAGGCCGTGGCTGGGCGCCTCGGACAGGCGGACATTGCGCGGGATCACCGTCTCGAAGACAAGATCGGCGAGGCAGGAGCGGACGTCTTCGGCGACCTGGTCGGTCAGGCGATTGCGACGATCGAACATGGTGAGGGCCACGCCGATGATGCCGAGATCGGGGTTGAAGCGCTGCTGTACGCGTTCGACGGTCTGGAGCAGCTGGCTGAGTCCTTCGAGCGCGAAGAACTCGCACTGCAGCGGGACCAGCAACGTATCGGCCGCGGTGAGGGCATTGAGCGTGAGCAGGCCGAGCGACGGCGGGCAATCGATGAACGCGATATCGTAGCCGGCGGTGGCAGCCTGATCGAGCGCATGCGCAAGGCGGCTGGTTCGGTTCTCGACCGCAACAAGCTCGACCTCGGCGCCGGAAAGATCGACCGTGGCGGGCACCAGATCGAGGCCCGGGATCTTGGTCGACGAAATGCAGGCAGACAGAGGCGCTTCCTCCACCAGCAAGTCGTACGAGGATCGGCCGCGATCGGCGGCGAGAACGCCGATCCCGGTCGAGGCATTGCCCTGCGGATCGAGATCGATCAGCAACGTTCGCCAGCCGGTGGCGGCAAGGGCGGTGGCGATATTGATGGCGGTGGTGGTCTTGCCCACACCGCCCTTCTGGTTGGCGATCGCCACGCGAATCATGTGCGTTTCCCTGCCTTGCGCTTGAGCGTTCCGACAATAACGCCTGCATCCGGGTCCGTCAGCGATTGTTCCACGTGGAACAGATGCTGCCAGCCGCGCAGGGATGCCAGTTCATCGCGCGCGGACTGGCCCTTCGGCAACAGCCAGATGGTGTCGCTTGTGGAAAAGCGTGCGGACAACGGTACGAGCTTGACCAGCGGAGCAAACGCGCGGGCCGAGATCACCGCAGCCGGGAAGGATTCGACCAGTTCAAGCCGGGCACCCTCGATACGCGCGCGGTCGAGACCGAGGGCAGCGCGCGCGCGCTCCAACCAGTCGATACGGCGCGCCCGCGACTCGACCATGACGACCTCCCGTTCCGGACAGAGTGCAGCAATGACCAGGCCGGGGAAACCCGCACCGGTGCCGAGATCGAGCCAGGTGCCGGGTGTTTCACGTGGAACATAGGGAAGCAGCTGCGCCGAATCGGCAATGTGGCGCTGCCAGACATGGTCGAGACTCGCGACCGCCACGAGGTTCTGGCGGGTGTTTTCCTCGCGGAGCAGCGCGATGAGGGTATCGAGGCGCTCGCGGGCGGTTTCGTTCCATTGCGGCAGCGTCGCGATCCAGTTGCGCGCCTCGACTTCGGTGGTGATCATGCGGCGCGCCTGCGGGCCTGCACCAGCAAGGTCGCCAAGGCCGCCGGCGTGACGCCGGGCACGCGGCCCGCGTCGGCCAAGGTGGCCGGGCGCGCGCGGGTGAGCCGCTCTACCATCTCGCGTGAGAGACCGGGAATTTCTGCATATGGAAAGGCATCGCCAAGGTGCAGCTCGTGGCCGGCACGCAAGTCACGCAGTTCGGCCTCCTGCCGGGCGAGATATGGAGCGTATGCGGCGTCTTCCGCCAGTTCGGCCGCAAGGTCAGGATCGGACACGGGCGGTAGCCAACGGGACAGGTGGTCCATGGTGACGCCGTCGAATCGCAGCCACTCCCGCAGCGAGAGGCGCCCAGTGTCCACGCGAACCGGGAATCCCGCCGCCGCCAGTTCTCCGGCGGTGACTTCTGAATCGAGCGCGGCAGACAAGGCGGCACGTTCGTCCTCGCGGCGGGCGAACCACGCAGCGCGCTCGCGTCCGACGCATCCGGCGGTCAGCGCGAGGGGCGTGAGCCGCGTGCTGGCGTTGTTGGCCCGCAGGCGCAGGCGGTATTCGGCGCGGGCGGTGAGCATGCGATATGGCTCGCTGACACCGTGCAGCGTGAGGTCATCGATCATCACCGCCATGTAGCTGTTGCCGCGATCGAGCGGCGCGGGTTCGCGGCCGAAAACGGCGGCAGCGGCGTTCATGCCCGCCACCAAACCCTGGGCGGCCGCTTCCTCATAGCCGGTGGTGCCGTTGATCTGGCCGGCGCAATAGAGGCCGGGGATCGCGCGCAACTCGAGGCTGGGGCGCAAGGCGCGGGGATCGATGTGATCGTATTCGACCGCGTAACCGGGCACGACCATCTCGACCGCTTCAAGCCCCGCCATCGTTCGCAGCATCTCCAACTGGACATCGGCAGGAAGCGAGGTGCTGATCCCGTTGGGATAGACCAGGTGCGTGTCCAGACCTTCCGGCTCGAGAAACACCTGGTGGCCGTCGCGATCGGCAAAGCGATGGATCTTGTCCTCGATCGACGGGCAATAGCGCGGGCCCGACGCACCGATCGCGCCGGAAAACAGGGGCGAGCGATGGAGGTTGGCGCGGATGACGTCGTGACTGCGCGGATTGGTGCGGGTGATTGCGCAGAATACCTGGGGATTGGCGCGGTGCGCAGTCAACGGGGACATGCGCCACGGTTCGGCGTCGCTGGCCTGCTCCTCCAGCCGCGCCCAGTCGATGGTGCGGCCGTCGAGCCGGGCGGGGGTGCCGGTCTTGAGACGGGCCATCGGCAGTGCCGCCTCGCGCAGTTGCGCGGCCAGGACTTGTGCCGAGGCTTCGCCAATGCGCCCACCCACCATGCGCTCCTCGCCGCGGAACAGCGTGCCGCCGAGAAAGGTGCCGGTGCACAGCACGACGCAAGGAGCGGTGAGGGCGGTGCCGTCGGCGAGGGTGACCCCGGCGATACG
>JAGWUH010000042.1 GCA_028868535.1 Sphingomonadales bacterium | reverse complement strand
GGGCCGGGGTCGGGGTGGGGGCGCCGGGCGCGGCGCGGCGGCCTCGCGCGCGGCGCGGCGGGGCTGCCACACCGCCTGAGCCTGGGCGAGGTGCGATTCGTGCCATGCCCGCCAAGGGGGGTTGCGCGCGACGTCCTCGTGCCAGACGCGGCGGTGGCCGGCATAGGCGGCGAGCGTGTCGGTCCAAGCCGGGGTGGTGACGGCGATGCGGCGCGGCGCGGCATCGGCCCGGTAGAGATCGCGCCCGCGCGAGCGGTAGCGCGCGGCGTAGCCGACCGGGGCGGTTTCGGGGACGATCTCGAGCGGCTCGCCGCGGGCGCTGTACAGGCCGACCAGCGTCGCGCCGTCGAAGGCGTAGCCGTAGCCGGGATCGCGCACGTAGAACGGGGTGTCTGCGCCCGGCGCGTAGTAGTACGAGCGATAGCCCCCGGCGACCGGCTCGACCAGCACGCGGCCGCCTTCGGGATAGTCCCAGCCCCAGGGCGAGACGCCGTCGTAGTCGAAGGCATAGTCGGGCGGGGCGTCGGCCATGGCATCGTCGAGCCACCAGGCGCGATCGAGGTAGGCATAGCGGTCCTCGGCGCGGGGCAGGCGGCCGAGGCGGATCGGCTCGCGCAGCGGCAGCGCGGTGACCGGCGGGGCCAGTCCGGCGGGGTCGCCCATCGGCAGCGTTCCGGGCAGCGCGCCCGGCAGTGGCGGCGGGGCGGCCGGCGCCTGCTGCGCGGTATCGTCGGCGCTGCGATGGCAAGTGCCGGAGCCGCCGGCAAGGGCCAGCAGCAGGACGGGGGCGGCGGCGAGACGCAGGTTGGATCGGATCATGCCGGGCTTCTCCGGCCCGGTGCGGCGGATGGCGCGTGTCGCACCGGGTCGGCCGGTCAACGCGGCACGCGGTGACCGCGTTCCCGCGAAGGCGTCAGGCGTATTCGCCCATGTCCTTGCGGCGCTTGCGGCCGCCGCCGCAGAACTTCGTCGACAGCGAGCGATCGACCGTCAGGTTCTGGCCGGAGATGCCCGAGGCGAGGTCGCTGAGCAGGAACACGATCGCGGCGGCGAGCTCTCCCGGCTCGGACAGGATCACGCCAGCGCCGTCGCGCGTGGCCTTGGCGCGCTCGGACATCGCCGCGGCCTTTTCCAGCACGCGCTCGCTCATCACCGCGCCGGGGGAGACGGTGTTGGCGCGGATGCCGAACTCGTGCCACTCGTGCGCCATCGTCCGGGTCAGCGCGATCAGGCCCGATTTCGCGGCGCCGTAGGGGCCGTGCCAGGGCGCGGCATCCTTCGCCGAGACCGAGCCGACCGAGACGATCGCGCCCGGGCGCCCGGCCTTGATCCACGCGGCGGCGAGGTCGCGGGCGAGGATGAAGACGTAGGCGAAGTTGAGCTGCTGGGTCAGCCAGAATGAATCGGCGGGGGTTTCCTCGAGCGGCATCCATTCGTCCGCGCGGGTGCCGCCGGCGATGTTGGCCAGGCCGTCGATCGGGCCGAACCTGGCGAGCGCCTCGGGGATGACGGTCTCGCAGCGGGCCTTGTCGGTGAGATCGGCGACGATGGTGTGGATGGTGCCGCCGGCCGCGCGGATCTCGTGCGCGATGGCGTCGACGGTGGCGTCGTCCTTGTCGAGCGCGATCACGGTGCCGCCGGCCTGCGCCACCAGCCGGCAGGTGGCGCCGCCCATCCCGCCCTTGTGCACGCCGGCGACGAGGATGGTCTTGCCGGTCAGGTCTATCGCCAGGGTCATGCCGCGCTCTCCCGCTGCGTTTCCGCGCAGCATGCCCGTTTGCGCGGGCGGGGCAAGATGCCGACAACGTCCCGGCGATTGCGCGCAGGGTGCGGGCGGAGCTTCCGCCAGGGGATATTGCCTTGCGCGGTGAAACCCGTTCCTATGGCGGCAACGACACACGGGAGAGCAGCCATGGCGCGCGCGAAGATCAATGGCATCGGCCTCGAATACGACCTGCTCGGGCCCGAGGGTGCGCCCGGCGTGGCGCTGACCCCGGGCGGGCGCTTCACCATGGAGGTGCCGGGACTGCGCGAGCTGGCGCAGGTGTTCGTCGATGCCGGGCGGCGGGTGCTGATCTATGACCGGCCGAACTGCGGCAAGTCCGACGTCTGCCTCGACGGCGAGAGCGAATCGGAGATGCAGGCCGAGGCGCTGACCGGGCTGATCCGCCACCTCGACATGGGGCCGGTGCTGATCGCCGGGGGTTCGGGCGGGGCGCGGGTGTCGATGCTGGCGGCGGCGCGCGATCCCGAGATCTGCTCGCACCTGGCGATGTGGTGGATCAGCGGCGATCCGATCGGGCTGATGCAGCTCGCCACCTACTATTGCGGCGAGGCGGCGACGCTGGCGAGCGAGGGCGGGATGCAGGCGGTGCTGGGCGCGACCTCGTGGGCCGAGAATTTCGCCAAGAACCCGGCGGCGAAGGAAGCGGTGGCGGCGATGGACCCCGATCGGTTCATCGCGGTGATGCAGAAGTGGGCGGCGGCCTATGCGCCCTCGGACATCTCGCCGGTGCCGGGGATGCGGCCACGCGATTTCGCCCGGCTGACGATGCCGTGCCTCGTGTTCCGCAGCGGGCGGAGCGATCTTTCGCACACCCGCGCGACGAGTGAATGGGTGCACCGGCTGGTCCCGCATTCGCTGTTCCTCGATCCGCCGTGGAACGACGACGAGTGGAACTACCGCTCGAAGCAGACCCGCGAGGGCGAGGGGCTGAACCTGTTCAAGTCCTGGCCGAAGCTGGGGCCGATCATCCTCGACAAGCTGCTGACGTAAGCTTCAGGGCACCAGCACCGTATCGACCGCCGCGGGCAGCGTTTCCGGATAGTCGAGCGTGTAGTGCAGGCCGCGGCTCTCGTGGCGGCGCAGCGCCGAGCGCACGATCAGGTCCGCCGACTGCAGCAGGTTGCGCAGCTCGATCAGGTCGGTCGAGACGCGGAAGTGGCCGTAGTAGTCGTTTACTTCCTCGAACAGCAGCTTGATGCGGTGCTGGGCGCGTTCGAGCCGGCGGGTGGTGCGGACGATGCCGACGTAGTTCCACATGAAGCGGCGGATCTCGGTCCAGTTCTGCTTGATGACGACTTCCTCGTCGGAGTTGGTGACGCGGCTTTCGTCCCAGGCGCGGATCGGCGGCGGTTCGTCGAAGGCGTCCCAGCGGTCGAGGATGTCCGCGGCGGCGGCCTCGCCGAACACGAAGCATTCGAGGAGGCTGTTCGAGGCGAGGCGGTTGGCGCCGTGCAGGCCCGAGTCGGTGCATTCGCCGGCGGCGTAGAGGCCGGGCAGGTCGGTGCGGCCGGCGAGGTCTATCACCACGCCGCCGCAGGTGTAGTGCTGCGCCGGGACCACCGGGATCGGCTGGCGGGTCATGTCGATGCCGAGGCCGAGCAGCTTTTCGTGGATCGTCGGGAAGTGGTGGCGGACGAAGTCCGGCTCCATGTGGCTGATGTCGAGGTGGACGTAATCGAGTCCGAAGCGCTTGATCTCCGAATCGATGGCGCGGGCGACGACATCGCGCGGGGCGAGTTCCAAGCGTTCGGCGTCGTAATCGGCCATGAAGCGCTTGCCGGTGCGCGGGTTGAGCAGCCGCCCGCCCTCGCCGCGCACCGCCTCGGTGATCAGGAAGTTCTTGACCTCGAGGTTGTAGAGGCAGGTCGGGTGGAACTGCATCATTTCCATGTTGGCAACGCGCGCGCCGGCGCGCCAGGCCATGGCGATGCCGTCGCCGGTGGCGCCGCGCGGGGCGGTGCTGAACTGGTAGACGCGGCCGGCGCCGCCGGTGGCGAGCAGCGTGGCGCGGCCGGTGTGCGCCTCGACCTTGCCGGTCGCCTCGTCGAGCGCATAGACGCCCCAGACCCGGCCGGAGCCGGAATAGCGCGCCTCGTGGCGGCCGGTGATCAGGTCGATGCAGGTGCGGCCCGGCAACAGGGTGATGTTCGGGTTGGCCTGCGCCGCGGTGAGCAGCGCCTGCTGCACCGCCCAGCCGGTGGCGTCGTCGACGTGGACGATGCGGCGGTGCGAGTGGCCGCCCTCGCGCGTGAGGTGGAGGCTTTCGCCCTCGGTGTTGAACGGCACGCCCAGCTCGACCAGCCGCGCGATCGCGTGCGGCGCGCGCTCGACGACGAACTCGACCGTCTCGCGGTGGTTGAGGCCGGCGCCGGCGACCATGGTGTCGCGGATGTGGTCCTCGAAGGTGTCGCCGGTGCCGAGCACCGCGGCAATGCCGCCCTGCGCCCAGGCGGTCGAACCGCCGGTCAGCGTGCCCTTGGCGAGCACGAGCACCTTGAGCTGCTGCGCCAGCGCCAACGCCGCGGTGAGCCCGGCGGCGCCGGAGCCGATGATGACGACATCAGCCTGCATGGCGGGCCTGCGTCGGGGGAACGATCCTCTTCACGCAGCAGCTTTTGCCGATCGCGCGCGGTTTGGAAAGCCAGGTTTTTCGCGGTTGGCGATCAGCCATTGCTCGTCAGGCTGACGAAGACGTCCTCGAGATCGGCCTCGCGGGTGGTGACGTCGACGATCGACAGGCCCTGGCCCTGGACCAGCGACAGCACTTCGCCGGCGTTGGTGCGGTCCTTGTCGTAGGTGATCTCGATCATGCGGTCGCCGGTGCGCTCGGCCTTGCGGAACGCGGGGTGGCTGGGCAGCGTGGCGAGATCGCGGTCGAGCGTGAGCACGACCACCTTGTCGCGCGCCATCTCGACCAGTTCGCGCGTCGGCTTGTCGGCGATGACGCGGCCGTGGTTGATGATGGCGATGCGATCGCAGAGCTGCTCCGCCTCCTCGAGGTAGTGGGTGGTGAGGACGACGGTGACGCCCTCGTCGTTGAGGCGGCTTACCAACTCCCAGAGCTGGCGGCGCAGTTCCACGTCGACGCCGGCGGTGGGTTCGTCGAGCACCAGCACCGGCGGGGCGTGGACCATTGCCTTGGCAACGAGCAGGCGGCGCTTCATCCCGCCCGAAAGCGTGCGGGCATAGGCGCGGGCCTTGTCGGAGAGGTGGACGTCGGCCAGCAGCTCCATGCTGCGGCGCTGCGCGGCGGGGACGCCGTAGAAGCCGGCCTGGTTCTCCAGCACCTCGTAAGGGGTGAAGAACGGGTCGAACACGATCTCCTGCGGGACGATGCCGATCGCGCGCTTGGCGTTGCGCTGGTCGCGATCGATGTCGAAGCCCCAGATCGAGACTTCGCCGCTGGTCTTCATCACCATGCCGGCCATGATGTTGATCAGGGTGGACTTGCCGGCGCCATTGGGGCCGAGCAGGCCGAAGATCGAGCCTTGCGGCACGTCGAAGCTGACCCCGTCGAGCGCGAGCTTGCCCTCGGTCCCCTTGCCCGCGGGCGCATAGCGCTTGACGACGTTGCGGATCGAGATGGCGGGGCCAGAAGCGGACGGCGTGGTCATGGCCTGCGTATTGCGGCAGGCGCGCGCGCCCGTCAACGCGCGCCAACGCCGGAGCGGAAAGGCGCGGGCGGGGTCTGGCGCGGGGGGAACGATTGCGGCACGCTCGGCGCGAGGATGACAGCGCCGCCCAGCCCCGACCCGTTCCGCCAGGCGGTGCTGACCGCATCGGTCCTGCTCGGCTCGATGATGGTGGTGATCGATTCGACGATCGCCAGCGTGGCGCTGCCGCACATCCAGGCGAGCACCGGCGCCGCGATCGACCAGATCGTCTGGGTGCTGACCAGCTACATGATCGCCACCGCCATCGCCACGCCGCTGTCCGGCTGGCTGGCGACCCGGTTCGGGCGCAAGCCGGTGATGCTGGCATCGCTGGCCGGGTTCACGCTGGCGTCGATGCTGTGCGGGGTGGCGGGCGACCTGTCGACGCTGGTGCTGGCGCGCGCCTTGCAGGGGGCGAGCGGGGCGGGGTTGCAGCCGCTGGCGCAGGCAGCCCTGCTCGACGTCTACCCGCGCGAGAAACACGCGCGGGTGCTGGCGGTCCAGGGCATGGCGTCGATGATCGGGCCGCTGTTCGGGCCGACGCTGGGCGGCTGGCTGACCGACACGCTGAGCTGGCGCTGGGTGTTCTTCATCAACCTTCCGCTGGGCGGCCTGGCGCTGTTCGGGGTGGCGGCGTTCCTGCCGCGGGGCGACGACCGGCAGCCGACGCGGTTCGACCTGTTCGGCTTTGCCGCGCTGGCGCTGGCGGTGGCGTCGCTGCAACTGCTGCTCGACCGCGGGGCGCAGCGCGACTGGTTCGATGCGGCGGAGATCCGGCTGTGGCTGGTGCTGGTGCTGCTGGGGCTGTGGTCCACCGTGGTCCACACGCTGACCGGGGCGCGGCCGTTCGTGCGGCGCGAGCTGTTCCGCGACTGGAATTTCGTGGTGACCAGCGCGTTCGGCACGGTGCTGTGCGTGGCGGCGTTCGGTTCGCAGCCGCTGACGACGTTCTGGCTGCAGAACCTGATGGGCTATACCGCGCTGCGTGCCGGATCGCTGATCGCGGTGGCGTCGCTGTCGAGCCTGCTTTCGGTGCTGGTGCTGTCGGGGCCGCTGTCGCGGCTCGGCCCGCGCCTGCTGATGGCATTCGGGCTGGCGCTGATGGGCTGGAGCCAGGTCATGTATGCGCGGCTGGACCTGACCAGCGACCAGTGGCCGTTCATCGCCGCGGGCCTCGTCAAGGGAGCGGGGACGGGGCTGGTGTTCACGACGCTGCCGGGGCTGACCTATGCGACGCTCGATCCCGCGCTGCGCAACGAGGGGGCGGCGTTCAACGCGCTGGTGCGCAACATGGGAATGTCGGTGGGCATCTCGCTGATGCAGATCCTCGCGCTGCGGCGGGCCGACGGGGCGCATGCCGGGCTGGTGCAGGCGGTGCGGCCGGACAATGTGATGATCGATTTCTCGATGCCGTGGCTGGACCTGGGCGCGACCGGCGGCGTCGCGCGGATCAGTGGCATGATCGCGCGGCAGGCGGCGGTGGTCGGCTATGTCGAGGCGTTCCTGCTGGCCGGGCTGGTGGCCTTCGCGCTGATCCCGTTCGTGTTCCTGATGCGGGTGCGGCGCTAGGGCATCGCGCGAAAGGCGATGCGGCAACCAGGACCGTCGGCGCCGTTTCGGTGCTTGGCTTCCGCCGCCCGGCGCTGCTATGGCGGTGGGCCATGAGCGACGCACCCGAAACCGTTACCGTGACCAGCCACCGCGTGATGTGCGACGGGGCCGGCGATATCCGCAGCACCGGCGGCTACAAGCCCGCCGCCCTGGGCCACCCGCGGGTGTGGCTGGAGATCGACGAGAAGGGCTACGTCGATTGCGGCTATTGCGACAAGCGCTTCGTCCTGGACGAGCACCACGCACACTGATTGGATTTGGCGAGTTGCACATGCGTGCCTATATCGGGCGGCATGAACGCGCTGAATGATCCCCGCTCGCTGCTTTACCGCTCCGGACAACTTTCGCCCGACGAGGCACGCGAGCTCGCGCGGCGGACGTTGGCGCGCTGCGACGATGGCGAGCTTTACCTGCAGTTCATCGCCAGCGAAGCGTTCGGCTTCGACGACGGCCGGTTGAAGACCGCAGACTATTCGCGCGATGCCGGGTTCGGGCTGCGCGGCGTCTCCGGCGAGATGACCGGGTTCGCGCACGGCAACGAGATCAGCGCGGCGGTGATCGCGCGGGCAGGCGAGACGCTGAGCCTGCTTGACCCGGCCAAGGGCCCGCTGGCGCCGCCGCCGCAGGCGACCAACCGCCATCTCTACACCGACGCCTCGCCGCTCGACGCGGTCGACTTCGCGAGGAAGGTCGCGCTGCTCGAGGCGATCGACGCGGCGGCGCGGGCGCGCGATCCGCGCGTGGTGCAGGTGACGGCGGGGCTGTCGGCGAGCTGGTCGGTGGTCGAAATCGTGCGGCCCGACGACTTCGGGGGTGCGGGGCCGCTGCTCGACGTGCGGCCGCTGGTGCGGCTCAACGTCTCGATCGTCGCGGAAGCGAACGGGCGGCGCGAATCGGGCTCGTTCGGGATGGGCGGGCGGCGGCTCTATGACGACCTGTTCGATCCCGCCAACTGGAACCGCGCGATCGACGAGGCGCTGGCGCAGGCGCTGACCAACCTCGAAAGCGTGGCCGCGCCCGCCGGCGAGATGACGGTGCTGTGCGGCCCCGGCTGGCCCGGGGTGCTGCTGCACGAGGCGGTCGGCCACGGGCTCGAGGGCGATTTCAACCGCAAGGGATCGAGCGCGTTCTCCGGCCGCATCGGCGAGCGCGTGGCGGCACCGGGGGTGACGGTGATCGACGACGGCAGCATCGCCGGGCGGCGCGGTTCTCTGACCATCGACGACGAGGGCACGCCGACGCAGGAGAACATCCTGATCGAGGACGGCATCCTGAAGGGCTATATCCAGGACCGGCTCAACGCGCGGCTGATGGGCGTCGCGCCGACCGGCAACGGCCGCCGCGAAAGTTACGCGCACGCGCCGATGCCGCGGATGACCAACACCTTCATGCGCGGCGGCCAGGACGATCCGGCCGAGCTGCTGGGCCGGGTGAAGAACGGCATCTATGCCAAGAGCTTCGGCGGCGGCCAGGTCGACATCACCAGCGGCAAGTTCGTGTTTTCCTGCACCGAGGCCTATCGCATCGAGAACGGCAGGCTGGGCGCGCCGATCAAGGGCGCGACGCTGATCGGCGACGGGCCGACGGTGCTCACCCGCGTCACCGGGATCGGCAACGACATGGCGCTCGACGAGGGCATCGGCATGTGCGGCAAGGGCGGGCAGAGCGTGCCGGCCGGGGTCGGCCAGCCGACGTTGCTGATCGAAGGCTTGACGGTGGGCGGAACCGCCTGACGGGAAAGACTTTTTCCGGCGTGCGTTTCAGTCAGCACCGGTTCAGTTGTCGCGCGGTATGGCCCGTCGCATCGACAAGAGTTGTCTGGAGGCAGCCATGAAGTATTTCCCGTTCGTCCTTCCTGCACTTGGTCTCGTCGCAGCCGTGCTGGCGCCCGCCGCGCCGGCATTCGCGCGCGAGAAACTGACCGGCGAGCAGGAGCTGGCCAAGCTGCTGGAAGGCCGTCAGGCCGGGAAGCCGACCGACTGCATCAGCCTGACCAGCGCCCGCGACTCCACCGTGATCGACAAGACCGCGATCGTCTATCGCGACGGCAGCACGCTGTGGGTCAACCGGCCGAGCAATGCCAGCGCGCTCAATTCGGACGATATCCTGGTTACCAAGACCTCGCTGAGCCAGCTCTGCCGGCTCGACACCGTGCAGTTGCACGATCGTTCGAGCCACATGTGGAGCGGCTTCGTCGGGCTGGAGCAGTTCGTCCCGTACCGCAAGGTGGCGGCGAAGTAGCGCGAAGCCGCCGTCGTGGCGCTGGCGCAGCGGCCGTGGGCCGCGGAACTGCTGCATGTCTGGTTTCACCGGTTGCGCCCGGCGCAGCGGTTCGCGCGGGATGACGCGGTCGATGCCATGCTGGCGCGGCGCTTCGGACGCGCGTTGCGTGCGATGGCGACGATGCCGGCACGGGCGTTCACCCGGGACAAGGCCACGGCGCGCGCGGCGATCCTGCTGTTCGACCAGCTCAGCCGCAACCTCCATCGCGGCAGCGCGCGGGCGTTTGCGCAGGATAGGCTGGCGCGCGCGATCCTGCGGCGCGCCCTGGCGCGGGGCTGGGATCGCGGGCTGGACAAGCCAGGGCGGCAGTTCCTGTGGATGCCGCTGATGCACAGCGAGGATCGCGCCGACCAGCGGCTGGCCCTGCGGCTCTATGCGCGGCTGGGCGATGCCGCCGTGCTGGGCTTTGCCCGGCGGCACGCGGGGATGGTGGCGCGGTTCGGGCGCTTTCCCCATCGCAACGACGTGCTGGGCCGGCGCAGCACGGCGGCGGAACGGCGCGCGGTGGCTGCCGGGAATGCCTGGTAACGCGCGATGCCGGTCGATTTCGAGGATGAGCCGCGGCTGCCCGATTCCGGGCGGGTGACGCTGCGCCGCGAGGGCGAGGGCGGGCAGGAGCGGGCCGACCGACGCTTCGTGCGGCAGGTGCTGGTGATCTTCTACGCGCTCGCCGGGTCGCTGCACCTGCTGTGGCCGCAGCCGTTCCTGTCGATCGTGCCCGGCTGGGTGCCGTTGCCGGCACTGGTGGTGGCGCTGACCGGTCTGGCGGAGCTGGCCGGCGCGGTGGGGCTGGCGCAGTCGCGCCGGCCGGCACTGCGGCGCGCGGCCGGTTGGGGGCTGGCGCTTTATGCCCTGTGCGTGTGGCCCGCAAACTGGCACCACATGATGCTGGACCTGGCGGCCGGCCATGCCGGGCGGCTGTTCTACCACGTGCCGCGGCTGGCGGCGCAACCGGTGCTGATCTGGGCCGCGCCCTGGGCCGCGGGCGCGCGGTGGCGGCGGCGTTAGGCGCCGCGCGCCATCGCGAAGCCGTACATCAGGTGGTCCAGTTCGCCGTGCGGGACCGGCGGGAAGATCACCGGCGCGTCGGTGGCGCGGATCGCTTCGGCCTCGGCGGCGACCTGTTCGATCGTCCAGTCGCGGTGGAACACGCCGGGCGATTCCGCCGTCCAGGCACGGGCGACGCGGCCGCCCATCGCCACCAGCAGCTCGCCGCTGGCGGTGCAGGATTCGTGGCAGAGCCAGCCGACCGCCGGGGCGACCATGTCGGGCTCCATCGGCGGGAACTGGCTGGTGTCGATGCCGGCCGACATGCGGGTCACCGCGGCCGGGATGATGACGTTCGAGCGGACGTTGCGGTCCTTGCCCTCGATCGCGGCGGTGTGCGACAGGCCGACGAGGCCGGCCTTGGCGGTGGCGTAGTTGCCCGAATTGGCCTTGCCGTAGAGCCCGTTGATCGAGCCGGTCATGACGATGCGGCCGTATTCCTGCGCCAGCATCAGCGGAAACGCCGGCCGCAGCACGTGGAAGGCGCCGCGCAGGTGGACGTCGAGGATCGCCTCGAAATCGGCATAGCTCATCTCCGAGAGCAGTGCCTTGCGGACGTTCCCGGCGGAGTGGACCAGGATGTCGATGCGGCCGAAGGCATCGAGCGCCGACTGGACGATGGCCTGGCCGCCCTCGGGAGTGGCGACGCTGTCGGTATTGGCGACGGCCTCGCCGCCGGCCGCGCGGATCTCCGCCGCGAGCGCTTCCGCCGGGCCTTCCTCGGTGGCATCGCCGGCCATCGACATGCCGGGATCGTTCACCACCACCTTGCAGCCGCGCGAGGCCAGGAGCAGCGCATAGGCGCGGCCGAGGCCGCGGCCGCCGCCGGTGATCACCGCGACGCGGTTGTCGAAACGCAGTTCGCTCATGGTCCTCTCCAAAACTGTCTTCAGGCGACGACGCCCGACGCGCGCAACGCAGCGATGCGTTCTTCGTCGAGACCGAGCACATCGGCAAGGATCGACGCGGTGTGCTGGCCCAATATCGGCGGGGCGGCGGGCAGCGGCTGCGGCTCGTCGAACTTCAGCGGGCGGTTGACGATCGGGATCGGGCCGAGGGTCTCATGCTCGACCTCGACGACCATCTGTCGCGCCTGCGCCTGGGGCTGGTGCAGCGCCTCGGTGACGCCGAGGATCGGCGCGTGCGGCACTTCGTGCGCGGTGAAGATCGTGACCAGCTCTGCCACGGTGTGGCGGCGGGTGAACGCGGAGACGATCCCGTTGACCTCGTCGCGGGCGTCACGGCGCTTTTCGAGGGTGTCGTAGCGCGGATCGGCGGTCAGCTCCGGGCGTCCGATCGAGGTGCAGATCTTGCCCCAGAAGCCCGGCGTCAGGCAGGCGATGACGATCGAACCGTCCGCTGCCGGGAAGATGCCGTAGGGGACGAGGTTGGGGTGCTGCGAGCCCTGCCGCGCAGGGTCCTGCCCGGTGAAGAACGCGAGCTGGGCGATGTAGCCGAGCATCCCGAGCAGCCCGTCCATCAGGCTGACGTCGATCAGGCGGCCTTTGCCGGTGCGCTCGCGCTCGTAAAGCGCCGAGAGAATGCCGATGGGGCCGTTGATGCCGCCGACGAGGTCGCCCAGCGGGATGCCGAGCTTGGTCGGCAGGCCGCCGGGTTCGCCGTTCATGGCGAGCGCGCCGGACATCGCCTGGAGGACGATGTCGAAGCTCGGGCGGTCCTTGAGCGGGCCGTACTGGCCGTAGCCGGAGATCGCGCAGTAGATCAGCCGCGGGTTGATCGCCTTCAGCGCCTCGTAGCCGAGCCCGAGGCGGTCCATCACCCCGGGGCGGTAGTTCTCGACCAGCACGTCGCACTTCGCGGCGAGGTCGCGCGCGAGCTGCAGCCCTTCCGCGCTCTTGAGGTCGATGACGATCGAGCGCTTGCCGCGGTTGACGCTGAGGAAATAGTGGCTCTCGCCGTCACGGAGCGGCGGAAAGCTGCGGGTCTCGTCGCCGCTGCCCGGCGGCTCGATCTTGATGACCTCGGCGCCGAGATCGGCAAGCGCGAGGCTGGCGGCGGGGCCGGCGAGCACGCGCGTGAAATCGAGCACGCGGACGCCGGCAAGCGGGCCGGCCCAGACAGGTTCAGCGGAATGGGGCATCGGTCAGTTCAGGTTTTCCCGGAAGAAGCGGACGATCAGGTCGCAGGCGTCGCGGCCTTCGGGCACCGACACCTGGTAGTGAAAACAGTGGCCCTGGCTTTCGCCGACGATCAGCGTCGAGCGGACGCCGGCCTTGAGCAACTGCGAGTTGGTGAACACCGCCGGGCTGAGATCCATCGCGCGGGTGCCGGTGATGACCAGCGTCGGCGGGAACTGCGCCAGCACGTCGAGATGCCAGCCGGGCCAGGCCGAGGGGTCCTTGTCGTCGACGCCGTCGAAGTAGCCGCGCGTCATGTCGATCGCCATGGTTCGGTCGAGCCGGGGGGCGGGGAACGAGCCGTCGATGTAGCCGGCGGTGAACATCGATTCGCCGGATTCGAACGGGACGCCGCCGGCGCCGAAGATGCCGATGGCGCCGCACTGCGGGAGGCCCTGGGCGGGCAGCCAGGCGGCGGCCTGCGCGGTCAGCACGCCGCCGGCCGAGCCGCCATAGATGCCGATGCGACCGGGGGCATAGTCCTGCAGCAGCGCCGCGTAGACAGCGGCGACGTCCTGCACGCCGGCCGGGTGGCGATGCTCGGGGGCCATGCGGTAGTTGACGCTGACCACGCGCCAGCCGCCGAGCGATGCGATCGGGATCGACTCGAGCATCGGGATGCCGTCCCAGCCGACGCAGAAGGCGCCGCCGTGGAGATTGATCAGCACACGATCGGGATCGGTGACGCCGGCTTCGGGGGTGAACTCCATGACCTCGACCCCGGCAATCGTGCCGCGCGTGATCGTGACCGGGAAGCTTTCGCGCATGCGCTCGGCGCCGGGGCGGGCGTAGGCGTTGATCTGGTCGCGGCGGACGGTGACGTCCGGCTCTTCCGAGGCGGGTGCGAACGACGGCATGGTCGCGCGCATCCGGGCGAAGGCGGCGGCGGGTTCGCTGAGCAGCGTCGAGACGGGGAGGGTGAAACCGGGGACGACGACGGTGCCGTCGGGGAGGAACTGCGGTTTCGGGGGTGTTTCGCTTTCCATGCCGTGTCTCCCTGGTCCGGGGCTGTATCGCGTGCGCGGCAGGGAAAGCAAAGCCCCCTTCCCCGATCGGGGAAGGGGGCCTGCGTGGTTCTTACTTGGCCTTGGAGGGCAGTTCGGCGACCGAGGTGCCGAAGGCCGACAGTTCGCCACGGTGGGTCGTCGCCTTCTGCTCGACCTTCACGTACATCTTGCCGTTCTCTTCGAACTTCTCGACGACCTTGCCGTCGATGAACAGCGCGTCGCCGTCCGGATTGTGACGGCGGATCTGGCAGTTGGTCTTGGCCAGGAAGCCGTCATCGCCGATCCAGTTGGTCATGTGGTGCGTCAGCCAGGAGGTGCGCTCCGGGCCGTAGTCGTACGCGCCGGGGGCGCCGACTTCGAGCGCGAACTCTTCGTCCCAGTGGACGCGCTCGGGGCAGTCCGGCACGTTGAAGCGGTTCTTGATGCCGAGGCCCGGGTGTGCCTGCTGCATCTTCCACGCCAGCTTGTTGGCGCGGATGTAGAGGCCGCCCCAGCCCTGCGCGTAGCAGATGAAGCCGGTGACGGTCATCGGGCCCTTCATCATGCGCGGCAGTTCGTCACCGACGTTGACGTCTTCCCAGTAGCGCGGGGTGGCGCCACGGACTTCCTCGTTCGCGTAGAGATCGCTGAACTGGGCCAGCTGCTCCTCGGTGAACGGCTCGACGCGGCCGCGGGCCTCGGTGTACTTGGTGCCGCGCTCGCGGGCCTCGTCGCGGTCGGTGCGGAACACCCACGAGTCGGCGCTGGCGACTTCGTCACCATGCTGGTTGAAGAAGTCGACGTGATAGATCTGCTGGAACGAGCGGCCGGCGAACTTGGTCTGGTGCTCGACCAGGTCCTTCAGGTAGGCGACCGTGGTGATGGTGTCGTTGCGCAGCACCGGCTTCTTCCAGTGCCAGTCGGCGCCGGCCCACATCGCGTGGACGCCCGAGAGGCCACCGCAGTAGCCCGAGATCAGGCGGCTGGTGGTGAACAGGAACGAAGGCAGCGCGACGATCGTGCCGTACCTGGTCTTCGCGGCGTAGTCCGGATCGCACCACAGCGGGTTGTCGTCGCCGATGCCGTGGGCGTAATGGCGGATGGCGTCGCGGGTGGCTTCATAGTTCCACGGCTCGACGGTGTTCTCGATCTTGACGCCGATGCGCGAACGCAGGTCGGCGAGACCTTCCTCGGTGATCTTGGGGAACTTGGCTGACATGCTCTCTTCTCCTGAAAAGGGGTGAGTTGGGTATTAGTTGGCGGCCGCCAGCTTGGCGGCTTCCCTGTCGCGCAGCATCTTGCGGTGGACCTTGCCGGCCGGGTTCTTGGGCAGCTCGGGCACGAACTCGACGATGCGCGGGAATTCGTGCTGCGACAGCTTCTCGCGGGTGAAGTCCTGCAGTTCCTTGACCAGCGCCTCGCTGTACGGCTGGTTCGAGACGACGAAGGCCTTGACCACCTGGCCGCGCTTTTCGTCGGGCACGCCGATCACGCCGCATTCGAGCACGGCGTCGTGGCGCAGCATGGTGTTCTCGATCTCCACCGCGGACATCGTCCAGCCGGCGGAAATGATGACGTCGTCGGCGCGGCCGCAGTGGTAGAAGTAGCCGTCCTCGTCGGTCTTCGCGCGGTCCTTGGTGGTCATCCAGCCGCCGCCACGCCACAGCATCAGTTCGCCGATCTCGCCCGGATCGCAGACCGAGCCGTCGGGACGCTGGACTTCGAGGCGCTGGCCGGGGACGGCCTTGCCGAGCGAGCCGGGCTTGACGTTGAAATCCTTCGCGCCGGGGAAGTTGACCAGCACGACGCCGATCTCGGTGGTGCCGTACATCGAGCAGACCGGAACCTTGAAGGTCTCGTCGACCCACTCGAGCGTCGCCGGGTCGATCGGCTCGCCGGTGTACGACAGCTTCTGGAAGTGGAACGTGAAGTCGCCGCCCTTGCCGCTGTTCTTCATCATCCGGTAGTGGGTCGCGGCGGCCGACATGTTGGTGATGCCGTAGTCGCTCAGCGCCTTCATCAGCCGCACCGGGTCGAAGCGGCCGGCGAACGTGCCGGTGGTGACGCCCATGCCGAGCGGGGCGAGGGTGCCGTGCCACAGGCCGTGCCCCCAGGCCGGGCTGGACGGGCAGAAGAACTCGTCGCCCGGGCGGATGCCGGTGCCATAGAGCGCGGCGAACATCAGCGTCACCAGCGTGCGGTGCGAGTGCTTGACCGCCTCGGGCAGCTCGCGCGTGGTGCCGCTGGTGTACTGGAAGACGGCCATGTCGTTGGCCTTGGTCTTCGGCGTGTAGCTGGTCGGGAAACCGGACAGCGAGGCGAGGAACGCCGCGTCGGCGACGATCACGCGCGGCTTGCCGTCGGTCGCGACCGAGCGGGCCAGCTCCGCCTTCTCGGCGTTGGTGACGAGGATCGACGGGTTGCAGTCGCCGACGCGCAGCTTCAGCGCGTCGGGGCCGAACAGCGTGAACAGCGGCACGCTGATCGCGCCGGTCTGCATCGCGCCGAACAGGCAGACGTAGAACGGCAGCGACGGTTCGAGCATGAAGGCGATGCGCTCACCGGGCTGGACGCCTTCGGCATCGAGCCAGTGCGCGAACTGGGCCGCGCCCGCCGCGATGGTGTCGAACGAAAGAATCTCGTCGGTGCCGTCGGCGTGGGCGATGCGCACCGCCGGGCGGCCCGAGCCGTCGGCGTGGCGGGTGATGCATTCGTGGGCGATGTTCAGGTGCTCACGGTCACCATCGAACAGCTCCCACAGCGCCGCGGACGAGGCGTGGGCCTGGGCATCGGCATAACTGGTGTAGTCGGTCAGCTTCGGCATGGAACCACTCATCCCTGTGCATTGTCATAACGGTGCGATGCGAGTCGCGCCACGTTGCAGCGCCTGTGGCACAAGTCGCTTGCTATTGCAAATGTTGAATGCTATTCTACATATTGAATGGAAAGCGGATCCCCCAAGGTCAAGGACAGCAAGGCGCCGGCGATCAGCCGCGCGGCCGCCGTGCTGCGCCTGCTCGGCAAGAGCGACGGGCCGCTGGGGCTGAACCCGATCGCGCGCGAGCTGGGGATCAACCCCAGCACCTGCCTCTACGTGCTGCGCGCGCTGGTGGCCGAGGAGTTGGTGGAGTTCGATGCCCAGACCAAGCGCTATGCGCTGGCGGCGGGGGTGCTGACGCTGGCGCGGCAGTGGTTGCGGCGCGACCGCTTCGCCGATCTCGTCCAGCCGGTACTGGACCGGCTGGCGCAGGGCTTCGGGGTGACGATGCTCGGCGTGCAGATCATGGGGCTCGATCATATCGTCACGGTCGCCACCGCGCAGGCCGGGGGTTTCCAGCTCTCGGTGCAGGTCGGCAGCCGCTACCCGGCGCTGATCTCCGCCACGGGCCGCTGCATTGCCGCGTTCGGCAACTACCCGGAGGCGGAGCTGCGCGCGCGGTTTGCGCGGTTGCGCTGGGAGGAGCCGCCTGCGTTCGACGAATGGCTGCGGCAGGTGGCGGAGACGCGCGAACAGGGCTTCGGCGTCGACGAGGGTAACTACATTTCCGGCGTCACCGTGCTGGCGGCGCCGGTGTGGAAGAATCCGGCCGGCCATGGCGCCCGCCCGAGCCACGCGCTGGTGGCGCTGGGGGTCGGCGCGGCGCTGCGCACCGGGCGCGGCGAGCTCGAACAGGCGCTGCTGGCCGCCGCGCGGAGCCTGAGCGGCCAGATGGGGGGTTGATCCTCAACCGCCGCATCAACCGTCGTAGCGGAACACGCCGCGATCGAGCACGATGCGCTCGCCATTGGCCAGGGTCTGGAAGATCGCGCCGCCGTCGCCGGTTTCCCAGATGCGGATGTCGAGCCGGTCGCCGGGATAGACCGGTTTCGAGAAGCGCGCGTGCATGTGGCGGAACGGCGCGGCCTCGCTGTCGGTCAGTGCCTGCAACAGGGCGCGGCAAGTGAAGCCGTAGGAGCCCAGGCCGTAGAGGATCGGGCGCTCGAAGCCGTCCAGCTGCGCGCGCGCGTGCTGGGTGCCGTGCGGGTGGTGATCGCCCGAGAGGCGGTAGATCAGCGACTGGTTGCGGCCGACCGAGTACGACACCTGGTGATCGGGGGCGCGTGCCGGCAGCTCCCACGGCCGGTCCTCCGGCGGATTGCGCGGGCCGCCGAAGCCGCCGAAGCCTAGCGCAAAGAGCCGCATCTCGACGGTGGCGAGCGGCTCCCCGCTGCCTTCGAGCGTGATCGCGGTCTCGAACTGGATCAGCATTCCCGAGCCCTTGTCGTAGACTCCCTTGATCACCTTCGACAGGCGCACCGAGCCTTCCACCGGGATCGGCCGGTGCAGCGTCACGCCTTCCTCGCCGTGGACGAGGCCGACGGTCATGCCGTCCTTGGTGGCGAGGCCGAGCGCCTCGATCCAGTCGCCCCGGACGCCCATCAGCGCCGGGAAGGTCGGAATCACCTGCAGCGGCTTGCCGGGCAAGTTTTCGGTCGCGAAGTGGAGCTCGCGGCTGGCGTCGTCGGTGCCGACGCCGACGCCGACCGCGTAGAGCATCACCTTGTCCTGGTTCCAGCTCCAGGTGCCCTGCGCGACTTCCTTGCCGATCAGGTGGTCGTACTTGGACATGCGCTCTCCTGCGTTATCGGGGCAGGATGGCAAAAGGGCGGAGGCCCTGTCGACCCCCGCCCTTATATTAGCGTTGCGGCGATTGGCCGGTACTTACCAACCCACCACGGATTTGTGCTCCAGATACTCGCGGAAGCCTTCCTCGCCCCATTCGCGGCCGTTGCCCGAGCGCTTGTAGCCGCCGAACGCCGCGTGGAAGTCGAAGCCGCCATTGATCCATATGGCGCCGGTGCGCATCCGCCGGCTGACGGCGCGGCAGGTCTCCGCGTCCTCGCCCGAGACGTAGCCGCCGAGGCCGAAGTTCGAATCGTTGGCGATGGCCACGGCATCGTCGAGGTCGTCGTAGCCGATGATCACCAGCACCGGGCCGAAGATCTCCTCGCGCGCGATCACCATCTGGTTGGTGCCCTTGAACACGGTCGGACGGCAGTAAAACCCCTTGTCCAGCCCTTCGGGACGGCCGAGGCCGCCCGCAACCAGCGTCGCGCCCTCGTCGAGGCCCTTCTGGATGTAGTCCTGGATGATGTTGTACTGGCTCTTCGAGACGACCGGCCCCATCGCGACGTTGCCCAGCGGATCGCCGACGGTCACCGCCTCGCAGGCTTCCTTCGCGGCCGCCAGCGCCTCGTCCATGCGGGCGTTGGGGACGAGCAGGCGCGAACCGGCCGAGCAGGTCTGGCCGGAGTTGCCCATCATGCCGCTGGTCGCGCCGGCGACGTTCGCCGCCAGCGAGGCATCGTCGAGCACGATCCACGCCGACTTGCCGCCCAGTTCCAGGCCGACGCGCTTGACGGTGTCCGCGGCGTCCTTCTGGATCTGCACGCCGACCGGCTCGGAGCCGGTGAACGAGATCATGTCGACGTCAGGGTGCGTCGACAGCGCGGTGCCGATGACGCTGCCCTGGCCCTGGACCATGTTGAACACGCCGGCCGGCACGCCGGCGGTGTGGAGGATTTCCGCCAGGATCTGCGCCGAGTACGGGGCGAGTTGCGGCGGCTTGAGGATCATCGTGCAGCCGGTGGCCAGCGCCGGGAAGATCTTCACGCAGGTCTGGTTCATCGGCCAGTTCCACGGCGTGATCAGGCCGCAGACGCCGATCGGCTCGCGCAGGATCATCGTCGGGCCGCGCTGTTCCTCGAACTTGAATTCGCGCAGCACCTCGATCGCGGTGCCGAGGTGGCCCTTGCCGAGCAGCGTGTGGAAGCCGCAGGCGAGCCCGCGCGGGGCGCCCATTTCCTCGAGCACGGCCATGCCGAGCTCTTCCTCGCGGCGCAGATATTCGGCCTGGATCGTCTCGAGCAGGTCGAGCCGCTCCTTCACCGAGGTCTGCGAGTAGGTTTCGAACGCACGGCGGGCGGCGACGACCGCCTTGTCGACATCGGCGGGCGAGCCGAGCGAGATCGTGCCCGAAACCGCCTCGGTCGCGGGGTTGACGACTTCGGCGGTCTTCGGGGTGACCGGATCGACCCATTGGCCGTCGATGTAGAACTTCAGGTATTCACGCATGGATCTCTCCCGGGCTGCGCGGGTGTTCTAACGACAATGCCCGCGTCGTGCCAAGGGGCGCGACGCGGGCATCGGATTTCAACGCTCCGGCGCTTTGGGCTTACTGGGTGCCCTCGGCATACCAGGTGCGGAACTCGCTGTACTGCGGCTTGTCCTCGGCGTTGGCCTTGGGCTCGATCGGCACGTGGATCACCACGAGGCCGCCGTGGGCATAGGCCTCCTTGATGGCCGGACCGAGGTCCGCCGCCTTCTCGACGTACATGCCCTTGGCGCCGAAGCCTTCGGCGATCTTGTCGAAACGCACCTTGTTCGACCAGTGGACGCCGGCCTCGTTGGTGCCGGGGCCGAACGTGCTGCGGTAGATGCCGACCTCGAGTCCCCACTGGAAATCGACGCCGACGATGCAGACCAGCGGCAGGTTCTTGCGCACCGCGACCTCGAGCTCGCCGATGTGGAACAGGAACGAGCTGTCCGAGGTCAGCAGCATGCCGGGACGGACCTTGCCGGTCTCGGCCTGGTCGGCCAGCATCGCGCCGGTGGCATACGGCAGGCCGGTGCCGATGTGGCCGTAGTTCTGGTTCCAGATCACGTCGTGCGGGCGCGCCTGGTTGAAGGTCCAAGTGTAGATCACGGTGGCGCCGCCGTCGCGGATCATGATGCCGTCCTTGGGGAAAGCCTTCGTCGCCTCGACGATGAACTGCGCGGTGTTCATCGGCTCGTTGCCACTGCCGTCGCCGCGGCTGGCGGCCTCGGCGGCCCAGTCCTTGATGCCCTGGGCCTCGCGCTCGATGTACTCGGCCAGGCGCGGGTGCGCCGGCCGGGCGGTGCCGATCGCGCGCGAGAGCTGCGGGACAACCGCGCGCACGTCACCGACCAGCGGCACGTCGATCGCGCGGTTGACGCCGATCGCGGTGGCATCCTGCTGGATGTAGATCCACTTGCGGTTGGCTTCGTTGTCGACCCAGTGGCGCCAGCGGCCATAGTGCGAAGGCTCGCCCAGCTCGGTGCCGATGGCGACGACGAGGTCCGATTCGACGACGGCGTCGATCGAGACTTCGGAGAAGCCATAAGGGAAGGTGCGATCCTCCAGCCCGGCGATGAAGCTGGTGCCGCCCGAAGTCTGGATCACCGGGCACTGCATCAGGTCGGCCAGTTCCTTGACCTTGGCGCCCGAGCGAGTGACGTGGACGGCGTGGCCGACGAGGATGATCGGGTGCTTGGCGGCCTTGATCAGCTTTGCCGCCTCGGCGATGCGATCGCCGTCGGCGCCCTGGTCGGTCAGGCGGTAGCGCTGCGGCGGCAGCACCGGCGGCACGTCCAGTTCCTCGAGGATGACGTGGCTGGGATATTCGATGTACGCCGGCCCCGGCGTGCCCGACATCGCGATGCGGATCGCCTCGCGGACGATCTCGTCGGTCTGGTCGGCATATTCGAGGCTGGCGGAATACTTGACCGAATCCTCGATCATCGGCTCCTGGCGGACGAACTGGATGCGGCCGCGGCGCACGCGGCGCTCGGTGATGCGGGCGCGCTGGCCGCCCATGAAGATCACCGGGTCGTTCTCGACCTTGGCGCACTGGATCGCCGGCATCATGTTGGCCATGCCCGGCCCAAGCGTGCCGATGCACAGCGCCGGCTTGCCGGTCATCCGCGCAGTGGCGGCTGCCATGAAGCCGGCCGCGGCCTCGTGGTGCGGCGAGACGACGGTCCAGCCGCGCTTCTCGGCTTCCAGGAACAAGTGGACGAAGTTGGGGTCCGGGATGCCGTAGAGCGTGCGGATGCCCTCTGCCTCGAACAGGTCGAGGATGCGCTTGTAGACCGGGGTGGAACCGGCGTGGGGCTTGCTCGCCGGTGCGGTGTCTTCGCCGTAACTCATGGATCCTCGTCCTCAGCTGGTCTGGTGTCGAGCGCTCTGCCGGATTGTCCGGACAATCTCAAGGCCGCATTTGCGGCAGGCTAGCACCGGGCCGGGTCGAGGGGAGACGCGGGGGCGATGAATCATCGCCCCCGCTGGCCCCGGGTTCAGCTTTCCAGCTTCATCCCGTCGAGATCGCCACGGGCGCGCCAGTCCTGCAGCATCTGCAGGAAGTTGTCCCAGCCCAGGCCCCACGCGCGGAACAGCGCCCAGACCGGCTTGGCCTCGCCCTCGTTGTTGAAGTAGCCGGGGGTGCATTCGCCGAGGAAGCCGGACTGGTCGGGTTCCAGCTCCCAGAACCTGCGGGTGTAGGCGTCCTGCCCTTCCTGCGTCGGCTCGATCACCGTGGCGCCTCGCTTCAGCGTCTCGCCGATCATGTAGGCGATGTGCTCGCCCTGGCGGCCGAACTGCTCGGTCACCGAGGAATTGGTGCCGCCCTGGATGTAGCCGATGTAGAACTGGTTGGGGAAGTTGTGCGCCGCCACGCCGTGCAGCGTCAGCGGCCCTTCGCGCCAGTAGTCATAGATCGAGACGCCGTTCCGGCCCTCGATGCGATCGATCCCCCAGCGGCGCTCCAGCGCCGAGGTGACTTCGAAGCCCGAGGCGAAGATCATGCAGTCGACCGGATACTCCTTGCCGTTGGCGATGAAACCGGTCTCGGTCATCGCGTCCAGCCCCTTGTCCGAAGCGACGTCGATCAGCTCGACGTTGGGGCGGTTGAAGGTCGGGTAGTAGTCGTTCGACGAGAGCGGGCGCTTGCACAGGTGGCGATACCACGGCTTCAGCGCCTCCGCCGTGGCCTTGTCCTCGACGATGTCCTCGACCCGCTTCCGCAGCCGTTCCATCACCTGGTAGTCCATCACCTCACGGCGGGCGATGAACGCCTCGGTGGTTTCAGGCCAGCCCTCGGCCGCAAACTCGGCGGCGAGGTTGCGGCTGATCTCGGTCCAGATGTCGCAGATCAGGTCGGCCTCGCCGGGCTTGAGCATCTCCTGCGCCGCGCGGTGGAAGTTGGCCATGCGCTCGGCCTGCCAGCCCGGCTGGAGCGAGGCGGCCCAGTCCGGATCGGTCGGCGGGTTGGGCCGCTCGTCGACGGTCGAGGGGGTGCGCTGGATGACGTAGAGCTTCTTGGCGTACCGGCCGAGGA
Source organism: Sphingomonadales bacterium (assembly GCA_028868535.1). Classification (GTDB taxonomy): domain Bacteria; phylum Pseudomonadota; class Alphaproteobacteria; order Sphingomonadales; family Sphingomonadaceae; genus Novosphingobium. The sequence goes on along the minus strand of JAGWUH010000042.1, from coordinate 4,630 downwards.
CCGGCACCGCCTGGATCGCGGTGGCGCCGGTGCCGACGATGGCGACGGTCTTGTCCGCCAGCTTCGTCAGTTCCGGATTCGTCCAGGAACCGCCGGTGTAGTCGTAGTCCCAGCGCGCGGTATGGAAGATCTTGCCCTTGAAGGCGTCGATGCCGGGGATCGCCGGCAGCTTGGGCATGTTGAGCACGCCGCAGGCCATGATCACGAAGCGCGCGCGGATGCGGTCACCGCGATTGGTCTGCACCTGCCAGCGCTTGATCGCCTCGTCCCAAACCAGCGAGTTGATGTGGGTGTGGAACAGCGCGCGATCGGCGAAGCCGTCGATCTCGGCGATCTTCTGGCAGTAGCCCTGGATCTCCCAGCCGTCGGAGAACTTCTTCGACGGCATGAAGCCGGTTTCTTCCAGCAGCGGCAGGTAGCAATAGGCGTCGTTGTCGCACTGGATGCCCGGGTAGCGGTTCCAGTACCAGACGCCACCGAAATTGCCGGCGGTGTCGACGTTGCGGAAATCGGTGATGCCCTGCTTGGTCAGGTAGTGCGCGGCCATGATGCCACCCCAGCCGGCGCCGAGAATGATGACCTCGATGTCCTCGTCGAGCGCGTCGCGCACGATCGGATCGGCGTGCGGATCGGCGGTGTAGTCCTCGACCACGCCACCGGTCGGCCGCACGTACTGGGCCTGGCCCTCGCTGCGCAGGCGCTTGGTGCGTTCCTCGGCGTAGCGGGCGCGGATCGCGGGAATATCGACGGAATCGGGGGCAGGAACGACGGTCGTCTGGCAGTTCATGGGGGGTCCTCTCGATTGTCGGTCCGGCGCTGCCCTCCCCGGGCGCGCCATAATCAACAACGTTGTTCATTAAGTTGATTCGCGGCGACTCGCAAGCGCTTTGCGGGGCGGCGGCTTGCCGCAGGCTGAAAAGGCCATGATCGCGGTCAAATCGTGAAACCGCCCGGCCGATGCCTTTCGACGGCAAAAGGGACTTGCCGCGATCCCCCAGACGCGCCGATGATGGCACGAAGCCAAATCCTGGGAGAACGACATGAGCAACGAATCGAGCGCCGCGATCAGCGCCGTGCGCCGCGACTGGGTGGTCGAGCATCGCGAGATGTACCTGCAATCGGGCGGGGCCAAGGGCCACATCATGGACATCACCGCGGTCGGCGGGCGGTTCTTCGGCACGCACGCGCTGGTCAAGTACGTCGGCCGCAAGAGCGGCAAGGTGTTCATCACCCCGCTGTGCTATGCCGACATCGGCGGCGAGGTGGTGATCTGCGCGTCGAAAGGCGGCGCCGACACCCACCCCGAATGGTATCTCAACATCCGCGAGATGGCCGAGGTCGAGTTCCAGATCGCGACGCAGGCGTTCCGCGGCACCTGGCGCGAGCCCGAGGGGGCCGAGCGCGACAAGGTCTGGGCGTTCATGGTCGATTGCCACCCCTTCTACGCGAACTACCAGGCATCGACCGACCGGGTGATCCCGCTGGTGATGCTGAAGCCGGTGGAGGAAATCCCGGTGTTCCGCGAAGAGGACGCCACCGGCACGCGCCAGTTCTGAGGCCGGTTCAGCCGCGGCGCTCGGCAATGGCGCGGCGGATCCGCGCGAGCAGCGCCTCGCTCGCCGCGGCCAGGGTTCTGCGGGCGGCGGGGGCCTCGGCGGGCAGGGCGCGCGCGTGGCCGACGTCCTTGGTGAACAGGTCGTGCATCGCCTCGAGGTGGGCGACGCCGGTATCCGGCCGCAACCCGGCAAGGCCGGGCACCACTTCGAGCGCGAAGCTGCGGGCCGAGGCGCCCAGCAGCGCGGCGCGCAGCGCCTCCATGTCGAAGCCCAGCGCGATGCCGTAGTCGAGCACGCTTGCGGCGACGCCATAGCTGGCGACCGAGGCGAAGTTGTTGAGCAGCTTGGCTTCGAGCCCGCGCCCGACCGGGCCGAGGTGATGCGTGGTGCCGAGCGCGGCGAGGTACGGCGCGGCGCGCCCGACGGCGCCGTCCGCCCCGCCGACGAACAGCGCCATCCGGCCTTCAAGCGCGGCCGGTCCGCCGGGCGAGACGCCGACGTCGATCAGCTCGCGCCCGGCCGCGCGCACCGTGTCCGCGAGGCTGCGGGCGAGGTCCGGCGCGATCGTCGCGTGGATCGCGACAATGCCGGCGGGGGCCATCGCCGCTACCAGCGTGCCGTCGGCCAGCAAGGCGGCCGCCTGGGCATCGGTGCGCACGCAGAGGCCGACGACCTCGGCGCCGCCGGCGGCCGCGCGCGGCTCCGCGGTCACCCGCGTGCCGGGTTCGTCGAAGGCGGCGCGCGCTTCGGATGAAGCGTCGCACCCGGTCACTTCGTGGCCGCAGCGGGCCAGCCGGCGCGCCATCGGCTGGCCCAGCAGGCCGAGGCCGATGAACCCGACCTTCACGCGATCAGTCCTCGTGGCGGAGTTCTACGCGCGTCATCTCGCCGTTCGGGCCCATCGGCGAATCGTATTCCTCGATCACCGAGCAGACCGGGTTGTCGTGGCTGGCGAACAGGTTGAGCTCGTCCTCCTTGACGAACGGCAGGCGCTCCGGGCTGGAGATGATCGCCTGGCTGCGCTCGAAATCCTCGCGGCTGTTCCACCAGATTTCCATGATGCAGTCGTAGCCGGGATCGATCACCTGCCCGGTCACCGGGTTCTTCTCCGGCTTCAGGTAGCGGCGGACATAGCGCTGGGCATTGGGCAGCGACGGTGCGCGGCCCTGCCGCTTGGAAAGCTGCGAGTGCTGGTTCTCGTAGTAGTCGAGGAACTGTTCCATCGTCATGTCGGGGCGCTTGCGGAAGAAGCAGATCTGCTTGAACATCGGGACAGGGCTCCTCTCAGGCCGGCTTGACGGCGATGACGCTGCCTTCGGCATCGCCGGAAACGTAGATGGTGCCGTCGCGGCCGGTGGCGACGCCGGTGAAGGTCCACATCGGGCCGCAGAAATTGGGCACGCCACCCAGCTTGACCGGCATCCCGGTGGGCGATCCCACCGGCAGGTCGGTGGCGATCGCCCGGCGATTGCCGCCGGACAGGTCGCTCTCGATCAGCGCGCGGGCCTTGACGTCGACGACGTAGAGCCGGTTGCCGCGGATCGCCAGCCCTTGCGGATCGCCGAGATCGTCGAGGACGGTCTCGGTGCGGCCGCCGGCCAGCTTGACCACGCGGTCCTTGCCCGCTTCCGCCACGTAGACGGTGCCGTCATCGGCGATCGCCACGCCCATCGGCGCATCGAGGCCGCTGGCCAGCGTGCTGGTGGCGCCGCCGGAAATGCTGACGATCTCGCCGGTGGTGTTCTCGGCGAAGACGATGGCGCCGTTGGGGCCGGCGGCGATCCCGGTCGGCACGGCATAACCGCTGGCGAGCACCTCGCTGGCCTGCTCGCGCGGGCGCCAGCGGGAAACCACGCCGTCGGCGGTGGTGACGACCCATTCCCCGGCGGCGGTCGACGCTGAATCGCGCACCCAGCCGGGATAGCCGGGAACGAAATAGTTGCCGATCACCTCGGGCTGGCCGCCGTGCGGCATCAAATGGCTGAAGCCGCCGTCGGCGATCAGCAGCGTGCCCTCGCTGTCTTCGGAAATGCCGTTGGGCCACTGGAAGCCCCTGTCGATCAGCGGCCGGGCCTGCCCGGGCGCGGTGATCTCGTGGATCGAGCCGGTGATGTGCGAGACGAACGTGCGGTTGCCGACGAAGGTGACGTTGTCGAGCCCGGCGCCGATGTCGGCCAGAACTTCCTTCGCGCCGGTGCGCGGGTCGATCTTCAGCACCTGGCCGGAATAGACCTGGGTCGAGACGATATAGCCATCGGGATGGAACTTCACCGAATCGGGCACGCCGAGGTCCTTCGCCACGACCTCCGGCTCACCGCCGTCGAGGCTGATGCGCCAGATCTCGTTCGCGCCTTGCGCGGGGAAGTAGAGCTTGCCGTCGGGGCCAACCTCGAACGCGTTCACCAGCGGGCACTTGTCGTAGATCACCCGGTGGTTGCCGGCGCCGCTGCGATCGAGCTCGATGATGCGCCCGTCCATGCGCAGTTCGCCCGCGATGACGCGGTCCTGATAGCACGTTATCGGGTTCGCCACCGGCATCTCGCCGTGGATCACGGTGACCTCGCCCGAAGGCGTGCGGCGGACGACGCGACCTTGCGTGATCTCGGTGCAGTAGAGGTTGCCGGCCTCGTCGAACACGAGGTCGTCCGGCCCGACGATGCCCTGGCCCATGCCCGAGACGACCTCCACCTCGCCGGTGTCGGGATCGACCGCGGACACCGCGCTGCCCGCGACTTGCGCGACGTAGATGCGGCCGTCCCTGCCGGTGCGGATGCCGTTGGCGCCGGCAAGGCGGCTGGGCGGCGTGGCCCGCGCCACGCTCCATCCTTCGGCGGCCGTGGCGGGGAACCCCGCGGTGTAGCGGCTGGCGGTGGCCGTCATAATCCTCTCCCGTGCTTGTCGAACGGGAGTGTCGTGCGCCGGGCGCGGCGACGCAAGCGTGAATCGACCGGGCCGCTATCGGATCGCCGCGGCGTTCAGGGCCTGGGCTTGAGCATCACCGTGCGCGTCATCGTCAACGCCGTCTCGCCGCGCTGGTTGGTCAGCGCGTGCTCGAACACGACGATGCCGTGGCC
>JAGWUH010000010.1 GCA_028868535.1 Sphingomonadales bacterium | reverse complement strand
CGGCACAGCAGCGGCAGAATCCAGCGCGGATCGGCGTTCTGTCGGCGGCCGATGTCCATGCGGAACCACAGGCAGTCCTCGAAGCCCGGGCGGTGGCCTTTCGCGGCTTCGGGCGTCTGCGCCAGGTCGATCAGGTCCTCGGGCTCGGGCTGCGACTGGCGGTGGGCGCGGACCAGCGCGAGCGCGAGCGTCTGCGGATCGAGCTCGGCCAGCAGGCGCCCGGCCAGCAGGCTTTCCTCCTCGGTCGCCTCGATCGGCTCGGCGAGGCGGGTGAGCAGGCGTTCGCGATCGCGTTCGCGAATCGCGTCGGCGCTCGGCGGGGCCAGCCATTCGGCCTCGACGCGGGCGGCGCGCAGGATCATCTCGACGCGGCGGCGGCGCGGGTAGGGGACGATCAACACCGCGGTGCCCTTGCGGCCGGCGCGGCCCGTGCGCCCGGAACGGTGCTGGAGCACTTCCGCGTCGCGCGGTACCTCGACGTGGATGACGAGGCTGAGGCTGGACACGTCGATGCCGCGCGCGGCGACGTCGGTGGCGACGCAGACGCGGGCGCGACCGTCGCGCAGCGCCTGCAGCGCGTGATTGCGCTCGTTCTGGCTGTGCTCGCCGGACAGGGCAACGGCGGCGAAGCCGCGCTCGACCAGCGTGGCGTGGAGGTGGCGGACATTGTCGCGCGTTGCGCAGAACAGCATCGCCGTCTCCGCCTCGTGGAAGCGCAGCAGGTTGATGACGGCGTGCTCGATGTCGGAGGGGGAAACCGTCACCGCCTGGTAGGCGATGTCGCCGTGGCCCTGCCGCTCGTCGAGCGTCGAGATGCGCACCGCCTCGTGCTGGTAGCGCTTCGCCATCGCCACGATCGGGCGCGGCATGGTGGCGGAGAACAGCAGCGTGCGCCGGGTTTCCGGGGTGGCGTCGAGCAGCTCCTCGAGGTCCTCGCGGAAACCCATGTCGAGCATCTCGTCCGCTTCGTCGAGCACGGCGACGGAGAGCGCGGACAGGTCCAGCGCGCCGCGTTCGAGATGATCGCGCAGGCGGCCGGGGGTGCCGACGACGATGTGGGCACCGTGTTGCAGCGCGCGGCGCTCCCGCATCGGGTCCATTCCGCCGACGCAGGTGACGATGCGGGCGCGGGCTTCGGCATAGAGCCATTCGAGTTCGCGGCTGACCTGGAGCGCGAGTTCGCGGGTGGGGGCGATGATCAGCGCCAGCGGGGCGCCCGGCAGGGGGAGCAGGCCGGCCTCGTCCAGCAGTTGCCCGGCCATGGCGAGGCCGAAGGCGACGGTCTTGCCCGAACCGGTCTGGGCGGAAACCAGCAGGTCGCGGCCTTCGGCTTCGGGGGCGATGACGGCGGCCTGGACCGGGGTCGGCTCGGCGTAGCCGCGGGCGGTGAGGGTGGCGGCGAGAAGGGGCGGCAGGGCGGAAAAGGACATGATGCTCCGGGGAGGGGGGCGCACGGCCGCGCCCGCGTGGGAAGCGGCGGCCCTAGAGCATCGGGGGAGCGCCCGCCACGACTTTCGTGCGCGAGGGGGCAGCGCGGGCCTGGCGCGCGGTCAGCGCAGCACTTGCGCCAGTGCCCGCCATTGGGCCCGCGTGTCCTCCAGCGGCGTTCCGGGCGCGGCGATCACCTGCGCGCAGACGTGGCTGGCGCCGGCCGCCAGGTGTGCGTCGAGCCGGTCCTTGACCTGCTCCGGGGTGCCGCTGGCGAAGATGCCGTCGATGAAACGGTCCGACTGGCCGTCGATGTCCTCCTGCGTGTAGCCGAGCGCGAGCCACGAGTTGCAGTAGTTGGGCAGGCGCGCATAGTGGGTGAGGGCGTGGCCGGCGAGCTCGCGGATCTTGGCGCGGTCGGTTTCGAGGATGACCCCCTGTTCGGGCGCCAGCAAGGCATAGGGACCGAGAATGTCGCGTGCCTTCGCGGTGTGGGTGACATCGACCAGATAAGGGTGGGCGCCGGCGGTGATCCGGCCGGACAGTTCCAGCATCTTCGGCCGCAGCGCCGCGACGCACTGCGAGGAGGCGGGGACGCCGGCGGCGGTGAGCTGGCCGATCCAGTCGGCCATCTTGGCCAACGGCTTCTGCCAGGCCTCGCCGATCAGCGGGCCGTGGCTGATGCCGAGGCCGAGCATCACGCGCGACTGGCGATCGGCGGGGAGGGCGGTGAACCACCCGGCGATTTCCGCGGGTTCGTGCTTCCAGACGTTGATGATGCCAGTGGCGATCGCCATGCGGCGGGTCGCGGCGAGCAGCCGATCGAGATCGCCGGTGATGTCGCCGCCGATGCCGCCGGGAACCCACAGCGCACCGAATCCGAGTTCATCGAGTTCGGCGGCGGCTTCGCCGATCTGCGCGGGATCGCCGAAGCGGAGTTCCATCGACCAGATGCCGTAGCGGCCAAGTTGCGGTGCCGTCATGAATCGCTCTCCTGTTCGTGCCCAGTGTCGGTCCGCGGGCAAGCGGACGAAAGCGAAATCTCAGGCCTTCAGGCCGATTTCGCGCAGGCGTTCCTGCAGGAAGTCGTCGGCGGTGATGACGTGGCCGTCGGCATCGGGGGGATAGCGGTCCGGATTGTCCGCGGAGATGCACTGGGGCAGCGTGTGGAACCGGAAATCGCTGCGCAGGTGGAGGAAGAACGGCATCGAGTAGCGGCTGAACCGCGCGCGCTCGCCCTCCGGGTTGCGGACGCGGTGGATGGTGCTGGGCAGGACGTGGTTGGTGAGGCGCGTCAACATGTCGCCGATGTTGATGGCCATGGCGCCGGGGGGCGGGTTGACGCTGATCCATTCGCCGTTCCTGGCCAGCAGCTCGAGGCCGGCTTCCTCGGCCCCGAGCAGCAGCGTGATGAGATTGATGTCGCCATGGGCGCCGGCGCGGATGGCGCCGGCGGCATGAGGCCCGGTGATCGGCGGATAGTGCAGCAGGCGCAGGACCGAATTGCCATCGGCGATCGCCGAATCGAACCAGTCGTCCGGGAGGCCGAGGTGGCGGGAGATGGCCGACAGGATCCTGGCGCCGGCGCGGTCGAACTCGGCATAGAGCCGGGTGAAGGTCTCGCGGAACCCGTCCGGGCTGGCGGGCCAGACGTTCGGCGGCATCGATGCATCGCGCAGCGGATGCCCGGCAGGGAGATCGCGGCCGACGTGCCAGAACTCCTTGAGGTCGTGCTGCTTGGCATCCTTGGCGATCTCGGTGCCGAACGGGGTGTAGCCGCGTGCGCCGGCGATCGCGGGATCGAAGCAGACGCGCTTTTCCGCTTCGGGCAGGTCGAAGAACGCGCGCGACAGTTCCCAGCCCCGGGCGATCAGGGCCGGATCGATGTCGAAGTCCTTGACCATGGCGAAGCCGAACGTCCGGAACGATTGGCCGATCGCTTCGGAAAACGTGGAAAAGTCGTCGGCAAGCGACAGCACGGGCAGCGTGGATAGGGGCATGAAGGTGGTCCTGTGGGCGGGTCTCGATTATGGGCCGGGTGGGGCCAACCCGTCGGTTTCCTGAACGAGGCGATCCATAGCATGTCCTACTGGCTGATGAAGTCCGAACCCGACGCCTATTCGTGGGACGATCTCGTTCGCGAGGGAGAGGGTACGTGGGATGGCGTGCGCAACCATCGCGCCGCCAACAACCTGCGCGCGATGCAGGTGGGCGACAGGGCGTTCTTCTATCACTCCAACATCGGTCTCGAGATCGTCGGCATCATGGAGATTTCCGTGTCCGGCCTGGCCGACCCCAGCGACCTGGAAGGCAAGTGGGCGGCGGTGAAGGTGAAGCCGGTCCGCAAGCTGGCGAAGCCGGTGACCCTCCGGCAGATCAAGGCCGATCCGGCGCTGGCGGAGATCGAGCTGATCAAGCTGTCGCGGCTGTCGGTCGCGGTGATCCGCCCGGAAGAGTGGGATTACATCCTGCAATTGTCGGAGGCGTGAAACACGCGATTCGATCGGCTTCCGTCGGATGCTCCGGAATTGTTCCCCGATGTTTCAGGGAAAGCGCCACGGGCTGTCCCGCGTTGGGGCGGATCGGCATGGTTAAGCAAATGGTTGTCCCGCCCGCGCCGGCCTAGAACCGGGGCATGAGGCGTTCACTGGTCCAGGGCGATGATGCCGCCCGCCATCCTTTCCTGCAATCGCTGCCGCGGCATGTGCGCCACGGTGCCGCGCCGGACCCCGTTCGCCGGCGCAATCGCATCGACGCCCGCGATGCCAGGGCAGGCAGGGCGGCCGCCTGGCGCCGCGCCTGGAGGCGGTGGCGGCGGGGCAGCGCGATCACGCTGCAGGACGTGAAGGATTTCCTGATGGCCTATTGCGCCTGCTTCATGGCGGCGATGGCGTTCTTCGCCTGAACGGCGCGACGCGTTATTCCGCCGGCTGGACGCAGGCGCATTCCGCCCGGTAGAGGTGCATCGCGAATCCGGCGGCGATCGTGCACATCGCCGCGGTCAGCAGCAACTGGTGCGTGATCGAGACGCCGAGCGCGCTGAGCGCGATCGCCGCGAGCGAGCCGAGCACCATCATTCCCGAATTGACGATGTTGTTGGCGGCAATTGTTCGCGCGGTCTGGTCCTGCGGCACGCACGTGGTGAGAAACGCGTAGAGCGGCACCACGAACATGCCGCCCGAAACCGCCACGCACAGCAGCGCCGCCAGCAGCGGCTTGGCAAGCGGCTGGGCCAGGAATCCAGGCACGTCGTAGAGTTCCGCGCCGGGCAGCGGCCGCCATTGCGTGCACAGCAGCTCCAGCGCGATCACGAACAGCGCCATGACCAGCACCGCCGGCGGCGCGAAGCGCGCGGAGACGCGGCCCTTGAGCAAGTGGTTGATCGAGCCCGAGCCGAGCGCGACGCCCACCGAGAACACCACGAGGAACAGCGAGGCGACCTGCTTGTCCGCCGACAGCACGTTCTTGGCCAGCGGCGGGAACTGGATGAACAGCACCGACCCGATCGCCCAGAACACGCTGATCGCCATGATCGCGCGGAACACCCGCGGTTCGTGCATGGTGTTGCGCACCAGCGCGATCGAGGCGCGCAGGAAATGGTAATCGAGCGGCTGGTCGCTGGCGATCACCGGCGGCGCCGCCGGGACCGATCGCCCCGCGACATAGCCGGCGACCGCCACGGCGACGACGCCGGCGCAGGCCCACTGCACCGGTATCCATCCCGCCAGGATCGTCCCCGCGAGAATGGCGATGTAGGTTCCCGCCTCGACCAGGCCGGTCCCGGCGAGGACTTCGCCGGGCTTCAGGTGCTGGGGCAGGATCGCGTACTTGATCGGGCCGAAAAACGTCGAGTGGACCCCCATCGCCAGCACCGCCAGCATCGTCAGCGGAATGGCGACGGTGTTGATGGCGATACCCTGCCAGGCAAGCAGCATGCCGCCCGCACCGACCAGCATGATAGCGATCTCGCAGGCCTTGATGATGCGGATGATCCGCGCCTTGTCGCGCAGGTCCGCAAGCTGGCCGGCGACCGCCGACAGCAGGAAGAACGGCAGGATGAACAGCGTCGATGCGAAAGCGGTCAGCCGCGCCTCGGTCTGTTCGCTGTGCAGGACCTGGTAGACCAGGAAGAACACCAGCGCGTTCTTGAACAGGTTGTCGTTGAAGGCACCCAGCAGCTGGGTGATGAACAGCGGCACGAAGCGGCGCGTTCTGAACAGATGCGTCGATGTCGTCATGCGCCTGCGGCTTCGGCCTTTCCCGTTGGCATCGCCTTAGCGCATGGCGGGGATGGGGCAAGGGGGTTGCGACGGGACAGGCGCATCCGATCGCCGGTGCGGCGGGATGCTTCTGGCAATTCCCAAACGCTGCAAACCATTATAGAGCGGGACGCCATGCTGACCCTTCCCAACCTGCTGACCTTGTCCCGCATCGTGGCGGTGCCGGTGCTGGTGGCGCTGATGTGGTGGCCCAGATGGCACGCCGGATACATCGCCGCCTTCGCGGTCTATTCGCTGATGGGCGTGACCGACTACTTCGACGGCTACCTGGCGCGGGCGCAGGGGACGGTCAGCAAGCTGGGCATCTTCCTCGATCCGATCGCCGACAAGATCATGGTCGCCGCGGTGATCCTGGTGCTGGTCCACAACAACGACATTCCCGGCTGGCACGTGATCGCGGCGCTGGTGATCCTGCTGCGCGAGATCGCCGTGTCCGGCCTGCGCGAGTTCCTGGCGGACCTGCGCGTCTCGGTACCGGTCTCGCGGCTGGCGAAATGGAAGACGACCTTCCAGATCATCGCCCTCGGCGCGCTGATCCTGATGGGCGGCGCCCCCGACTTCGCGATTCCCTTCACCGGCGGCTGGATCAATCCGTGGACCGTCGGAGTGACGACGCTGTGGGCCGCGGCGGTGCTGACGCTGGTGACCGGCTGGGACTACCTGCGTGTCGGCCTCAAGCACATGGACTGAGGCGCGGCGGGCGGTTTTCGGCTCCGATGCCGCAGGCGACGAATCCGAAGTCGGTTCATTGATAATTTAGGGTTGATCAATCGCTTTTGAAACCACGAAATTTGCTTTCAAGTACTTTACGCGTTCGTAACTGGCCTCATGCAATGTTTCCGGCATTACAGTTTGCCAGGGTCTTCTCGGTTTGCGCAGTCTTGTTTCACGGTTGCGATCGGGTGGTGCGGAGCGTGCCGTCTCGCGGTCGATCGCCACGAAGGGCGTGGACGCGCTGCGCGGGCAGGACGCGCAGGAGATGTGCAGCGCGTTCGAATCGCTGAACATCGGCAGTTTCTGGTCGACCGATGCCGACGGCGTGCTGACGTACATCTCCCCCGGCGCGCGCGAGGCGCTGGCGGGCGACGAGCCAATCCTCGGGCGCCCGTTCTGCGAGCTTTTCCAGCCATCGGACGTCAGCGAGTCCCATGAATTCCGCGGTGGAAACGGGCAGCGCACGCTGCCTTTCACTTTTGCAAAGCGGCTGCGCTTCGAGCGCGTGATCGCACGGAGCGAGAATCGCGACCGCCTGTGGTGGTGGGCGATCTCGGCCGAACCGCAGCTCGATGGGCAAGGCCGGTTCAACGGTTTTCGCGGCATCATCGCCGACGTCACCGAGGAACGCCAGTCGGCCGAGGAAAACTCGCTGCTGGCGATGAACGACCCGCTGACCGGTCTGGCCAACCGCCGCCACATGGGCGCGCTGCTGGACCGCACCGTCACCGCCTATGCCGCCCAGAAGCGCTCCTGCGCGACGATGCTGATCGATCTCGACCGCTTCAAGCAAGTCAACGACACGCTGGGGCACCCGATCGGCGATGCGCTGCTCAAGGTGGTGGCGGAACGGCTGGTCAAGGTCATCGGCGACAAGGAAAAGGTGTGCCGGCTCGGCGGCGACGAGTTCCAGGTGATCCTGCCCGACGTCGACGACCGTGGACGGCTGGGGGATCTGGCGACATCGATCATCGCCCAGGTATCCGAGCCCTACACGATCGAGGGCAATCGCTGCCTGATCGGGGCCTCGGTCGGCATCGCCGTCAGCCCCTATGACGGGGAGACCGCGCAGGAGCTGGTGCGCAACGCCGATCTCGCGCTCTACGCGGCCAAGCACAACGGCCGCGGGCGCCATGCGTTCTATACCGGCGAGCTGCTCGAATCCGCAGAGCAGCGGCGCCAGCTCGAGGAAGACCTCCACGACGCGCTCGAAAAGGGCCAGATGGAGCTGTTCTTCCAGCCGGTGGTCAACGCCGCGACCAACCAGGTCAGCGGGGCCGAGGCGCTGATCCGCTGGAACCATCCCGAAAAGGGCCATGTCTCGCCGGCGCTGTTCATCCCGATCGCCGAGGAATCGTCGCTGATCTGCAAGCTCGGCGAGTGGACGCTGCGCACCGCCTGCATGGAGGCGGCGCGCTGGCCGGCCGGGATGCGCGTGGCGGTCAACGTCTCGCCGGCGCAGTTCGTCGACGAGCAGTTGCCGCGCATCGTCGCCCACGCACTGGCCAGCGCGGGACTGGAGCCGGAGCGGCTGGAGCTGGAGATCACCGAGGGCGTGTTCCTCCAGGAGGGCGCGCGCACCAACCAGATGTTCGCGGCGCTGAAGGGCATCGGCGTGCGCCTGGCGCTCGACGATTTCGGCACCGGCTATTCGTCGCTCGGCTACCTGAAGACGGCGCCGTTCGACAAGATCAAGATCGACCAGAGCTTCGTACGCGGGGCCACCGGGCTGGAGCCGCGCAACAAGGCGATCATCCGCGCGATCGTCACCCTCGCCGAGGCGCTCGATATGGAGACGACGGCGGAAGGGGTCGAATCGTTCGACCAGCTCGACATGGTGCGCGAGACGCGCGTCAGCCACGTCCAGGGCTATATCTTCTCGCGGCCGGTGCCGGCCAGGGACTTCATCGGCTGCACCGCCAACGGCGCCTGGACGATCACCCCGAACGGGCCCGCCAAGCAGCGCCATGAGCGCATGACGATGTATCGCAACATCGGCGCGGTGCACGAGGACCACTACTATCCGGCAGTGTTGCGCAACCTCTCCGCAACCGGCGCGCTGATAGAGGGCATCATGGACGTGCCGCTGGGCGAGAAGTTCGTGCTCGACTTCGGCGAGGGGCAGCTCGTCGTCGCGATCGTCAAGCGTTCGCGCGGGCACCAGCAGGGCGTGGAGTTCGATACCCCGCTGGTCGACGACGGCAACGGCGGCCTGTGCACGCGGCAGCGCATCCTGCCGCATCACCTGGCCGCGGCCGGGATTCCGCGCAATTCCAAGGAATTCGTCACCCGGCAGGTGGCGCAACTGGCGGCGGGCAAGATCTCGATGCCGAAGTTCTCGGTGATGAACAAGGGCGGCACGATCACCGGGACGAGCAGCGCCGCGGCCACGGCCGCGGTGGCGACCGACGCCGCCTGATCAGAACAGGCCGAGCGCGGCGACCTCCTCGTCCGAAAGCTCGATCCGGAACAGGCCCGACAGCAGGCTGCGGTATTCGGCGGCATCGCCAATGTCGCGGGCTTCGGCGGTTCCGCCGCGATGGAGCGAGAGGCGGCGGTCGTTGAGCGAGGCGAAGCCGTCGGGCAAGGCGATGCTGGCGATCCGCAGCGTGGTGAAGCGCGTGGCGGGCCGGGTCGAGGTCCAGTGGTTGGACAGTTCGAGATCGGCCGGGGCGACCGGCGCGAGCGTGAACCCGTATTGCGGCTGCCAGTCGTAGTGCGCCGCCGAGCGACCATCGGTGGCGCTGGCCGGGCCGGCGCGTTCGAGCAGCCATTCGGCGTCGCCGGCCTCGCCGGCGGCGGGGCGGCGCAGGCGGTGGCGGGCGCCGTCGGCGGTGGCGACCTCGTCCGCCTCGCGCAGGGGCAGCGGCGGCACGTAGGAGCCGCCGAAGCCGGCGTCGGCGATCCAGGGGGTGCCGGCGATGTCCGCCAGCAGCAGCGTATGCGTGCGGGGCGGCGCCGGATCGGCGGCCGGGTCGAGGCCGAGCCAGACGCGGGCCAGCAGAGGGCGGGCGGCGTAGCCGAGGGCCGCGAGCACGTCGGCATAGAGGCGGTTGTGCTCGAAGCAGTACCCGCCGCGGCCGCCGAGGACGAGCTTGGCGAAGGCGGCGTCGCGGTCGATCCGGATCGGGCGGCCCAGCGGGATATCGAGGTTTTCGAAGCCGATCGCCCGGCGATGGGCCTGCTGCAGCGTGGCGAGGCCCCGGGCATCGGCCGGGGGAGGGGCGCCCAGCCCGATCCGCGCGAGATAGGCGGCGAGCTGGCTCATCCGGCGCGCAATTCCTCGGCCAGCATGCGGAATTCTTCGCTGCGCGGGCTGTTCTTGCGCCACACCAGCGCGATTTCGCGGTTCGCGCTGTCCGAGCGCAGCGGGCGGGCGACGACATCGGTGCCGTTGAGAATGCCGGCGTCGAGCGCCATTTCCGGCAGCATCGTCAGGCCCAGGCCGTTGTCGACCATCTGCACCAGCGTGTGCAGGCTGGTGCCGATCATCGTCGCGCTGGCGCGCAGCTCGGGCCGGTTGCACGCGGCGAGCGCGTGTTCCTTCAGGCAGTGGCCATCCTCAAGCAGCAGCAGGCGGGTTTCGTCGATCGCTTCGGGTGGGATTTCGGCGGGGGGATCGCGGGGATCATCCTTCGGAAAGGCGACGAACAGCGCGTCGAGCTCGATGGTCTCCTTCTCGACCTCGCCGGTGGCGTAGGGCAGCGCCAGCAGCACGCAATCGGCGCGGCCGTGGTGGAGCGATTCGATCGCCTGCGCGCTGGTCTCCTCGCGCAGGTATAGCCGCAGGTGCGGGCGCTCGCGGCGCAGGCGCGGCAGCATGCGCGGCAGCAGGAAAGGGGCGATCGTCGGGATCACGCTCATCCGCACTTCGCCCGACAGCGGCTGGCCGGCGGACTGGATCATGTCCGACAGCTCCTCGGCCTCGCGCAGGATGCGGTGGGCCTTGGCGACGACGGCGTTGCCGAGCGGGGTGAAGCGCACCGCGCGCTTGGTGCGCTCGACCAGCACGACGCCGAGCAGCGTCTCGAGATCGCGCAGCCCGGCGCTGAGCGTCGACTGGCTGACGAAGCAGGCATCGGCGGCGCGGCCGAAGTGGCCGTGCTCGTGCAGCGCGACGAGGTATTGCAGTTGCTTGAGGGTCGGCTGGTAAACGCTCATTCCCCGTCCTGCGCATCGTCGGATGTATCATCCGCAGGCGCTTCCGGCTCGTTCGCCAGCGGCGCGTCGGGGGAGACGCCGGCGGCGGCGAGGCTGCGCATTTCCTCGTGGATCTCGTCGATGTGGGTCATGCGCAGGCGGCCCTTGACCACGGCGAAGGCAAGCTTGCCCTCGACCAGGTCGAGCGCGTCGTGGCCGAACACCTCGTAGCGCCAGCCTTCGAGGATCGGCAGCTTGCGCACGCCGGCGGCAAGCAGCTCAAGATCGTCGGTGCGGGCGAGCAGGCGCGCCGAGACGTCGATCTCGCGCGCGCGGATCTTGAGCAGCAGCTTGAGCAGGTCCGCGACAAGCGCGCCTTCCTTGCCGAGCGGGGCGCCCCGCGGCGTACGCGGCGGCATTTCCTCATCCGACAGCGGCTTGGCGTTGGTGAGCGTGTTCATCAGCCGCTTGCCGATGTCGTTGTCCTTCCAGCCGGCGGACAGGCCGCGGACCTTGGCGAGATCGGCCTGCGCCTTGGGCGGGTGGCTGGCGATGTCGGCCAGCGTCTCGTCCCGGGCGATGCGGCCGCGCGGCAGGTTCTTGTCCTGCGCCTCGTACTCGCGCCAGGCGGCGAGCGCCTTGAGCCGGCCGAGCACGGCAGGATTGCGACCGGCGGCCTTGATCCGCTGCCAGGCCGAGCCGGGATCGTTGCGGTAGTTCTCCGGGTCGGCCAGCTTTTCCATCTCGGCGTCGAGCCATTCGCCGCGCCGGGTCTTTTTCAGCCGGTTGAGAATCTTGGGGAAAATCTTGGCGAGGTGGGTGACGTCGCCGATCGCGTATTCGATCTGGCGCTCGGTCAACGGGCGGCGCGACCAGTCGGTGAAGCGGGCGCCCTTGTCGATCTGCAGCCCCAGCCATGATTCGACGAGATTGGAATAGCCGATCTGCTCCGACTGGCTGATCGCCATCATCGCGATCTGGGTGTCGAAGATCGGGTGCGGGGTCTTGCCGGTGAGGTTGTAGATGATTTCGACGTCCTGCCCGCCGGCGTGGAAGATCTTCAGCACGTCCTCGTTGTCGACCAGCAGGTCGAGCAGCGGCGACATGTCCAGGCCGGGGGCCTTGGGGTCGATCGCGGCGGCTTCCTGCGTGTCGGCGATCTGGATCAGGCAGAGTTCCGGCCAGTAGGTGTTCTCGCGCATGAACTCGGTGTCGACGCAGACGAAATCGGCCTGGGCGAGGCGGCCGCAGAGATCGGCGAGCGCATCGGTGGTGGTGATCAGCTTGTGGATCTTCATCGGTCTTTTCTTGTTCGCCGCAGCGCGCGCCCTCCGGCTCCTGCGACCCCTGTATCATGGCCCCGTGCGGGACCGCGGCTTGACAAATGGGCGGCCATCGCCTGTTAGCCGCCACCATTCCCCCTGCCCGAACGGCAGCCGATTGGAAAGACCCTCTGAAATGGCAAATGCGATGGCGCATCCCTATCGTTCCCACACCTGCGGCGCGCTGCGCGCTTCCGACGTCGGCGGCACCGTCCGCCTGTCGGGCTGGGTGCATCGCAAGCGCGACCATGGCGGCGTGCTGTTCGTCGACCTGCGCGACCACTATGGCATGACCCAGATCGTCGCCGACGCCGACAGCCCGGCGCTGGCGGTGCTCGAAAGCGCGCGGGTGGAATCGGTCGTCACCATTGACGGCAGCGTCAAGGCGCGCGACGCGGCCACGGTGAACGCCAACCTTTCGACCGGCGAGATCGAGGTCTATGCACGGGGCGCCGCGGTGATCGGCGCGGCGGCCGAGCTGCCGATGCCGGTGGCGGGCGAGCAGGAATACCCGGAGGATATCCGCCTGCGCTATCGCTTCCTCGACCTGCGGCGCGAGACGCTGCACGCCAACATCGTCACACGCACGAAAGTGATCCGCGACATGCGCCGCCGCATGGAGGATGCCGGGTTCACCGAATATTCGACCCCGATCCTGACCGCCAGCAGCCCCGAGGGCGCGCGCGACTTCCTGGTGCCGAGCCGCATCCATGCCGGCAAGTTCTATGCGCTGCCGCAGGCGCCGCAGCAGTACAAGCAGCTGCTGATGGTGGCCGGGTTCGACCGCTATTTCCAGATCGCGCCGTGCTTCCGCGACGAGGACCCGCGCGCCGACCGGCTGCCCGGCGAGTTCTACCAGCTCGACCTCGAGATGAGCTTCGTCACGCAGGAGGAAGTCTGGGAGACGATGGAGCCGGTGATCGGCGGGGTGTTCGAGGCGTTTGCAGAGGGAAGGGCGGTGACGCCCTCGGGATCGTTCCCGCGCATTCCCTATGCCGAGGCGATGCTCAAGTATGGCTCGGACAAGCCGGACCTGCGCAATCCGATCGAGATTCGCGAAGTCAGCGCCGAGTTCGTCGGCTCGGGCTTCGGTCTTTTCGAGAAAATCGTCGGTTCGGGCGGCACTGTCCGCCTGATACCCGCACCAAACACCGCCGATAAGAGCCGCAAGTTCTTCGACGACATGAACGACTGGGCGCGCTCCGAAGGGCACGCGGGCCTGGGATACGTCACCCGCAAGGGCGGCGAGTTCGGCGGCCCGATCGCCAAGAACCACGGCGCCGACAAGATGGCGGCGCTGTTCGACCGACTGGGCCTCGGCCCGGATGACGGCGCCTTCTTCGCCGCCGGCAAGGAAGAACAGGCGGCGAAGCTGGCCGGCCTGGCGCGCACCCGCGTCGGCGAGCAGCTCGGTCTGATCGACAAGGACCGCTTCGAGCTGTGCTGGATCGTCGATTTCCCGTTCTACGAGTGGGACGAGGAGAACAGACGTGTCGAGTTCAGCCACAATCCGTTCTCGATGCCGCAAGGCGGGATGGAAGCGCTGACCAGCCAGGACCCGCTGACGATCAAGGCGTACCAGTACGACCTCGTCTGCAACGGCTACGAGATCGCCTCGGGCTCGATCCGCAACCAGAGCCCGGAGACGATGGTCAAGGCGTTCGAGCTGGTCGGCCTGTCGCAGGCCGATGTCGAGGAGCGCTTCGGCGGGCTTTATCGCGCGTTCCAGTACGGCGCGCCGCCGCACGGCGGCATGGCCGCCGGCGTCGACCGCATCGTCATGCTGATCTGCGGCGCGCAGAACCTGCGCGAGATCACGCTGTTCCCGATGAACCAGCGTGCCGAGGACCTGCTGATGGGCGCGCCGAGCCTGCCGGAGCCGAAGCAGCTGCGCGAACTGCACTTGCGCGTAGTGGAACCCGCCAAGAGCTGAACGATTTGGGGGAAGGCGCGAACGGGTTTTGCAACTTCGTATGCGCCCCCCTTGCCAGAGGGGCACCCGGGCATTAGGGCGGCTCCCGAGAGTTTCATCCGCCATTCATTTGAGGGGATTTCCATGAGCGATACCGCCGATCGCGTGAAGAAGATCGTCGTCGAACACCTGGGTGTCGAGGCCGAGAAGGTCACGGAAGATGCCAGCTTCATCGACGATCTCGGCGCCGACAGCCTCGACATCGTCGAGCTGGTCATGGCGTTCGAGGAAGAATTCGGGGTCGAGATCCCGGACGACGCCGCCGAGAAGATCGCCACCGTCTCGGACGCGATCAAGTACATCGACGAGCACAAGGGCTAAGCCCTCCGGCTCGTGACCCGCTGGTTCCTGCTTGTCGCGGGGCTGGCGGTTGACCCGACAGGCTCGGCCCGCGCAGGGCTGGGCCTGTTGCCGTTTCATGGTTATCATTTTCGGGGTATCGGACCCCGTAGCAGTTGCGTTTTCGAAGCTTCCCGCTAGGGGGCGCGCAGAAGGAATTCGGAGCAGCCTATGCGTCGCGTCGTCGTTACCGGTCTTGGCCTCGTCACGCCGTTGGGCGCGGACGTGGAAACCGTCTGGGCCAACATCCTCGCCAGCAAGTCGGGCGCCGGTCCGATCACGAAGTTCGATGCGAGCGAATACAAGTGCCGCATCGCCTGCGAGGTGAAGCCGGCCGACCATGAATACGGCTTCGATGCGAACAAGCGCGTCGACCACAAGGTCCAGCGCCAGGTCGATCCGTTCATCGTCTTCGGCATCGATGCCGCCGGCCAGGCGATCGAGGATGCCGGGCTGGAGGACATGCCAGAGGCGATGCGTCTGCGCGCCGGCTGCTCGATCGGCTCCGGCATCGGCGGCCTGCCGGGCATCGAGAGCGAATCGCTGGTGCTGCACGAGAAGGGGCCGGGCCGGGTTTCGCCCCATTTCGTGCACGGCCGGCTGATCAACCTGATCTCCGGGCAGGTGTCGATCAAGTATGGCCTGATGGGACCGAACCATGCCGTCGTCACCGCCTGCTCGACCGGAGCGCACTCGATCGGCGACGCCGCGCGGATGATCAAGGACGGCGATGCCGACATCATGCTGGCAGGCGGTGCCGAATCCACGATCTGCCCGATCGGGATCGCCGGATTCTCGCAGGCACGCGCGCTGTCCACTGCCTTCAATGACGAGCCGACGCGGGCCAGCCGTCCTTATGATCAGGCGCGCGACGGGTTCGTCATGGGCGAAGGCGCGGGCGTGGTGGTGCTCGAGGAATACGAACACGCCAAGGCGCGCGGCGCGAAGATCTACGCCGAAGTGGTCGGCTATGGCCTCTCCGGTGACGCCTATCACGTCACCGCGCCGCATCCCGAAGGCTCGGGCGCCTATCGCGCGATGGAGATGGCGCTGAGGAAGGCGGGGATGACCCCGGCCGAGATCGACTACGTCAACGCGCACGGGACATCGACGCCGATGGGCGACGAGCTCGAACTCGGTGCGGTCCGCCGGCTGTTCGGCGACGCGATCGAGGGCGTCTCGATGTCCAGCACCAAGAGCGCGATCGGCCACCTGCTGGGCGGCGCCGGTGCGGTCGAGGCGATCTTCTGCATCCTCGCGCTGCGCGACCAGATCGTGCCGCCGACGCTGAACCTCGACAATCCGAGCGACAGCTGCGTCGGGGTCGATCTCGTGCCCCACGTCGCCAAGAAGCGTCCGGTGCGCGCGGTGCTGAACAACTCGTTCGGCTTCGGCGGGACCAACGCCAGCCTCGTCCTCAAGGCCGTCTGATCCGATGCGTCGCGCCGTCCGGGGCGTGGGGCTGCTGGCTTTGCTGCTGGCGGCGTGGATCGTGTTCGGCGGCTGGTGGGGCCGCGGGCCGCTGCGGCACGACAGCACGTTCGTCGTGCCTGACGGCGCCGGGCTGACGGTCGTCGCCGCGCGGCTCGAGGAAAAGGGCGCGGTAGTCTCGGCGCGGGCGTTCCGGCTGCGCGCGCGGCTGTTCGCGCGCGGTGCCAGGATCAAGGCCGGCGAATTCGCGCTGCCCGCGGGGGCGAGCGAATCGCAGATCCTGCACATCATCAGCAGCGACGACGCCTTGCGACGGTTCGTCACCATCGCCGAGGGGCTGCCCTCGATCATGGTCGCGGAAAAGCTCGCCGCGACACCGGCGTTGACCGGTGCCGTGGCCGCGCCCGCCGAAGGTTCCGTGCTGCCCGAAACCTACGACTACGGCCGCGACGAGCCGCGCCACGCCGTCCTCGCGCGGATGCAGGCGGCGATGACTCGGACGTTGGCCGAGGAGTGGGCGGCGCGCGAACCGGGACTGCCGGTGAAGACCGCGCAGGAAGCGCTGATCCTTGCCTCGATCGTCGAGAAGGAGACCGGCAAGCCGAGCGAGCGAGCGATGGTGGCGGGGCTGTATGAGAACCGGCTGCGGCAAGGGATCATGCTCCAGGCCGATCCAACGATCATCTATCCGATCACCCGGGGCAAGCCGCTTGGCCGGCGCATCCGCCAGTCCGAGATCGCCGCGGTGAACGGCTACAACACTTATGCGATGACCGGGTTGCCGCAGGGGCCGATCACCAACCCCGGCAAGGCCAGCATCCACGCGGTGCTGCATCCGGCGCGAACCGACGCGCTTTACATGGTCGCGGACGGCACCGGCGGCCACGCCTTTGCCTCGACCCTCGAGCAGCACAACGCGAATGTGCAGAAGTGGTTCGCGATCCGCCGCGCGCGGGGCGAGCTGTAGCGGTCAGCGCAAGGTCCCGGCGGCCGTGAGCCGCCGCGACCAGACCAGTTCGGCCAGGGCGATCAGCGCGATCACGGCCGGAAAGACCGCCGCGCCGGGTCCCTTGGACGCCAGCACGTCGGTCGCCAGGAAGCTCCACCCGAACTGCACGACCACGCCCGCCAACGACAGCGCAAAGCACGTGGTGGCGTGGCGGCTGCGCGCGAACAGTGCGACGGCACCCGCCAGCGCCGACCAGGTGGCAATGAAATAGGCGGCCCAGGCCCAGCCGGGCATCGCCGCGAAGGCGCGCGCGGCGACCGGGTCGGTGCGGGACAGCGCCGCGAGGTCCGCGTGCGACTGGGCATACCACGCGGCGACGCCGGCGATGCTCCACAGCAGGATGAACGTAGCAACGATCCAGAAGCGGCGCATCGCGGGTTTCTCCCGTTTGATCGCGGTCGGGGAAACTGTGCCGCTGACGCCGGTTGCCTGCAAGCGGGATGATGCGCGATCGATCTGCAAAAGCGATCACAGTTTCCAGATCATGCGGTTTCATCAATCAGTCCGGGGCGTGTATTCCCGGTCCCGCGAGTTTTTAAGACACCTTGACGGAGCCAACCATGATCGACCAGATTCCCGATGTCACCCTGAAGACCCGAGTCCGCGACGAGAGCGTCGAGGGGCCCAATCCGTTCCGCTGGCAGGACCTGCGGGTCCGCGACGCGTTCGCCGGCAGGAAGGTCGTGGTGTTCTCGCTGCCGGGCGCCTTCACGCCGACCTGCAGCAACGAGCAGTGCCCAAACTTCGAGCGGCTCTATGACGTGTTCAAGAGCCACGGCGTGGACGAGGTCTACTGCGTCTCGGTCAACGACGCTTTCGTCATGTACCAGTGGGGCAAGTCGCTCGGGCTGAGCAAGGTCAAGCTGCTGCCGGACGGGTCGGGCACGTTCACGCGGCGCATGGGCATGCTGATCAACAAGGATCACCTCGGTTTCGGCATGCGGTCCTGGCGCTATGCGATGATCGTCGACGACAACCGCGTGACCCACTGGTTCGAGGAACCGGGCATCAACGACGAAGGCCAGAACGGCGATCCCTACGGCGAAACCGCGCCGGAGAACATTCTCGCCGCGCTGGACGCCGACAAGGCAAAGGCGGTGGCCTGATCCGCACCCCGGGGGGCTGTCCCCTTGCTCCCCGGGCCGGGGCAGCCACTTGCCGGGGCGGTGTGCTTGCGCACGCCGCCCCGAACGCGGGACTCAGGCCTTTGCCGCCTGCTGGAGCTTGGTCATCGCGTGCATCGACTGCTCCATGCCGTTGGAGATCACGCGATCGCCCGATCGATCGGCGATGCGGGGCCAGGCAGCGGCAAATTCCTCGAGCGTCCAGGCTTCCGGCGGCAGCAGCACGCCTTCGTTCATCGTCACCCAGGCGGACTGGAACACCCCGGCCCCGGCGCCGACGATGGCGTTGGACGGCGCCTCATCGCTGACCAGGAACAGCGCGGCGGGGGTAACGGCTTCGGCGCGGAAGGCATTGAACGCCTCTTCGGGAAAGATGTCCTGGGTCATCCGCGTGCCGGCGGTGGGGGCGAGGGCGTTGACGCGAATGTCGTGTCGGGCACCCTCGAGATGCAGCGTCTTGGCGAGGCCGACCATGCCCAGCTTGGCGGCGCCATAGTTCGCCTGGCCGAAGTTGCCGCCCAGGCCCGACGATGACGTGGTCATCAGGATGCGGCCATAGTTCTGCTCGCGCATCGTCTCCCACACCGCCTTGGCGCAGAAGGCGGCGCCGAACAGGTGAATCCGGACCACCAGCTCGAAATCGGCCGGTTCCATCTTGGCAAACGACTTGTCGCGCAGGATGCCGGCGTTGTTGATCAGAATGTGGACGGTGCCCCAGGCCTCCTTCGCCCGCGCGACCATTTCCACCATCTGCTCGTAATCGGCGACATTACCGCCGTTCGACATCGCCTCGCCGCCGGCCGCGCGGATTTCCTCGACCACCTGCAAGGCAGCGTCCGAATGGCCGGTGCCGTCGCGCGCCGAGCCGAGATCGTTGACCACGACTTTCGCCCCGCGCCGCGCCAGTTCGAGCGCGTGCGCCCGACCCAGTCCGCCGCCAGCCCCGGTAACGATGGCGATCCGGCCTTCGAACGACAGGCTCATCGATGCTCTCCTCTCCCGCCCCGGTCCAGACTACAGCGCTTCGAGCGTGGGAACCAGTTGGTCATAATGGTCGATCACGGCATCAGCGCCGAGTTCGTGCGGAGGCCGGTCGTTGAAGCCAAAGCTGACCGCGATGCACGGCAGCGCCGCGGCACGCGCGGCCAGCGTATCGTAGCTGGTATCGCCGACGAATGCCGCGCGGGCGCGCGATCCCAGGCCGGCGCGCCCGACCATTTCGTGCAGCATGTCGGGGCGGGGCTTGGCGCGCCCGGGGCCGAGCGTGTCGCCGCCGAGGATCGTGAAGAACCGCGGCGCCAGGCCGAGTTCCCCCAGCAGCTTGACGGCCAGTTCCTCCAGCTTGTTCGTGGCGATCGCCAGGCGCGCCCCGCGCGACGCCAGATCGTCGAGCATCTGCGCAGCGCCCGGATAGGGTTGCGTTAGCACGGCGATATGGTGGCGATAGTGCTCCACCAGCAGCCGGTGCAGGGCATCGACGTCAATGCCGTCGGCGCCCCCCGTCAACGCCAGCGCGCGCTCGAGCATCCGTTTGGCGCCGCCGCCGATCAGGTCGCGCGTCTGTTCCACCGATACGGCGGGCCGGCCGACCGTCGCCAGCGCGTGATTGAGCGCTACGCCAAGGTCGCCCGAGGTGTCGAGAAGCGTGCCGTCGAGGTCGAAGCCGACGATCTGGAATGGAAATGTGGTCATCGCCGGGGGCGATGCCCGGCTCGTATGGAAACCGCAAGAAATTGGTGGCAAGGATCGCGGCATGACCGAAACTCCCGCCTCTTCGCCCGCCGTCGTCGTACTTGCCGCCGGGAAGGGCACCCGCATGAAGAGCGACCTCCACAAGGTGCTGCACCCGATTGCCGGCCGGCCGATGATCGAGCACCTGCTGGCGTCCGCCGCCGAACTGGCGCCGGCGCGGCAGGTCGTCGTCGCTGGCCATGGCCGGGAGCAGCTCGAAGCCGCGCTGGGCGACCGGGCCGCGATTGCGGTCCAGGAGCCGCAGCTGGGTACGGGGCACGCGGTGCAGCAGGCCGAAGCGGCGCTGGCCGGCTTCGATGGCGACGTGCTGATCCTCTATGGCGACGTGCCGTTCGTGCGCGCGGCCACGATGCGCGCGATGCTGGACCGTCTCCATGCCGCCGATGCGCCGGCGGTGGTGGTGCTGGCATTCGAGCCCGACGACGCGCTGCAGTACGGCCGGGTGATCGCAGCCAACGGCCGGATCAGCAAGATGGTCGAGCACAAGGACGCTTCGCCCGACGAGCGTGCCTGCCGGCTGTGCAATTCAGGCCTGATGGCGGTGAAGGCGGCCGACCTGTTCGCCTTGCTGGCGCGAGTCGGCAACGACAACGCCCAGGGCGAGTATTACCTGACCGATATCGTCAATGTCGCCAACGGCGACGGTCGCGTCTGCGCGGTGGTGGTGACCGATGACCCGGATGAGGTCGCCGGCATCAACAGCCGCGCCGAGCTCGCCGAGTCGGAAGGGCGCTGGCAGGCGAAGCGGCGGCGGCAGGCGATGGACGACGGCGCCACGCTGGCCGCCCCCGAAACCGTGTGGTTCTCCTGGGATACCGAACTCGGGCGGGACGTCACGGTCGGGCAGAACGTGGTATTCGGCCCCGGTGTGAACGTGGCCGACAAGGCGACGATCCACGCATTCTGCCACCTGGAAGGCGCGACGATCGCCAGCGGGGCGGAGATCGGCCCTTACGCGCGGCTGCGCCCCGGCGCGGTGCTGATGGAAAAGGCCAAGGTGGGCAATTTCGTCGAGGTGAAGAAAGCGACGCTGGGCAAGGGTGCCAAGGCCAACCACCTGTCGTACATCGGCGATGCCGAAGTCGGGGCGGGGGCCAACATCGGCGCGGGCACCATCACCTGCAACTATGACGGCTATTTCAAGTACAAGACGGTGATCGGCGAGCGTGCGTTCATCGGCTCGAACTCGTCGCTGATCGCGCCGGTGCGGATCGGTGCGGATGCGATCGTCGCGGCGGGCAGCGCGGTCTCGCGCGATGTTTCCGATGGGGAATTGCGGCTGGTGCGCGCCGAGCAACTGGTCAAGCCGGGTTGGGCGGACCGTTTCCACGACGCGATGAAGAAGAAAAAGGCCGAGAAGAAGGGCTGAATGCCGGGCTTTGCGCCGTTTCCGGATTTGTTCATCGCTTGTATATCATCGTGTGATATCACCGGGCCATGCGCACGCTGGTCGAGATTCCCGACGACGATATCCGCTGGCTGGACGAGGCCGCGGCGGAGCGAGGGCTGTCGCGCACCGCGCTGGTGCGCGAGGCGGTGACGCAGCTGCGCGAAGGGGTTTCGCGCAAGGGCATCGATCCGTTCTGCGGCATGTGGCGCGACCGCTCGGACATTGGCGACGGACAGGGCTATACCCGGCGGATCCGTTCCGGGGATGCCGGCTGATGGCGGCGGCGCTGTTCGATACCGCCATTCTCGTCGATGCGCTGGTGGGCCTGGCCCCGGCGCGGACGGCGATCGTCTCCACGCCCGAGCGGTCGATCGCCCGGCTGAGCTGGGCCGAGGTCATGGCCGGCGCGCGCGACGATGCCGACCGGGTCGAGGAATACCTGCGCCAGTTCAAGATCGTCGAGCTGACCGAGGACATTGCCCGGCGCGGGGCGACGCTGCGGGCGCAGCGGCCGGCGATGGCGCTGGGCGACGCGTTGACCCTGGCGGCGGCGCAAGTCACCGGCCGGATCCTCGTTACCCGCAATATCCGCGATTTCCCGGCCGAAATGCCGGGCATCCGCGTACCCTACACACTCTGAAAAAGGCATCGGCACATGTGCGGCATCATCGGCATCATCGGGCGTGAGGAAGTGGCGGAGCGGCTGGTCGATGGCCTGCGGCGGATGGAGTACCGCGGTTACGACTCGGCCGGCGTCTGCACGGTCCATGCCGGCGAGCTGATCCGGCGGCGCGCGCCGGGCAAGCTGCTCAACCTGGTCAAGGAACTGGCGCTGCATCCGGCCCCGGGCACCGTGGGCATCGCGCACACGCGTTGGGCGACGCACGGCGCGCCGACCGCGAGCAACGCTCATCCGCACGCCACCGAAGAACTGGCGCTGGTGCACAACGGCATCATCGAGAACTTCCGCCCGCTGAAGGAAGCGCTGACCGCCAAGGGACGCGTGTTCGAGAGCGATACCGATACCGAAGTCGTGGCCCACCTCGTCTCCGAGGCGGTCGAGGCCGGCGCCAGCCCCGAGGACGCCGTCAAGGCGGCGCTGCCGCAGTTGCGCGGCGCGTTCGCGCTGGCGATCGCGTTCCGCCGCTTTCCCGACATGCTGATCGGCGCGCGGCTGGGGTCGCCGCTGGTGGTCGGCTATGGCGACGGCGAGATGTACCTGGGTTCGGATGCCCTGGCGCTGGCGCCGCTGACCCAGCGCATCACCTATCTCGACGAGGGCGACTGGGTGATCCTGACCCGCGACGGCGCCCGCATCTTCGACAAGGACAACAATCCGGTCGAGCGCGACATCGTCGCTTCGGGGGCTTCGGCGGTGGCGATCGAGAAGGGCAATTTCCGCCACTTCATGCAGAAGGAAATCTACGAGCAGCCGACCGTCGTCGCGCAGACGCTGCGCAGCTATGTGCGGCAGGTCGACGAGAGCGTGGCGCTGCCGCAGATCGATTTCGACCTGTCGACGATCAACCGCGTCACCATCGTCGCCTGTGGCACCTCCTACTATGCCGGGCTGGTCGCCAAGTACTGGTTCGAGCAGTTCGCGCGGCTGCCGGTGGACATCGATGTCGCCAGCGAGTTCCGCTATCGCGATCCGGTGCTGGAGCCGGGCGGGCTGGCGCTGTTCATTTCGCAATCGGGCGAGACCGCGGATACGCTGGCGGCGCTGCGCCACTGCAAGGCGGCGGGGCAGACGATCGGGGTGGTGGTGAATGTGCCGACCAGCTCGATGGCGCGCGAGGCCGACCTGCTGCTGCCGACCCATGCCGGGCCGGAGATCGGCGTCGCCTCGACCAAGGCGTTCACCTGCCAGCTGGCGGTGCTGGCGGCGCTGGCCGCGCACCTCGCCGTCAAGCGCGGGCGGATGAGCCGCGAGGACGAGCGCCATGTCGTCGCCCAGCTGGTCGAGACGCCGGCGGCGCTGAATGCGGCGCTGGCGCACGACGACGAGATCGCGGCGATGGCGCACCTGATCGCGCCGGCCCGCGACGTGCTCTACCTGGGGCGCGGCGCGGACTATCCGCTGGCGCTGGAGGGTGCGCTGAAGCTGAAGGAAATCAGCTATATCCACGCCGAAGGTTATGCATCGGGTGAAATGAAGCATGGGCCGATCGCGCTGATCGACGAGGCGGTGCCGGTGATCGTCCTGGCCCCGTCAGGCCCGTTGTTCGAGAAGACCGTGTCGAACATGCAGGAGGTGCGCGCGCGCGGCGGCAAGATCGTGCTGATCTCGGACGCGGAAGGGCTGGCCGAAGCCGGCGAGGGCTGTCTCGCCACGATCGAGATGCCGAAGGTGCATCCGCTGATCGCGCCGCTGGTCTATGCGGTGCCGGTGCAGTTGCTGGCCTATCACGTCGCCTGCGTGAAGGGCACCGACGTCGACCAGCCGCGCAACCTCGCGAAGAGCGTCACCGTCGAGTAGCTGGCTCACTCCCGCAGCGCGGAGTCGCGGATGCGGATCAGCGGGCCGAGGATGTAGTCGAGGATGGTCTGCTTGCCCGAGACGATGTTGACGTCCGCGGTCATGCCGGGGATCACCGGGCGCTTGGGGCCGAAATCGCTGGTGTCGGCGCGCAGGCGGACGCGGTAGTAGGCCTCGCCCTTCTGGTCCTGGATGACGTCGGGCGAAACGTCGAGAACCTTGGCTTCCAACCCGCCATAGATCGCGGAATCGTAGGCGGTGATCTTCACCGTCGCCGGCAGTCCGGGCCAGACGTTGCCGCGATCGCGCGGGGCAATGCGGGCCTCGATCGTCACCAGCTTGTCGACGGGCACGATCTCCGCCACCGGTTCGCCGGGACGGATCACGCCGCCGATTGTCTGCAGGTAGAGCTTGTTGACGATGCCGTCGAGCGGGGCGCGGATCTCCTCGCGGTTGGATTTGTCCTGCGCCGCCTTGAAGGTCTCGTCCGCCTTGGCCAGTTCGAGCCGCAGCAGCGCCGCCTTTTCCTTCATCTCTTCCATGTCGCGGGTGAACACTTCGCCCCGGCGCGCGTCGGCTTCGGAAATCTGCGCGGAAGACTGCGGAATCTGGTTCTGGACGTCGGCGATGCGGGTGCGCAGCGCGGCCAGTGCCTGGCGCTTGTCGAGCACCTCGCGCTCCGAGATCGCGTCTTCCTCGAACGCACGTTCCAGCTTGTTCAACTGCTGTTGCGCCAGCGCCTCTTCCGAACGGAGGTTGCCGAGGCGGGCCTGCAGCGAGGCGACCTCGGCGCGGTGCTGGCGCACCTGCTCGCCGATGATGCCCGAGGCTTGCGCCCGCTGCGCGAGGCGCGAGCGGAACAGCGCTTCCTCGCCGTGGGCCAGGTCCGGCGCCTGGCGGGCGAGGTCGGCGGGGACGGCGAAGGTGCCGGCACCGCCGATCTCCGCTTCGAGCCGGGCAAGGGTGATGCGCTTGGCGACCACGTCGGTCTGCCCGGTGGCGAATTCGGCGCCGGTGGTGACGTTGTCCACCCGCATCAGCAACTGGCCCTTGCGGACGCGTTCGCCCTCCTGGACCAGGATCTGCTGGATGATGCCGCCTTCCTGGTGCTGGACGATCTGGTTCTGCACGCCGGGAAGCACGCGGCCGGGGCCACGGGTGACGCGATCGAGCGTGAAGCAGCCGGCCCAGACCAGGAACGCGGCGATTGCCAGCGCAAGGAGCCGCAGCGTGCGGGCCTGGTGATCGGTGCGCAGGCGCGCGCTCCACGGCTGCAACCCCGCGATCGGGCCGGGCGATACCGCGCGGGCGCGGGCCATGGTGGCGCTGATCTCGCGGGCGCTGGCGCCCTCGAACAGGGCTTCGCCGCCGAGCGCGCGGATGATGCGTTCGCGGATGCGCTGGATGTCCATGCGGTGCTGCCTCGGCTTGCGGATCGCCTCGCGGAGCCATTTCGACCCCGCCTCGCCGGTCGGGTTAGGCGTTCGGCGTGCAGAATTGCTTAGGGCTGTGCTGACGGTGATTACCTATCGAGGATTAGCGGTGAATTAGCCTTCACACGGTTAACAGCGGCCCGGAAACGAGGCCCGATCTCTATGTTGAATGCACCGAAATCCGTGGCAATCGACGGTAAACGTCGCCTCGCCGGCTGGTTGCGCGCAGGCGCGGACCGGCTGGCGCGGGGTGGCGTCGGCACCGCCGATGGAGCGGGACCGGCGCTGGCCCCGTTGACCATGATTGCCGGCATCGAGGGCCTGTGCGCGGCACTGGGCCGCGCGCGCCACCGCGACGAACTGGTCGGGGCCCTGCCGGTGTCGCAGGGCGCGCTGGCGCCCTCGTTCGTGCCCGAGGCGCTGGCTCGGGTCGGCCTGCTCGCCCGCTGGCAACCGCTTTCCGCGGACCGCCTTTCCGAAGCCGAACTGCCGGCGCTGTTGCGCTGCCGGGGCGGCGGCGCGCTGCTCGTGCACCTTGCCCTGCCCGGCGGCTTCTGCGTCGTCGAGGACGAACTGGGGCGGCATACGATCCATGGGTCGCGGCTGGTTCCGCTGGTCGACGACGAAGTGCTGGTGGCGGGCATCGCCGATCCCGACCAGATCGCCAGCGAGACCGAAGACAACGATCTGGTCCGGCGCAACCCGCGGCTGTGGCTGCTGGGCGCGTTCGCTGGGGAGCGCCGCCTGCTTGGCCAACTGGCGCTGACGGCGCTGTTGCTCAACCTTTGCGCGCTGTCGATCCCGCTCTACATGCGCGCGATCTACGACCGCGTCGTACCCAACCTGGCGATCGAATCGCTGTGGGCGCTGTCCGCCGGCGTGATGATCGCACTGGTGTTCGAACTGCTGCTGCGCCACGTGAAGTCGGGCTTCGTCGAAGGCATCGGCATTCGGGTCGGCCAGGCGGTGCAGCACAAGGCGGTGGCGGCCATCCTGCGCGGCCGCGTGCGTGACGACGAGAACAGCGTCGGCGCGTTGATGACGGCGCTGCGCGATACCGAGAACCTGGCGCTGCTGGTGCCGCAGGCGTTCGTCACCTTCGCCGTCGACATGCCCTCGATCGTCGCCTACTTCGGCCTGATCGCGATGATCGGCGGATGGACGGTGCTCGGTCCGGTGATCGGCGCGTGCGCCCTCGTCACGATCGGCTTCGTCACCAATTTTGCGCTCAAGCTGGCCAGCCGCAAGTCCAGCCGGCTGGTACAGACGCGCCACAACCTGATCGCCGAAGTCGCCGAAGGCTGGCAGACGATCAAGGCCAACCAGGGCGAAGGCCGCTTCCTGACGCGGTGGGACACGGTCAGCGACCATATCGGCATCGCGACGCGCGACGTGCGCCGCTGGAACGAGATGCCGGCCCACCTTTCCGGCCTGCTGGTGCAGGTGGTGACGGTGCTGGTGGTGATGATCGGCGTGTTCCAGATCAAGGCCGGGGCCATGACCCAGGGCGCGATGATCGCGGTGATCATGCTGACCAGCCGGGCGATGGTCCCGGTATCCACCGCGATCGCGACGGTGGCGCGGGTTTACCAGTCGCTTTCGCAGATCGCCGGTCTCGAACGCGTGCTGCGCACCGAGCCCGAACGCCGCGTGTCCGATCCGGCGATCGCGCCCGGCCGGCTCGACGGCGCGATCGCGATCAGCGGTGCCAGCCATCGTTTCGAGGGCGCGTCGGAAGACAGCCTGCGCAGCGTCAGCCTGGCCATCCAGCCGGGCGAGAAAGTGGCCCTGATCGGTCGTTCCGGGTCCGGAAAGTCCACCTTGCTGCAGTTGATCGCCGGCCTGATCCCGCACCAGCAGGGGCGGATCATGATCGATGGCCACGCCATCGACCAGTACGCGGCGCAGCACTTGCGAAGCTCGGTCGTCTATGCGGCGCAGGATGGCGACATCTTCGACACGTCGATCTGGGACAACATCCTGCTCGGCATCGCCGAGCCCGATGAGGCACTGGTCGAGCGGGCGATCCGCTGCTCCGGACTCGACGCTTTCGTCTCCCGCACCGTCGAGGGCTACATGCGCAAGACGGGACCGCGCGGCAGCGCGCTTTCGGGGGGGCAGCGCCAGACCGTGTTGCTGGCCAGGGCGCTGATCCGCGATCCGCAGGTTCTGCTGCTCGACGAGCCGACGGCGTCGCTCGACATCACCAGCGAGGCCGCGATCATCAACGGCCTTCGCGAGGCTGCCGAAGGGCGGACGATGATCGTCGCCACGCATCGGCTGGCGCTGCTCGACCTGGTCGACCGGGTGATCTGGCTTGAGGACGGCGCGATCGTGGCCGACCGGCCCAAGGCGGACGTGCTCGCGATGCTGCGTGAGGCCAACACGCGCCGCGCGTCGCAGGCGGCCTGAGGGAGCCGGGAATGGCAGGGGCATCCAGCGAAGGCGAGGTCAACCACTGGCCGGCGTTCGTCGACGTGCTGACGACGGTGATCATGGTGGTGACCTTCCTGCTCGTCATCATGAGCGCGGCGGTGATGATGCTGTCGCAGCGCGTGATCAAGCAGATGGAAATGAAGGCGGCGCAGGCCGCGCATCCGGAGGCCGGCGATGCGGCTGGTGCTGCCGGCGCGACGGCCGCCGCGGCGGAAGGCCGGAACGCGAAGCTGCTGTCCCCGCGCGACGCGCCCGACGGCAGTTCGGTTTCCGAGCTCGGGGCGATGCTGAAGAGCGAGAACCCGATCGACGGGGCGGAGCGTCTCTCGATCCTCACCCGGCAATCGAAGGATACGCTCAAACTGTCTGTAAAGGCGGTGGAAGTGCCCAAGACGGACAAGGGAGTCGAGGTCAAGACCGCCGATACCCTGCTGCGGATCGCCTTCGAACCGGCGGCGCTGAACTATGACGAAGACAGCACCAAGAAGGTCGTCGACTTCCTGCACGCGCATCCCAATCCCGGCGCCACTTTCGAGATCTGGTCCTTCGCACCGCAGACCGGATCCGTCTCCGAAGCGCAGCGCATGGCGTTCTACCGCGCCGCGATGACGCGCAACCTGCTGGTCAAGGCCGGCATCCCGCCCAAGTCGATCTACACCCAGATCCGCATCACCGATCCCAAGCTTCCCGACGGCCACAACGTCCGCGTCGTGCTCAAGCCCTGAGGCAGTTCGAACATGGAAAAGAAGATCAGGACCGAGCTGTTCAAGATGACCGGCATCATGCTGGTGCTGGTGGGGCTCGGCATTTACGCCCACGAGTTCGTCATCGCCGGCATCAAGGCCAAGATGGCGCTCAACCTGTCCATCTTCGCGCTGTTCGGCGTGGCCGCGGCGATCGGCTTCCGGCACGTTTTCGACCTCAAGAACGAGGTGATCGCGCTCAAGGCCCTGCAGGCGGACTATGATCCCCGCGGCCGCGTGCGCGTGACCCATGTCGATCTGGCGAAGCCGGCGGTGGTGTTCCATCCGCCCGAGCTGCTGGGCGAGGGCTATCGCCTGATCACCGAGGAGCTGGGCAAGCAGAGCGAGGTCCAGCTGTCGAACGGCACCGTGCAGACGCTGCTGCACGACATCGACTTGCGCATCTCCGATCGCAAGTCGACGCTGATCTACTTTTCCGGCCTGATGGTGTTCCTGGGCCTGCTGGGCGCGTTCATGGGCCTGATGAAGACGGTCCATTCGGTGTCCGACCTGATCGGCAGCATGGACATGTCCGGCAAGGGCGGGGCGGACAGCTTCGGCAAGATGATCGAAGGCATGAAGGCGCCGCTGTCGGGCATGTCGGTCGGCTTCTCGTCGTCGCTGTTCGGCCTGATGACCTCGATGGTGCTGGGCGCGCTCGAGCGCTGCATGACCAGCGCGATGAAGGCGATGCGCAACGAATTCGAGCACTGGGTGTCGAAGCTCGCGGCGCTGGAAAGTGCGGGCGGCGAAGGCGCGACCACGCTGGCCGACGATCGCGTCCTGCGCCGCGTGCTCGAGGCAGGCACTGCCCAGCTTCGCGAACTGCGCGAGCTCGTGGCCGTCAACCAGGGGGTTTCCGATTCCGACCGCCGGCGCATCGATGCGCTGCACGGTGCGGTCAAGTCGATGGCCGAGGTCATGCACGAGATGACGGCGGCGGTGTCGGCGCTTGCCGATCCGGGGGAACTGCTGCGTCCCATCGCGGGCGCGGTCGACAAGCTGGCGGCGCACCAGGCGGAAATGCTGGCCGACATCCACCGCCTGCACGGCGAGGCCAACGCCGATCGCGAGAACCTGCGTGCGCTGGTCAGCGTGCTCGAAGTGACCGTCGATCGGCTCGAGGCCGTCGACGGGCCGGAACTGCACGGCCAGCTCGATCGCATCCTGGCGCTGCACGCGGCGGCCGCGGATCGTGCCCAGGTGGAGCCCGGCCCTGCCGGCGAACCGGTGGCGGGCGCGGCGATGGTGCCGATCCCGAAGGGCGTTGCCGGCTGGATCGCGCGCTTCTGGGGCACGCGCCGCATCGGCGCGGCGCTGGTGGCGCAGCGGCGCGAGCTGGAAAACCTCCACCGCGAGATGCGCGAGGCGCTTGCGGGCAACCGCCGCGCCGTGCGCAAGGGCACGCGCCTGCTGGCGCGGCGCCTCGAACGCATGGAGCAGGGCCGCGATCGCGATCGCCGCCAGATCGAGACGCTGTCGTACCTGGCCGGCAACCAGCGCCAGGAACTGGCTGGCGTGCGCAGGCAACTGGAAGCTGCGGCGGAAGACGCGGGCAAGATGGCGCCTTACACCGGCGGCCGGGCGATGCTGCAGCAGCTCCGCGATCGCCTCAATCTCGGCTTCGAGCCGCAAGCACCGGCACGACCTGCCGGAGAACGGCCTGACCAGGCCGAGTCGCGGTCGCAGCGCGCGTAAGGAAAGGGACAGACCATGGCGATCTTCGGTTTCCGCCGCCGCAAGTTCCACGAACGCGCCGCCGAGCGCTATGCCTGCCGCATTCCGGCGCGGGTGGTGATGTGCGACAGCGGCGTCATCTACGACGGCGTGATCAGCAACCTGTCGCTGGGTGGTGCCATGTTCCGACCGGCGCTGTCATACCTGCTCTCGCGCAAGAGCGGCGAGATCGTCATCGAGGTCGATGGCAGCTCGGTCGCCGGCGAGATCGTCGGTACGTCGCCGCATGGTTACGGCATTCGCTTCGCGGAGCCGATCGCTGCGGCCCAGCTATCGCGGTTGCTCGACCTGTCGGCCCACGCCGCGGCGGCTTGATCGCCGGACTAGGTAGGATTGCCTAAAGGTGCGGTTTCCGCAGATTAGCCACACCCGTTTACACCCGCGACAAACGCAAGCAATGCGGGGTAAGCAATCGTGAACGTGTCCAGATCCAACCTGTTCGCGGGGACTTGCGGGTCGGCGGCCGTCATGGCGCTCGCCCTCCTGTCCCCGGGACCGGCGATCGGCAAGGCAGCCCCGGCGGCGCGCAATCCCGACAAGGCGCCGTCGCGCGCGGTTGCACCCACGCTCGATGGTCCGGGTTTCTCGCTGGCGCTGGTGTCCGCCGATGTCGTCCCGACCGGGCTGGCTGGCAACGCGCCGCTCAGCCGGGGGCCTGCAGGTCCCACCGAAAGTGGTGCGCCCCTGGCACTGGCGGAACGCGGCGCGCGGATGGCGCTGGCGGCATCGGCGGAATTGCCGCCGGTCGATGCCCCGGTGGTCGTGGCCGTTGCCGGCAGCGCTGCGGCTGCCGGATCGCCGAGGATCGCCTACCGCTACGACGACGCCCCGGCGCCGACGATGCCCCCGCCATCGGTCGCTGACGACGGCGATCCGGAGCCTGCCGTTGTCCCGGCCAAGGGGGCCGCGGTCGAACCGCCGGAGGGTGCCGTCGAATCGCTGCGCGACGCCATTGTCGCCTCGCTGAAGAGCAATCCCGAAATCCAGATCTCGCTCGCCCAGCAGGATGACGTTCGCTACGGCGTCAACGAGGCGGTGGCGGCTTGGATGCCGCATGTCGACGTCAGCGCCGGCTATGGCCACGAAATGGCCAAGGCGGGGACGCAACCGTCCACCTGGCGCAATCGCCTCGAAGGCACCGCCACGCTGACGCAGAACGTCTGGGACTTCGGCGTCACGCTCAACGACATCCGTCGCGCCCGGGCGAGCTACCGTTCGGCGCAATGGGCCACGCGCGAGAAGATCGAGGCGATCTCCTACGACATCACCAGCGCCTATGTCGGCGTGCTGCAGCAGCAGAAGCTGGTGGCGCTGGCGGAGGAGGAAGCCCGCGCCGACAAGCGCGTGCTGCGCATGGTCACCGTCCAGAAGGACCTCGGCCTCACGACCGCCGCCGACGTGAGCCGTGCCCAGGCGCAGCTCGACAACACCAATTCGCAGATCCTCGATCGCAAGAGCGCGCTGCAGCAGGCGCGCCTGGGCTATCGCCGGTTGACCGGCCACTTGCCGGCGATCGCCCAGGAACTGGCGCCCGCCACGCCGATGCTGCCGGCCTCGGTCGAGCAGGCCGTGGACATGATCGACAACCACAATCCGCGCCTGGCCCAGGCGGTCGAGGACCGGCGCTCGCTGGCGCGGCAGTACGCCAGCCAGACCGGCACGTTCTTCCCGCGCATCGGGTTGATGGTGCAGGCCAATCACAAGTACGACGTGCTTGGCAAGACCGGGCTGGCCGACGATGCCCGCGCCATGGTCACCGTCAGCTACAACCTGTTCAACGGCGGCGCCGATCGCGCCGTGCGCAATCGCATCGCCGCGCGCATGCGCGAGGCCGATTACGAACTCGACCGCCGCCGCCGCGAGGTCGAGCAAAACATCCGCACCGATTTCGACGCGCTCGACGCCGCCCGGCGCAAGATCGCCACGATCGACGCCGAGATCGAGGCGGCGCAGAAGGTCGTCGATCTCTATCGCCAGCAGTTCCGCGAAGGCCGCCGCACGGTGTTCGAGATCCTCGACAGCGAGCGCACGCTCTATGCGGCGAAAGCCAACCAGATCGTCAACCGCACGGCCATGAACCTGGCCGAATACCGCGTGCTGCAGGGTCTGGGGGGGCTGTTCGACCTGGTCAGCGACAAGGAGCCGCTGCCGCCGCTGGTGGTGCCCGCGCCGGTCAAGCGCTGACGCGCGGATCAGTTGCCCGCCAGAACCTGGTCCAGCAGACTTACCTGCGCCAGGAGGCAGGTCCGCAGGTCATAGCGCTCCACCGCGCGGGCGCGTGCCGCTTCGCGCATGGCTTGGCCGCGCACCGGATCTTCTAGTGCGTCGCATATCGCTGCCACCATGGCTTCGCCGTCGAAGAACGGGAACAGCAGGCCGTGCCTGCCGTGCTCGATGACCTCGCGCACGGGCCCGGTGTCCGATGCCACGATCAGGCAGCCCGCGGCCATCGCCTCGACGCAGCTCCACGACAGCACGAACGGATAAGTCAGGTAGAGGTGGACCGATGACGCGGCCAGCAGGTCGACATAGCGCTGGTACGGCAGCTTGCCGACGAAATGGACGCGCGATGCGGCGGTGCCCAGGTCGATCTCGGCCAGCATCGCCTGCTTCCAGCTGGCGTGCGGGTGGCGCGGCTTGGGGCTGTAGCTGACGTCCTCGCCGCCGACGATGACGATGCGCGCGCGCGGTCGCTGGGCGAGGAGCCGCGGCAGCGCGCGCATCAACACCGGAAAGCCGCGGTGCGGTTCCAGGTTGCGCGCGACATAGGTGATGACTTCGTCCTGAACGCCCAGCACAGCGCCGTCGTCGGTGACGAAAGGGGCGGTATGCCGGGTTGCGGGATCGAGCCGGGCGGTGTCGACGCCGTCGAAGATCACTTCGATGCGGTCGCGCAGCAGCGCGGGGTGGCGGTCCTTCTGCCAGTGGGTCGGGCTGAGCACGCGATCCGCCTGCTCATGCGCAAGCAGCAGGTGCGTGTTCATCAGCCGCGCGCGCGCCAGCCCTTCCGGGGTGGCCGGGAACATCGGGTCGAAGCCGATGTCGCCGCCATCGGCATGGTAGTAATACTCGCCATAGGAAATGATCCGGGCGTTCGGCCAGACGTCGCGCAGGAACAGACCTTCCCCCCATCCGGGGTGAACGACGATCAGGTGGGGGGCATAGCCGCGCGTGCGGAGTTCGAGCGCGGCGGACAGTACCGCCCGACCGAACCGGACGGCCATCTCCACCGGGGCGAGCAGCGGTTCCGAGGTTTCGCGGCGGGCGTCGGGCGAGGGATAGCGCGCGACCGTGACACCGGGCATGGCCACGCCTTCGCGGCGGGTCAGGAAGGTGACGCGAAACTCGGGCGTCTTGGCCAGCGTGGCGGCAAGATGGCGGAACTGCCCGGGCATGTTCTGGTGCACGAACAGGATTTCGCAGGGTGCCATCGCGCCTCCGTGCGCCGTTTCCGGCGCGATTTCCAGTCCTCTGGACGCGGGCGGCGGCGATGTCATCGTGGAAAATGCGTATGGCGAAACTCTGAAGGGATTAGTCTTACCACGTCATAAACCATGTGTTGGCATATGAAATTTCTGAGGCTCGCATGGTTCGGGGTGCACGGGGAACGCCGGGGAAGGAGATTCCGGGGGTGGTTGCACGCCCGGTGAACCCGCAGCCGGACGCTCCCCACGCCTTTCCCGAAGCCGACAAGGGCCCGGCCGATCCCGGGGGCGGGAAATCCTCCTACGGTCTCGCGAAGATCGTGGAGATGGACAATTCGGATACGGCGCACCTCGACATGCCGTTCTCGGCCTTCAAGGTCGAGATCATCGACGTCGACGTGGTTCTGGTGTTCCAGGACGGCAGCCGCGTCATCATCCCGAACATGGCGCTGGCGGCTTTCTCCGGTCACAAGCCCAAGATCGTCTTCTCCGACCACGAGTTCAGCGCCGACGATCTCGTCGCCCAGGTCGGCGAGATCCGCGAGCAGGACACTGCGATCTCGATGAAACTGGCGTCGGGCGAGCAGAACGGCGCTGCTCCCGAGAAGGGGGCCAGCGTCCAGCCCGGGGATTCGCAGCAGAGCCAGCAACAGCAGCAGGAACAGCAGGAGCAGCAGCACAAGTTCGACGACCAGGGCAAGGCGCTGACCGAGAAGATCAGCAATACCCAGCCGACGTCCTCCGCGGCGGCAGGGGTGATTTCGGCGCGCGCGGCGACGCCGGCGCCGGATGACGCGCTGGGGCCCGCGGGCATCGGCAAGCTGGTCCCCAAGCTGACTTACACGCTGTTCAACTCGGAAGGGACGACGACCACCACCGAGGCCGGCCACACCGTCATCAAGGGTGATACCGGCGGCCCCAATTCGTCGAAGGATTCGACCTACGCCGCACAAAGCGCGAAGGAAACGCTGACCGGCACCAGCGGCAACGACGTGATCTATGCCGACAACACCGCGCACGCGCCGGCCGGCGACACGATGCGCGTGCTGCACGTCCAGGCGGAAGTACCGGCCGGCGGGCTGAGCCTGCTCAAGATCCTCGTGCCGTCGCTGCCCGATGGCTATGCGATCGCCAACGCCACCAAGACCGTCGACGGCTGGATCGTCGATGTCGACCAGGGCAACATCGTCAAGCAGACGACGATGCCGGGCGTCGATGCCGCCGGCAACAAGACCACGGTGCCCGTCCCGGCGAGCCAGAGCGTGTTCGCGTTCGATCTCCAGCTGATCTACGCCGTGCCGGCAACGGGCACTGCGGCAAACGGCGCCGGGTTTCAGAACGAGTTCTACCTGCCGGTGCAGCTCGGCTTGTCATCCGATGGCAAGAACAGCAGCTTCGCGACCGAAGTATCCAATCACTTCGGCATCCGCGTCGTCGCTTCCGACGGCGACATGACTGTGACCGATCCGATCACCGGCGATCCGGTCTACGTCCTGTTCTCGAACCCGCCGGGCAACGTGATCAATGCCGGCGACGGCAACGACACCATCCATGGCGGCGCCGGTGCCGACCAGATCGATGGCGGCAGCGGCGCCAATACCGTGGCCTACGACCTGTCGGGAGAAGGGGTCGTCGTCGATCTCGGTGCGGGGAAGGGCAGCAAGGGCTTCGCCGATGGCGACACCTACACCAACGTCCAGAACGTGGTCGGCTCCAGGTTCGCCGACACGCTGACCGGCGATGCCCACGACAACACGTTCGACGGCGGCGCCGGTGCCGATCACATCGACGGGGGCGCCGGGTTCGACACGGCGGACTACAGCCATGCGATGGATGCCGCGACGCTGCCCAACGGGGCCGATCCGGCCAGGTTCGCGGGGGTGGAGATCCACCTCGACGGCAGCGCCAGCCACGGCGGCGATGCCGAGGGCGATACGCTGGCCGGCATCGAGCACGTGATCGGCAGCGGCTACGCCGATACGCTGATCGGCGCGGCGGCGGCGGAACTGCTCGAGGGCGGCGCCGGCAATGACGTCTTGGTGGGCGGCGGCGGAGCCGATACGCTCGACGGCGGCGCGGGCCTCGACACGGCCGACTATTCGGGATCGACGCAAGCGGTCGAGGTTCATCTCGACGGTTCGGCCGGGCACGGCGGCGACGCCGAAGGCGACGTTCTGCGCAACATCGAGGTTCTGGTCGGCTCGGCGCATGACGATACCCTGATCGGCTCGGCAGCGGACGAGAGGTTCGTCGGCGGGGCCGGTGCGGACCACGTCGATGGCGGCGGGGGTGTCGATACCGTCGACTTCTCGACCTCGACGTCGGGGGTCGAAGTGTTCCTCGACGGCCGCGCCAGCCATGGCGGCGAGGCCGAAGGCGACACTTATGCCAATATCGAGGTCCTGATCGGTTCGGGATCGGCCGATCATCTGGTCGGGGCGGCGGGCAGTGAGACCCTGCTGGGCGGCATGGGCGACGACACGCTCGACGGCGGTGCCGGCGCGGACGTGCTCAACGGCGGCGACGGCTTCGACATCGCGTCCTATGCGTCCGCCGCGGCGGGCGTGGCCGTCTCGCTCGACGGCCGGGTCCAGTCGGGCGATGCGCTCGGCGACACGTTTGTCAGCATCGAGGGGATCGAGGGATCCACGTTCGACGATACGCTGATCGGCACGTCGGGCAACGACAGGCTGCTGGGCAGCGCCGGCAACGACACCTTGATCGGCGGCATGGGAGCCGACACGCTCGACGGCGGCGACGGCTTCGACACCGTCGACTATTCGACCAGCTTCCAGGCGGTCAACGTTCACCTCGACGGATCGGGCAGCTTCGGTGGCGAGGCGCAGGGCGATGTCCTGACCAACGTCGAGCATGTCATCGGCACGACCTTCGACGACACGCTTTCCGGCAGCGCCAACGCCGACATGCTCGAAGGCGGCGCGGGCAACGACAGCCTGGCTGGCGGGGCCGGGGCCGATACGCTGGTCGGCGGGACCGGGACCGATACGGCCTCCTATTCCGGCAGCAGCGCCGGCGTGAACGTCGCGCTGGATGGCAGCATCGGGCATGGCGGTGACGCCGAGGGCGACGTGCTGGTCGGCGTCGAGAACCTGACCGGCAGCGCCTTCGCCGACCGGCTGGCGGGCGACGACAATGCCAACGTCCTGAGCGGCGGCGAGGGCGACGACACTCTGGTCGGCGGCTACGGCGCGGACACGCTGGCCGGCGGTGCCGGCTTCGACACGGCG
Source organism: Sphingomonadales bacterium (assembly GCA_028868535.1). Lineage (GTDB taxonomy): Bacteria > Pseudomonadota > Alphaproteobacteria > Sphingomonadales > Sphingomonadaceae > Novosphingobium. The sequence continues at coordinate 59,151 of JAGWUH010000010.1, read as the reverse complement.
GATTATGCGAACGCGCAAGGCGCCGTGACCGTGCGCATGGACGGCAATGCCTCGACCGGCGACGTCGCCGAAGGCGATGTCCTGCGCGGTATCGAGCACGTCATCGGCGGTGCCTATGCCGACCTGCTGATCGGTGATTCCGCGGCCAACCTGCTCGAGGGCGGCGGCGGCGACGACACCCTGCGCGGTGGCGCCGGCGCCGATACGCTTGTCGGCGGCGCGGGGCGCGATACCGCCGACTATGCCGATTCCGCCGGCGGCGTGCAGGTCGATCTCGGGGCGAACCAGGGCCATTCGGGCACAGCCGAGGGCGACAGCTACATCGGCATCGAGAACCTGCGCGGCTCCGATTTCGCCGATACCCTGACCGGCGACGGCAATGACAACCTGCTGTCCGGCGGCTTCGGCAACGATACCCTTGCCGGCGGCGCCGGCGCGGATACGCTGGATGGCGGCGGCGGGGCCGACATCGCGGACTATTCCGCCAGCGCGGCAGGGGTCCATGTTTCGCTGCAGACCGGCGTCGCGCACGGAGGCGATGCCGAAGGCGACTTGCTGATCGCCATCGAAGGCCTGGTCGGTTCCGCCCAGGACGACGTCCTGTCCGGCGATGCCGGCAACAACACGCTCTCGGGCGGTGCGGGCGACGATACCCTGGTTGGGGGCGCCGGTGCGGACCTGCTCGACGGCGGCACCGGGATCGACACGGCGGACTATTCGAGTTCGTCTTCGGGGGTGATCGTCGGGCTCGACGGCACGCCGGGACAGGGCGGCGACGCCCAGGGGGATACGCTCGTCGGCATAGAGCGGCTGGTCGGTTCGGCTTTCGGCGACCGGCTGACGGGCAGTGCCGTCGACGACACGCTGCTCGGCGGGGCCGGCGACGACACGCTGGAGGGTCGGGCCGGTGCCGATGTGCTCGACGGTGGCAGCGGCATCGATATCGCCGACTATTCGGCCAGCAACGCCGGGGTCGACGCCGGGCTGGACGGCCGCGCCAATCACGGTGGCGATGCCGAGGGAGACAGCTACACCAACATCGAGGGCATTGCCGGTTCCGCATTCGCCGATTCGCTGCATGGTTCGGACAATGGCGACATCCTGCGCGGCAATGGCGGCGACGATACGCTTTACGGCTCGCTCGGAGCCGACACGCTCGACGGCGGCGCCGGCTTCGATACGGCCGATTTCGGCGCCTCGACGGCGGCGGTCAACGTCAACCTGCTGACCGGCGCGGGTTCGGGCGGGTTTGCCGAAGGCGACCAGTTGTCCGGCATCGAGCGCGTGATCGGCTCCGATTTCGCCGACGTGCTGACCGGCAGCGCCGCTGCCGACGCCCTTTATGGCGGCGCCGGCGACGATACGCTGCAGGGCGGTGCCGGCGCCGACACGCTTGATGGCGGCGCGGGGGCCGACACCGTGACCTACGCGCTGTCCGGCGCGGGCATCCGGCTCAGTCTCGATGGCATGGCGGGCCAGGGCGGCGATGCAGAGGGTGACCGGGTCAGCACTGTCGAGCACGTGATAGGCTCGCTCTACGATGACACCATCGCCGGTGTCGGCGCGGCCGAAGTGCTCGAAGGTGGCGCAGGCAACGACTTGCTGTCGGGCATGGGCGGCGATGACACGCTGATCGGCGGCACCGGCGACGACACGCTCGACGGCGGCAGTGGGGCGGACAGCCTCGCCGGGGGTGAGGGAGACGACATCCTGACCGGCGGGGCCGGTGCCGATACGCTGGCCGGCGGCTCGGGGTTCGATACGGCTGACTACGCGGGTTCCGCGGCAGCGATCACGGTATCGCTCGACGGCAGCGTCGGTCACGGCGGCGACGCCGAAGGCGACGTGCTGTCCGGCATCGAGCGCCTGGTAGGATCGGCCTTTGCTGATAGCCTGACCGGCAGCGCGGCGGCGGACGTCATCGAAGGTGGCGCCGGCGCCGACACGCTGGTCGGTGGCGCGGGCGCCGATTCGCTTGCGGGCGGCAGTGGTGACGACCTGCTGGTTGGCGGCTCGGGGGCCGACACGCTCGACGGCGGCGCCGGCTTCGACACGGCCGACTACGCAAGTTCGAGCTCGGGCGTTTCGGTCTATCTGAATGGCTCGGCCGGGCTCGGCGGCGACGCCACCGGCGATGCGCTGATCGGCGTCGAGCACGTGATCGGCACCGGCTACGACGACAGCCTGGTGGGCGCGTCCGCCGACGAATGGTTGCAGGGCGGCGGTGGCAACGACACGCTGATCGGCGGCGCCGGCGCGGATACGCTCGACGGCGGCGCGGGCACGGATCTGGCGGACTATTCCGCTTCCGCGGCGGCCGTGAACGTCGATCTTGCTGCCGGCACCGCGCACGGTGGCGATGCCGAGGGCGATGTTCTCGTATCGATCGAGGCGCTGGTCGGTTCGACCGGCGACGACACCCTGGCGGGTTCGGCGGCAAACGACACGCTGTCGGGCGGTGCGGGGGACGATCTCCTGGTCGGCCGCGGCGGTGCGGACGAGCTGCACGGCGGTGCCGGCGACGATACGCTTGATGGCGGTGCCGGTGCGGACATCCTCGATGGCGGGGCCGGCTCCGACACCGTCGACTACACCACGTCCGCGGCTGCGGTCTCGATCGGGCTGGACGGTTCCACCGGCGTCGGCGGCGATGCCCAGGGCGACAGCCTGATCTCGGTCGAGAACCTGACCGGTTCCGGCTTCGGCGACATGCTGTGGGCTGGGACGGCCTCGGCCACGTTGCATGGCGGCGGTGGCGACGACACGATCCAGGGCGGGGCCGGCGCCGATCACGTCTACGGTGACGCCGGCAACGATTCGATCGTGGGCGGCGGCGGCGCCGATGTGCTCGACGGCGGCGCGGGCTTCGACACGGTCGATTATTCCGGTTCGCTCGGCGGCGTCACCGTGGGTCTCGACGGCAGCGTCGGCCACGGCGGGGATGCCGAGGGCGATACCCTGTTCGGCATCGAGCAGGTGATCGGCTCGAGCTTCGACGATCGCATGACCGCAGGTGCCACCGCGGCGACCCTGCTGGGCGGTGCCGGCGATGATACCCTGGTGGGGGGCGCCGGCGCCGACTCGCTGGTGGGCGGCAGCGGCGACGACGTGCTGTCGGGCGGCGCTGGCGCGGACACGCTGATCGGCGGCAGCGGGCTCGACACGGTCGATTACGGCGCGGCCACGGCCGGCGTAGGGGCCTCGCTCGACGGCAGCACCGGGACCGCCGGCGAGGCGTTGGGCGACGTGCTCAGCGGCATCGAGATCCTGGTCGGGTCCGGCTATGCCGACACGCTGGGCGGCGGCACCGGCAGCGAGACGTTGATCGGCGGCGCCGGTGACGATCGCCTGCTGGGCAGCGCCGGGGCGGACCTGCTCGATGGTGGCAGCGGCGCCGACATCGTCGACTACAGCGCCAGCGCCAACGGTGTCACCGTCGGCCTCGACGGGTCCCTGGGACAAGGCGGCGATGCCGCGGGTGACCAACTCGTCTCGATAGAGGGCGTGGTCGGCTCGGCGTACGATGACACGCTGACCGGCGGCAGCAGCGCCGATTCGCTCGACGGCGGTGCCGGCAACGACATACTGACCGGCGCTGCCGGCAACGACACCCTGCTCGGCGGTTCGGGCGACGACACCCTCGATGGCGGAGCCGGAGCCGACGTGCTCGACGGCGGGGCGGGCTTCGATACGGTCGACTATTCGTCCTCGAGCGCCGGGGTGAACGTTTCAGTCGATGGCTCGGTCAGCACGGGCGGCGCGGCCGAGGGTGACCAGTTGCTCAACATCGAGCATTTGATCGGTTCCAGTTATGCCGATACCCTGCTGGGAACCGCAGCGGCCGATTTCCTGACCGGCGGTGCCGGCAACGACGTGCTCGGCGGTCGCGGCGGAGCCGACACGCTTGATGGCGGCGCGGGCTTCGACACCGCTGACTATTCCGACGCGACCGCAGCCGTGGCCGCCAGCCTTGCGACCCAGAGCGGAGCCGTGGGCGACGCGGCAGGGGATGTGTTCGTCAGCATCGAGAAGCTGACCGGCTCGGCATTCGGTGACACGCTGAGCGGCGGCGCCACCGACGACATGCTCGACGGCGGTGCCGGCAACGATTCGCTGCTCGGCGGTGCCGGCATCGACACGATGCTCGGCGGGGCCGGCAACGATACGCTGGTGGGCAGCGCAGGCGCCGACATTCTCGACGGTGGTGCCGGGATCGATACGGCGGACTACTCGGCCTCCAACGCCGCGGTGACAGTGCGTCTCGACGGCCAGACGTCCTCGGGAGGAACGGCGGAGGGCGACCAGCTTGCCGCGATCGAGGCGGTGATCGGTTCGGGCTATGGCGACGTGCTTGTCGGCGGGTCGGCGAACGAATCGCTGACAGGCGGGGCGGGGGACGATACGCTGGTCGGCGGTGCCGGCGCGGATACGCTCGACGGCGGCGCGGGTGTCGACACGGTCGACTACGCCGGCGCGACGGCGGCGGTCGGCCTCAGCCTTGCCACCGGGGGCTTCGCCGGGGACGCGGCAGGCGATGTCTTCAATGCCATCGAGATCGTCGCCGGCTCGAACTACGACGATACGCTGAGCGGCGGCGGCAATGCCGACGACATTCGCGGCGGGGCGGGCAACGACCTGCTGTCCGGCGCCTCCGGCGCGGATACGCTGAGCGGTGGCACCGGTGACGACACGCTCGTCGGCGGGGCGGGCAGCGACGTGCTGGACGGCGGTTCGGGCTTCGATACCGCAGACTATTCGGCCAGTGCTGCGGCGGTCGTGGTCGGGCTCGACGGCTCGACCGGGGCGGGCGGCGATGCCCAGGGCGACCAGCTGACGTCGATCGAGCGACTCGTCGGTTCAGGTCTTGCCGACATCCTCACCGGTTCGAGCGGCAACGATACGCTGGACGGCGGCGCGGGGGCCGATACGCTCTACGGCGGCGCGGGGTCCGATGCGCTTTACGGCGGGGCCGGGGACGACCAGATCGTCGGCGGCGCCGGTGGCGACTACGTCGATGGCGGCGCCGGCAACGATACGATTTCCTACGCGGGATCGCTGGCGGCAGTGGACGTCCATCTCGACGGGACGCCGAACAGCGGTGGCGACGCGCAGGGCGACGTTCTCGTCAACGTCGAGGGCGTCATCGGCTCGGCGCTGGACGACACGCTGACCGGCGCGGCCAGTGCCGACCTGCTCGATGGTTCGGGCGGAAACGACCTGGTTTCGGGCGGCGCAGGCGCCGATACCTTGCTGGGCGGTTCGGGCGACGATACCCTCGAAGGCGGCGCCGGCGCCGACCAGATCGATGGCGGCAGCGGCGTCGACATCGCCACCTATGCGCATGCCACCGGCGGGGTGGCGGTCGATCTCAGCGGCGCTGCCGGAGCCGCCGGCGAGGCGCTGGGCGATCGCCTGTTCGGCATCGAGATCCTGACCGGCTCCGATTACGCGGACACGCTGGGCGGCGGCATCGGCAGCGAGACGATCCTCGGCGGCGCGGGCGATGACAGCCTGCTCGGCAGCGCCGGGGCAGACGTGCTCGACGGGGGTGCGGGCGTCGATACCGTCGACTATTCCGCCTCCGGTGGCGGGGTCACCGCATACCTCGACGGGCGTCTCGGCATCGGCGGCGATGCCGCGGGCGACCAGCTTTCCAACATCGAGCGCCTGATCGGCTCCGGCTTCAACGACGTGCTGACCGGGAGCAGCGCCGACGACACCCTGATCGGCGGCGCCGGCGACGACCGGCTCGATGGCGGCGATGGCAACGACCTGCTCCAGGGTGGCGCCGGCAACGACATCCTCTACGGCAGCGACGGCGCCGATACCGTCGATGGCGGCACCGGGATCGACACGGTCGATTATTCGGGTTCCACCTCGGCGGTGCAGGTCGCGCTCGATGGCAGCAACGGGCACGGCGGCCAGGCCGAGGGCGATGTCGCCAGCAACGTCGAGCACCTGATCGGGTCTGCCTTTGCCGACCTCCTCGGCGGCGGCAGCGGCAGCGAGACGATCGAGGGCGGTGCCGGCGACGACACGATGCTGGGCAGCGCCGGGGCGGATCGCCTCGACGGCGGGACGGGCGCCAACACCGTCGACTACTCGGCCAGCGGCGCGGCGGTCACCGTCTATCTCGACGGCAGCGCCGGCATGGGCGGGGATGCCGCCGGCGATACCCTCGTCAATATCCAGCACGTGATCGGCTCGGCGCTCGCGGACAGCCTGATCGGCGGCAACGGCGATGACTCGCTCGAAGGCGGCGCGGGCAACGATACGCTGGTCGGCGGCTTCGGCGCCGACACCCTGGTCGGCGGCAGCGGCTTCGACACCGCCGACTATTCCGGTTCCTCCGCCGGGGTCACGGTCGCGCTCGACGGATCGGCGGGATCGAGCGGCGATGCTTCCGGCGATCGCCTGTTCGGGATCGAGGCCATCGTCGGTTCGGCCCAGGCCGACAATCTTGGCGGCAGCAGTGCCGCGGACTCGTTGAGCGGCGGTGCCGGCGCGGATACGCTGGCCGGCGGGGCCGGCGACGACACGCTGGCCGGCGGGATCGGCGACGACCTCCTGACCGGCGGGGCCGGTGCGGACAGCATCGACGGCGGGGCCGGCTTCGACCACGCCGATTACGGCGCTTCGGGCGCGGCGGTGGCGATCGACCTGGTTTCCGGCATCGGCCACGGCGGCGATGCCGAAGGGGATCGCCTGACCAGCGTCGAATGGCTCACGGGCAGCGATTTTGCCGATACGATGTCGGGCACGGCCGCGGACGAAAAGTTCGAGGGCGGGCTCGGCGATGACAGCCTGATTGGCGGCGGCGGCGACGACACGCTGCTGGGCGGTGGCGGGAACGACATCCTTATCGGCGGCGCCGGGGCGGACTCGATCGACGGCGGCGCCGGTTTCGACACCGCAGACTATTCGGCAAGCACCGCCGCGGTGCAGATCATCCTCGACGGCTCGGCGGCCTCTGGCGGCGACGCGCAGGGCGACACGCTGGCCAGCATCGAGCACGTCATCGGTTCGAGCTACGACGACGTCATCACCGGCGGTTCCGGGGCGGAGCAGCTCGACGGCGGCGCCGGCAATGATCTGCTGATCGGCGGTGCCGGGGTGGATACGCTGAACGGCGGGGCAGGCGACGATACCCTGGTCGGGGGCAGTGGCGCCGACGTGCTCGACGGCGGCGCCGGCAACAACACTGCCGACTATTCGGCCTCGTCCGCGGCGGTCACGATCGATCTCGGCCTCGGGCAGGGGCTTGGCGGGGACGCCCAGGGCGATACCCTGGCCAACGTCCAGCGCGTGATCGGTTCCGCCAATGACGACGTGCTGACGGGCGGTGCCGGCAACGATCGCCTCGATGCCGGTGCCGGCGACGACACGGTCTCCGGCGGTGCGGGCAACGACATCCTCAACGGCGGCGGCGGCGACGATTCGATCGTCGGCGGGGCCGGCGCGGACACGATCGACGGTGGCAGCGGCTTCGACACCGTATCCTATGCCGCGTCGGGCGCGGCGGTGACGGCTTACCTCGATGGCCGGGCGGGCCTGGGCGGGGACGCGCAGGGCGATGTTCTCGCCAATGTCGAGCATCTCGTCGGCAGCGCCTTTGCCGACAGCCTGGTCGGTGCGGCCGGCGCGGAAACGATCGATGGCGGCGTCGGCGACGATACGCTTGTGGGGTCGACCGGCGCCGACGTGCTGATCGGCGGGGCCGGCTTCGATACCGCGGACTATTCGGGTTCGGCGGCCGCGGTCACGGTTTACACCGACGGTTCGATCTCGCTTGGCGGTCAGGCTGCCGGCGATACCCTGTCCGGGATCGAGCGGGTGATCGGTTCGGACTACGCCGACGTCATCAACGGCTCCTCGACCGACGAGCAGCTTGACGGCGGGGCCGGCAACGACACCATCAATGGCGGCTTTGGCGCCGACACGCTGCTGGGCGGCGTCGGCGACGACGTGCTCGTCGGCGGGGCCGGTGCCGACGCGCTGCAGGGCGGCGCGGGCAACGATACGGCCGACTATTCGGCCAGCACCGCTGCGGTGAACGTGGGCCTCGACGGGGGCGCGAACACCGGGGGAGACGCGCAGGACGACGTGCTCACCGGGATCGAGCTGATCGTCGGCTCGGCCTATGGCGACACCCTGCGCGGTGGCAGCGGTGCGGACGTGCTAAGCGGGGGTGACGGCGACGATGTCCTGCTGGGCAGCGCCGGCGCCGATACGCTCAACGGCGGCAACGGCTTCGACACGGTCGACTATTCGGCCAGCAGCGCGGCGGTTCGCGCCGGGCTGGACGGATCGGTCGGCATCGGCGGCGACGCGGCCGGCGACCGCATCAGCGGCGCCGAGCGCCTCGTCGGTTCCGGTTTCAACGACACCCTGATCGGCGGTTCCGGCGATGACGTGCTCGAGGGCGGCGCCGGTGCGGATTCGCTGACCGGCGGCCTGGGTCAGGATACCTTGTCCGGCGGGGCGGGTGACGACACCCTGGTCGGCGGCGCCGGGGCCGATGCCCTGGATGGCGGGGCCGGCCTGGACACCGCAGACTATTCGGGCTCGGTGGTCGGCGTCCAGGTCAACCTCAACGGGCTGGCGAGCTCCGGCGGCGACGCCGACGGGGACATGCTGACCAGCATCGAGCGGGTCATCGGCTCCAGCTTCGACGACGTGATCCGCGCCGGCAGCGCCGCCGACACGCTGGCGGGCGCGGCCGGCAACGATACGATCGTCGCCGGCGCCGGCGCCGACAGCATCGACGGCGGGGCCGGCACCGATACGGCCGACTATTCGGGCGCGACCGGCGGCGTGCAGATCGCGCTGGACGGCAGCGTCGGTGTCGGCGCCGAAGCCGCGGGTGACACGCTGACCTCGATCGAACGGCTGGTCGGTTCGAGTTTTGCCGATACGCTGGGAGGCAGTGCCGGCGACGACGAGATCATGGGCGGTGCCGGGCAGGACTTGCTGAGCGGCGGCGCCGGCAACGATACGCTGACAGGCGGTGCGGGCGACGACACTCTGGTGGGCGGCGCCGGCGCGGACAGCATCGACGGCGGCGCGGGCTTCGACACCGCCGACTATTCGGCCTCGACCGGCCCGGTGACGGTCTACCTCGACGGTACGACCGGCAGCCGTGGCGACGCCGCCGGAGATGTTCTCACCAGCGTCGAGCGGCTGATCGGTTCGGGGTTCGACGACCGGTTGAATGGTTCCAACGCCTCCGAGGAATTCCATGGCGGCGCGGGCGCAGATTCGATCAGCGGCGCGGGCGGCGACGACCTGCTGTATGGCGATGCCGGCGACGACACGCTGGTCGGCGGCAGCGGCGCGGATACGCTCGATGGCGGCGCCGGCTTCGACACCGCGGACTATTCGACCTCGCTCTCCGGAATCGACGTCTATCTCGATGGTTCGGTCAGCCACGGCGGCGATGCCGAGGGCGATCTGTTGAGCGCCATCGAGCGAGTTGTCGGGTCCAGCCAGGCCGACAGCTTCCACGGTTCGGCGGGTGCCGACAGCATCGATGGCGGCGCCGGCGCCGACACCTTCGCGTCCAGTCTGGGTGCGGATACGCTGGTGGGCGGCGCGGGCACCGACACGGTGGACTATTCCGCGAGCGCTGCCGGCGTTGCCGCCTATCTCGACGGTACCGCGGGATCGGGCGGCGACGCTGCCGGCGACGTGCTGAGCGGCATCGAGGTGCTGCTCGGCACCGGCTTCAACGATTCGCTCTATGGCGCGGCCGCGGCCGAGCAGCTTTCCGGCGGGGCGGGCGACGACCTTCTCTCGGGCGCCGCCGGGAACGACACCCTGCTGGGCGGTGCCGGCGACGACACGCTGATCGGCGGTACCGGTGCGGACGCGCTGGACGGCGGTGCCGGTACCGACACCGCGGACTATACGAGCGCCGGTTCCGGCGTTTCCGTCCGCATGGACGGGCTGGCGGGCACCGCCGGCGACGCGGCGGGCGACGTGTTGACCAGCATCGAGCAGGTGGTCGGCTCAGGCTTCGACGACAGCATCAGCGGCAGCACCGGTGCGGACACGATCAGCGGCGGTGCGGGCAACGACCAGCTCTATGGCCTGGCCGGCGACGATTCGATCCTGGGCGGCTCCGGCGACGACCTGCTGGTCGGCGGTGCCGGCGCCGACACGCTGACCGGCGGTGCCGGCAACGATACCGCCGATTACGCGGCCAGCGGTTCGGCCGTCACCGTCTATCTGGACGGTCGCACCGGCAGCGGCGGCGACGCGGCTGGGGATGTGCTTTCGGGCATCGAGATCCTCAAGGGCTCGGCGTTCGCCGATACGCTGGTCGGCACGACCGGCGCCGACACGCTGTATGGCCAGGACGGCGACGACGTCCTCGTCGGGGGCGCGGGGGCGGACACGCTGGTCGGTGGCAACGGCTTCGACACCGCCGACTATTCGTTGAGCGGTGCTGCGATCAGCGTCAACCTGACCAGCGGAACCGGCATCGGCGGCGACGCGCAGGGCGACAGCCTGAGCGGCGTCGAACGCGTGATCGGCAGCGATTTCGCGGACAGCTTGACCGGTTCCGCCGGATCGGACCTGCTTGAGGGTGGCGCCGGCGACGACCTGCTGTCCGGGCTTGCCGGCACCGACACCCTGCTGGGCGGCGCGGGCAACGACACCATCACCGGCGGCACCGGGGCGGACAGCATCGACGGCGGCTCCGGCACCGACACCGTCGATTACTCGGGCAGCAGCGCGGCGGTCACCGTCTATCTCGACGGCGTCACCGAAGGCACCGGCGGCGAGGCCTCGGGCGACATCGTCGCCAATGTCGAGCAGGTCGTCGGATCGAGCTTCGCCGACGTCCTGGTCGGCGCTTCGGGCGACGAGACACTGAGCGGCGGTGCCGGCAACGACACGCTGATCGGCGGCGCGGGTGCCGACGTGCTCGACGGCGGCAGCGGCATCGATGCCGCGTCCTATGCGAACGCCACCGGCGCGGTGGCGGTCAGTCTCGCCACCAACGCCGGCACTGCGGGTGACGCCAACGGCGACACGCTGGTCGGCATCGAGCAGCTTGTCGGCTCCGACTACAACGATACCCTGACCGGCGGCGCCAACCCCGACACGCTGATCGGCGGGCTGGGCGATGATACCTTCATCGCCGGGACCGGCGCGGACAGCATCGTCGGTGGCGGCGGCAACGATGCCGTCACCTATGCCGGGGCGACGGCGGCGGTGAACATCGCGCTCGACGGCTCCGCCGGCGTCGGCAACATCGCCGCCGGGGACCGGCTCAACGGCATCAGCAACCTGGTCGGGTCCGATTACAACGACACCCTGACCGGAACCTATACCGACGATTCGCTCAGCGGCGGCCTGGGCGACGACAGCCTTTCCGGCGCGGCGGGCAACGACACGCTGACCGGCGGCGCCGGCAATGACATCCTGCGGGGCGGCGCCGGCGCGGACGTGCTCGACGGCGGGGCCGGCAACGATACGGTCACTTACGCCGACTCGGCAATCGGGGTCGTCATCAATCTCGCCACCGGCACCGCCTCGGGCGGGGACGCCCAGGGTGACACGTACGCCGGCGTCGAAAAGTTCATCGGCTCGAGCGGGGCCGACCTGATGGTGGCCGGTGCTGCGGCAGCAAACTTCGACGGTTATGACGGCAACGACACCCTGACCGGCGGGGTGGGCAACGACACGCTGTCGGGCGGGGTCGGCGACGACGTGCTGATCGGCGGGGCGGGGGCCGACGTGCTTGACGGCGGGACCGGGTTCGACACCGCCGACTATTCGGCCAGCAGCGCTGCCGTGCACATCCGCACCGGCGGCGTATCCACCGGCGGCGACGCCGAAGGCGATACCTTGAGCGGCATCGAGCACGTGATCGGTTCGGCCCTCGGCGACATCTTCGAGGGTAGCGTCTCGGACGAGACGTTCGAGGGCGGCGCCGGCAACGATACCTTCCTCGCCAGCGGCGGGGCCGATGTCTACGACGGCGGCCTGGGCTTCGATGTCGCCGATTACTCGGCCAGCACCAGCACCGGCATGAACATCTACATGGACGGCAGCTTCGGCACGGGCGGGGACGCGGCCGGCGATCGCCTGTACAATGTCGAGGAAGTGATCGGTTCGGGCCAGGACGATCGTATCGTCGCCAACGACAGCGGCGCGACGATCCTGGCCGGGGCGGGCAACGACACCCTCGCCGGTGGTACCGGCAATGATACGCTCGACGGCGGCGTCGGCGACGACACGTTCACCACCGGCCTCGGCGCGGACATGGTGACGGGCGGTGCCGGCTTCGACATCGTAGACTATCGCAATTCCAACGCCGCAGTGGCCATCAGCAATGACGGCACCAGCGGCACCGGGGGCTGGGCGCAGGGCGACTCGCTCAACGGCATCGAGCAGATCGAAGGCTCGGCGCTCTACAACGACACGTTGCGCGGCAGCCACGATGGGGCCGTCACCACCGTCCTCCATGGCTGGGGGGGCAACGACACTTTCGTCTCGTTTGCGGCGGCGGACACCATCGACGGTGGCACCGGCATCGACACCGTCGACTACAGCGGCTCGACGGCGGCGGTCACCGTCCGGCTCGACGGCACGGCCAGCAGCGGCGGCGACGCGGTCGGCGATGTCCTCAACAGCATCGAGGTCGTGATCGGATCGGCTTACGCGGACAACCTGATCGGCACGGGGGCCAATGAAACGCTGCAGGGTGGCGCCGGCGACGATACCCTGGTCGGCGGTTCCGGCGCCGACCTGCTCGACGGCGGCCTCGGTTTCGACACGGTCGACTACTCGGGTTCCGGTGGCGTCATCGTCTACATGGACGGTACCGCGGGGACCGCGGGCGACGCCAATGGCGACGTACTGGTCAGCATCGAGAAGCTGATCGGGTCGGGGCTGGCGGACATCATCTATGGTTCGGGCAATGCCGACACCATCCTCGCGGGCGGTGGCAACGACTGGATCTCGGCCGGCGCGGGCGCGGACACGGTCGACGGCGGCGCCGGGCAGGACACGATCGACTATTCCTCGGCAACGTCGGGGATCACGCTCGATGTTCTCGCGCCCGGGCTCTCGACCGGTGACGCGGCGGGCGACACGCTGAGCAACATCGAGAACTTCAACCTGACCGGCTTCGACGACGTGTTCATCGGCACCGGCAACGCCGACAACGCCAGCGGCGGCGCCGGCAACGATTCGCTGAGCGGCGGCGCCGGGGACGATTACCTTGACGGCGGGACCGGCAACGACACGCTGATCGGCGGGCTCGGCGCCGACACCCTGGTCGGCGGAGCCGGAATCGACACCGTCGACTACAGCGCCAGCGCGGCCGGTGTCACGTTCGCGCTCGACAACACCGTGGCGAGCGCGGGTGGGGATGCGGCCGGCGACAACTTCCTCGGCACCTCGGTCGAGAACGCGATCGGCTCCGCTTATGCGGACTTCATCGTCGGTTCCGCCGCAGGCAACGTCCTCGACGGGGGAGCTGGCGACGACACGCTGGTGGGCGGCGTGGGCGCAGACACGCTGATCGGCGGCGCCGGCAGCGACTATGCCTCGTACTACAACGCCCTGTCCGCGGTGGCGGCGAGCCTGGCGACCGGCACCGGGACAGTCGGCGATGCCAACGGCGACAGCTTCAGCGGCATCGAGAACCTGGTCGGCTCCAGCTTCAACGATACGCTGACCGGCGACCTCAACGCCAACATCATCTACGGTGGCAATGGCGCCGACGTCATCAACGGCGGTGCCGGTGCCGACACGCTCTACGGCGATGCCGGCGACGACACCATCGACGGTGGTGCCGGTGCCGACACGATCGACGGTGGTGCCAACATCAACACCGTGACCTACGTCTCGGCCGCGGCTGCGGTCGCGGCGAGCCTTGCCACCAACACCGGGACCGTCGGCGACGCCGCCGGCGACGTGTTCCTGAACATCGCCAACCTGACGGGGTCCAACTACAACGACACCCTGGTCGGCAACACCGGCCAGAACGTGCTGTACGGCCTAGACGGCGACGACGTCATCGACGGCGGCGCCGGCAGCGACATCCTCTACGGCGGGAACGGCAACGACACGATCCTCGGCGGCGCCGGCGCCGACACGATGGATGGCGGGGCCGGCGTCGACGTGGTCGACTATTCCGCAAGCACCTCCGGGGTCGCGGTCGACCTGGCCGCGCACACCGGCGTGGGCGGCGACGCCCAGGGCGACACCTTCACCGCCATCGAGGGCATCGTCGGTTCCGCGCTGGACGACACCATCACCGGCGATGGCGGCGACAACCGCCTGGTCGGCGGCGACGGCAACGATCTCCTGTATGGCGGCGCGGGCAACGACACGCTGCTCGGCGGCAACGGCGATGACATGATCTCCGGTGGGGCCGGCGCGGACGTCCTCGACGGCGGCGCGGGCAACAACTCGCTGTATTTCGGCACGAACGCCGCCAGTCCGTGGTCCAGTGCCTCCGGCGCGGGCATAACGATCGTGCTCGACGGCGTCACCCTCGGCATCGGCGGCGATGCCCAGGGCGATACTTTCGCGAACTTCAACCGCATCTACATGACCGACTATGCCGACAAGGTGACCGGCTCGGCCGCGGCCGAGACGTTCTACGGCAGCGCCGGCGCCGACACGGTCGACGGCGGTGCCGGCACCGATACGATGAGCTACTATTATGGCGCTTCCACGGGCGTTACCATCGGCCTTGACGGCACCGCCGGCACGGCGGGCAACGCGCTGGGCGACAGGCTGACCAACATCGAGGTGCTCTACGGCACCTCCTTCGACGACACGTTGTGGGGCAGCGCCGGCAATGATGCGCTCTATGGCGATGCCGGCAACGACCGGTTCCTCGGCGACGCCGGCGCGGACACGATGGACGGCGGCATCGGCACCAACGTCGCGGACTACAGCAGCTCCGCCGTCGCGGTCACGGTCAACCTGGCGACGGGAGCCGGCACGGGCGGGCTCGCACAGGGCGATGTCTACATCAACATCCAGAGCGTCAGCGGGACTTCGGCGGGCGATACGATCATCGGTGATGCCAATGTCAACGTGCTCTCCGGCAATGCCGGCAACGACACGCTGCGGGGCGGCCTCGGTGCCGACATTCTCCAGGGCGGTTCCGGCAGCGACTTTGCCGATTATACGGACAGCGCCACCGGGGTCACCGTATTCCTGAACGGCACGCCCGGCGTCGGCGGAACCGCCGCCGGCGATATCCTCACCTCGATCGAGGGCGTGATCGGCTCGGGCTTCGACGACAGCCTGGTTGGCTCCGGCGGCGATGAAACCCTGCTGGGCGGACTGGGCAACGACACGTTGAACGGCGGCAACGGCGCGGACTCTCTCGACGGCGGCGCCGGCACCGACACCGCCACGTATGCGGGGTCCAGCGCGGGGGTGACGGTCTATCTCGATGGCGTAACGACGGGCGTCGGCGGCCAGGCGCAGGGCGACATCCTCAACGCGATCGAGGTCGTCATCGGCTCGAACAACGATGACGTGATCGTCGGCACCGCCGCCAACGAGACCTTGCTGGGCGGCGCGGGCAACGACACGCTGCTCGGTGGCGCCGGCGCGGACTCGCTCGATGGCGGAAGCGGTATCGACGTCGTCTCGTATGCCACCTCCGCCGCCTCGATCAACGCGAGCTTCGCCAGCGGCTCGCTGGTGATCACCGGCGGCGATGCCACCGGCGACAGCTTCGTCTCGATCGAGGGTGTCATCGGCAGCGCCCAGAACGACGTCATGACCGGTGGTACCGCCGCCGAATACTTCGACGGCGGCGCCGGCAACGACACGGTCTACGGCAGCACCGGGGCGGACACGCTGATCGGCGGTACCGGAACCGATACGCTGTCCTACCTGGCTTCGAACACCGGCGTCACCGTGCAGGACAACGCCACGCTGACCGGAGCGATCGCCAGCAGCGGCGGCGACGCCGCGAGCGACATGGTGGTCGGGTTCGAGACGGTGATCGGCTCGAATTACGACGATGCGATCTACGACCTGACCGGCGGCGCTGCGCAACTGGTCGGCAACGATGGCAATGACACCCTCGACGGTGGCGTGGCCAACGACACACTCGACGGTGGCAATGGCAACGACATCCTGATCGGTGGCGCCGGCGCGGATTCGATGATCGGCGGCGCCGGTACCGACACCGCCAGCTATGCCACCTCGACCGGCGGTCTGGCCGCCAGCCTGACGAACGCCGCCATCAACAGCGGCGACGCCACCGGTGACAGCTACAGCGGCATCGAGAACCTGACCGGCTCGGGCTTCAACGATGCCCTTTACGGTGACGGCGGCGCCAACGTCCTCGATGGCGGCGCGGGCAACGATACGCTCGACGGCGGTGCCGGCGCCGATACCCTGATCGGCGGGGCCGGTACCGACACCGCCAGCTACGCCAGCGCCGGCGGCGCGGTTTCGGCCAGTCTCGCCAGCCCGGCGGCCAACACCGGCGATGCCGCCGGCGACAGCTACAGCGGCATCGAGAATCTGACCGGGTCGGGCTTTGCCGACACGCTGACCGGCGATGGCAATGCCAACGCGATCGACGGCGGCGTCGGCAACGACACGCTGATCGGCGGCCTCGGTGCGGATACGCTGACGGGCGGAGCCGGCGTCGACACGGCCGATTACTCGGCTTCGGCCGCCGCGGTGACGGTCTATCTCGACGGCACGGTCGGCAGTGGCGGCGATGCGGCTGGCGATGTGCTCTCGGGCGTCGAGAACCTCGTCGGGTCCAGCGGCGCGGACCTGCTGGTCGGCGATGGCAATGCCAACCAGCTCGATGGCGGTGCCGGCGACGACACGCTGGTCGGCGGCGCCGGCGGCGACGCGCTGATCGGCGGTGGCGGTGTCAATACTGCCAGCTATGCCACGGCGGGCGCCGCGGTCACGGCCAGCCTCGCCAATGCCGCGATCAACCTGGGCGATGCCAATGGCGACAGCTACAGCGCGATCCAGAACCTGATCGGTTCCAACTTTGCCGACACGCTGTATGGCGATGGCAATGGCAACCAGCTCGATGGCGGCGCGGGCAACGACACGTTGGTCGGTGGGGCCGGCGCGGACACGCTGATCGGTGGCGCCGGCTCCGATACCGCGTCCTATGTGTCCGCCGCTGCGGGGTTGACCGTCAGCCTCGCCAACACCGGGCTGAACACCGGCGACGCTGCCGGCGACAGCTACAGCGGCATCGAGAACCTGACCGGGTCGGGCTTTGACGACACGCTGTATGGCGATGGCAATGCCAACGCGATCGACGGCGGTGCCGGCAACGACACGCTGGTGGGCGGCGCCGGCGCGGATACGCTGACCGGCGGCGCGGGCAACGATACCGCCGATTATTCCGCTTCCTCGGCGGGGGTCGTCGTTTACCTCAACGGCACCGCCGGTGTCGGCGGCGATGCCCAGGGTGATGTGCTCTCGGGTGTCGAGAACCTGGTCGGCACGGCGTTTGCCGATACCCTCAACGGCGATGGCAATGCGAATGTCCTGACCGCCGGCGCGGGCAACGACACGCTGGTGGGCGGCGCCGGCGCCGACACGCTGAACGGCGGCCTGGGCACGGACACTGCCGACTATTCGGCGTCTTCCGCCGCGGTTACCGTCTATCTCGATGGCACCGCCGGCAGCGGCGGCGATGCCGCCGGCGACGTGCTGTCCGGCATCGAGAACCTGACCGGCTCCGCCAACGGCGACACGCTCTATGGCGACGGCAATGCCAACGTGCTCGACGGCGGCGCCGGCAACGACACGCTGGTCGGCGGGGCAGGGGCGGATACGCTCATCGGCGGCGCGGGCACCGATGTGGTGTCCTACGGCAACGCCGGCAGCGGCCTGACGGCAAGCCTCGCCAACACCGGCCTGAACACCGGCGACGCCGCCGGAGACAACTACAGCGGCATCGAGGGCCTGACCGGTTCGGGCTTTGCCGATACGCTCTATGGCGACGGCAACGCCAAC
Organism: Sphingomonadales bacterium; assembly: GCA_028868535.1. GTDB lineage: Bacteria > Pseudomonadota > Alphaproteobacteria > Sphingomonadales > Sphingomonadaceae > Novosphingobium. The sequence continues at coordinate 41,160 of JAGWUH010000010.1, read as the reverse complement.
GCGCTCGACGGCGGTGCCGGCAACGATACGCTGATCGGCGGGCTGGGGGCCGACACGCTGACCGGCGGTTCGGGCACCGACACGGCCGACTACTCGGCCTCGTCGGCCGGGGTCACTGTCTATCTCAACGGCACCGTCGGCGTCGGTGGCGATGCCGCGGGCGACGTGCTCTCGGGCATCGAGAACCTTGTCGGCTCGGGATCGGCGGATACGTTGACCGGCGATGGCAACGCCAACGTCCTCGACGGCGGCGCCGGCAACGATACGCTTGTCGGCGGCGCGGGAGCCGACACGCTGATCGGCGGCGCCGGCACCGACACGGCGTCCTATGCCAACGCCGCCAGCGGGCTGGTCGCGAGCCTGGCCAACACCGGGTTGAACACCGGCGATGCCGCCGGCGACAGCTACAGCGGCATCGAGAACCTGACCGGCTCAGCCTTCGACGACGCGCTCTACGGTGACGGCAATGCCAACGCGATCGACGGCGGCGCCGGCAACGACACGCTGGTCGGCGGCGCTGGCGCGGACACGCTGACCGGTGGTTCGGGCGCCGACACGGCCGACTATTCGGCGTCGTCCGCGGGCGTCACGGCCTATCTGAACGGCACTGCCGGCGTGGGCGGCGACGCCGCCGGCGACGTGCTGACCGGCATCGAGAACCTGACCGGTTCGGGCCAGGCCGATACGCTCTACGGTGACGGCAACGCCAACGCGATCGACGGCGGTGCCGGCAACGATACGCTGATCGGTGGGCTCGGCGCGGACACGCTGACCGGCGGCTCGGGCACAGACACGGCCGACTACTCGGCCTCCTCGGCCGGGGTCACCGTCTACCTGAACGGCACCGTGGGCGTGGGCGGCGATGCTGCCGGCGACGTGCTCTCGGGGATCGAGAACCTGGTCGGCTCGGCGCTGGCGGACACGCTGACCGGCGATGGCAACGCCAACGTGCTCGATGGCGGCGCCGGCAACGATACGCTGGTCGGCGGCGCGGGGGCCGACACGCTGATCGGTGGCGCAGGTACCGACACGGCATCCTATGCCAACGCCGCCAGCGGGTTGACGGCCAGCCTCGCCAACGCCGGCCTCAACACCGGCGACGCCGCCGGCGACAGCTACAGCGGAATCGAGAACCTGACCGGCTCGGGCTTCGACGACGCCCTTTACGGTGACGGCAACGCCAACGTGCTCGACGGCGGTGCCGGCAATGACACGCTGGTGGGTGGCGCCGGTGCCGACACGCTGATCGGCGGTGCCGGCAGCGATACCGCGTCCTATGCCAACGCGGCCAGCGGCCTGACGGCGAGCCTGGCCAACACGGCCCTCAACACCGGCGAAGCGGCAAGCGACAGCTACAGCAGCATCGAGAACCTGACCGGATCGGGCTTCGCCGATGCGCTCTATGGCGATGGCAATGCCAACGTCCTCGACGGCGGCGCCGGCAACGACACCCTCGTCGGCGGTGCCGGTGCGGATACGCTGACGGGCGGATCGGGCACCGATACCGCCGATTACTCGGCCTCCTCCGCGGGGGTCACCGTCTATCTCGACGGCACTGCGGGCACCGGTGGCGATGGCGCCGGCGATGTCCTGTCGGGCATCGAGAACCTCGTCGGCTCGGGCGCGGCCGACACGCTGTTCGGTGACGGCAACGCCAACGTGCTCGACGGCGGGGCGGGCAATGACACGCTGGTCGGCGGCGCCGGCGCGGATACGCTGATCGGTGGCAGCGGCCTCGACACGGCCTCCTATGCCAGCGCCGGCAGCGGCCTGACCGCCAGCCTGGCCAACTCCGCCCTGAACAGCGGCGATGCCCTGGGCGACAGCTACAGCGGCATCGAGAACCTGACCGGCTCGGCCTATGCCGACACGCTCTACGGCGACGGCGGCGCCAACGTCCTCGATGGCGGCGCCGGCAACGACACGCTGTCCGGCGGCCTCGGCGCGGATACGCTGACCGGCGGGCTGGGCAACGACACGGCCGATTACTCGGCCTCCTCCGCGGCGGTGACGGTCTATCTCGACGGCACGGTCGGGGTCGGCGGCGATGCGGCCGGCGACGTGCTCTCGGGCATCGAGAACGTGCTCGGTTCGGGCAACGGCGATGTCCTCTTTGGCGACGGCAACGGCAACATCCTGGACGGCGGTTCGGGCAACGACACCCTGCTTGGCGGCGCCGGCGCGGATACGCTGATCGGCGGCGCCGGCACCGACACCGCTTCCTATGCCAATGCCGGTGCCGGGCTGGTGGCCAGCCTTGCCAACGCCGGGTTGAACACCGGCGATGCCGCTGGCGACAACTACAGCGGCATCGAGAACGTGACCGGCTCCGCCTTCGACGACACGCTCTATGGCGACGGCGGCGCCAACGTCCTCGACGGCGGATCGGGCAACGACGTCCTGCTGGGCGGCGCCGGCGCGGATACGCTGATCGGCGGCGCCGGCACCGACGCCGCTTCCTATGCCAGCGCGGGCGCCGGGCTCGTCGCCAGTTTAGCGAACGTCGGCCTCAACACCGGCGATGCGGCGGGCGACAGCTATAGCAGCATCGAGAACCTGACGGGCTCGGCATTCGACGACCTGCTCTACGGCGACGGCAATGCCAACGTGATCGATGGCGGCGCCGGCAACGACACGCTGTTCGGCGGGCTGGGCGCCGATACGTTGATCGGCGGCAGCGGCACTGATGTCGTTAGCTATGCTGCGTCGTCGGCGGCCGTCTCCGCCTACCTCGACGGGTCCGCCGGCTCCGGCGGCGACGCCGCAGGGGACGTGCTTTCGGGCATAGAGAATCTGACCGGCTCGAACTTCGCCGATGTGCTGCACGGCGACGGCAATGCCAACCTGCTCGACGGCGGTGCCGGCGACGACACGCTGTTCGGCGGCCTCGGCGCGGACACGCTGGTCGGCGGCAGCGGCAGCGACACGGCGAGCTACGCCGCGTCGGCCAGCGCCGTGACGGCCCATCTCGACGGCACCGTCGGCAGTGGCGGCGACGCGGCCGGCGACGTGCTTTCGGGCGTCGAGAACCTCGTCGGCTCCGCCTATGGCGACACGCTCTACGGCGACGGCAATGCCAACATGCTCGACGGCGGCGCCGGCAACGATACGCTGGTCGGCGGCGACGGTGCCGACACGATGATCGGCGGGGCCGGCACCGACACCGCGGATTACGGCGCGGCCAGCGGCGGCATAGCGCTGACGCTGGCCGGCACCGGCACCGGCACCGGCGGCGAGGCGAACGGCGACAGCCTGTCGGGCATCGAGCAGGTGATCGGTTCGTCCTTCGATGACCAGTTCACGCTGACGCTCGGAGCGGGCTGGACCGTCGATGGCGGCGCGGGGACGGATACCGTCCATCTCGCCGCCGCCAGCGGCACGGTGACCGAGTCGCAACTGACCGGCGTCCTCAGCCATGTCGAGGACATCGACTTCACCGCGACCGGGACCGCCGCCAACTTGTCGATCAGCGCGAGCTTCGTGCAGTCGCTGGTCGGCGCCGGCAATGCCTCTTCGCTGACCCTGAACCTCGACGGAAACGACACGATTTCAGTCGCCGCCGGCCAGTTCTATGACCATACCGGCAATGATTACACGTTCTACAGCGACAATACGATGACCACGCAGATCGCCAAGCTGACCACGGCCTGAGGCCGGCCTGGCTCCCGACCACCCTGCAGCGCGACCGGATCGAAAGGCTGAATGCATGCTCAAGCGCATCGAAACAGGCCAGGTTGAAATCGGCATGTTCATCCAGAAGCTGGAGGGGAGCTGGGCCGATCACCCGTTCTGGCGCACGCGCTTCCTGCTCGACACGGCCGAGCAGCTGGAAAAGCTTCGCGCCAGTGCCGTGCCGAGCGTGATCATCGACACGGCGCGCGGCCGGGATGTCGTGCCCGGCGGCGTGGCGTCACCCGAAGACGGGCCCGACGACGTCATGATCGCCGATGAAGCGCAGGAAACCGCGATCGCGCCGGCGGGTCCGCCGGCCGTGCTCGAACGTCTGGCGCGACGGCGCAACAGCGCGCCGGTCACGCCGCGGCTGTCGCCGGCGCAGATCCACGACAACGGCAAGTTCCTGTCCGCGCCCGCGCAATCGCTGGCCCGGGAGTTCGGTCGCGCCTCTGCCGTCGCCACCAAGTCGCGCGCCGTGGTCAGTCGCGCGTTCTTCAAGGTGCGGCTGGGCAAGGCGTTCAACGTGTCGATGGTGGAACCGGTGATCGACGACATCTTCGCGTCGATCGAACGCAACCCCCACGCCTTCAACGGGCTGATGCGGTGCAAGCAGGACAACGAACCGCTGTATCGCCACGCGCTGGCGACCTCGGGGCTGATGATCGCGCTGGGCCGGCAGTTGCGGTTGCCGTCGGAAGTCGTGCGGCAGGCCGGGCTGGCGGGCCTGTTCCTGGATTTCGGAATTTCCAAGCTGCCGGTCGACCTTGCCGCCGTCGGCTTCGATCACACCCGGATCGAGCCCGGCATCATGGCGGACCACGTCGAGCTGGGCTACCTGTTCTGCCTCGCCTCCGGCGTGCCCGCCGAAGTCGCCGAGGCGGTCCGCGAACACCACGAGCGCAGCGATGGCCGGGGCTATCCACGCCGGGTCCGCCGGGCCGACATTTCCCAGTTGGGCCGGATGGCGGCCGTCTGCGACGCGTTCGACGACTACATCAGCGGGGAAGATGCCGCGGCAATGAACCCGGCACAGGCGATCGCCCGGATGCGCGCGGACGAGGGCGCCTACGACGAGGACGTGCTGTCGGCGTTCATCGCCACGGTCGGGATCTATCCGGTCGGCGCCGTGCTGCAGCTCAAGTCGGGCCGTCTGGCGATGGTGGTCGACCAGAACGCGGACGATACCGGGGCGCCGAAGGTGGTGCCGTTCTTCTCGACCATTTCCGGGCAGCGGATCCCGCCGCAACTGGTCGACCTCGCGTCGGGAGCGACGTCGGACGCGATCGATTCGCTGTCGACGCCGGAACAGTTCGGCATCGCCGACTTCGCGGCGATCCGCGAGCGGCTTTTCGCCACCGCCGCGCAATCGGCCGGGTCGGGCTGAGGCCGGATCGTCGCGGGCTGTTCAGGACGTCGCAGGCGGGCTTCGCATCGGGCCGACCAGTTCGACGACGTGCCCGTCGGGATCGCTGACCAAGCCCGCGCGCACGGCGTGAGCGGGAATGTCCTCCCCGGCGCGCAGCACCTTGCCGCCATAGGCCGTGGCTGCCGCCAAGACCGCTTCGACGTCGTCGACGCGGAACGCCAGCCAGGCCTGACCGGGGTAGGCAACGGGCGGCGGCAAGGGCAGCTCGGTGAAGCGGCTGAGGATCAGCACGTGGGCAGATGCCTCGCCGGTGGACAGCCAGACTTGGTCCTGCCGCACGTCGCCGTCGCCGCCGAGGTTGCGGCTTGCTTCGCGCAGCCCCAGTGCCGTGTAGAACCGCGTGGCGCGGTCGAGATCGGCGACGACCAGCTTGGTCGCATGGAACTGTTCGATCATCGCCTCATCCCCGTTTCATGGCTGGCAGTCGCCCGAATTTGGCGTGCGCGGACAGCGACATGCAAGCGAAATCGCGCTTGCCGGAAGGCTGCCGCGAAGGGCGGAAAATTATCGATTTTCCAGCGATCCGGAGCCGGGCGGTTTACGGCCCGCTAAGCATTCGCGGGTATATCCCCGTCGATGTCCAGCCCGTCCGAACACCAGACGCGAACCGATGCGCTTACGGCGCTGGCGGTGCTTGGCATCGGCAAGGGCAATTCCGAGGAATGGGCGCGCCTGCGCAGCCTGCAGTACACCCGACTGGGCGAGGCGGGCATCCTGCGCATCGTCAGCCAGGGTGGCGCCGCGCTGGCGACCGCCTGGCTGTTCAAGGGCGTCATCGCGTTTCCATTGATCGCGGTGTGGCTGGCGGTGCTGGCCGGCGCGCTCGCGCACAGCTGGCGCACCGATCGCGCGCTGGCCGATTCGGACCGGCGCCTGCTCACGCACAACGAGGTCTGGCGGCAAGCGGCCTGCGCCGCCGCGCTCGGCCTGATCTGGGGTGCGCCGACGATCTATTTCGCGCATCACGCGCCGCGCTATGTCCAGCTCGAGCTGTGGACTGTGCTGGCGATGCTGATGACGATTTCGGCCGTGGTCATTCCGGCGGCGCCGCTGGCGACGCTGGGCTTCTCGAGCCTGGTCGGGCTGACCGCGATGATCAGCTTCATCAGCGTCGGCGCCTGGCCAATGGCAGCGATCACCCCGGTCTTCGTCGCGGTGATCATGATGGGAGCGATCGAGACGTCGCGCAATTTCCTGCTCTCGCGCCTTGCCGAGGCCGGCGTTGCCGATCGCAACGAGGTCGTCTCGCTGCTGCTCCGCGAGTTCGAGGAGGCCGACGCGGACTGGCTGTGGGAAACCGATACCGCCCGCCGCGTGCGCGGGGTGAGCCGCCGCTTCGCCTATGCGCTGGGGGGCGAACTGGAAGAGATCGAGGGCAAGAGCTTCATCCAGCTGATCGCCGGCCCCGCGTGGGAGACGGGCCAGTTCCACGCCTCGCTGCGCGACCTGGCGGAGCGGATGAAGCGGCGCGAACACTTCGCCAACCTGCTGGTACGGGTGCAGATCAAGAACGAGCAGCGCTGGTGGGAACTGTCCGGTACGCCGCGCTATGACGAGAGCGGCCAGTTCGACGGCTATCGCGGCGTCGGATCGGACGTCACGCAACAGCGCGAGAGTTCGGACAAGATTGCCTGGCTGGCGCGCTACGATACGCTGACCGGCCTGCCCAACCGCATGATGCTGACCGAAGCGCTGGGCGATGCGATGCGCTATGCCGAGCAATGGCGAACCCGCTGCGCGCTGCTGATGATCGACCTCGACCGCTTCAAGGCGGTCAACGACACGTTGGGGCACCAGGTCGGCGATCAGTTGCTGGCCTGCGTCTCGTCGCGCCTCAAGCAGTTGATGACCGAGAACGAACTCTGCGGCCGCCTGGGCGGGGACGAGTTCGCCGTCGTCATCCGTGATGCCTCGGAGCCGGGGCGGGTCGACCGCGTCGCGCAGACCGTCATCGAACGCCTGTCCGAGCCTTACCTCGTCGACAACCACACGCTGTACGTCGGCGCCAGCGTCGGCTCGGCCCTCGGCCCGCGCGACGGGGCGACGGTCGAGACGCTGATCCGCAACGCCGATCTCGCGCTGTACCGGGCCAAGGACCAGAGCGGCGGCGTCCACTGCACGTATGAGCCGTCGCTCCATGCCCAGGCCGAGGAGCGGCGCAAGCTGGAGTTCTCGCTGCGGCGCGCGCTGGAGCGCAACGAATTCCAGCTCGCGTTCCAGCCGGTGGTCGATGCGGCCGACGAGCGGGTGGTCAGCTTCGAGGCGCTGCTGCGCTGGGACAGCCCCGAGCATGGCATGGTCAGCCCGGCGAAGTTCGTGCCGCTGGCCGAGGACACGCGGCTGATCGTGCCGATCGGCGAATGGGTGATGCGCGAGGCGTGCAAGCAGGCGACGCGCTGGCCTTCGCACGTCAAGGTCGCGGTCAATGTCTCGGGTGAGCAATTGCTGGACCCGGAACTGATCCCCGGCGTGGTCAAGGCGCTGTCCTATGCGGGGCTGCCGGCGCAGCGGCTCGAGATCGAGGTGACCGAGAGCATCTTCCTGCGCGACGCGACGATGGCGCGCAACGCGCTGGAGAAGATCATGGCGCTGGGCTGCGGCGTGGCGCTCGACGATTTCGGCACCGGCTATTCCTCGCTCGGTTACCTGCGCAAGCTGCACTTCTCGACGATCAAGGTCGATCGCACGTTCGTGCAGGGGGCGGCGCAGGGCTCGCCCGAGAGCCTGGCAATCATCCGCGCGGTCGTGGCGATGGCGGACAGCCTGGAGATGTCGACGACCGCCGAAGGCGTCGAGACGACCCAGGAGCTGACGCTGGTGCGCGCGCTGGGCTGCCGCAAGATCCAGGGGTTCTACTTTGGCCGGCCGATGAGCGCCGACGATGCCGCGGCGCTGTTCGACCAGCCGGGAATCATGCGCGCCTGAGCGCGGGCGGGTTCAGGCGTCGACCAGTCCGCGCACGACGCTTTCGAACAACACGCGACCGTCCTTGCCGCCGTGGGCCTGCTCGATCCGGCGTTCCGGATGGGGCATCATGCCCAGCACGTTGCCCTTTTCCGAGAGGACGCCGGCGATGTCGCGGGCGGAGCCGTTGACCGGTTCGGCATAGCGGAACGCGACGCGGCCTTCGCCTTCCAGGCGGTCGAGCGTGGCTTCATCGGCCTGGTAGTTGCCGTCGTGGTGCGCGACCGGGATGATGATGCGCTGGCCTGGCATGTAGCCGCGGGTGAACTGCGACCGGGTGTTGGCGACGGTGAGCGCCACCTCGCGGCAGACGAAGCGGATGCCGGCGTTGCGCATCAGCGCGCCGGGGAGCAGGCCCGCTTCGGTGAGCACCTGGAAGCCGTTGCAGACGCCGAGCACGGCGACTCCGCGACCGGCGGCCGCGACCACCGCGCGCATGATCGGCGAACGGGCGGCCATCGCGCCCGAACGCAGGTAATCGCCATAAGAGAAGCCGCCGGGCAGGGCGATCAGGTCCAGTCCCTGCGGCAGTTCGGCATCGCGGTGCCAGACGCGGTGGACCTCGCCGCCGCAGACTTCCTCGATTGCCACCGCCATGTCGCGATCGCAGTTCGAGCCGGGGAAGGTGATGACCGCCGAGCGCATCAGGCGGCCACCCGCTCGATCCGGTAGTTTTCGATCACCATGTTGGCGAGCAGCTTGCTGGCCATCTCGTCGAGCGCGGCGTCGGTGACGGTGTCGTCGACCTCCAGCTCGATCAGCTTGCCGGCGCGGACGTCCTGGACGCCGGTGTGGCCGAGGCCCTCGATCGCGTGGTGGATGGCGCGGCCCTGCGGATCGAGCACGCCGTTCTTGAGGCTGACGTAGACGCGGACCTTCATCGCGGGGGCCTTTCGCAGGGATCGGGAATCGCGGCAGCCTATGCCGCCGGATGCCGCGCGGGGCAAGCGCCACGCGCCGGGGCGATGGCTGCGCAACGCTCTTTTCCCCGGTCGCGCGGCGTGTACAAACCGGTCGGTCGACAAGAGGGAGAGTTTGCGATGACCACGCCGGGTGCGAAGCTGCGCGCGCTGATCGAGAGCGGCGAGCATTTCATTGCCGCCGAGGCCTATTCGGCGCTGACCGGGCGGATCGTCCAGCACGTCGGTTTCAAGGCGGCCTACCTGGGCGGGCACGCCTGCTCGGCGTTCCATTACGCGATCCCGGACAACGGCATCTTCAGCCAAGTCGAGCAGCTCGACCAGTGCAGCCGCATCGCCGAAGTCATCGACATCCCGCTGGTGGCCGATGCCGACACGCTGGGCGAGACGGTGGCCGATGCCTATCACTTCACGCGGCGCTACATCCGGCAGGGGATCGCCGGCTATCACGTCGAGGACGAGGTCAATCCCAAGCATTCCAAGCACCTCAACAGCCTGTGTTCGATCGGCGACATGCAGGCGCGGATCGACGCCGGGGTGCGGGCGCGGCGCGACGTCGGGCAGGATTTCGTGATCATCGCCCGCTGCGACGAGATGTACGACAACCAGAAAGGCGGCGGCGGCACCTCCAATCCCGACGAGGCGATCAAGCGGGCGCTGGCCTATGCCGAGGCGGGGGCGGATGCGATCGTGTTCGCATCGTGCCCGCCCGAGGCGCAACCGCCGCTGATCAAGGCGGTGAAGGACCGCGTTCCGGTCTGCACGCTGGGATTCAACCTGCCCGACACGGCGTTCACGCTGTCCACCGGCTGGGGCTGGGTGACGGCCGCGACCAACCACCTGAAGTACGCGAAGGAGCTGATGGAGACCGGCACCGTGGCGTCGGCCTATGCCAGCTTCGCCTTCCCCGAGAAGTACGACCTGATCCAGCAGACGTTCTATGACGAACTGATCCGCGAGTGGGCGGAGAAGACCGGCCGGCCGACGCGCGAGAAGGGCGCGCCGTGACGGTTCAGCCGCGCATGTAGACGCCGAGCGAGCGGATTTTGCCGGCATCGTCGAAGCGGTAGTGGTTGGTGGTGTGGCGGACGGTGCCGTCGGGCAGGGCGGCCTCGATCTCGACGGCGATGCCTTGGGTGCCGGTGAAGCGCCCGGTGGGGGTGGGATAAGGCGAGCCTGCGGCGAACACGGCCTCGTGGGTGGCGCGGATCGCGGGCTTGCCGGTGAACACCTTGCCATTGGGCAGGGTGAAGCTGGCATCTTCGGCATAGAGCGCCATCAGCGCATCGATGTCCCTGGCGCGGATCGCGTCGAAGTAGCCGTCGACCGTGGCTTCGCGATCGCCGTCGGGCCGGCCGGCGGCCTCGCGCAGGCGGGCGAGCATGAAGTCGCAACTGGCGAGCAGGCCGGCGAGCGAGCGGGCGTGCCCGGTGACCGGCAAGTCGCGGCAGTGATCGACGTCCTTGCCGAGCAGGTCGTGCAGGCCGTCGAGCGAGCCGGTGGCGCCCGTCCCCTCGCGCGGGAGGACCATGCGCGGGCCGACGTTCATCGCGAAGCTTTGCGCCGAGCCGGCGTTGAACGCGGCGGTGATCTGGTCGCGATCGAAGCCCATGTCGAGCGCGACGTCGATGATCGCGGCGGACATGCCGTAGTTGGCGACCGAGATCAGGTTGTTGAGCAGCTTGCCTTCCTGCCCGCGGCCGACCGGGCCGAGGTGGAACGGCGTGCCGATCGCATCCAGCCAGGGGCGGGCGCGTTCGATGTCCTGCGCCTCGCCGCCGACGTAGAGCGAGAGCTTGCCCTCGATCGCCGCCGGGCCGCCGCCTGAGACGCCGACATCGACGAAGCCGACGCCGTGGTCTTTCGCCGTGGCGGCAAGGCGCCGGGCGAGTTCGGGGGAGACGGTGGAATGAAGCAGGACGGCGTTGCCCGCGCCCAGCGCCGCGAACAGTGCGCCGTCCGCCGCCAGCGCCTCGAGCTGGGCGTCGGTGCGGACGCAGATGCCCAGCAATTCGCTGGCGCGCGCGGTTTCGAGCGGATCGGCGGTGCGCCGCGTGCCCGGTTCGTCGAACGCGGCGAGCATGTCGGGGGAAATGTCGCAGCCGGTGACGGCGAAGCCGCAGCGGGCCAGCCGCCGCGCGATGGGGGCGCCCATGCTGCCCAGACCGATGAAACCTGCCTTCATGCGATGCCTGCCCCTGCCTTTGTGGTGTCCTTGCGGATGCGGTGCCTGGCACCGCTAGAGCACGATGACAGCGGCGGTGCCAACCGCCGCGGCGCTATGCGGGGGTGTTGACACAGGTTGACAAGGTCCAGGGTGGTTTTGCGAGAGCCCCCGAACGGCCGCCGTGGGGAACGCGAATGCGAGGCGGAAGCCGCCCCGAATCACCCTTCGCCACGATTGTCGCACAAGTGGTCGATGTAGGAAAACGTTTGCCGACGCCGAGGGTTAACGGCCGTTCATTTCCCCGCTAACGTTTGCGGAGCACGAGTCGGCATTGGCCCGATCCGCCGTGACGGCGGGGAGGGCGAGGGGACACGACGCGGGGTCGCATCAGCAAATCCGGTTCATCAAAGGGGATTGTGCAATGCGAAAGTCCATCGTCATCGCGGCGCTGCTCGGCGCCGCGTCCACGGCCGGCACGGCGCAGGCGTCCGGCCTGATCGTCAACGGCGACTTCGAGACCGGTGACCTTTCGGGGTGGACGGTGATCGACCAGGCCGGCGGCTCGGGAAGCTGGTTCCCCCATGGCAATGGCGCGGCGGCGCCGTTGAGCGGCACGGCCTCGACCGGTTTCGCCGGGGGCGGCCAGTTCAATGCCCTGACCGACCAGCTCGGGCCGGGCAGCCACCAGCTGACGCAGTCGTTCACCGGCGTGGCGGGGCAGGCCTACATCCTCAGCTTCGACGCCTATTCGCACGACAGCAGCGGCCGCGCGGCGGTGGGAAGCGGGCTGGACTATACCGTCAACCCCAACCAGCATCTCGAGATCAACCTGTCCGGCGCGGCGACTGGATCGATCTTCAGCGGCACCTACACCGATGACTGGGCGCATTATACCTATGACATCAGCGCGCTGATCACCGCGAACGGGCTTTACACGCTGTCGTTCGGCGAGGTCGACAACCAGTCGTTCTACAACTTCGGGCTGGACAACGTCGCCCTTGCGACCCGCGGTGGCGCGGTGCCGGAGCCGGCGACCTGGGCGATGATGCTCGCGGGTTTCGGCCTGGTCGGCGGCGCGATGCGGCAGCGCCGGACGCAGGGGCGCATCGCCGCCTGATCGCGCGCGGCGACGCCAGCGAAAGCCCCGCCGGCGCGTGTCGGCGGGGCTTTCGTGTCTTCGGGCGTGCTTCGGGAATCCCGGCGGCCGCGCGGCGGCGGCCGGTCACTCGCCCGGGGTGTCGGCGCCGAGCGAGCGGTAGAGTTCGACGAGGTTGATCGCGCGGGCCGCCTCGGTGTTGGCGGCGGTGCGGCGGGCGGTGTAGAGCGCTTGCTGCGCGGTCAGGCTGTCGAGGTAGGAGGCGATGCCGCCGCTGTAGCGCTGGCCGGCGAGGCGGGCGTTGTCCGCCGCGGCGGCGAGGCCGTGCCGGGTGGCGGCGCGCTCGGCATCGATCGTCGCGCGGCGGGCGAGGGTGTTGGCGACGTCGCGGAACGCCGACTGGATCGCCTTCTGGTATTGCGCCAGCGCGGCGTCGCGCTGTGCCCGGGCGAGGGCGACGCCGGCCTTGCCCTTGCCGGCGCTGAAGATCGGATAATCGGCGCTGGCGCCCGCGCTCCATGAGAAGGCGCCGGCGGTGAAAAGCGAGGAAAGCGCGGTGCTGGCGACGCCGACGGCGGCGGTCAGGCTGATCTTCGGGAACAGCGCGGCGCGCGCGGCACCGATCTGGGCGTTGGCGGCCTTGAGCGCGTATTCCGCCGCGACGACGTCGGGACGGCGCAGCAGCAGCGCCGAATCGAGGCCGGCCGGGACTTCGCCGAGGCGGGCGGCGGCATCCTCGACCCCGGCGGGAAGGTCGGCGGGGGCGGGTTCGCTGCCGGCGAGCAGGCGCAAGGCGTTGATGTCCTGCGCGACCAGCGTGGTCTGCCGGGCGATGTCGGCCTGCGCGGTGGCAAGCACGATCTCCGCCTGGCGCTGGTCGCTGAGCGGGGCGATGCCGCCGGTGACGCGGCGGGTGGTGAGCGTGACCTGTTCGCCGGCGGTGCGCGCGGTGTCCTGCGCGATGGCGAGCAGGGTGCGATCGACGCCGAGCGTGATCCAGGCTTCGGCCACCGAGGCGACGAGCGCGAGGCGGGTGGCGCGGGCGGTGGCGACCGAACCGAGGAAGCGCTGGCGCTGGACGTCGGTGAGCGAGCGGACGCGGCCGAACAGGTCGAGTTCGTAGGCAGGGATGCCGCCGCCGACGGCGAAGCTGTCGCCCTGGACCCGGGCGGCATCGCCGCCGGACCGCGTGTAGCTGGCCGAGCCGTCGACTTCCGGGAACAGCGCGGCGCGCTGGACGCGGTAGTTGGCGCGCGCGGCGGCGATGTTGGCGAGCGCGGCGGCGATGTCCTGGTTGTGCGCGAGCGCCTGATCGACCAGGCGCTGGAGGCGGGGATCGGCCAGCGCCGCGTGCCAGTCGTAGCCGGGCAGCGTCGCCTCCGACTGGCGGAGCGCTGGATCGGCGGGCCAGGCCGCGGGGATCGCGGGCAGGGGGCGCTGGTAGGGGGGCTGCATCGAGCAGGCGGCGAGCGCGCTGACCGCGATCAGGAGGGCGGCGCGTTTCATGCGGGGTCTCCGGCGCCGGCTTCGGGATGGGTGCGCCGGTAGCGGGCGTGCAGGCGTTTCAGCGTATCGCGGGTGGTGCGGCGGACGATCACGAAGAACAGCGGGATGAAGAACACCGCCAGCCCGGTGGCGGTGAGCATGCCGCCGATCACCGCGGTGCCGATGGCGATGCGGCTGTTGGCGCCGCCGCCGGTGGCGATCGCCAGCGGCAGCACGCCGAAGATGAACGCGCAACTGGTCATCAGGATCGGCCGCAGGCGGATGCGCGCGGCTTCCATCGCCGCCTCGATGATGCGCTTGCCCTTCTTCTCCTCCTGCTCGGCGAACTCGATCATCAGGATCGCGTTCTTGGCGGCGAGGCCCATCGTCGTCAGCAGGCCGATCTGCAGGTAGACGTCGTTCTGCAGGCCCCGCAGGGTGACCGCGAGGATCGCGCCGATCAGGCCGAGCGGGATCACCAGCAGCACCGCCAGCGGGATCGACCACGATTCGTAGAGCGCGGCGAGGCACAGGAAGACGACCAGGATCGAGATCGCGTAGAGGTAGGGCCCCTGGCCGGTGGACAGGCGTTCCTGGTAGCTGGCGCCCGACCATTGCAGGCCGACGCCCGGGTATCGGGCGACGATCTTCTCGATGACGGCCATCGCCTCGCCCGAGGACGAGCCGGGGGCGGACTGGCCGCTGAGCTCGAAGTTGGGGATGCCGTTGAAGCGCGAGGTGGCGTTGGGCGTGCTGCTCCAGCCGATGCTGGCGAAGGCCGAGAACGGCACCATCTGGCCGCCGCTGCCGCGCACCTGCCACTGGGCGATGTCTTCCGGCTTGGCGCGATAGGGCGCATCGCCCTGGACATAGACGCGCTTGACGCGGCCGCGATCGACGAAATCGTTGACGTAGCGCCCGCCCCAGGCGGCGCTGAGCGTGGCGTTGACGTCGGCCTGGCTGAGGCCGAGCACGGCGAGCCGGGGGGTATCGGTGGTGACCTTGAGCGTCGGCTGGTCGGGCAGGATCGACAGGCGGACGTTGAGCAGGCGGGAATCGGCGCGGGCATCGGCGACGATGCGGTCGCGCAGGGCGTTGAACTGGGCGCGCGGCATGCCCGAGGCGTTCGTGACCTCGGCGGTGAAGCCCGAGGACTGGCCGAGGCCGCGGACGATGCCGGGAACGGTGGCGTAGAACTCGATGTCGCGATAGCCGCTCATCGCCCGGGTGACGCGGCGGGTGATGGCATCGGCGGTGTTCTCTGCGCCGGGCCGATCGTCCCAGTTGACCAGCGAGACGAAGCCACGGCCGGAGTTCTGCCCGGACGGGCCGAAGCCGCCGCCGGCGACGGTGAACAGGCCGGAGACGTTCGCCGATTCATGGCTGAGGATGTAGTGTTCGACCTCGCGCTGGGCTTCGCGGGTGCGCTCGAGCGTGGCGCCGGCGGGGAGCTGGAACTGGAGCTGGGCCATGCCCTGGTCCTCCCCGGGCAGGAACCCGGTGGGCAGGCGCAGGAACAGCAGCGCCAGCGCGACGACGACGACCGCGTAGACGATCAGCGGGCGCTTCTTGTGCTCGGCGATGCGGTAGGCGCGGGCGTGGTACCAGGTGACGAGGCGCGCGAAGTTGTCCTCGAACCAGTGGTGCATGCGGTCCGACCAGCGGCCGACGAAGCCGGACTTGTCCTCGTCCTCGCGGCGCTTGAGCAGCGTCGAGGTGAGCGCCGGGGAGAGGATCAGCGCGACCCCGACCGACAGCGCCATGGCCGAGACGATGGTCAGCGAGAACTGGCGGTAGATGACGCCGGTCGAGCCGCCGAAGAACGCCATCGGCAGGAACACCGCCGACAGCACCATCGCGATCGCGACGAGCGCGACCGAGATTTCCTTCATCGACTGGATCGTCGCCTCGCGCGGGGTCATGCCGGGGTTTTCGTGCATCAGGCGCTCGACGTTCTCGACGACGACGATGGCGTCGTCGACGAGCAGGCCGATCGCGAGGACGAGGCCGAACAGCGTCAGCGTGTTGATCGAGAAGCCGACCGCGGAGAAGATGCCGATCGTGCCGAGCAGCACCACCGGCACCGCGATCGCAGGGACCAGCGTGGCGCGCCAGCTCTGCAGGAACACGAACATGACGATGACGACGAGGACGACCGCCTCGCCGAGGGTGACGGCGACGTCCTTGACCGACTTCTTGATGAAGTTGGTCGAATCGTTGGCGAAAAGATACTTGTAGCCGGGCGGGAAGTTGCGCGCCTGGCGGGCGAATTCGTCCTTGACCAGATCGGCGGTCTGCAGCGCGTCGGCGCCGGGGGACAGCGAGATCGACATGCCCGCGCCGGGGTGGCCGTTGACGCGGCCGATGGCGCTGTAGTTCTCGGCGCCGAGCTCGATCCGGGCGACGTCGGAAAGGCGGACGATCGAGCCGTCGGGGCGCGACTTGACGACGATGTCGGCGAACTGGGCGGGGGTGGTGAAGCGCGACTGGGCGGTGACGATCGCGTCGAGCATCTGTCCGGCCGGGGCGGGCTGGCCGCCGACCTCGCCGGCGGCGACCTCGGCGTTCTGGGCCTGGATCGCGGAGATGACGTCCGAGGGCATCAGCGACACCGCCGCGAGGCGGTTGGGATCGAGCCAGATGCGCATCGCGTACTGGCTGCCGAACACGTTGACCTGGCCGACGCCGGGGATGCGGCCGATCACGTCCTGCATGTGGCTGACCATGAAATCGGACACGTCGATGTTCGTCGAGCGGTCGGTCTCGTCGTAGATCGCGCCGACCAGGAGCTGGTCCGGGTTCGACTTGTAGACGGTGACGCCCTGCTGCTGGACGATCTGCGGCAGCCGGCTGATCGCCTGCTGCACCTTGTTCTGGACCTGGACCTGCGCGATGTCGGGGTTGGTGCCCTTGGCAAAGGTGGCGTTGATCGAGACCTGGCCCTGTGACGACGAGGACGAGGAGAAGTAGAGCAGGCCGTCGACGCCGGTGAGCTGCTGCTCGATCACCTGGGTGACGCTCGATTCGAGGGTTTCCGCCGAGGCGCCGGGGTAGCTGGCGTTGATGTAGACCTGCGGCGGGGCGATGTCCGGGAACTGCTCGACCGGGAGCTGGGTGAGCGAGATCGCGCCGATCAGCATGGCGATGATCGCGATCACCCACGCGAAGATCGGGCGATCGATGAATATGCGGGACATCGGCTCAGCCCTTCTTGGCCGGAGCGCGCGGGGCCTGCGGTTTGGTTTCGGGGACCGGGCGGACCGGCTGGCCGGGTTTGACCTTGCCGAGGCCCTGGGTGATCAGCCGGTCGCCGTCGTTCAGGCCGGCGGTCACCACCCAGTCCGGGCCGACGGTGCGCTCGGTCACGACGGGGCGGACCAGCGCCTTGTTGCCGGGGCCGACGACGAACACGGTGGCGTTGCCGCGCGGATCGCGGCTGACCGCCCCCTGCGGCACCAGCCAGACGTGGTCCTCGTTGCCGCGGGCGAGGCGCGCGCGGACGAACATGCCGGGGAGCAGCAGGTTGTCCGGATTGGGGAAGCGGGCGCGCAGGGTGACCGTGCCGGTGGCGGGATCGACGGTGACTTCGGCGAATTCGAGGCTGCCGGTGAACGGATACTCGCTGCCGTCGTCGAGCAGAAGCTTGACGTCGACGTGCTGGGCGAGCTGGCCGTTCCGTCCGGCGCGGCGCAGGCGCAGGACTTCGGCGGCGCTCTGCTGGATGTCGACGTAGAGCGGGTCGAGCACCGAGATCACCGCCAGCGGGCTGGCCTGCCCGGAGGTGGCGAGGGCGCCCTCGGTCAGCAGCGAGCGGCCGATGCGGCCGGTGACCGGCGCCGGGACGGTGGTGAAGTGCAGGTTGACGCGCGCCGTTTCCAGCGCGGCGCGGGTCTGGCGGATCGCGGCGGCGGTGGTGCGGGCCTGCGCGGCGGCGTCGGTATAGTCCTGCTGCGAGACCGCCTGCGCGGCGGCGAGCGGCTTGTAGCGATCGGCCTTGGCCTGCGCGGCGGCGGCGGCGGCCTCGGCGCTGGCGAGGTTGGCCTCGGCCTGGCCGGTGGCGGCGCGGTAGAGGCTGGGATCGATCTGGTAGAGGGGCTGGCCCTTGCGGACCAGTGCCCCCTCGGTGAACAGGCGGCGCTGGATGACGCCGGTGATCTGGGGGCGCACCTCGGCAGTGAGGAAGGCGCTGGTGCGGCCGGGCAGTTCGGTGACCATCGGCACCGAGGTGGCGCGGACGACGGTGAAGCCGACTTCGGGCGGGCCCTTGGGGCCGCGTGCATCATCGTGCCTGCCGCAGGCGGCGAGCGGGAGGAGCAGCGGGGCAACGAGGGCGAGGGGAAGGCGGGACGTGCGAATGCGCAAGGTTTCGGTTCCTGTAACGTCCAATCCCCGCGCGGGCTCTGGCATCACCCGGCAGGCGGTGTCAATCGTTCGGCAGGTAACAGATCGTGTCAACGCGGGCGCGGCGCAATCGATCCCAGCGGCGCGGGCGCGCCCGGCGGGGCGGCGGGGGCGGCGCGAGGCACCACGGTGACGTCGACCAGGCGTTCGGGCACGAGGTAGCGGCGGGCCACGGCCTGGACATCGGCCGCGGTGAGCGCGAGCAGGCGCTCGCGCGCCTTGAGCTGGCGTTCGATGCGATCGGGCTCGGTCTGCGCGCGGGCGACGACGCCGAGCCAGCCGCCGTTGGTCTTGAGCCAGTTGTCGAACGATTCGGCGAGCGGGGCGCGGGCGCGCTGGAGCACGTCGGCGCTGACCGGGCGGGTGCGCAGCGCGGCGACGGTCTCGGCGATCGCGGCGCGGGTGGCGGCGACGTCGGCGACATCGACCGAGGCGGCGACCGCGAAGGTGCCGTAGGCGCGGTAAGTCCGCGAGGGCTCGCTGGCGGCACCGGGCGAGTAGGACTTGCCGAGCTTCTGTCGCAGCGTCTCGGTGAGTTCGATGCGCATGACGCGATCGAGCAGGTTCAGCGCCTGCTTTTCCACCGGGTCGGCATCGTCACGGGTCAGCCAGGTCTCGCGGACCATGGCCTGGTCGGCGGGGCCGGCGTGCGTGACCGTGCGCGGGCGGCGATCGCTGGACCAGGGCCGGGTGCGCCGGTCGGCCCAGGGGCGGAAGGCGGCCTCGCGCGTGGGGAGGGCGCCGAGGGTGCGGGCGACCTGGGCGATCACCGCGTCCTCGTCGATGTCGCCGACGATGCCGATCTCCACCGCGCCGTGCGCCAGGCTCTGGCCGATGTCGCGGCGCAGCCGGGCGTAGTCGAGCCGGGCGTAGGCATCGAGCGGCTGCAGCGTGAAGCGCGGGTCGTTGTCCGAGAGGATGCCGCCGATCGCGGCGCCGAGCGCGCCGGCCGGGGTGGCATCGAGCGTGGCGTACCAGGTGCGGATCTGGGCGCGGAACTGCATCTCGCCTTCCGGGCGGAAGCCGGGATCGGTGAGCAGCGCGGCGAGCAGCTGCAGTTGCAGCGGCAGGTCGGCCGGCGTGGTCTGCGCGCCCGACGCGAAGGTCTCCGCGGCGACGCCGAGGTTGAACGAGACGGCATGGCCGGCGAGCAGGGTCTGGAGATCGTCCTGGCTGTGCTTGCCGAGGCCGCCGGCGACCAGCGACGGCACCATCGTCACCGCCAGCGGGTTGTCGCGGGTGGCGAGCAGCGCGCCGCCGTCGAGGTTCATTTCGAGCAGCACGCGATCCTTGTCGAGATCGGTGTGGCGCAGGTTGAGCCGGACCCCGTTGGCGAAACGCACGGTGCGGATGCCGAGCAGCGGCTCGCGCCCATCGGCGACGACGGTGCCGGGCGGGCCGAATTCGGTGTAGGCGAAGCCGCCGGCGGCCTCGCTGTCGGCGCGGGCGAGCGGGGCGCGGGCGGCGGCGTTCCACGCGGCGCGCAGGGCCTTTTCGCCGCCTTGCGGCGCCTGCTTGCCCTGGAAGCGGAGGCGCGGGTTGTCGAGCGGGACGGCCTCCTCGCGCAGCGCCGCGAGCACGGCCGCCGGCGTGAACGCGGGAATGGCCGCCTTGAAGCGGGCGAGCGCATCGGCCGGGGTGGCCGGGATGCGGCCGTCGTGGAGCAGCGCAAAGACAGCATCGACGAGTTCGCCGCTCGGCCGGGTCGCCGCGGCGGCGGCGGCGTGTTCCAGCCCGATGTGGAGGGTGGCGACCTGTTCGGCGACTTCGGCCGGGGTGAAGCCGTAAGCGAGCGCGCGGCGGTACTCCGCCACCGCCGCGTCGAGCCCGCGGCGCCACTGGCCATCGGGCACGTCGACCACGAGGCTGGTGGTGCGGCCGGCCTTGAACACGTCGCCGGTGCCGAAGCCGGCGTCGCGGTAAGGCGGATCGGCGCGGCGGGCGAGATGCTCGAGACGGCGGTTGACGATGCCGTAGCCGATCTGCCGCAGCAGCGCCCGGCGGCGCCAGGCGGTGGTGTCGGCCTCGTCCTGGTAGGGGCCGTCGCGGGTGATCGTCAGCCGTTCGGGCATCGCCGGATCGGTGTAGACGGCGGTGCGCCCGCGATCGTGCGCGGGGATCGGGCCGGGCCGGGGCTGCGCCGGGGCGGTGCCGGGCTGCCAGTCCGCGAAATGGCGCACGACCAGCGCGCGGGCCGCCGCCTCGTCGATATCGCCGACGACGATGACAGTGGTGCGGGCCGGGACGTAGTGGCGCTGCCAGAACGCGCGCAGCGCCGGCGCGGTGGCGGCATCGAGCGCCGCCTGGGTGCCGATCGGCAGGCGGCGGACGTAGCGGGCCCGGGGGTGGAGGAAGGCAAGGCGGGCTTCGAGGTCGCGATAGCTCCAGGTGTTGCGATCGCGCTTTTCCGCGAGGATCACGCCGCGTTCGCGCGCGACCTGGGCGGGATCGAAGCGCAGCGCGCCGGCGGTCTCGCGCATCAGCATCAGCGCGGTGTCGAGCAGGTCGGGATCGGCACGCGGCAGGTCGAGCACGTAGGTCGTGCGCTCGAAGTTGGTGAAGGCGTTGGTGTCGGCGCCGAAGGCCAGCCCCTTGCGTTCGAGCAGGCGGACCATTTCGCCGGGGGGCACGCGGGTGCTGCCCTGGAAGGCCATGTGCTCGACGAAGTGGGCGAAGCCGCGCTCATGCTCGCCCTCGTCGAGCGAGCCGGCGGCGACCTCCATGCGCACCAGCACGGTGCCGGCGGGGTGGGGGTTGCGGCGGATCGCATAGCGCAGGCCGTTGCCAAGGCGCCCGAAACGGAACGCGGGATCGGCGGCGATGTCGCTGGCGGGAAGCGTCCAGCCGGCGTCGGCAGGGGCAGCGGGGGCAGCGCGGGCGGCGGCCGGGGGGCGGGCGGGGAGCGGAGCGGCAACGATTGCGGCCAGCGCCAGCAGCGTGGCGAGCGCGCCCCGTGCCGCCGCCCGCCAGCCGCTGATGCCCGTGGAATCGTCCATGCGTCCCTTTGCCGGTTCCCGCCGGCCGTTCCGGCCTACTTCTTGTTGCGCAGCTTGCGGTGCTTCGAGAGGTCGAACACCTCGCTCGGCCCGCCGTCGTTCTCGAGCAGGCCGAGGCGGCGGGCGACTTCCTGGTAGGCCTCCTCCTCACCGCCCAGATCGCGGCGGAAGCGGTCCTTGTCGAGCTTTTCGCCGGTGGTCATGTCCCACAGGCGGCAGCCGTCCGGCGAGATCTCGTCGGCGAGGATGACGCGGCTGTAGTCCCCGTCCCAGATGCGGCCGAATTCGAGCTTGAAGTCGATCAGGCGGATGTTGATCGCCGCGAACATGCCGACCATGAAGTCGTTGACGCGGATCGCCATCGACGAGATGTCCTGCATCTCCTCGTTGCTGGCCCAGCCGAAGCAGGCGATGTGCTCTTCCGCGACCATCGGATCGCCGAGCGCATCGTCCTTGTAGTAGTATTCGATCAGCGTGTGCGGCAGCGGCTCTCCCTCGGGGATGCCGAGGCGCTTGGAGATCGAGCCGGCGGCGACGTTGCGCACGACGACCTCGATCGGGATGATCTCCACCTGGCGGATCAGCTGCTCGCGCATGTTGAGGCGGCGCAGGAAGTGCGTCGGGATGCCGATGTGGGCGAGGCGGGTGAACACATACTCGCTGATGCGGTTGTTGATCACGCCCTTGCCGTTGATCGTGCCCTTCTTGAGCGCGTTAAAGGCAGTGGCATCGTCCTTGAAGTACTGGATCAGCGTGCCGGGCTCCGGCCCCTCGTAGAGGATCTTGGCCTTGCCTTCGTAGATCTGGCGACGGCGGGACATCGTTTGTGTTCCTTCGCGGTATTGGCGCGGTGGCGCGAACTGGAAATCAAAAGCCCCGGCGGGCGAAGTCAATCGCTGCGGCCGGGGCGGTTGTCCGGCCCATAGCCAACGGTGGGCAAAAACGCAATTGGCGATGGGGGGCTGGCCCCGCGTTGCCTGCGGGCAGCGCCGCGGCGCCTCGATCGGACTCGACAAAGCGGCGCGTTCGCCCATAGCCTTTGCGCATGGATTGCACCCGCGCCCCGTCGCATTCCGCCCGAGCCCGGTGGTTGTTCGCGGCGATGGTTCTCCTGGTGTTCGGGCTGGTGACGCGCGCGGCCGTGTTCGGCGACATCGCCTATTTCAACGACGAGAGCTTCTACCTGCTGGCCGGGCAGAGGATGCATGCGGGGGCGATTCCCTACGTCGACGTGTGGGATCGCAAGGGGCCGGCGCTGTTCGCGCTGTGGTACCTGCTGGCGGGCCTGCCCGGGCAGCCGCTCGCCTACCAGCTGGCGGCCTGGCTGGCGGCCAGCGGCACGGCGCTGGCGATCGCCGCGATCGCGCGCGGCTTCGCCGGGTGGCAGGGCGCGGTGCTGGCGGGGATGGTGTACCTTTCGGCATTGCCGATGTTCGGCGGGGCCGGCGGGCAGACGCCGGTGTTCTACAACCTCGCGATGGCGGGCGCCGGGTGGGGGGTCTGGTCGGCGCGGGACATGCTGGCGCGGGGCCGGGTGACGCGGCGCGTGGTGGCGGCGATGGCCGCCGCCGGGCTGGCGATCGCCTTCAAGCAGTGCGCCGTGGCGGAGGCGATCATGCTGGGGCTTTATGCGCTGGCCCGGCTGGCCCGCGCGGGCCTGGCGCCGGGGACGCTGCTGGCCCGGGCCGGCGTGCTGGTGCTGGCGGGCGTCGCGCCGTTCGCGCTGGCGGCGGGCGTGTACCTGGCGATCGGGCACTGGGCCGAGTTCTGGCAGGCGATGGTCGGTTCCAACCTGGCGCGGACGGTCGATCCCTATGGCGACCACTGGATGCGCATCGCCGCGCTGGCGAACGCCGGGTCGCCGATCCTGGCGCTGGCGGCGATCGGCCTGGCGATGCCACGGCGGCCGGGTGAGCCCGCGGAGGCGCGGGCTTTCGTGGCGCTTTGGACGCTGGCGGCGATCGTCGGCGTGGCGATCGTGCCGAACTTCTACGACCACTACATGCTGCCGCTGATGGTGCCGCTGGCGCTGGCCTCGGCCCGGATCGCCGACCGCGGGTGGATCGGCGCGGGGCTGGCGGGCGTGGCGATGTTCATCCTGCTGGTGGCCTGCGGCGCGCTGGAACGCGCGCCGCGCCGGGAAGCCAGCGACGAGGTGCGCGGCGTGGCGGCGCGGATCGCGGCGCGGCAGCCGGGTGCCCTGCTGCTGGTCTACGAGGGGCCGATGGCGCTGTACGGGCGGGCGGGACGGCCGCCGGAAAGCCCGCTGCTGGACAACTTCCACCTCTATTTCCCGTACGAGGACAACACCAGCCACCTCGACACCGGGGCGGAGATGGCGCGAATCCTCGCGCAGCGGCCGCAGGTGGTGGTGACGGCCGAGCCGCTGTCGGCGGTGGCGGCCAATCCGCGCACGCTGGCGCCGGTGCGTGCCTATCTCGGCCATTGCCGCAAGTGGTTTACCGCGCGGTTCCGCGAGCACGTCTCGACCACGCCGATCGCGGTGTGGGGGGATTGCGCGCGCTGAAGCGGCGTCAGGCCTCGGCGTAGGCGGCGCGGACCAGTGCGACGAACGGGCTGTCGGCGAGCGTTGCCGGGTCCAGCCCCGGGGCGTGGAGCAGGCCGATCGTGCGCGCGAGCTGGAAATCGCGGACCGGGACCATGCGGATGCGCGCGTCGGCGAAGCATTCGGGCATCATGCCGACGCCGAGGCCGGCGCGGATCACCGCCAGCGCGCGCTCGTCGCTGGTGGTCTTGAGCACGAAGCGCGGGCGGACGCCGCGCGCGGTGAAGAAGCGGTTGATCTCCGGCAGCGCCTCGCAGTGGCGGCGCAGCACCATCGGGTCCGAGGCGAGCTGTTCGGGATCGAGCAGGGGCGCGGTGGCGAGCGGATGCTCGTGCGGGAGCACCATCAGGTAGCGCTCGCTGGCGAGAGGTTCGGGGCGGAAGCGGCCGTGGTGCGGGCGCACCGCGCCCAGCGCGAGATCGAGCCGGCCGCGGTCGAGCCGTTCGGCAAGGTCGCGTTCCGAGCCTTCGAGCATTTCCAGCGTCTCGTCGCCACCGCTCTCGTGATGGCGGGTCAGCAGCGCCTCGATCGTCGCGGTGGGGATCGTCGACAGCACGCCGACGCGCAGCACGCGCGGTTGCGGCGCGTGGCCGAGTTCCTGCAGCGCGAGGTCGTATTCCTCGGCGATGCGGCGGGCGCGGGCGAGGAAGCGCGCGCCGGCGGGGGTGAGGGCGACGCGGCGCTTGTCTCGATCGAACAGGCGGGCGCCGAGCTGGCGCTCGAGCTTGGCGATGCCGGCGGACAGGGTCGGCTGGGTGACCGCGACGATGCGCGCGGCGCGGCTGAAATTGCCGGTTTCCGCGACCGCGAGGAAATAGCGGAGCATGTAGCGGTCGATCATCGCCGCATCCCGCGTTGATGCCGGGGTTGTTGCCGGTGCCGGGTGGAAGGGCCGATCGGGGCGATGGTGCCCGGGGACGGAGTCGAACCGCCGACACCGTGATTTTCAGTCACGTGCTCTACCAACTGAGCTACCCGGGCATCGCGGAGGAACGGGCCGCGAGGGGCCGTCCGGCGATTGGAAGCGCGCCTATGGCGAAGGCGGCGCGCCTTGGCAAGCGGGAATCTGTCAGGAATCGTCGGCATCGGCCTGCGGCTCGCCTTCCTCGCCGGGGAGCGCCGGGCGGCCGGGGATCGCATAGCCTTCGCCGAACCATTGCATGAGGTCGCGATCGCGGCAGCGGGGGCTGCAGAACGGGGCATGATCGGCGACGCGGGGCTTGCCGCAGATCGGGCACTTGCGGGGGGAGGACGTCATGACGCCACCGCCTGCGCGAAGCCGCCGTCGAGTGCAAGCGTCGAGTCCTCCACCCAGCGCAGCGCGCGGCCGGTGCGGCGCGCGAGTTCGGCCGCGTGGGCATCGGGAATCGCGGCGCGGACGCGGGGGTGGCAGGTAAGCAGCAGCGCGCCGGGCGGGGCGATGCGCTCGGCCTGGCGGAGCAATTGCCGGGCGGCGGCGGCGGGGCGATCGCGGGCGACGAGGGCGAGCAGCGACGGGCGCTCGAGCCGGGCGACGAGCTGGACGAAGCCGAAGCCGTTGATCGCGGTGCGTTCGTGCGGCCAATCGCGCAGGGTTGCGGCGAGCGCGGCGGCGAGGGCATCGTCGACAGCGCGGCGATCGGCCTTGTCCTGGAGCGTCGGGAAGTCGATGCCGATGGCGCCGCCGAGATCGAGCAGGCCGATCGCGCGGACGAGCGGGGGGATCGCGGCGAGTGCGAGGGCGCGCGGCGGGAGCGTGCCGTCTATGTCGACCAGCGTCATCGCCGGCGTGGGGAACAGCGCGAGGGCGCCGCCGGAAAACGCGAGCTGGGCCGAGGCAGCGAGGGCGTGGACTTCCTCCCACAGGCCGGCGGGGAAGGAATGGACGACCTTGCCGGGCGGGGGCGGCGCGGGGCGCGGGCAGTCGGCGGTGGGGCGGCATTGCGCGCGTTTCAGGCGGCCGATCTCCGCCATCGCCGCGCGGGTGATGCGGACGCGGAGCGGCGCGCCCTCGCTCGCGTCGCGCGGGAGCTGGTCGACCAGGGCTTCCTCGCCCGAGGGCGTGCGCACGGTGCCGCGCCGGCTGCCCGCAGCGCGGCTGACCAGCGTGGCATCGAGCACCGCGCCGGCCTGGAGCCCGCCGGGAAGGGCGAGCCGGGCGGCGCGGACAGTGTCGCCGTCGACGAGGATCGCGCGGGTTTCGCCGATGCCCTGTTCGACGAGCCATTCGGCCATCAGGGGATCGCGAACCCGGCGGCGCGCAGCAGGGCGCGGGTTTCATAGAGCGGCAGGCCGACGACGCCCGAGTGGCTGCCGCCGATCCAGGCGATCAGCGCTTCGGCGTGGCCCTGGATCGCATAGCCGCCGGCCTTGCCGTGCCACTCACCCCCGGCGAGGTAATCGGCGATTTCCTGCGCGCTGAGCGGCTTGAAGCGGACGATCGTTTCGCTGAGCCGCTCGCGCAGGGTGCCGTCGGGCGAAAGCAGGGCGACGGCGGAGAGGACCTTGTGGCGGCGGCCGGTGAGCAGTTCCAGGCAGCGCCGGGCGGTGGCCTCGTCCTCGGCCTTGGGCAGGATGCGCAGGCCGCAGGCGACGACGGTATCGCCGGCGAGGACGTGTTCGGCGGTCGCGGCGGACGGCGCGAGGGCGCGGGCGGCGAGCGCCTTCTCGCGCGCCATGCGGCGGGCGTAGGCGCGCGGGGCCTCACGCGGGTGGGGGGTCTCGTCGATGTCGGCAGCGCGGATCGCCGTGGGCGCGATGCCGAGGCGGGCGATCAGTTCGCGGCGGCGCGGGCTGGCCGAAGCGAGCACCAGCGCCGGGGTATCAGGCATCGTGGGCGCTGGGCTCAGTAGCCGCCCGGACCGCCACGGCCCGGCATGAAGCGATAGGTGATGCGGCCCTTGGTGAGGTCGTAAGGGGTGAGCTCGACCAGCACTTCATCGCCCACGAGGACGCGGATGCGGTTCTTGCGCATCTTGCCGGCGGTGTGGCCGAGGATCTCGTGATCGTTCTCCAGCCGCACGCGGAACATCGCGTTGGGCAGCAGTTCCACGACCGTGCCGCGCATTTCGAGCAGTTCTTCCTTGGCCATTCGCCTCGGTTTTCCCTCAAGTTCGTTCGGAATTGAATCGGGCGCGCCATAGCGAGCCGCGGGCGAAAAGGGAAGCGCTTGCGGCACGGAACGATTCGGCGGGCGAGTTGTAATCGTCCGGCGACAAAAAGTTACCCGCCCACGGGTTGCCTCGGGGGCGGCGCTTTCGCATCTGGAATGTGGGCGAGGACGATGGTTTTGCAAGCCGCGCTGCGGCGAACAGGAGGTTGGACCTTGCTCCGTACGCGTTTCTTGAACCGGGTTCTGGCGGGCACCGCGCTGGCGCTGATCGCGGGCGTGCCGGCGTGGGGCGAACAGGCCCGGGCGCAGCCGGCGCCGCCGCCGGCGGGCGGCGATGTCGTCGCCGGCGATGACGATGCCGGCGGGCAGCCGCCGCAAGCCTGGTCGCGCGATGACCCGCTGTTCTGGGACACGTCGCCGCCGGCTGCGCAAGCCGCGCCCCAGCCGGCGGCGCCTGCTCCCGCCCCGCCGGCCGAGCCGGAGGACGACGGCCTGGCCGATGTCGCGGTGATGCCGGGCGACATCGTCGTGACCGCAACGCGCATTCCCGGCGAGGTCGAGGCGCCGCAGAAGCCGGTGGCGACGCTGGAGGAGGAGGACATCGCCGCCTATGGCGCGAACTCGATCACCGACCTGCTCGACGCGATCAGCCCGCAGACCGGGACCGGGCGCGGGCGCGGGGCATCGATGCCGGTGATCCTCGTCAACGGGGTGCGCATATCGTCGTTCCGCGAGTTGCGCGACTATCCCCCGGAGGCGATCCGCAAGGTCGAGATCCTGCCCGAGGAAGTGGCGCTGCGCTATGGCTATCCGCCGGACCAGCGGGTGGTTAACTTCATCCTCAAGGACCGGTTCGCGGCGAAGACCATCGAGGTCGAGGGCACCACGCCGACCGCCGGCGGCACCGCGACGCTGCAAGGGCAGGCGAGCCTGCTGAAGATCGACGGCAACCAGCGCTTCAACCTGACCGCCAAGGCCGACCATACCTCGCCGCTGACCGAGGCCGAGCGCGGGGTGACGGAAGCGACGCCGCCGGTCCCGGCGGGGACGGTGGCGGTGGCGGGCGATCCTGACCCGACGGCGGCGCGGACGCTGGTGGCGAAGGCCAGCGACTATAGCGCCAACGGCACCTGGACGATCGGCCTGGGGCAGGGGAAGGGCGGCGGATCGCTGGCGTTGAACGCCAGCGTCGCGCGCAGCGAGACGACGGCGCTGACCGGGCTGTCGAGCGTGGTGCTGACCGACCCGGGCGGCGCCTCGGCGCTGCGCTATCTGCCGGGCGCGCTGGTGCGCAACGCGCGGACCGACACGATCTCGGCCGGGGCGGCGTTGAACAAGCCGCTGGGCAACTGGCAGCTTTCGGCGACGCTGGATGCCAGCCATGCCAACGCGATCACGCAGAGCGACACGCGGCCCGATACGACGGCGCTGACCGCGCAGGCGGCGGCAGGGGCGCTGGCGATTGCCGGGCCGCTGCCGACGCTGGCCCCGGGGCAGCGCGACGTGGCGCGATCGACGACCAATGCGCTGACCAGCCTCGTCACCGTCAACGGCCGGCCGCTGCGGCTGCCCGGCGGCGAGACGACGCTGACGTTGAAGGGCGGGTTCGCCTGGACCGGGCTGGACAGCAGCGACAGCCTGGCGCAGCGCGGGTCGACGCAGTTGCGGCGCGGCGATGCGTCGGTCGGCGTCAACCTGGGCGTGCCGATCACCAGCCGGCGAGAGGATTTCGGCGCCGGCGTCGGCGACATCGCGCTGAACTTCAGCGCCGGGGTCGACCGGCTTTCGGACTTCGGCACGCTGACCGACTGGAGCGCCGGGGTGACCTGGGGAATCACCGAGAAGCTGGGCCTGCAGGCGAGCTACATCGTCAACCAGGCGGCGCCGTCGCTGTCGCAGCTGGGCGACCCGGTGGTGCTGACCGCGAACGTGCCGGTCTATGACTTCGTGACCGGGCGGACCGTGCTGGCGACGACGACCAGCGGCGGCAATCCCGGCCTGCTGCGGCAGCAGCAGCGCGACTGGAAGCTGGGGGCGAACTGGACGCTGCCGTTCTTGAGCAATTCCAATCTGATCGTCGAGTACTTTCACAACCACTCGCAGAACGTCAGCGTGGCCTTTCCGCTGCTGACGCCGGCGGTGGAGGCGGCCTATCCGGGGCGGGTGACGCGGGTGAACGGCGTGATCGTCGCCATCGACCAGCGGCCGGTGACGCTGGCCGAGCAGACCGAATCGCGGTTGCGCTGGGGCGTCAACCTCGGCGGCAACCTGGGCAAGCCGGTGGCCGGGGGCGGACGCTTCGGGATGATGGGCGGCGGGGGCGGCGCGCCGCGCGGACCCGGTGCGCATTCCGGCGCCGGTGGCCCTCCCGGCGGCGGATTCGGCGGCGGGCGCGGGGGCGGCCGTGGCGGGCAGCGCTATGAAGGGCGCTGGAACCTGTCGATCTACCATACCTTCCAGTTCGCCGATCGTGCGTTGCTGGCGCCGGGAACCACCCCGCTGGACCTGCTGAACGGCGATGCCATCGCCGGCAATGGCGGCGTCGCGCGTCACGCGATCGAGATGGAGGGTGGTGGCTTCTACAAGGGCTTCGGCCTGCGCGTCCGCGCCAACTGGGCGGCGCCGACGACGGTGAAGGCGAGCGGCGTGCCCGGATCGTCGGACTTGCGCTTCGGCAGCGTCACCAAGGTCAACCTGCGGCTGTTCGCCGACCTGGGGCAGCAGAAGCGGCTGGTCGATGCCTCGCCGTTCTTCAAGGGGGCGCGGGTGTCGCTGATGGTCAACAACCTGTTCGATTCGAAGCAGCGGGTGACCGATGTCCATGGCGTGGTGCCGATCTCGTACCAGCCGGATTACCTCGATCCGGTCGGTCGGGTGATCGGGTTCGAGTTCCGCAAGATGTTCTGAAGCGCCTGCCTGACAGGTGGAACGCCTGACGGGCGGAAAGCGCGGTGTCAGGCCGCCCTGGTGCTGCCGGTTCGATTGCATCGAGGGGGCGGCAACAGGAGCCCCTCGCCAAAGCGCGCGGGTCGCCCTATCTCGCGGCCATGGCCCGTACCCCTGCCGGAACCCCGCCCAACCCGAAAGGCTCCGAACGCTTCCACGAGGAGGCGGCGACATCTGCCGTGCGCGGCAGCGAGACGCCCGATCTCGACGCCGGGGTGGCGGCGATCCGCGAGGTGGTGCGGACGCTGCCGGCGAAGCCCGGAGTCTATCGCATGCAGGACACGCGCGGCGACGTGCTCTATGTCGGCAAGGCGCGGGTGCTGCGCAACCGGGTGGCGAACTATACCCAGGTCGAGCGGTTGCCGCTGCGGCTGAAGCGGATGGTCAGCCAGACGCGCGGCATGACCATCGTCACCACCAATTCCGAGGCCGAGGCGCTGCTGCTCGAGGCGCAGCTGATCAAGCGGTTCCGGCCGGCGTACAACGTGCTGCTGCGCGACGACAAGTCGTTCCCGTTCATCCTGCTGCGCGCCGACCACGCGTTTCCGCGCATCACCAAGCACCGCGGCGCGCGGCGGGCCGAGGGCAACTATTACGGGCCGTTCGCCAGTGCGGGATCGGTGAACACGACGATCAACGCGCTGCAGAAGCTGTTCCTGCTGCGATCGTGCACCGACAGTTTCTTTTCGCGGCGCGACCGGCCTTGCCTGCTGTACCAGATCAAGCGCTGCTCGGCGCCGTGCGTCGGGCGGATCGACGCCGCCGGTTATGCCGAGCTGGTCGGCGAGGCGAAGGACTTCCTCGGCGGCAAATCGAGCGCGGTGCAGCGCAAGATCGAGGCGCAGATGGCCGAGGCGGCCGAGGCGCTGGACTTCGAGCGCGCGGCGATGCTGCGCGACCGGCTGAGGGCGGCGACGTTCATCCAGGGATCGCAGGCGATCAACGCGGAAGGGCTGGGCAATGCCGACGTCTTCGCGATGGCCAGCAAGGGCGGGCAGATCGGCATCCAGGCGTTCTTCATCCGCGGCGGGCAGAACTGGGGGCACCGAGCGTTCTTTCCGAGCCACACCGAGGGGCTGAGCGAGGCCGAGGTGTTGCAGGCGTTCATTGTGCAATTCTACGAGGAAGTGCCGCCGCCGCGGTGCATCCTGGCCGACCGGGTGCTGCCCGAGGCCGAGCTGGTGGCCGAGGCGCTGCGCGAGGGCGCGGGGGGCAAGGTCGAGATTTCGGTGCCGCAGCGGGGCGACCGGCGGCGGCTGATGGAGCAGGCCAGCCGCAACGCCATCGAGGCGCTCGACCGTCGGCTGGCGGAGAGCGGGACCAAGGCGAAAGTCTGGCGCGAGATGGCCGAGTTCCTCGAGCTGGGGGAAGTGCCCGAGCGGGTCGAGATCTACGACAACAGCCATATCCAGGGGACGAACGCGCTGGGGGCGATGGTGGTGGCGGGGCCGGAGGGGTTCCGCAGCGGCCAGTATCGCAAGTGGAACATCAAGACCGCGCAGAGCAACGACGACTTCGCGATGATGCGCGAGGTGATGGCGCGGCGGTTCGGGCGGCTGCTGGCGGCGGAGGAGGATAACGGGGGCGAGCGTTCGGGCGAGTGGCCGGACCTGGTGCTGATCGACGGCGGCAAGGGGCAGCTGAGTTCGGTGATGGAGGTGATCGCCGAGCTGGGGATCGAGGATCTCGCGGTGGTGGGCATCGCCAAGGGGCCGCACCACGGCCGCGAGGGGCGCGAGGTGTTCCATTTCCCCGACGGCCGCGAGAAGATGCTGCCGGTGAACTCGCCGGTGCTGTTCCACCTGCAACGGCTGCGCGACGAGGTGCACCGCTATGCGATCGGCGCGCACCGCGAGAAGCGCAGCCGGGCGATCAGCGCCTCCCCGCTCGACGAGATCCCCGGCATCGGCCCGGCGCGCAAGCGGGCGCTGCTGCTGCACTTCGGCACCGCGGGCAAGGTGCGCGCGGCGGCGCTGGAGGACCTGCAGCGCGCGCCGGGGGTGAGCGTGGGGGTGGCGCAGGCGGTGTACGATTTCTATCACCCGAAGGGGTGACGATCAGCGCAGGTTTTGCCGGAAGAAGGCGACGACTGCCGGGTTGAACTGGCGGTGGAAGGCCTTGCGGTCGAAGCCGGGCGGATCGGTGCAGATCGGCGGGGTGCCGAAGTGACGCAGCACGCCGATCAGGATGCGCAGGTTTGTGGTGCAGGGCTGCATGAAGGCGAAGTGGCCGGCGTTGGGGACCGCGTGGAACTCCAACCCGGCGGGGAGCATCTGCGCGAACTCGACCGCGCTGGTGCCGACGATCTCGTCGCGGTCCGCCGCCCAGAGTTGCAGCGGGACGCGGACTTGCGCGAGGCGGTCGCGATCGAAGCCGTAGCTGACCGCGGGGGCGGCGAGGACCAGCGCGCGGATGCGCGGATCGTGCGGCCAGGATTGCGGAACCGGCATCGCATCGAGCCGGGCGCCGTGGCGCTTCAGGTAGTTGCAGTCCCACGCCGGGGGGTGGGCGCGGCAGTGCGCCGGGAAGCGCGACAGATCGGGCTCGCCGCCGGCGACGACGAGGCCGGTGAAGCCGCCGGCGGAGTAGCCGTAGAGGCCGATCCGCGCGGCATCGATGCGGGCACGGCCGGGCCAGGCATGGAGCAGGTAGTCGAGCTCGCGGACGACGTGGCGGGGCCGTCCGTTGAGCAGCGTGCGCTTGCCGACGTAGGACATGTCGCGGGTGGTGTCGCCGGTGTGGGCGGCGCCGGCAACGATGAAGCCGGCGTGGACCAGCGCCGCGGCGAGATCGGCGTGGTTGTCCGGGGCGCCGCCGGTACCGTGCGAGATCAGCACCAGCGGCAGCGGGCCGGCGGCGTCGCGCGGCGTCCAGATCGTCAGGCGCAGCGGCTTGTCGTCCGGATCGGGGGCGAGGACATGCTCCACCGCGACGTCGGCCGCCAGCGCGGGGGGAATGTGGCGGACGAAGGCAACGAGGCCGAGCAGCAGCAGCACGAGCACCGCGAGCGGGATCAGGGCGCGCCTGGGCAGTCTGGTCATCGGCATGGTCTCCTGCGGAGAGCCTGGCGCGGCGGCGGGACGGTGGCAAGCGGTGGATTGGAATCTTGCGCATCGGCGCAACGATGATAGCCCTGTGCCATCACTCCCCACGGAGGCCCATGACATGAACAGAATGATCTCGCTCGCGGCGATGGCGCTGCTTCTCGCCGGAATGCCGGCGTCCGCCGGTGCTCCCAGGGACAGGGATACCCCGCCCGGCGGCGATATTCCCGCGAAGTTCGCCTATCCCGATACGGCGAACGACTACGTCAAGCGCGAGGTGATGATCCCGATGCGCGACGGGGTGAAGCTCTATACGGTGATCGTCATCCCCAAGGGGGCGGTCAATGCGCCGATCGTGCTGACGCGGACGCCGTACAACGCGGCCAAGCGGGCGGACCGGATGGACAGCCCGAACATGCTTTCGGTGCTGCCGCTGGCGGACGAGGACTTCGTCCACGACGGCTATATCCGGGTCTATCAGGACATTCGCGGCAAGTACAAGTCGCAGGGGGACTACGTGATCACCCGGCCGCCGGTGGGCAAGCTGAACCCGACCAGGGTCGATCATACCACCGACGCGTACGACACCATCGACTGGCTGGTGAACAAGGCCAACCTGCCGGAAAGCAACGGGCGGGTGGGGATGATCGGTTCCTCGTACGAGGGCTTTACCGTGGTGATGGCGCTGCTGCACCCGCACCCGGCGCTGAAGGTGGCGGCGCCGGAAAGCCCGATGATCGATGGCTGGATGGGCGACGACTGGTTCCACCATGGCGCGTTCCGGCTGGCGAACATCGGCTGGATCGGATCGCAGACCGGGTTCAAGGGCGCCGGGGACGAGCCGGCGACCGGCATCTA
The DNA here is from genome assembly GCA_028868535.1 of Sphingomonadales bacterium. Lineage (GTDB taxonomy): Bacteria > Pseudomonadota > Alphaproteobacteria > Sphingomonadales > Sphingomonadaceae > Novosphingobium. The sequence goes on along the minus strand of JAGWUH010000010.1, from coordinate 7,525 downwards.
CGACAACTATGAGGAATTCCGCCGCTATGGCGGGGCGAACGAGTGGGCGGAGCGTTCCGGGTTCGCGAAGCTGCCGGCCTGGAACAAGATGCTGGAGCACACCGCCTATGACGAGTTCTGGCAGTTGCAGGCGCTCGACAAGCTGGTCGCGGCGAACCCGTCGAACGTGCCGACGCTGTGGGAGCAGGGGCTGTGGGACCAGGAGGACATGTATGGCGCGATCCACGCGTGGGAGGCGCTGAAGGGCGCCGGGCACCTCGGCAACAACTTCCTGGTGATGGGGCCGTGGCGGCATAGCCAGATCAACCGCGACGGGCGCGAGCTGGGACCGTTCAAGTGGAATGGCGATACGGCGGAGCAGTTTCGCCACGACATGGTGCTGCCGCTGTTCAACCAGTACCTCAAGGACGGCCCGCCGGCGAACCTGCCGGCGGCGACGCTGTACAACCCGGCCGAGGACAAGTGGGAGCGGTTTTCGCAATGGCCGCTCGCCTGCGAAAGCGGCTGCGCAGCGCCGTTGACGCCGATCTATCTTGGCGGTGAGGGCGGGCTGTCGTTCACCCGGAGTGGCGCGGGCGAGGACTCATACGTCTCCGATCCGGCCAACCCGGTGCCGCACCTGCCGCGGCCGGTGAACTTCAACGACGGGCGCTGGGGTGACTGGCTGGTCAGCGACCAGCGCCATGTCGACGGGCGCACCGACGTGATGGTCTACCAGACGCCGGTGCTGGACCAGCCGGTCAGGGTCTCGGGCGTGCCGTTCGCCGATCTCTACGCGAAGACCACCGGGACCGACGGCGACTTCGTGGTCAAGATCATCGACGTGTTCCCCGACGAGGTGGCGAGCAATCCGAAGATGGGCGGCTATGAGCTGCCGATCAGCCTCGATATCTTCCGTGGGCGCTATCGCCAGAGCTTCTCCAGCCCGAGCGCGATTCCGGCGGGGCAGGTGCAGCGCTATCGCTTCCGGCTGCCGGCGGTGAACTACGTGTTCAAGCCGGGGCACCGGATCATGGTGCAGGTGCAGTCGAGCCTGTTCCCGCTGTACGACCGCAACCCGCAGACGTTCGTGCCGAACATCTTCCTGGCGAAGAAGGCGGATTACCGGAAGGCGACGGTGACGCTGGAGCGCGGCGGCGAGAACGCCAGCGCGGTGTGGCTGCCGGTGGTGAAGTAGGGGGCGCGGGCAGGGTTCGCGGTCGCTCCTTCGGAGCGAGGCCCACCCCCCAACCCCCTCCCGCAGGCGGGAGGGGGAGGGTTGCGCTGGCGGTCAATCGAGGCGCTCGGGCGCGCCGGTGCCCATGAACTTGGCGAGGTTGTAGTGCAGGTTCGTCACCTTGCGCTCCTGCCAGGGGTTCGGGAGGTTGCCGCGGAAGCCGCGTGAGTGGTAGCCGCGCTGGACCTCCACCATGTTCGAGATGTCCTGCGCGATCACGTAGGGCCACTTGTCGAGATCCTGCTCGACGTAGGTCCATTCGGTGGCCGGCTCCTCGCCTTCGGGGAAGCGGTCGAGCGCCACGGCCTCGAAGATGCACTTGTCCGGGTCCGAGCCGTAAGGCCGCACGCGGTAGGCCAGCGCGAAAGTCGGGCCGGGGATGAAGTTCATGTTCGGGAAGATCGACAGCGCCAGGCCGGCGGCGGCGATCTGCGCATCGGTCAGGTCCGGCCACTGCACGCCGCGCGCGGCATCGACCGCCTTGGCCTTTTCGAGCCAGTGGTGGTGGACTTGCGCCGCTGGAGTGCCTTCGGGCAGCTCGTTGGGAAGCTCCTGCGCGGTCTTGACCAGCGTCTCCGAGGTGGAGGCGCCGATGGTTTCCCAGTACTCCATCTGCATCTGCGCGATCGTGGTGCGCGGATCGCCGTCACCGGCGGCGCGGTGGACCGAGGTGTCGACGGCGGTGCCCTCCTCGCGGTGGGCCTTGCTGTCGAAGCCGGTCTGGCCGTGGAGGCCGAACGACTTCGAGAACGAGTAGAAGTCCCCGTACTTGAGCAGCTGCGGGTGCGTGCCCTGGACGTGGTAGGGTTCGAGGAAGGCTTCGAGCGCGACCTTCCAGTTGCAGTCGAAGATGCCCCAGAAGCGGAAGCGGTAGCGCATCTTCTCGAACTCGAACGGATCGATCAGCGTGTTGATCGGGCGCAGGAACGCGTCGAGCGGGCCGCAGTCCGGGTCCATGTTGATCCACAGCCAGCCGCCCCAGGTGTCGACCTTGACCGGGGTGAGGCTGGTGTTGTCCTCGTTCAGGGCGCCGCCCCAGTCCTCGCGGTCGGGGATGTAGATGGCCTTGCCATCGTGGTTGAAGGTCCAGGCGTGGTAGTTGCAGCCGAACTTCTGGGTCTTGCCGCAGGCGGAGTGTGCGCCTTTCGCCTGCGCGACGACGACCGGGCCGCCGCCGGTGTTGTCACCCACCAGCCGCCGGCCGCGGTGCGGGCAGACGTTGTGGTAGGCCTTGATGGCATCGGGGCCATCGCCGGCTTCGGCGCGGACGATCAGGATCGAATCGCCCATGATGTTGTAGGTGATGAAGCTGCCGACGTCGGGAATTTCCTCGACCCGGCCGGCCTGCTGCCACACTTTCGCCCAGAGCCGGTCGGCCTCGGCCTCGGCGTATTCGCGGCTGGTGAAGGCTTCGGCCGGGTAGATCAGCGCCTCGTTCAGTTCGGGCGAGACCAGCTTTTCGTAGGTGTTCATTGTCCTCTCCTGTTCCCTGGGGGGCGGGATTGCGGGGAGTTTCGGGTGCCCCGCGCAGGCGCGCCTTGATCGAAAGCAAATGGGGGCGGCATGGCCGCCCCCCGGGGTGGCTCAGGCCTCTTCGAGCGCCTTGGTGGTCAGCGTCAGGCCGGCAAGCTTGCCGTCGTCGCGCCACTTCTCGAGCATGGCCTCGAACGCGTAGTAGCCTTCGCCCCACGGTTCGCCGAAGATGTGGCGCTTCTTCGAGGTGTCGCCCTCGTTGTTGAAGTAAGAGGGCGTGCACTCGTTGACGTAGGCCGAGTTGTCGACCGCGATCGAGCGCAGGTGCTTGATGTAGGCGTCCTGGGCTTCGGCGCTGGGCTCGACGCGGACGGCGCCGCGCTTGAGTGCCTCGCTGGCGATGTAGCCGATGTGGAAGCCCTGATCGATGAAGGTCTTCGAGTTCGACGCGTTCGCCGCCGCCTGGGTGAAGCCGGTGAAGAACATGTTGGGGAAGTTGTGCGCGGTCATCCCCTGGAAGGTCTGGAAGCCTTCGCGCCAGTAGTCGTAGATCGACAGGCCGTTCACGCCCTCGATCCGGCTGATGCCCCAGCGGCGGTCGAGGTCGTTGGTGACTTCATAGCCCGAGGCGAGGATGATGCAGTCGCATTCGTACTCCTTGCCCTGGTGGATGAAACCGTTCTCGGTCAGCGCCTCGAGGCCCTGGGTTTCCGCCACGTCGATCAGCTGGACGTTGTCCTGGTTGAACGCCGGGTAGTAATCGTCGTTCGAGGCCGGGCGCTTGCAGAGGTAGCGGTAGTAGGGCTTGAGCGCCTCCGCCGTGGCCGGGTCCTTGACGATGTTGCAGCGGTCCCGCAGGCGTTCCATCACCCGATAGTCCCAGATCTCGCGGCGGCGGGCGAATTCCTCCGGGGTGATGTCGGGCCAGCCTTCGGCTTCCAGCTCCGCGTTCACGTTGCGGCTGATCTCGGTCCAGATGTCGACGACGAGATCGGGTTCCTTCGGTGCCAGCCGTTCCATCGCGGCGTGGTGGAAGTTCTTGATGCGCTCCTGCTGCCAGCCGGGCTTCTGGCTGGCGTACCATTCGGGGTCGATCGGCTGGTTGTTGCGCAGGTCGATCGTCGATGGGGTGCGCTGGACGACGTAGGTGTGGCCGGCGTGCTTGGCGAGATAGGGCACGACCTGGATCGCGGTGGCGCCGGTGCCGATGATCGCCACCTTCTTGTCCTTGAGCTTGGTCAGCTCCGGATTGCGCCATTCGCCGCCGGTGTAGTCATAGTCCCAGCGGGCGGTGTGGAAGATCTTGCCCTTGAACTTGTCGATGCCGGGGATGCCGGGCAGCTTGGGCTTGTTCAGCGGGCCCATCGCCAGCACGACGAAGCGGGCCTTGATCTGGTCGCCCCGGTTGGTGCCGACGTTCCAGCGGTTGGCCTTTTCGTCCCAGACCAGCGATTCGATCAGGGTGTGGAACAGCGCCTTGTCGCGCAGGCCGAAGTGATCGGCGATGATCTGGCAGTGGTCGTGGATCTCGTAGCCGTCGGCGAACTTCTTCGACGGCATGTAGCCGGTTTCCTCGAGCAGCGGCATGTAGACCAGGCTGTCGTTGTCGCACTGGATGCCGGGATAGCGGTTCCAGTACCAGGTGCCGCCGAAGTTGCCGCCGTGATCGACGTTGTAGAAATTCTGGATGCCCGCCTTCACCAGCTGCGCGGCGACCATCATGCCGCAATAGCCGGCGCCGAGGATGACGACGTCGGTTTCGCCGGTGATCGGCTCACGCGGGGCGACGGGGGTGTAGGGATCGACCTCGTAGATGTCCTTCCACTTGCCTTCGGCGGCGATGTACTGGTCGTTGTGCTTTTCGGCGATGCGGCGATCGCGCTCGCGCAGGTACTTGGCGTGGAGCTCTTCCTTGCGCTCCGGAGTCACTTCGGGGCAGGGCAGCAGGGTGTACATCGACATCGTTCATCCCCTCGGGCTGGCTGTTGGAAATCTAATCAACAGCGTTGTTCACTTGTGCCGGGGTATCGATTCGCGAGGCGGGTCGCGTTGACCGGAATCAAAAACGGCGGCCGCGGAAACGGCCGCCGTTCCATCCGGCGCGGCAATCGCCGGACCTACCGGACGCCGAGCTTCTTCAGCGCGCGCCAGCCGAACGCCTTGGCGCGGTTTTGCGCCGGCCAGCGGCCGGGGCGGGAAGGCCGGAGGCCGGCGCGGCGCAGCACCGCGTTGAAGGCGTGCGCGTCGGCTTCGGCGTAGGACCATTCGGAACGCCAGGTGATCGACAGCGAGATCGACGCCTGCGGGCCGGTGCGGACATAGTGCGGCGCCATCACCGGGACGATCAGGCCCTGGCCGGGGAACAGCGCGAAATCGGTGCCGGCGGCGGCGAGCTCGTCGCGCCAGTGCAGTTCGCGCGGGCCGCCGGTGTGATAGGCCTCGTGGGCCTCGCCGGGGGAGCAGGCGGAATCGGCGGCGGGGAACTGGGTCATCACCTTGCTGCCGCGGATCTGCAGCAGGATGTTGTGCTCGGGGTCGAAATGATACGGCGTGGTGCCGCCGGGCGAGGTGACGAAGACGAAGGCGGCGGGCTTGTGGATGCGGCCGGTGCGCGGCTCGATCGCCGGGCGCAGTTCGTCGATCACCTGCATCAGCAGCGCGTGGTAGGCCGGGTCCTGCTCGATGAAGGTCAGCGCCACCCAGATGCCGCAGGTGTCGATCGTGCGGATCGCGTCGGCCGGGGAGATCGCCGGCACCGGCGGCTTGCCGTCGATGCCGATCGGCTGTTCGGCGGCGGCGTGCTCGATGCACGACGGCGGCAGGCGTTCGGCGAGCGCGGCGAGGGCTTCGAGCGTCATCAGCGGATGGTGGCACAGCTCGTGGTCGAACACCGTCGGGCGCTCGGGATAGGCGGCGGCGAAGGTTTCGAACGCGCGGGGCGGCAGGCAGGTCATGCGGTATCGTCCGGGTCTGGCGGGGTGCGGGAGGTGGCGGAGCGCGCGACTTCGGCGCGGGCAAGCTGGCGGAACAGCAGCCGGCGGGCGGCGCCGCCGATGCCGATCGAGTAGCGGCCGATCGGGCGGCGTTCGCGCCAGATGTGGTCGATCATCGGGTGATCGGCGGCGGCGCAGGAATCGGTGAGGGCGATGTCCGCCCGGCCGAGCATGGCGAGGTTCTCGCGCTGGAGCAGGACGCCGGGGGAGAAGCGGGCGTAGCGCTCGTCGAAGGCGGTCTTGAACGAGAACGCCACCGGCGGCGCGAGGAAGCTGGCGAGCATCGCGATCGGGCGTCCGTCGAGCAGCAGCGACAGCCGTTCGAGACGGCCGCGGGCGGCGGCTCCGGCGACGGCGTGGCGGAACATCGTCGCGGTGGCGGGGCTGGCGGCGAGCGCGGAGCCGGCGCGGCCCTTCCAGCCGGCCAGTTCGAGATCGAGGAAGCGGCTGCACCAGCCGGGGATGTCCTCGGCATCGTCGCGGCGTTCGACGGTGAGCCGGCCGAGCTCGGACAGGCGGGCGTGCTGGCGGCGGAGCTCCTTGCGCTTCTTGCCGGAGAGCGCGGCGGCGAGGTAGGCTTCGGGGGCGAGATGCGATTGCAGCATCGCGCGCTGCTCGCGGTGGACCAGCGCGAGCGGGCGGCCCTGTTCGGCGCAGACCTGGTGGAGCGCATCGTGCAGCGGGCCGGACAGCGGCATCTGCGCGAGGTGGAGGAACAGCGCCAGCCCCGGGGCGGCGTCGGCCCGGGCGAGGCAGGCGCGCCAGAACGCGGTTTCGAGCCCGCGCGCCACCAGCGGGATGCCGAGGAAGGCGTTGGGGTGCAGCCAGCCGGCGACATGGGGGATCGGGCGGCCGTAGTAGCGCGGCGCGGCGCGGACGGGCAGCAGGCCGGCGAGGTCGCCGTCGACCTCCAGGCGCAGGATGCGGACGGTGCCGAGCGGATCGAGCGCATGGAGCGCCGGAAGCAGGTACCAGGGTTCGAGAAAGGGATTGGGCTCCGCCGCGCGGGCGGCGAGGGCATCCCAGGCCCGGACGGCGTCGGGGTGGTCGAGTTCGCGCCAGGCGCCCTCGACGAGGCGGGTGCCGGCGGGCGCGCGCCGGTCGGCGCGGGCGGGCAGGAGCGGGGCCAGCGCGGGGCGCGGCTGCGCCTGCGGTGCCGGTATCCTTGCCGAAGATGCCACGATTATCGCCTCCTGATCCGCAAGACTATAACTGCGGCGAACCAAGGAATTGCTAACGCAGGACGTGCCTCGGCCTGGACGGCGGCGTTTCGCTGGGTGGAGCGACGAAGATCGGCCCTGCAGCGAAGCCGGCGTCGCCAAGGGCAATCGAGGGGTTTCTGGCGGGCGTTGCGGCGTAAGTCGGGAAGAACAAGGGTTTCACGCAAAGAGCGCAAAGCCGGCAGTGCCTGCGGCGAAGCCGCTGACCAGATCACTTGTGCCGGAAGACAAACGCGAGCCGGCAAGGGGCGCGCACGGTCTTTGCGCTCTTTGCGCTCTTTGCGCTCTTTGCGCTCTTTGCGTGAACCCCTTCTTCCTTCTTATCTTTCTTCGGGCACCTCGGGCACCTCGGGCACACGAAACCGGCCGCTGGCGAGCGCGGCGTAACGCCAAGGGGAAGCACGCTGGCACAAGATCGGGCCGGCGTTGCCTGCTACCCCCCGCCTTTGGATGGGGAGCGCTGGCGGGACTGCTTCTTGCTGCGACCGGCCCGGTGAAGGACAGCCTTGTGAACCCCGGGCTCGACCCTGCCGAAAAGGCGGTGGTTCCCTGGCACCCCGATGGTGGCGAAGGGCCGGTCGGGCCGGTGCGTTCGCCAAGCGGTCTTGCCATGGGCCTTTCGC
>JAGWUH010000071.1 GCA_028868535.1 Sphingomonadales bacterium | reverse complement strand
ACGTACCACAGGTAATCGGCGTCGCGGGCGGGGCCGAAGCTGGCGAGGTCCACCGGCTTGTCGACCAGTTGCAGGATGCGTTGCGACGGATCGGACCAGCCGCCGTGGCGCAGCGACAGCATGTGGATGTCGCGCACCGCGAAGTTGGCGTTGACCAGGGCGTGGCGCCGCAGCACCGCCCAGGCGCCGATGTGCTCGAAGTGGTCGAGCGGCCAGGACCCCGCCGGCACCAGCACCGCGCTGGCGACGCGGGCGCCGCGCGGGACATGGTCGAGCGCGGTCAGCAGACGCGTGGTCGTCGCCGAATCGGCCTGCCAGGCGAGCGTGGTGACGGCGAGGCGAACCAGATAGGGCGCGGGCGCAAGCAGGGCCGCAAAGCGCGGCGCCGCCGGCCAGTCGATCGCCAGCGCCGCCAGCAGCAGGCCCGAGGTGATCATCCGGTAATCGACATAATCACCGCCCGAGACGTGGCGCGGCACGATCCACGACAGCAGCAGCAGCAGCAGTGCCGACCAGCCGAGCCGGCCATCGACGCGGCGATACCACAGCGCCGCCAGCAGCAGCGCCGCGTAAAGGCACAGGCAGCCGATATCGAGCCATTGCGACTGGTCGCGCATCGCCCGCTTCCAGATCGCCTCCTTGTAGATCCACCAGAACGGGCCGTACGAGAACGCGCCGCTGTTGCCGCCCAGCACCAGCATCGGCACCAGCGGCGCAGCCAGCGGCAGCGGCCGGAGCAGCGCGGCCCGCCAGCCGTGCCGGGCGAATTCGTGGCCGGCGACCATGATGCCGAGCACGCCCCAGGCCGACATGTGGCAGGCCCAGACGACGAGGCCGATCGGCACGAAGGCGATCGGGCGCCAGCCCCGACCTTCCAGCCGCACCCACAGCGCGAAGGCATGGAGGGCCAGCGCCAGGCCGAGCGCGAAATTGAGCAGGCCGATCAGCATCATCGGCGACCAGATGAACGGCAGCGCCAGCAGGCTGCCGATGCCGGTGCGGCCGCGCAGCGCGCGATCGACGTGGACGATGCCGAGCCCGGTCAGCGGCGGAATCAGCCCGGCGATCGCCCGCGCGCCGGTTTCCACGCCGAACAGCGCCGCGAACGGGTGGATCAGCAGGTCCACACCGACGTTGCCGGTCCACTTCCAGCGGAACACGTACCACTGCGCGAGATCGGCGGAGCGCCCGCCATCGAGCATGATCGCATAGCGCGCGAGGTGCGCCGGATAATCGCTCATCTGCGGATAGCGCGCGACCAGCACCGGCAGGCACGACAGCAGCGCCAGCACCACGGCCGGAACCGTCAGATCACGCGGCTGCGTTTCGGACTTCCCGGACATCAGGCTCACGCGGCAAGCAGGGTTGGCGGATCAGCCAGGCTTGTGGTGGTTTGCTTCAGGGCGGAGCGAGAATGGTGGTCTGCGAGAACCGGAGCGCAGCGGCCTTTGGGGCCGTGAGCACCGGAAGCGCAGCAGGCCGCCGTTCGCAGCCCGCCCTGGAGCAAACCACGCAAGCCTGGCAGGAGTGGCAGGATTCGAACCCGCGGCCCTCGGTTTTGGAGACCGATGCTCTACCAGCTGAGCTACACTCCTGTGGGCCCGGGCGCTCTAGGGGCTGGCGTCGCGCTTGGCAACAGGGTTTTCGGGCGGCGGCGCGGCGCCGGTGCGGGCGGAGATTTTGGGAGGCGCGGCGGCGGCGGCGGTGCTAGACAACGGGCGTGCACGGAACCCCCTCCCCGCCCCCGATCCATCCCGAGATGCTGATGCTCGCCTATCGCACCGGGGTGTTTCCGATGGCCGATTCGCGCGACGACCCGGAGGTCTTCTGGGTCGAGCCCAAGCTGCGTGCGATCCTCCCGCTGGACGGCTTCCACCTTTCCCGGAGCCTGGCGCGGACGCTGCGGCGCGGGCGGTTCCGCGTGACCTGCGACGCCGCCTTCGACGCGGTGATCGCGGCCTGTGCCGGCCCGCGCCGCGACGAGGGCGAAACCTGGATCAGCCACCGCATCGCCGCGACTTACGCATTGCTGCACGCGCACGGCATCGCCCATTCGGTCGAGGTGTGGCAGCCCGGCGTCGATGGCGGGGAAGTGCTGGTCGGCGGGCTCTACGGGGTCGGCTTCGATCGGGTGTTCTGCGGCGAATCGATGTTCAGCACCGTACCCGATGCGTCGAAGGTGGCGCTGGCCTGGCTGGTTGCGGCGCTGCGCGTGGCCGGGGCGGAACTGCTCGACTGCCAGTTCATGACCCCGCACCTGGCCTCGCTCGGCGCGATCGAGATGCCGCAGGCCGAATACCTCGTGCTGCTCAACCACGCGCAGCGCGACTCGGTACGGCTGGCTCAGCGTTCGAGGTTGATCCCCGGCGAGGGCGCCGCCGTCGGCGCCGCCGGCGGGGAAGCGGTGGCGCTGGGGCTGCCCGAGGCTTTCGGCGCCTTGGCGGCCTTGGCGAAATCGGCGGGATTTTCCTCCTCGCCCGGGAATTTCATCGCGCAGTCCTTGACCCAGACGTCATAGACCGGGTGCTCGACCACGTTCAGCGACGGCGCGTTGCGGAACAGCCAGCCCGAGAACACCTTGTGCCAGGCAAGCTGCTCGTCGACGTGCGCGCGCTCCTCGACGAAGACCTGCACGAAGGCGCCGACTTCGGGCGGGCGCTCCCATGGCAGGGTGCGTTCGCAGGTGGCGAGCTTGACCACGACGTTGCCGATCCGGCGCGATTCGCCGGACTTGAGCTGGATGTCCTGCGTCTCGTTGTTGCGCTTGTTGAGGAAGCCGAGCGTGGCGACGCGGTCCTTGACCGGGGTGCCGTATTCGCTTTCGACCACCGACTTGCTGAAGCCGCTGGTCGCGACCGCCTCGGGCACGTCGGTGGCCTGCACCTCGGGCGCTTCGGGGTTGCGGTTGCAGCCCGACACCAGCACGGCCAACAAGACCGCAGCCGCCAGCGCCGGCCGGGTCATCAGTCTTCCGGATTCCAGGCTTCGTAGTCGCCCGTGGCGGCGGCGCGCTTGCCGCCGCGCTCAAGCGCGCCCATCGGGCGATAGGCGGCGGCGGTGCCGGTGGCGTTGGGGGTGGAGTCCACCTCCCAGATGCGGGGCGGGGGCAGGCGGCTTTCCGGCACGCCGTCGAACTGGCCGTGCAGCCAGCCGAACCATTCGGACGGCACGCGGCTGGCGTCGTTGGCGCCGTTGTAGATCACCCAGCGGCGCTCCTGCCCGGCGTTGGGCTGGCCGGCGGGAATGCGCTTCTTCGCGCGGTAGTAGCGGTTGCCCTGGTGATCGGTGCCGACAAGCTCGCCGGTCAGCGACGAATGGAGCCAGGTGCCGATGGTGGCGCCGTCCCACCAGGTGAAGATCTTGCCGAGGATGCCCATGCGCGCAGCGCCTAGAGCATTTCCGCCGGGCCGCCAAGGGGATCGGTCGAGAAATGCGCGGGGGCGCCGGGGGCGCCTACCAGCGGACGGCGTCGCCCGGCGCGATCCCCAGCGCCGCGGCGCGGCCGCCGTTCAGTTCGAGCACGCCCTTGACCGGGCCTTTCGAATCGAGCGGGGTCTCGTCGTAGGGGATGGCGTTGGCGGCGATGTTGAGGATGCGGCCGTCGGTGCCGATGAAGATGATGTCGAGCGGGATCACCGTGTTGCGCATCCAGAACGACGCCGGGCGCGGGTTCATCGGGAAGATCATGCCTTCGTCGGCGCCCATCGCGGTGCGGAACATCAGGCCGCGTTCCTGCTCCGGGCCGGAGCGGGCGACCTCGACGCGGAAGCGGTGCGGCTTGCCGTCGCGGCGCGCCGGGGTGATCGTCAGGTCGATCACCGGCAGGTGCGAGACCGGGTGGACCGCCGGCGCGGCGGTGGCGACCGGCGCGGGGGCGCTGTCCGCCGCGCGCGACGAGCAGGCGGCGAGGGCGAGCGCGACCGCGCCGAGCGGCAGCAACAGGTTCCGGCAGCGGCGAATCATTCCTGGCATCCTACACCTGCCTGGGGGCGGATCGATCATTCGTCGTCGACCGCGGCGGCCCAGGCCTCGGCCGTGTCGACGTCGGGGGCATCCACCAATTTGCGTGCGCTGTCCAGCGGGTGCCCGGCGCGGAGCATCGCCGCCACCTGCTTCTCGCGCAAGGCGCGCGCGGCGGCGGGATCGGCCGGTCGTTCGCGCGGCACGGCGGTGCGGGCGAAAGGGCCGAAGCCGCGCTTGCGGGCGAAGGCCAGCGCGGCCTGCCGCGCGGCGGCGACGCCGGGCAGCGCGGCGCGGGCGGTGTCCCCGGCGATGCCGGCCTGGTCCAGCGCGCCGGCGATGCGGCGCGCGCCGTAGCCGCGCCGTTGCAGGCTGTGGGCGCGGGCGCGGGCGAAGGCCTCGTCGTCGACATAGCCGGCGGCGACGAAGCGGGCGACGACCGCCGCGGCGGCGTCGCCCCCCTGCCCCGGCCCGTCCCAGCCGCGTTCGCGCAGCTTGCGGGCGAGATAGGCGGACAGCTTGCCGGCGCTGGTGGCGAAGCGGGCCACGTAGGCCAGCGCCAGTTCGTCGAGCCGGGCGGCGTCGAGCGGGCGGGGGGCGCGGCGCGGGCGGGCGGCTGCGTCGGGGCCGGTCATGCGCCGATGCCCGATTCAGGAGGATCGTGCTTCATTCGGCCTTAATCATGCCACAGTGTGCCGCCACGGGGCAAAGTCGAAGAATCCGGCCAGGTGTGACCACGCTGGCGAACGGCGCTTCCGGGGAGAACGTCGCCGCCAAAGCGGGCTGGACCGGGCTTCAGGGTTTGCAAGCAGCGCTTCCGTCGGTATCGGGCCGCCGGGATCGTCAAGACAACGGGAATTTCATGGCCATGACAGACGCCGCCGTGCTTTCGCGGCCGGGAACGGCAGCTTCGGGGGAACTGGGCGCGGGCGAGCTCGTGCCGACCCCCAACGAATGCGCGCTGCCGCGCCGGCTGGCCGACTTCGGCACTTTCGGGGAGGCGCTGGACTATGCCGCGCAGGGGACGCGGGGGCTGAACTTCCACGATCCGCGCGGCAAGCTGGTGCGGGTCTATCCGTTTTCGGAACTGCGCGCCGATGCCCTGGCCTGCGCGCGCCGGCTGGTGGCGCGGGGCTTCCGGCCGGGCGACCGGCTGGCGCTGATCGCCGAGACCGGGCCGGACTTCGCGTCGATGTTCTGCGGCGCGATCTATGCCGGGGTGTGGCCGGTGCCGCTGCCGCTGCCGACCAGCTTCGGCGGCAAGGAAGGCTATATCGACCAGCTGGTGGTGCAGCTTGCCTCCAGCGACCCGGTGATGCTGCTGTACCCGGCCGAGATCGCGGCGATGGGCGAGGCGGCGGCCGGACGGCAGGGTTGCGGCGGGCAATCGTACGAGGACTTCGCCGCCGTGGCGGACGCGCCGTGCGAGCTGCCGGTGCTGCGCCCCGACGACATCAGCTATCTGCAGTATTCGAGCGGATCGACCCGGTTTCCGCATGGCGTCGCCGTGACCCACGCCTCGCTGATGAACAACCTGGCGGGGCATGGCGAGGGCATGCGGCTGGGCGATTTCCAGACCGACCGCTGCATCTCCTGGTTGCCGTGGTACCACGACATGGGGCTGGTCGGCTGCTTCCTGTCGATCATCGCCAACCAGATCTCGACCGACTACCTGAAGACCGAGGACTTCGCGCGGCGGCCGCTGGCCTGGCTCGACATGATCAGCCGCAATCCCGGCACCAGCGTCTCGTATTCGCCGACGTTCGGGTATGATATCTGCGCGCGGCGGATTTCCAGCCAGACCAACGTCGCGGAGCGGTTCGACCTGAGCCGCTGGCGGCTGGCGGGGAACGGCGCCGACATGATCCGGCCGGACGTGATGCAGGGCTTCGTCAACGCGTTTGCCGGCGCGGGGTTCAAGGCCAACGCGTTCCTGCCTAGCTATGGCCTGGCCGAGGCGACGCTGGCGGTGACGCTGATGCCGCCGGGCGAGGGCATCCGGGTGGAGCTGGTCGAGGAGGAACGGCTTTCGGGCACCCCGCGCGACCTGTCGCGGCCGGCGCGCTATCGCGCCATCGTCAACTGCGGCAAGCCGGTGAAGGACATGGAGCTGGCGATCCGCCGCGAGGACGGCAGCGCGCTGGGCGACCACCAGATCGGCAAGGTGTGGTGCAAGGGGCCGAGCGTGATGCATTCGTACTTCCGCGACCCGGAGGCGACGGATGCGTGCCTCGTCGACGGGTGGCTGGACACCGGCGACATGGGGTACATGGTCGACGGGTATCTGTTCATCGTCGGCCGGGCGAAGGACATGATCATCATCAACGGCAAGAACCACTGGCCGCAGGACATCGAGTGGGCGGT